>SVFM01000002.1 GCA_015056865.1 Lachnospiraceae bacterium
AGCGTTCATCCTGAGCCAGGATCGAACTCTCATTTAAAGTGTTCTCCCGGTCAATATGCTCTCTGGCATTTGTCCGTTGATTTACCTGCATCAATTGCTTGATACTTTGGTTTGTTTTGTTCTGAATAATTCTTTAAGAATTTTCAGGGTTGCATTGCTGTTTATTTGTCAAGGTGCTCTGCTGACCTCTCGGCCGCAACTCGTTCATCATATCACGTTGCCTAACCTTTGTCAACAGGTTTTTTAAATATTTTTAATTTTTTATTTTGTTTGATCAATTTGTGTTTTTTATGTACAATTCACACTTTCTTATGGGTATATAAAGGGGAAATCCTCAGATTTCCCCTCCACACCAATCAATATCTAAGAAGTCCTGCTGATTACAGAGTGCTTACACCTCTGCAACAACCTTCTTCAGTGCTTCCAGTGCTTCATCAGGAAGTTTGTCGTAACCGGCCTTCTTGGTGGCAAAGCCTTCCACTGCATCCACACGGTTCTGCATAGCGTTCTTCAGAGCAGCAACATAGTCAGCGTCATTCATGTCAGGAGTAAAGTCACCTGTCTTGCCGGACCAGTCATACATGATCTCGATGTCGCTGAAGTTGCCCCACTTCTCGAAATTAGCCTTTCCTTCTACGATTGTCTCCAGAATGCCCAGGGTATCAGCAGGTTTTACCTTCTTGCCCATGAAATCACCGGTATTAACGATGTAGCAATCTACGTTCTTCTCTTCTACCAGCTTTTTGAACTTCTCATAGTCGTTAACCAGCGGATAAGTTCTGAAAGGATTTGCATAAGGTACGATACGAAGTGCATTCATATCGGTTCCGGCTGCTACACGCTCTGCGGTAGAGGTCTTGGTTGCCAGAGTTGCGCCCATAACAGATGCCAGTGCAGCACCTTTCAGTTTTACTACGGGCGGAATAGTAGGATCCTTCATAATCCAGAAAATAGCATTTACAGGTGCATCGATCTTGTCAACACGGTTAGGAGACCACAGTTTGGACTTGATAGCACGTCCGTTACCGTTTCTGATGTCCTCAGTTACCAGCTGGATCTTGCCGTTCTCATCCAGAGTTGCGGAGCAGTTCTGAGCAGACAACAGGTACTCATTGTCAGGGCAACCTGTAGGATAGTCAGCAGTCTTATCAAAATAAGTAGGCTCCAGAGCGATGGATGCACAGGTGTCTGTGTTGATAATGAAAGCATCATCATGCAGAACCTTGATCTCATACTTGCCGCCATGCTTAGCATGGGTCAGAGTAGACTTTCCGGATCCGGACAGACCGTATACAGATGCTACATACTTAGAACCATCAGCAAGGATGTACTCTTTCTGACCACCGTGGCAGGAAGCATAACCGTTTCTATTAGCCAAAGCCCATGCCATGGTCAAAGTACCCTTCTTATGCTCACCAAAATATCTCATACCCAGGATAGCTGCGCAGTTCTCATTGGTATCAAAATAGCAAAGGGTCAGGGGATCGCTCAGGCAGCTGTAGTCCAGATCAGGTCTTTCGCCGGGTGTCCACTGAGGATCGGAAAAGATGTAGATGTCAGGCTCCTTTCCATCACCGATAGGCTTGGAATTCTTGTACATTCTCACATACTCATCAGACATATACTGGAAGTTGATCATCCAGTTGTAAAGCAGATTCTCTTCTCCCTCGGGAATCAGCAGATGTGCTTTTACCATAAACTCAGGGTCCAGTCCTACGAAACACTCAGCATGATACATGGTTTTCCAACGTGTCTCATACACAGCATCCATTACAACCTTATCCAGCTTTGCCTCATCAACGCCGGGCTCACCTTTGATACGACGAGCCTGTGCATAACGGCCTGTTACAGCACCGTCATTGAACAGCAATACTTTTGCATCTTTCTCCAAACCAAAAGTTTCGCCATCTTTGATAGGCATATCTGTCACGATAGTTCCGGGTGAATTTTTTGCCAGCTCATAAGCTTCTTTCAAGGTATTAACCTTTACTACATTATTTCCGTAAAAAGCTGCCTCAATAATAGAACGGGTCTTAGAAAAACCGGGCTTACCAGCACCAATTTCGGAAATAGGATAATATGCTTTTGTTGACATATTATGTGCCTCCTTATATTATGTATTTTTACCGCTTTTTGCGGCAGTTTCTGGGCTTTGACAGGGCGTTTTAAAATTATCCGCCTTCTCCGTCAATTATATTATCTCAGAGTACTTTTGAAAAGTCAATAACTATTTTTAAATTGGATTCGTAACATTTTTAAGCCATTCCAGCTCTTCTCCCTGCAAAAAAGGAGCCAGTTTCTCATATACCCGGCCATGATATTCATTGAGCAGCCGGCGCTGAGACTCCGTCATATACTGCACATCAATCGCTTCCAGATCGATGGGCACATAAGTAAGTACATCAAAATACATAAACTGCCCATCCTGATTCTTTTCACCATTTTTTACTGTCAGGATGTTCTCGATTCGGATCCCGTAGCGCCCTTCCACATAAACTCCCGGTTCATCACTGACGCACATACCGGCCTCCAGTACGGTTTCCCCGGCTCCCTCTGTGTATTTCCAGCGAATGCTATGAGGCCCTTCATGGACATTCAAAATATAGCCGATGCCATGACCGGTGCCACATTTATAATCCACACCCAAGTCCCATAAAGGTCCCCTTGCCAGAATATCCAGATTCCGTCCTGTACAGCCATACAACCATCTGGCCCCGGCCAGCTGCAACATACCGGATGCTACAGCAGTATAGTGTTTCTTTATCTCCTGAGAAACCGGTCCCAACACAATGGTTCTGGTCACATCTGTCGTACCGCCCATATATTGTCCTCCGGAATCCACCAAAAGCATGCCCTCCGGTGCCAGCGCAGCATAACTATCCGGCGTAGCACTATAATGCATCATGGCTGCATTTTCCCGATATCCCGCAATGGTAGGAAATGACAGGTCCAAAAATCCGGGAATCTGCCTGCGAAGGCCATCCAAATATTCTGCAGCAGTAAGCTCGGTAATTTCCATCTTACCAACATTCTTTTTCAGCCAATAGATAAATCTGGTAACCGCTAAGCTGTCCAGCAGATAGACCTTCTCCATATTTTTGAGTTCTACAGAATTTTTAACAGCCTTCAAAAGTTCCGTTGGATTTTTTCTATCTACCGCCTCAGTTCTTTCCTGCACCTTCTTATATAATGCGTAATTACAATGTTCCGGATCAACAAGCACTCTACAGCCCTGAGAAACTTCACTGTTCAAAAACATGGCCATCTCTTTATAATCTCTGATGATCACTCCGGCAGCATCCAAATGCTCCTGTACTTCAGTGTTTAACGCCTCCGGTTGTATAAACAAAAACGTCTGCTCAGCTGTAATATATCCGTAGCAAAGGGCCACCGGATTGCATTCCACATCACAACCACGAATATCAAAAAGCCACATCAGGTCATCCAGTTTCGTCAGCAGAAAACCCTCCGTCTCTTCTTTTTTCATCACTGCTCTGACATCTTCCAATTTTTCCGACACACTGCGGCCGGATAATTCAGCCGGAATCGCAAAAGTCTTTCCGCAGGGAAATGCCGGTCTGTCAGCCCATATTTTTTCTGCCAGGTCCTGATCATAAGACACAAGTACCCCCAAGCTGGCCAATTCTCGCTCATAACGCAGACCGACAGACGCCCCTACCACTCTTCCGTCAAATCCCAGTACCTGACCCTTGGTCATATTACTTTTTAGAAACTCCAGAATAGTAGGCACGCCCTCCTGACCAGATTTATAAAGTGTCGCTCCCGTACCTGCAAGTTCCCTTTCAGCCTGTATAAAGTATCGTCCATCGGTCCATAATCCGGCCCCCTCCTGCCATACCACAAGGGTTCCGTTTGAACCGGTGAATCCGGAAAAAAACTGCCGCACCATAAAATATTCGCTGACATACTCAGACCCATGATAATCTGCAGTGGGAATCATATAATAATCAATCCCCACCTTCTGCATTACCTCCCGCAGCCGAGCCAGTCTGTCCACGATCGTTCCATTTACCATATTTAATAGCCTCCTGTCGCTTCTCCCTTGATCAGCCCCACTGCTCTGGAAGTGCCGATCCGATCACAGCCCAGTTCAAGAAAGCATTTCAGATCTTCCAGAGTGGAAACGCCGCCTGCCGCTTTTATCTTCACTTCCCTGCCAATATATTCTTTCATCAGCTTCACATCTTCAGCCGTAGCGCCGCCCGTACCAAACCCGGTTGAAGTCTTGATATAGTCTGCCCCTGCCTCAGTAACAGCCTTACACATGGCAATCTTCTCCTCACGGGTCAGATAACAGGTCTCTATGATCACCTTCAGAACATGTTCATCGCAGGCGGCCTTTATCTGTATTATCTCCTGAACAACCTTATGATAGTCCCCATTCTTTACATCGCTGATATTGATGACCATGTCGATCTCATCGCACCCGTCCTCTATGGCCTTTCGGGTCTCTGCCAGTTTAGCTTCTGTATTACAATATCCCAAAGGAAATCCTACCACTGTGCAGATAGTTATTTTGTCACCAAACGTCTCTCTAACCCTTTTTACATAACAAGAAGGAATGCACACACTGGCCGTTTTGTATGCAACCGCCTCTTCGCACAATTGCTTGATATCCTCCCACGTGGCATATGCCTTCAGCTGCGTATGATCTACGTGAGACATCATTTCCTGTATCGTCATATTTTTGTTCCTCCCTATCTTCTTTAAACGTCTTTATTGTAATACCATGCTATAAAAAAATCCACCAAATGCCTGTTAAAAATTTATTAAATTTTTGGTTTTTATTGCCAAGGTTTTTTCTTCATGATAAACTAACTACAAGAAAGGAGGGTCATCTATTGGACCATCAATCATATTACGACATTACACCCGATATCCTTCGACTTGCCAAACTATCAGAATCCTCAGGAGTTATCGATTCCGAGTTGTTTACCAGATACGATGTAAAACGAGGACTGCGGGATCTAAACGGCAAAGGCGTGCTGGCCGGTCTGACCAACATCTCCGATGTGCGTGCCACGGAAACCATAAACGGGGAGCAAGTCCCTGCCCACGGCAAACTGTTCTACAGAGGTTATAATGTGGAAGACCTGGTTGACGGTTTTACCAAAGACAACCGCTTTGGTTTTGAAGAAGTTGCTTACCTGCTGCTCTTTGGACAATTACCGGACCACAAGGAGCTGGATACCTTCCAGGAAATGCTTGCAGGCTATCGCACCCTTCCCACCAGTTTCGTAAGAGACATTATCATGAAGGCTCCCAGCCGGGACATGATGAACACACTGGCCAGAAGTGTTCTCACCCTTTATTCCTATGACGATCGTGCAGACGATACCTCTCTTCCCAATGTGCTCAGACAAAGTCTCCAGCTGATCAGCCTTTTTCCTCTGTTGGCCATCTACGGCTATCAGGCATACAGTCACTACCACGACGGAAACAGCCTTTTCATACACCCGCCAAAGCAGGAATATTCCACTGCTGAAAATATTCTGCATATACTCAGGGCAGACGGCAGATTTACGCCTCTGGAAGCCAAAATTCTGGATATTGCGCTGGTACTGCACATGGAACATGGGGGTGGAAACAACTCTTCCTTTACCACTCACGTGGTATCCTCCTCCCTGACTGATACCTATTCGACCATAGCCGCTGCCATCGGCTCGTTAAAGGGGCCCAGACACGGCGGTGCAAACATTAAGGTGGTACAGATGTTTGAGGATATGAAACAGGAAATTTCCGACTGGTCAGATGAAGAAGCAATCTCTGAATATCTTAGAAAGCTTTTACACAAAGAAGCCTTTGACCACGCAGGCCTGATCTACGGTGTGGGGCATGCCATTTACTCAAAGTCTGATCCCAGAGCCGTATTATTACGATCCTTTGTAGAAAAACTATCTTTAGAAAAAGGACTTCACAAAGAATTTGAACTGTACGCCGCTGTAGAACGTCTGGCTCCTCAGATCATTGCCAAGGAGCGCAAGATGTATAAAGGTGTCAGCATCAATGTGGACTTCTATTCCGGCTTTGTGTACAACATGCTTGGGCTACCTCTGGAGCTTTATACTCCTATTTTTGCCATTGCCCGTATTGCCGGCTGGAGTGCCCACCGTTTGGAAGAGCTGGCGAACAACGGCAAGATCATCCGACCTGCTTACAAGCCTGTAGGGGAAGAAAAGAATTACATTGTTATGGAAGAAAGATAACCATACATAAAGGGAGTTGTTTGAACCGAACAACTCCCTGTTTTTTGACTGTTATGAAATATCCTATTTACAGAAACTTCCTTACCGCCTCTGCCATCTCTGTCTTGTCACATACACGATCATGCAGAACGGGCGCAGTACGGATCTCCTCAATTGCATTCGGCACTGTCACACCGGAAATCCTGGACAGTTCATCCACCAGCGCAAAATCATCCATGGTATCATACTTTGCATCTATTGCACTCATGACGCTTCTGGTAAACTTATAGGGACTTGCTGTGGATGCAACCACGGTTTTTGTATTGTCACCGGACTCAGCTACATACTTCTCATATGCAGCCGCCGCAACTGCCGTATGTGTGTCGATCACGTATCCGCAGGAATCATAAATCTTTTTGATCATCCCGGCAGTCTCCTCTTCACTGGCATAATTGCCGTAGAAATCCTTAAGCTCCTGCCACATAGCATCTGTGATCTCATATTTTCCCTCTCCAGAAAGAGCCGCCATCAGTTCAGCAGTCTTCTCTGCATTCTCCCCTGCAATACGATAGATCAGACGCTCCAGATTGCTGGAGATCAAAATATCCATAGAAGGGGATGAAGTCAATACAAACTGGCGGTTCTTATCATAAACACCGGTCTGGAAGAAATCATACAACACCTTGTTGTCATTGGAAGCACAGATCAATTTTCCAATAGGAAGTCCCATATTCTTTGCATAGTAAGCCGCCAGAATGTTGCCAAAGTTTCCGGTAGGCACTACCACATTGATCTTCTCTCCGTTCTGGATCTCTCCGTTAGCCAAAAGCTTAGCATAAGCGTACACATAGTACACGATCTGAGGCACCAGGCGGCCAATATTGATGGAATTGGCGGAAGAAAACTGATAGCCTTTTTCTGCCATCTCCTTTGCAAACTCTTTATCCCCAAAAATTCTCTTCACGCCGGTCTGCGCGTCATCAAAGTTTCCGGTAACACCCACCACGCAAGTATTTGCGCCCTTTTGTGTAACCATCTGCTTTTCCTGAATAGGGCTGACGCCGTTCTTGGGATAAAAGACTACGATCTTTGTACCGTCTACATCCGCAAATCCTGCCAAGGCGGCCTTTCCTGTATCACCGGATGTGGCAGTCAAAATGACAATATCGTTCTTCACTTTATTCTTTCTGGCAGACGTAATCAGCAGATGAGGCAGTATGGACAAGGCCATATCCTTAAATGCGATGGTGGAACCATGGAATAATTCCAAAAAATATGTATTCTGAGCATAAACCAGAGGCGCAATCTCCCGGGTATCAAATTTGGAATCATAGGCTTTGGCAATGCAATCCTTTAACTCCTCCTCCGTAAAATCCGTCAGGAAAAGCTTCATCACTTCGTATGCAGTCTCCTGATATGTCATCCCGGACAGTTCCTCAAGACTCTTATCCAGCTGAGGAATATGATCCGGAACAAAGAGCCCTCCATCCTCTGACAGACCCTGCAAAATTGCCATAGAAGCTGTGATTGGTTGCTTTTTACTTCTCGTACTGTTGTATAATAACTCCATTACGCTTACCTCCAGTAAATCTTTATCCATTTTCAAACGCCAAAAGTATACCACAATTTAAATTCCACTGCAACATCATTTAAAAAATTCATGTCCCCCGTGCCGAAGCACAAAGGTCAGGCATTCATCGAACCATTGCATTTTCTCCGGATCCGCAAGGCTACGAGCTGCAAAATACAATGCTCCTTTCGAAATATCCTCACCTTTCAAAGCACGTTCCACCACCCAGGTGGTCTCCCGGCTGATGTTTACAGTCTCATATCGTCCACTGCCAACCGGCGAAAACTGATATTCTCCATCTGAATTCTGACGGATCACCTCCAGGATGGTATTCGGAAAACGCTTGTCCCTGACTCTATTCAGCACTACATTAGCCACCAGGAGTTTTCCCTCCTCATCCTCTCCGCCGGCTTCTGCCTCCACAATGCGTAGCAGGGCTTCATACTCTTTTTCGGTAACTTGGTACACATAATCCTGCTCTAACAAAGTGTAATCTACCATCCTCTGCACGGAAGCCACACTATCTACAGTCTGGCCCCTGCGTTGCACGATCATTTCCTGAAATGCCTGTTCTTTTTCCGGCTCTGTATTTGCAAGCAAAAAGATCAGACTCCCTATTCCAAGCAAGATCACATATTTTTTGTACACCCTCTTCCTCCATACGCTTGTCCCGCTGAGTGATAACACCCACCCATTTTATTTCCTACACATTTAGTTTATGCCACTATCTTCCAAAATATAAGCGGAAAACAAAAAGCCCCATCTCCGGTTTTTGGAAAATGAGGCTTTCTCTACTATTCAAAACTAATGTGTTACAATGGCTTTCTTGGGACACTTGATCATACAGGTGCCGCAACCGGTACATTTCTCCGGATCTATGACCGCCTTGAAATTCTCCACCTTCACCGCTTCTGCAGGACAGTTCTTTACGCAGATACTGCAGCCGATACATCCCACACTGCAATCCTTCATAGTGACAGGTCCGCGGTCCTGGGAACTACATGCCACCAGATAAGGCGCATCATAAGGCACCAGTGAAATCAGGTTTTTAGGACAAACTGCGATACACTTTCCACAGGCCTTACATGCCTCCTTATCCACAATGGCAACCCCATTCTCTACATGGATCGCATCGAAGGGACAGGCCTGCACACAACTGCCATATCCCAGACAGCCATAATTACAGGACTTGGGTCCGCCGTTTGGTACAAACGCAAGCATACGACAATCTTCGATCCCCGTATAGTCGTAATCACGGTGTGTCTTGTCACAGTCTCCCTGACAGTGTACATAGGCCACCATTCGTTTACTCTCTTCGGCCTCCACGCCCATAATAGCTGCAATCTTGGCCGCTACCGCTTCACCGCCCACAGGGCAGGCGTTCACAGCCGCTTCCCCCTTGGCGATCGCCGCCGCCAAACCAGAACATCCGGCAAAGCCACAACCGCCGCAGTTATTGCCCGGCAGTGCCTCCAGCACAGCTTCTTCTTTTTCATCTACTTCAACTTTAAATAAAATTCCTGCAACTCCAAGGAAGAGACCAAGCAAAATACCTACAATTCCAACCACTGCTGTGGCTATCAATATACCCATGATATCCATCTGTCATCCTCCTATAGCAACCCCTGGAATCCACAAAAAGCAATGGCCATAAGTCCTGCTGTCACCAGCACGATCGGCATACCTTTAAAGGATTCCGGAAAATCGTTGTACTCCATCTTCTCTCGCAAACCTGCCAGAATAACGATAGCTATGGTAAAGCCCACCGCTGTGGCAAACCCGTTCACAATACTTGTCAAAATACCATATTCCTTCTGCACATTGGTCAATGCCACCCCAAGCACGGCACAGTTGGTGGTGATCAAGGGAAGATATACTCCCAGTGCCTTATAAAGGGCCTGCATATAACGTTTCAGGAACATCTCCACGAACTGCACCAATGTTGCGATCACCAGAATAAACACGATGGTCTGCAGATATTCGATATGAAAAGGCTGTAAAATATATTTGTATATCAATCCTGCCACCGCACTGGCCAAGGTGATCACGAAAATGACCGCCGCTCCCATTCCTGCAGCCGTATTTGTCTTTTTGGAAACTCCCAAAAAGGGGCAAAGTCCCAAAAACTGGCTGAGTACCACATTGCTTACCAGAGAGGAACTGATCAATATTACCAAAAGTTCTCCTACTGTACTCATTCTTCACCCTCCTTTTCATCCAGATCATAAAAACGTCTGCTGCAGCCCTTTTCACTGCAGTTCATACAATCCTCGTTACAACCGGACTGAACCTTGCTCATATCTTTGCCCTTCTTCGTTCCCCGCTTCTTCATATAATTCTGCAAAGCAGTCAGGGCTGCCAGGACAAAAAATGCACCCGGAGCCAGAACAAAAATGCCGATAGGGGTAAATCCTTTCAAAATGGTATATCCGAAGATCTCTCCTGCACCCAGGATCTCTCTCACAGCTCCGATACAGGTGAGAGCCACCGTAAATCCAAGGCCCATACCAATACCGTCAAACAAAGACGGGATGGGTGGATTAGAATAAGCATATGCTTCTGCACGTCCAAGGATGATACAGTTTACCACGATCAGGGGAATGTATACACCCAACGCGTCATACAGCGAATTTAGATAGGCCTGCAGCAACAGTTCCACCACCGTCACGAAGGAAGCAATGATCACGATGAAAGCCGGAATGCGCACCCTGGAAGGAATCACCTTGCGCAGCAGAGAGATGATCAGATTACTCAGTGCAAGCACCACTGCAGTGGTCAGGCCCATGCCCAAACCATTGACGGCAGAAGTAGTTACCGCCAGCGTGGGACACATACCCAGCATCAGCACAAAGGTAGGGTTTTCTTTTACCAGACCATTCCATAAACGTTCTGTTATTTTATTCATTGTCTGCCCCTCCTTCCTGCAAAGCTTCCCCAAAGAACTGTAAACCTGCGTTCACCGCATTTACCACAGCCTTGGTTGTCTTGGTTGCACCTGAGATCGCATCTATCTGGGTGTCATCCTGGGCTCCTGTCTTGGTATATGTAAAAGCAGTCACCTTTTTATTTTCAAACTGAGGCACCAACACATTCCCGGCCTCCATGCCAAGACCCGGGGTCTCCGAAATATCCAAAATAGAGATGCCATTCAGGGTGCCGTCTTTTTGCATACCCATGTAGAGACCAATGTTTCCACTGTAACCCTCCGAGGAGATCACCTCGATCACATACCCCAGAGAACTGCCGGACTGATCCAATGCCAGATACACATCTCCCACCGTCACGCCCATCTGACCATAGGCTTCCTGTTGCTGGGCAGTCAGTACAATGTTCTGCTCAGTAAAATCTGCTGCATCCGCAAATACTGCCTGGCAGGCTTCACGAACCTTCCTCTCCTGCTGAAGACGGATAGGATCTTTCGTAAGCTGATATACAAATCCAAGCACCAACCCGGAGATCAGGGTGATGGCAAACAAAATTCCCGCTTCCTTCAGCATGATCATAAGATCTCTTTTATTTTTCATCTTTTTTACCTCCTTCTGCGGAGGCCGCAAGTTTCTCCATCTTTGCCTTCGCCTTTCTCCAAGCGGAAGGATTACCAAAGGCAACCGGCATTGTCATTTTTTCGATCAGGGGCACCAACAAATTGCCCAAGATGATCGCATAGGAAACACCCTCTGCACTGGGGCCAAAAATACGGAAAATACCGGTCAAAACACCCAGTATCACACCATATATATACTGTCCCATCCGTGTGACAGGTCGTGTCACATAGTCAGTTGCCATGAAAAAGGCTCCCAGCATCAGTCCGCCGCCGCAAAGCTGTGCACACAGATATACCGGATCCAGGCCATGACCGCCAAAGATCACTACAAAAAGTGCCACTGTTACAATATATGTACCAGGAACCCGCAGATCGATCACGCCGATCAAAATCAGGAAACATGCACCGATCAAAAGGGCGATCACTGAAGTTTCTCCGATGGTTCCCCCTGTTTCTCCCAGGATCATGGACCAAAGGTCAACAGATTCTCCGCCCTTTAAAGCAGCCAGCGGTGTTGCTCCGGTGAAACCGTCATAGGAAAAATCTGTCATCAGTGCCGGAAAAGAGATCACCAAAAAGCACCTTGCAGCCAGCGCCGGATTCATAAAATTCTGCCCCAGACCACCAAAAAGCATTTTTACTACCAGGATTGCAAACACACCGCCAAGTGCCGCCATCCATAAGGGGGCGCTGACCGGCAGATTGATGCCCAGCAACAAGCCCGTTACTACCGCGGAAAGATCCCCGATGGTTTGTTTCTTTTTATATAAACCAAACAAATATTCCGTCAAAACAGTGGACGCAACAGTAGTCAGTATGACTGCCAGGGCCCTAATGCCGAAATGATAGATACCAAATCCCGTTGCCGGCATCAATGCAATGATCACAGCCAACATGATACCATTTGTGGTAACCTTACTTCGGATGTGGGGATTGGACGAAACCTTCAGTAATTTTTCTTCAGCCACGTTTTTCTCCTCCTACTTTTTCTTTTTTGCAAGCTGCATCTTGCGCATAGATTTGATGGTCTGGGTCAGGGGCTGCTTGGCCGGACATACAAAACTGCAGCACCCGCACTCACAACACTCCATACCATTACACTTCAGGAAAGTCTCTTCATCTCCCCGTATAGCGGCCTGCATCAGTTTCGTGGGCACAACCCGCCCCGGGCAAACCTCCACACATCTGCCACAGTTGATGCAGGCTGTGGGTTCCATAGCTGAAACTTCATCCTTGGTCAGACACAACAAGGCAGAAGCAGTCTTGGTGGTAGGCACATCCAGATCAAAGATACCAAATCCCATCATAGGACCTCCGGAAATAATTTTCTCCGGCTGTACCTTAAACCCTCCGGCCTCTTCCACCAACTCGTGATAGTTGGTACCGATCTTTACCTTAAAGTTGCAAGGCTCTGCAACGGCATCCCCCGTCACGGTCACAATACGCTCCATCAGGGGCTTTCCCTCTGTCAGGGCAGTATAAATGGCAACCACCGTATCTACATTATCCACAATGCACCCTGCATCTGCCGGCAACATGGACGAATTGATCTGCCTTCCTGTTGTAGCATAGATCAGCTGACGCTCTGCTCCCTGAGGATACTTGGTGCGTAAAGCCTTGACAGTAATACGGGGCTCATGCCGGGTCAGCCTTTTCATCAGTTCGATACAATCTCTTTTATTGTCCTCTATAGCGATAATTCCGTAAGCCTTATCAAACAGCCGCAGGATTGCCTTTAATCCGCCGATCACCTTTCTTGGCTCCTCCAACATTCTGCGATAGTCAGAGGTAAGATAAGGTTCACACTCAGCGCCGTTTACAATGACGTATTCGATTTTTTCCGGCTCCTTGGGAGAGAGCTTGATAAAGGTAGGAAAACCGGCGCCTCCCATACCTACCACGCCCGCTTCCTTTACGCGGGTGATGATCTCCTCCTTGGTATAGTCCTTGATCGCCTTGCACTCCGGAAACGAAACCGCTTCATACTTACCATCATTTTCTACTACAATGCTCATCACATTGTCTCCGGTCACCACTCTGCGTGGCTCAATGCACTTGACCGTACCGGAAACTGTAGCATAAATAGGTGCAGAAACAAAACCTCCTGCCTCTGCAATCTTTTGTCCTGTCAGAACCCGTTCCCCTTTTTTCACGATCGGAACCGCAGGGGCACCTATGTGCTGGGACAAGGGATAAGTCAAATCTCCCTTAGGAAGGACATTCCTTATGGGGCGGTCCTTGGAGAGATCCTTTCCGTCATATGGGTGTATTCCACCTGTAAAAGTTAATTTCGCCATGACATATTCACTCCTGAATGAAAATTTTGTCAAATACCAATGTAAATAATATACTATTTTTTTCGACAAAATACTACTGAAAAATAAAAAAATATGATATATTATTTTTAGAAATAAGCCAAAGGAGAATCCAATGTATTCCATCAGCCAAAAAATCAACCAATCTTATATCAACTATCCCCTGCAGGAAATCGCCCCTTTGTCCGACTTTCTTTTTGTGGATATCGAAACCACCGGATTTACTGCCAAAAGCTCGTCTCTATACCTGATCGGTACTGCATATTATGCTGACGGCAGTTGGAATATTAACCAGTGGTTTGCGGAGAATACTACCGAGGAGACCGAGATTCTGACGTCTTTTTTTAAGATGGCCTCCTCTTTCAAATATCTGGTTCATTTTAACGGCAATCAGTTTGACTTGCCTTACTTGCTGGAAAAATGCGCTTGCCACCACCTGCCTTACAACTTTGACAAATTTCAAGGCATCGACATATACAAACGAATTGCACCCTATAAATATTTTTTGAAACTTCCCAACTGTAAACAAAAGACACTGGAACAATTCCTGGGAATTCAGCGGATTGACACCTATAACGGCGGCGAACTGATCAGCATCTACAAAGACTATGAAAAGAATCCCTCCACCGCCTCCAGGAACCTTCTTTTGCAACACAATTTTGATGATGTAAAGGGCATGCTTCAGCTTTTACCGGTGCTGGCCTACTCAGATATCTTTGCTGGAAAGTTGAAAGCAACAAAAGTGCAAGCCAACCATTACACTGACTTTTCCGGAAACAGCAGACAGGAGCTGCTGATGACTCTGGCCCTGCCAACTGCCCTGCCCAAACCTATTTCCCTGTCTGCAAATGACTGTTATTTTAAAGGCGAGGGAACAACCGGCATGTTGAAGGTACCTATCTACGAAGAAGAACTAAAGTATTTTTACGCCAATTATAAGGATTATTACTATCTGCCGGCAGAGGATGTGGCCCTACATAAGTCTGTTGCCGCCTTCGTGGATAAAGAATACCGGGTACCGGCCACTGCCGCCACCTGCTACACCAGAAAATACTCCTGCTATCTTCCTCAATGGGATCTTCTTGTAGAACCATTTTTCAAAAGAGACTACAAAAGCAAGGGATTGTTTTTTGAACTGACCGATGAACGAAAGAGAGACCGGGATACCTTTACGAAATATGCCTGCCATGTGCTGGATGTGATGGCTACAAGTTTTTAATTTCACTTATGACAAAAACCACAGGGCAAATCACTTGTCCTGTGGTTTCTTACATATCTTCTTATTCTTCTTCGCCTTCTGCTGCGATCACAGCATCAATGTCAACCGGAACCTCATCAGCGTTTTCTTCTGCCTTAGGCTCAACAGCTGTCAGCGCCTTGATGCTCAGACTGATCTTCTTGTCTGCTTCGTTGAAATCAACAACCTTCGCGGTAACGCTGTCACCGATTTTCAGAACATCGGAGGGTTTCTCAATGTGCTCCTTAGCAATCTGAGAAACATGAAGCAGTGCATCCACACCGGGCTCCAGCTCTACAAAAGCACCAAAGTCAGTCATTCTTGCAACAGTACCTGTCACCTCAGTACCTACAGCATATTTCTCATCTGCATTCTTCCAAGGATTGGTTTCCTCAAACTTCATGCTCAGAGCAATCTTGCTGCCGGAGATCTCTTTGATCAAAACAGTCACTGTATCGCCAACCTTAAACACCTTCTTGGGATGCTCTACTCTGCCCCAGGACATCTCGGAAATATGAAGCAGGCCATCTGCACCGCCCAACTCTACAAATACACCGAAATCGGTAACGTTCTTTACAACGCCTTCCACTACATCGCCCTCTTTGATTCTCTCAAAGAGTTCCTTCTGCATCTCTGCCTTCTTTGCAGTGATCAGCTGTCTGCGGTCACCGATGTATCTTCTTCTCTTAGGATTGTACTCGCTTACTACGAATTCAATTTCCTGACCTGCGTACTTACTGAGATCCTTCTCATAAGTATCGGATACCAGGCTTGCAGGAATGAAAATACGAACTTCCTCCACTACTACACTGAGGCCGCCATCCAACACCTGGCTTACAACAGCCTTCAGCACTTCTTTGTTGTTAAATGCTTCTTCGATTCTCTTATTACCTCTGTCCGCAGCAAGACGTTTGTAAGTAAGAGAAACTTGTCCTTCACCGTCGTTTACCTTCAGGATCTTTACTTCCATGGTATCGCCGACTTTCACAGTGTCCTTAAGATCTACACCCGGGTCGTTGGTATATTCGTTCTTAGTAAGGATACCGTCTGACTTGTAACCGATATTGAGAACAATTTCTTCAGGCTTCACATCGATAACTGTACCTTCAACTACCTCTCCCGCATGTATTGTTTTTAATGAATCTTCCAACATTTGTTCAAAAGTTAATTCTGACATAATTTTGAACCTCCTCAATAATATTATTTGGGGTAGAAGCCCCTGCCGTAATACCCAGCATCCGGATAGATTTAGGTAGTTCTAAATGCAAGTCATCCAGTGTCTGTATATAATAGGTGTGCTCGCACTCTCTGCTGCATATTTCATAGAGTTTCCTTGTATTGGAACTGTGCTTGCCTCCTATTACGATCATGGCGTCGACAGACGATGCGATTTCTCTGGCTTCCGCCTGTCTCTCCTCTGTTGCGTTACAGATAGTATTCGCAACAATAACATTATAGTATTTCTTTTTAAAAATTTCAACTATATCTTCAAATTTCTTGTAGTTAAATGTCGTTTGAGACACAATGCATATCTGTTTTTCCTCATCTGCCTCAAAATTTTCCGCTTCCTGCACCGTTTCAATGACATTCGGCGTATTATGGCACCACCCTTTGATGCCTTCCACCTCCGGGTGACCCGGATTTCCCACGATAATTATCTGCTTTCCCTTTTCACTTTCATCGCTGACGATCTTGTGTATCCGTTTCACAAAAGGACAGGTGGCGTCCACACACTCCAGGCCCTGTTTTTCTATCATGTCATAAATGCGTTTTTCCACACCATGTGATCTGATAATGATTGTTCCCTCAGTGACTTGGCTTAATGCATCCTCGCCTTCGATCACCCGAACTCCTTTTTCTGCCAGATCATTTACCACTTCCTCATTGTGAATGATAGGTCCGTAGGTATATATGGGTGACTTGCTGCCGATCTGTTCATATACTTTTTCCACGGCCCTCTTTACGCCAAAGCAAAAGCCTGATTTTTTTGCAACAATTACTTCCATCCACACTTTTCCTCGCAAATTTTGATAATGGCGGTTACCACTTCCTGAATATCCATATGGGAGGTATCCAGTAAAATGGCATCCTGGGCCTGTCGCAGAGGTGAGATATCTCTGGTCATGTCCCGGTGATCACGCTGCGCAATTTCTCTTTCTATTTCTTCCAAATCCCAGTTTTCGCCTTTGGCTGTCAACTCATCATAACGCCTGCGGGCACGCACCTCCACCGATGCAGTCAGATATATTTTCACATCAGCCCCGGGCAATACGCAGGTCCCAATATCCCGGCCATCCATGATCACATCTGCCCGCTCTGCAAGCTTTTGCTGCAGCTGAACCAGTTTCTTTCTCACATCCCCATTTACACTGCTGGCAGAAGCCATTTTTCCCACCTCCTCCGTGCGAAGGAAAGGGGTGACATTTTCACCATTCAAGTATACCAGCTGCTCGCCCTTTTCATACTGTATGGTGATATCTGCACTTTTGCACTTTTCACTGATGGCCGCACTGTCCTGGGCAGCTATCCCGGCTCGCAGCAAATACAGCGCCATAGCACGATACATTGCTCCGGTATCAACGTAGATCAGATTTCTCTCTTTTGCAATTTTCTTAGCTATGGTACTCTTACCTGCACCTGCAGGTCCATCTATGGCTATACTGAAACTCATGCTCCCTCCAATTCCACCGGGTTCTTCCCCGGTCAATTTATACTGCTTCCTGCCAGATAACCTGTGGACCAGGCGATCTGCAGATTAAACCCACCGGTTACCGCATCCAGATCCAACACCTCTCCGGCAAAATACAGTCCCTTTACCTTTTTGGACTCCATGGTCGAAGGATTTACATCCTTTACGGATACACCGCCCCTGGTGATCACTGCCTCAGCAAAATCTCGGCATCCGGTAACGGTAAGGGGCAGTTTTTTCATCAATGCCACAAACTTCATCCGCTCCTGTTTTGTGATATCATGCACCTTCTTATCCGGATCAATACCGGATAGGCTGATCATTACAGGCGTCAGTTTTGCAGGAAAAAGTCCTGTGACCGCATTCTTAAACTGCTTGTTTTTGTTTTCTTCAAAATCCCTTAACAACCGCTTGTCCAACTGTTCCACCGAAAGAGCCGGCTTTAGATCAATAAAAAGCTGTGCCTTCTCCTGCCAGGCCTTCTCCACATAATGACAGGATGCACTAAGAATCAGCGGACCACTGACACCAAAATGAGTAAACAACATTTCCCCAAATCCACTGTATATCTCTTTCCCCTGTTTGTAAAGCATGACCTGAACATTTTTCAGAGAAAGTCCCATCAGCCCCCTGCACCAGCTTTCGCCGGTCTCCAGCGGCACCAACGAAGGCCTGCACTGGGTAACCAGGTGGCCTGTCTGTTCTGCAAACTCGTAACCGTCTCCTGTGGAACCGGTGGTAGGATAAGAAAGACCGCCGGTAGCCAGAATCACTGCGTCGGCCTCTTCTCTTCCCCCGTCACCAAGCCTGACTCCCACAATCCGGGCGCCTGCACTCTCGTCCTCCTGGGTACATAATTCGGTTATCTTGGTATGCAGACAAACCCGCACACCCAGTTCCCGCATACTTCTCTGCAAAGCTGCGATCACATCGGATGCATGATCGGAAACAGGAAAAACACGCTCTCCTCTTTCCACCTTTAAAGGGCAACCGTTGCGCTCAAAAAAATCCATAGTCTGCCTGTTGTCAAACCCATAAAACGCACTGTATAAAAACTTGGAATTGCTCATCACTGCATCAAACAATTCCTCTGTATCACAGGCATTGGTAACATTACATCGCCCTTTACCGGTAATGTAAATCTTTTTACCAAGCTTTTCATTTTTCTCATATAAAATCACCTGATGACCTATGCCAGCCGCAGCCACAGCCGCCATCATACCGGCAGCTCCGCCGCCCACCACAATTACCTTACTCACGCTGCTATATCCTTCCCGCTCAGATATCTTTCCTCAGAGAATAGTTCAAAATAGGCTCATCTCCGATAAAATTGATCTCATCGTTCAAGTACACCTGATAATTATTCCAGGCTTCTTCCAACAACTCCAGTCCCTTCTTCACTTCCTGGGGCCGCCTCTGACAAAGGGCTACCACCAGCGCATTGATCACGGAAAGAGGCGCTACCAGGGAATCCACAATGGAAAACATGTCACTTCTGGCCAGCAGATTGCAGGAAGAATACAGACACATAGGGGAATGTACCGCATCTGTAATGGAGATCACCTTGGCATTTCTATCATTGGCAAACTCCATGGCCTTTAATGTGCGCATGGAATACCTGGGAAAACTAATACCAATGATTGCATCCTTATTGTCAATTCGCAGCATCTGCTCAAAAGTCTCCGTCACACTGGTGGAGTCAAGCAAGATCACGTTCCCCCTGATCATATTCAAGTAAAAATGCAAAAATCCCGCCAAGGGAGCACAGCTTCTAAGACCCATGATATAGACGTGTTTTGCCTCTAATATGATATTGATCGCCATTTCAAAGGCCTGGGGATCCATATTATTCATGGTATCCTGTATCTTTTCCATGTCTGAGGTCAGAACAGATGTCAAAATCTCTGACTGGGTACTGCTTGCGTACTTCCCACTTACCTTCTGGGCAGAGGTCAATTTATTTTTAACCCACTCCTCCAAGGCTTTCTGAAACTCCGGATATCCCTCATATCCCAGCCCAGAAGCAAAACGCACCACGGTGGATTCGCTGATGCCAAGGGTATTTCCCAGCTTTGCAGCCGTCATAAAAACCGCCTGATCGTAATGATCAGATATATAACGCGCGATGGCCTTATGTCCCTTGCTCATCTTGTCATATTTCCCATTGATCCTGGATATTACGTCATTATTGTATTCCATGAAAATGCCAATCCTTTCCTTTATGGTGCATCGCCCATCTAACACTTGTTATCTTATCAGAATGCGGGGAAAACTGTCAATAAAATTCATCGTACAAAACAGTGGCATAAAAACAGGAGCATCACACCATGCGACGCTCCTGAAATTAATTGCTATAGATTATACGGGATAAGCACCATTCTTGGTATCTGCCTGGGTAGGATCGATCTTTTCCTGCTGGGCCTGACGATACTTAAAGAACTCCGTAGCAACCTGAGGGAACAGTGCGTAGGACAGCACGTCCTCATCCTGCTGCTTCCATTCAGCCATCTCATCTTCCAGCTTATCCAGCTCATTCTCGATCAGATCTGCGGGACGGCAGGTAATTCTCTCCTCACCGGGGATAACCTTGTCGATCACCTCCTGATTCATAGGCTTAACCGTCTGGCCATACTCACCGCGAAGAACTGCCTTGGTCTCCTTGGTAGCCATCTTATATCTCTCACCCATAAGTACATTAAACACAGCCTGGGTACCTACGATCTGAGAAGAAGGGGTAACCAGAGGTGGCTCGCCCAAGTCCTTACGCACCTCGGGGATCTCCTTCAATACATCATAGTATTTATCTTCTGCATTCTGCTCCTTCAGCTGGCTCACCATGTTGGAAAGCATGCCGCCGGGCACCTGATACAGCAGGGTCTTGATATCAACACCCATCACCTTAGGATTGAGCAGGCCGTTTGCCAAGCACTCGTCTCTGTAAGGACGGAAATAGTCTGCGATCTCAGCCAGCAGATTCTGATCAAAGCCGGTATCATACTCAGTTCCTCTGAAGGTTTCTACCATAACCTCCGTTGCGGGCTGGGAAGTACCCAGAGCAAAAGGACTCATAGCGGTGTCGATCACATCCACACCGGCCTCTACAGCCTTTAAGTATGTCATGCTGGCAACACCTGAAGTATAATGTGTATGCAACTGAATGGGCAGATTTGTAACGCTCTTCATGGCGGTGATCATCTCTGTTGCCTTGTAGGGAAGCAGCAGACCTGCCATATCCTTGATACAGATAGAATCCGCACCCATGGCTTCAATCTTTTTCGCCATATCCGTCCAGTATTCCAAAGTATATGCATCACCCAGAGTATAAGACAGCGCGATCTGGGCATGGCCTCTGCCCTCTTGTGCCTTGATCTTATTGGTAGCATCTACTGCCGCCTGCAGATTGCGCAGGTCATTCAGGCAGTCAAAGATACGAATGATATCGATTCCGTTTGCTACAGATTTCTGTACAAAATACTCTACCACATCATCTGCATAAGGTCTGTAACCCAGAATATTCTGGCCTCTAAAGAGCATCTGCAGCTTGGTATTCTTAAATCCGTCACGCAGCTTTCTCAGTCTCTCCCAGGGATCTTCCTTCAGGAAACGAAGGGATGCGTCAAAGGTAGCACCACCCCAGCACTCCACAGAATGATAACCAACCTGATCCATCTTTTCTACAATAGGAAGCATGTTGTCGGTAGGCATTCTGGTTGCGATCAGGGACTGATGCGCGTCACGCAGAATGGTTTCCGTTATCTTAATCGGCTTTTTAGCTTGTTCTGACATTCCATTTTCCTCCATAATTATTTAGATATATATTATCTCTGATTCTTACATCTCTTTAGAATACACCGAAGATAGCCATAAAGGTACCTGCTGCAACCGCTGTACCAACCACACCGGCCACATTAGGGCCCATAGCATGCATCAGCAGGAAGTTGGTAGGATCAGACTCTGCACCCACCTTCTGGGAAACACGGGCTGCCATAGGCACCGCGGACACACCTGCAGAACCGATCAGCGGGTTTACCTTGCCCTTGGTGAGAATACACATCAGCTTACCAAACAATACACCGGCTGCGGTACCGAAGGCAAATGCGATCAGACCCAAAGCAACGATCTTCAGGGTATCCCAGTTCAGGAAAGCTTCCGCGCTGGTGGTGGCACCTACAGAAGTGCCCAACAAAATAACGACTATGTACATCAGCGCATTGGACGCAGTCTCTGTCAGCTGTCTTACCACGCCGGACTCTCTGAACAGGTTACCCAGCATCAACATACCTACAAGAGGCGCTGTGGTAGGCAGGATCAAAGATACCACGATGGTAACCACGATGGGGAACAGAATCTTCTCCAGTTTGGAAACGGGACGAAGCTGACCCATCTTGATCTTTCTCTCTTTTTCTGTGGTCAGCAGCCTCATGATAGGCGGCTGAATGATAGGCACCAGTGACATGTAGGAATAGGCTGCCACTGCGATCGGTCCCAAAAGGCCCGTTTGGCTCAGCTTACTAGCCAGAAAGATAGAGGTCGGACCGTCTGCACCACCAATGATGGAAATTGCTGCCGCTGCCTTGTCATTAAAGCCTAGCGCAATGGCGCCAAAATATGCCGCAAAGATACCGAACTGTGCTGCAGCACCCAGCAGAAAGCTCTTGGGGTTGGCGATCAGCGGGCCAAAGTCAGTCATTGCACCCACGCCCATGAAGATCAGGGACGGCAGAATCGCCCATTCATCCAAGAGGTAGAAATAATACAGTAAGCCGCCTACGCCGTTTGAGGCTTCTTCCGGACTGATCATAATATCCGGATAGATATTTACCAGCAGCATACCGAACGCTATCGGCGTCAAAAGAAGGGGTTCAAATCCTTTCGCGATAGCCAGATAAAGGAACACGCAGGCAACAAGGATCATGACATAGTTTCCCCAGGTCAGGTTAAAAAACGCTGTCTGATGCAACAGATTGTCTAACGTATTTGTAATATAATCCATTTGTTGACCTCCTGTAATCTATCGCTTAGTTCAATGTAGCCAGAGTAGCGCCAGCCTCCACTGCATCACCTACTGCCACGTCGATGCTTGCAACAGTACCATCCTCAGGAGCAACAACGGGAATTTCCATCTTCATAGCTTCCAGAATCAGAACAGCGTCACCCTTCTTAACTGCCTGGCCTACGCTTGCTTCAAGCTTAAATACTTTTCCGGCTGCACCAGCTTCAATCTTGATGCTTCCGGCACTGCCGGCCTTTGCTGCAGGAGCCGGTGCTGCTGCAGGTGCGGGAGCCGCTGCGGGAGCGGGTGCTGCTGCGGGAGCTGCCTTGGGAGCCGCCTTAGGTGCTGCGGGAGCTACCGGTCTTACTGCGCCTGTGCTCACACCTTCTTCAACTACAACATCATATACGTTTCCGTTTACGGTAATGGTATAATTCTTCATTTTTTTATCCTCCAATTCTTATCTTCTCACTCTTCTGATAGACCTTACCACGAATCCGTCCGTGGAAGTTGCACCTTCATATGCTGCGATCGCAGCTGCAATAACAGCCACCAGTTCCAGGTCGTCAGACAACTCTTCTTTTTCAACGATCTGCGGAACCGCGGTGCTTACATTTTCTGTTGCTACACCTGCTTTTTCTACCTTGTCATCCTTTCGCTTTGACTTAGCCTGCAGTTTGGGAATCACACCCAGAGCGGAAATAATCAGACTGATCAGGATCAGCACTGCAAATACGGTTCCCATACCAAGCAAGGTATTCAGGCCTGCCTTGGTCATAGCATCCCCCATGGTATCGTTGGGATTGAGTGCTATGGCATTCAGGGTCAGGAAAAGATCATTGCTGTAAATAAATTCTCCGGTAGCATCCTTCAGCGTTCCCATTACCGGCACACTGATGATGATCTCCTTCTCGGTAACCTTTGCGGTGGGTTCGCCCAACTCTGTAATCTCACCGATACTGTCAAAGGCACTGTTAAAGGATGTGATACCGCTTAAAACAGCACTTCCGTCCACATATACATGGATCTGAGATCCGCTTGCATACAACCAACCGTAGATGGTATCCTCCATGATATACTGCAATTCATCTTTATTGTATTCAGCAAGATAACGGTCTGCCATCTCATCATCCGCAAAGTTGCTCATATAAGGGATAACCAGTTCAGTGGAGATCAGCTTTGCCATCTCGGCACCGGCCGTGTCCTTTGCACTAATCGTTTCATTTCCACAGGCAGTCATACCGAAGATACAGGTAAGAGCACATAATATTGCCAATACTTTCTTCATATCAACTCACCCTTTCTAAACTGTCCCATGTTTTTTGGAAGGACGCTCCTCCCTCTTTGTAAACAGCATCTCCAACGCGCCGATCAAATACTTTCTGGTATCTGCGGGCTCTATGATCTGATCCACATATCCTCTTCTTGCCGCGCTGGTCACACTGTTTTGCAGCTGCGCATATTCTACAGCCTTCTGGCCAATCAAATCTGCACCCTGGCCTTCATACATGATCTTAGCTGCCAGCTTGGCATCCATACATCCAATCTCTGCACCAGGCCATGCAATGGTAATATCTGCTCCTGTAGCCTTGGAATTCATAACGGTATAGGCTGTGCCGTAAGCTTTACCGATCACCACATTGATCTTGGGCACTATAGCATCCGCAAAAGCATATGTAAGAGAAGCTGCTGCCTTTGCAATACGGCTTTCACAGCACTCACATGCCCTGAAACCGGTCACATTCGTAATGGTAATTACGGGAATATTGAAAGCATCACAGAATTTCACAAACTCTGTCGCTTTTTCACATCCGTTGGGTGAAAGGGCAGTCTCATACTTCTCTGTCACGTTCCCTTCCTCATCCAACTTTTCGCTGCGGTTTGCAACCGCACCTACAGTCTGTCCGTCCAGTTTGATAAATCCGGTCACCATTTCAGGTGCATAATCCTTCTTCACTTCCACAAACAGATTACCGTCTGCGATCACGGAAAGCATCGCTCCGGTATCGCCTGCGTAACCTTCCAGGCCTGCACATACTCTGTTCAGATCATCCTCACACTCACGAAGTGTATCCTCTGTATTGTTTGCAGGAAGCATGCTTACCAGCAATCTGATCTGTGCCAGAATATCTTCTTCCGTTCCTGCCACATCTACATTGCCGGTCTTCTTGCACTGGAAATCTGCAGCAGAGGTATCACACTTTGCTGTGGTGTTGCCTGCCAGTGCATTGGGGGAGTTTACGAAAAGTCTGCCGCTCTTTTCTTCCATAAAAGTAAAGTCAGACATTGCTGAAAGCACTGCCAGACCGCCGCCACAGCCACCGAACACACCTGTCAGCTGGGGAATCACGCCGGAAGCCAAAGCCTGCTTCTTATAAAGTTCTCCAAATGCATTCAGCGCATCTGTGGACTCCTGCAGACGAAGTCCGGCGGAATCCAAAAGACCGATCACCGGTGTTCCTGTCTTCAGCGCCAGATCATAGATATTAGCAATTTTCTTTGCATGCATCTCGCCCACTGTGCCGTTTAACACAGACGCATCCTGGCTGTACACATACACCGGACTGCCGCCGATAGAACCATAGCCGGTGATCACACCATCGGACGGAGTATCGGTATGTTTCAGATCAAAATCAGTGGCTCTCGCCGTTACAAGCGCACCGATCTCAACGAAACTGTTGTCATCGAGCAAAGCGGTTATTCTTTGGCTCGCTTTTGAAGTAATACTCATGTTTCTGCCCTCCATTTATATTAAATAATTTATAACAATTTCCGCAGGGGATTCAAAATAAACCAATTCCCCCCCATTATCATTTTCCTGCTTAGTATAACATAAAAAATGTAATTCGCCTAGAGCAAATTACATTTTTTTACAACATTTATTTACCGTCCCAGAAAAAAAATTCCCAAAATTTTTTCCAAGCACCACGAAAAATCAATTTTATCAATAGACCGGGATGCGACGATTTGTTCTGTAAATATATTTTCGCCGTTCAGACTGTAGGTGATCAGCCCCACCTGCATCCCCTCTGACACCGGTGCCTGTAGATTCTTTGGTAGCTTAACAGTCACTTCCACCTTCTCATGTTCTCCCAGAAGCATCCCTGTAAATTCACTTCTGTCCTGTATCTTGATCCGCAGTCCTGTACTGGCCTGCTCTCCCAATCTGTCTGTCTGCCCTTCCTCCACTTTCAGTGCGGGAAGCTCCGACTGGTCACAGACAAAATCCTCCAACCGGCATAGTTCATAATTTTTCAGCCCGTATTCCATCAGCCTGCGGGTATCCGACCACTTCCAGCTCTTGTTGTTTGGCCAGCCGCAGGCAAGCAGTGCTACCGTATACTTCTTTCCCTCCCGTTCCAACGCCCCCACATAACAATATCCGGCTGCATTGGTAAATCCGGTCTTCCCCGTCAAGGCCCCATCCATCATATCAAGAAAACTGTTGTGATTGGTACAGGTATGGCTGCGGCTCCCGGACACATCCGCAAAGGAATAACTTCTCTGCCGGGTAATTTCAAGGAACTCCTCTTTATGGGGGGATTCCCATGCACAGTAGCGCATTACCAAAGCCAGTTCCTCTGCTGTGGTACTATGTATCTTTTCCACACTACCACTCTCCGTGGCCAGCTGCTGCGAAGCATCCAGACCATTAGGCGTGATGTACCAAGTGTTTTCACAGCCGAGTTCTTTAGCTTTGGCGTTCATCAAGGTTGCAAAAGCCGAAACCGCCTGCTTGCTTTCTTCTACACTTCGCTGGGTCGTGGCATGCAGCTGCAAACTCTTGGCTCCTATATGTTCCGCAATTGCCACCGCTGTGTCATTGTGAGATTCCAGCATCAAGGAATACAACAGATCTCCCAGCCGATAAACAGTTCCTTTCTTCATCCCCAGATGCACCTTGGGCTGTGATGCCGCGTAGGCTGAAACCTCCACTTCCTCCTCAAGGCCGGCATTTTCCAAAGCCACAATACAGGTCATGATCTTCGTCGTACTGGCCATAGGCATCACCTGATCACCGTTTTTTTCATAGAGCACTCTGCCGCTCTCCCCGTCCATCAGCACAGCCGCTTTGGCATATAGGTCATATTCCCCCAGTTCCATAGTCGCCCGGACAGGCAAAACTACACTAGTCCACATATAACAAGTCAACAAAATCGCTGACAATACTCTCTTTAACCCTTTTTTCATGCTCTTCCTCTTAACCCTACTTCCTTCTATATTTATGAAGAGTTCACGGAAAAGAACACAAAAAAAGAGCTCCCGAAAAGCGAACTTTCAGGAGCACCGATGATTTAGATCAAACCTTCAGCTGCATAGAAGCCTCCGCCTCTGCCTGCTGTTTAAATTCCTCCACCTGAACCGTGCTCAGCTCCGGCAGTTCCTCCAGACTTCTGACACCGAAACTGCGCAAAAACTGCTCCGTGGTACCAAAAAGCAGCGGCCTGCCGGGGGCATCCAGTCTGCCAAGCTCCGTGATCAGGTCATATTCCAACAACTTATTCAGGGCGTGATCACAGTTCACGCCTCTGATCCGCTCAATCTCCAATCTGGTAACCGGCTGTTTATATGCAATGATGGACAGAGTTTCCAGAACCGTATCCGTCAGGCTTAATTGCCTGGGTGCCTTGGCCAGCCGGATCAAATAGTCGTACAGCTCCGGCTTGGTACACAGTTGTACACTGTCATCCAGTTCAATCAGGGTAAGCCCTCTGTCCTCCCTGTTATAATGTTGCTTCATTTCATCCAGTATCTCTCTGGTCTCTTCTTTGCTAAGCTCCAACACTTCCGCCAGTCTGCCGATCTCCACAGACTCACCCATAGCAAATAAAATCCCTTCAATAATAGCCTCTGTCCTTCTGTTCTCCATCTATGTATCCTACTCTTTCTATGCCTCGTTCGAGGTGATCATAATATCATCAAAAATGTTTTCCTGTACCACACTTACCCGTCCGGTCTTGATCAGTTCCAGCACCACCAGAAAGGTTACTACCACTTCCATCTTGCTGCCCTGTTTCTCCAGAAGCTTGCGAAAACTAAAACTCCGGTGCTTTTGAATGTACTCCTCCACATAAACCGTTTTGGTCTCCAGGTCTACCTCATCCTTTTCAATATTGCCATATTTACTTCTGATCGGATCGATCTTATCCTCCTGTCTTCTGATCAGATTCTGGAAAATCTCATTCAGTTTGGCAAGGGTCTGATCCCCTATCAGTTCTTCATAATTGATGGGTTCCCGGTACTTTTCCACCTCCGGTGGAAGCTGCCTGGTCCGAAATATATTCCGATTGGCGTCCACCTGCTTGTCCCTCAATTCATAAGACATATATTTATACATCTTATATTCCAAAAGCTTTTGTACCAGTTCTGCCCTGGGATCCTCCTCCTGGCCATTTTCATCCGGCTCCGCAGGCAAAAGCATCCTACACTTAATGTCGATCAACGTGGCTGCCATCACCAAAAACTCGCTCATAACATTCATGTCCTGATTTTCCATCTGCCTGATATAAGCCAGGTATTGTTCCGTAATCTCTACAATCGGAATATCATAGATATCCACTTTATTTTTATCAATGAGGTGCAAAAGAAGATCTAACGGTCCTTCAAACACCTCCAGTTTTACCGGTATCGCCATTCAGAAAACCTACCTTTCCTTTCCGCTCAGTTCCAAAACCACCATCTCTGCAGGATTAAAAACTCGCACACCCGGAAAATGCGTGCCAATACCCCTTCCCAGAATCATTACACTATCCTTTTCCCGGTATTCACCACCATCATATTTGGGGAATAACTTCATTGCCGGCGAGATCACCCCTCCCAAGAAAGGAAGCCGTACAATCCCCCCATGCACATGTCCGGAAAGCACCAGATCCGCTCCCCACCGGGCATAGGCTAGAAAATAATCCGGATTATGGGCCAGCAGAATGTTGTAGGTTTCTTCACAGGGGCTCCCCAACAGCGTTTCTATGTATCCATCTTCCATCGTTTGCTCTTTGCCACGCCTGAAATATTTCCTATCAATCTGGGTACCGTATAAGGTAATTCCACTATCCGCAAGCCTAACAGACTCATTCAGCAACAGCCTGACCCCGGTCTCCTTTAGTTCCGGAAAATAACTTTCAGCCATTTTTCCATGTATCTTTTGCTCATGATTACCGTATGCATAATAAACCGGATACTTTTCACACAATTTCCTGATCAGAGAAAGAACCGGCTTTACCTGCTTGGCACATCCTGCCGTCAGCATGTCCCCCACGATCAAAACCCCATCCGGCTCCTGTTCGCAGACTGCTTTCAACAGGAGTTCATTTTCTTTGCCATACTGTTGGCCATGCAGATCCGAAAGTACGACAAACCGCTGGGACTTACGTATCTTTGGTGAATAAAATTTTTTCTTCGTTATCACGAAATGGTGCATGTCGTACAGGCACACCCAGCTCAATATAACCGCCACCAGCACTACCACCGCCACAATAATCTCGAACATTTTCCCTCCTGCACTTTTGGCAGACCTGAAACGGAAATTTCACACCTCCGTTTCAGGCTTATCTGCCCTCTTACTCTCTAGTATATCTCACTCTCCCCAAAAGAACAATCTAAAAATTTTATTCAGATAATCCTTATAGACCGCTTTTTCTACATCCTCTTTTACCAATATAGGGACCGTACCGATCACCTTGCCATCCAGCCGGTACACCGCCTGCCCGGCCTGCTGTCCCACCTGCAACGGGGCAGCAAGTTCCTCCGGCAGCTCAATGGACTTTTCTACATCTGCCAGATTACTTTTTGCCGTATCCAGATAATGAAAGGGACCTTCATAGGCCAGAGGGCCCTCCTCTTTGACGCCGCCTTTTACAGAAATATTTTCCAAAGGTTCCTGATTTTCATCCACATACATCTGACAAATGCTGTATCCGTAATTTAAAAGAGCCGCCGCGTCCGCAAACCGATTGGCTGGATCCGGCGCCCCCATGACTACTGCGATCAGTTCCATTCCGTTTTTATTGCCGGTTGCAGAAATACAGTACTTTGCCTTGTCTGTAGAACCGGTCTTAAGTCCCGTGATCCAGTCATACTGCTTTAAGAGCTTGTTGGTGCTGGACACAGTAAAAATATCGGTATTCTGGGCTGTCCGATGATGAAAATCCTCCATCCATATTCCGGTGTATGTAAAAACTTCCGGATATTTGGTGATCAGTTCTCTGGACATGATAGCCACATCTCTGGCCGTGGTGTAGTGATTGTCAGAATCCGTCAACCCGCAGCAGTCCTCAAAATGCGAATCCAACATACCCAGCTGAGCCGCTTTAACATTCATTAATTCCACAAAGGCGCTCTCTGAACCGGCAATAAATTCCGCCACTGCCACACTGGCATCATTGGCCGAAGCCACTGCTATGCATTTCAGCATGGTTTCCAGAGTCTGCACTTCACCTTCTGCCAGAAAGACCTGAGAACCTCCCATGGAACTGGCATGGGCGCTGACTGTCACCTCGTCTTCCAACCCAATACTGCCTTTTTCCATATGCTCAAATATCAACAGCATGGTCATGATCTTCGTAATACTTGCCGGACTTCTTTTTTCTGTGGCATTGTTTTCATAGATCACCTGCCCTGTAGATGCCTCGATCAAAATCGCTGAAGGTGCTGTGACTGTTACCTGCGCATGCACCTTGGCAGGGCTGAAAATCACCAACAGAACAGCCAACAGGGCCCATATGATTCGTTGCTTTCCTCTCATAAAAAGCCATACTCCCACATCTTTTCATTTTATCATATGTGCATGGTATGGGAGATATGCAATTGACTTTCATCCAGCACTTTGGTACAATGTTTCAGGAATTTTAATATTTTTAAAACAAAAAGAAAGCAGAGGTCAGTCATATGTTAGAAATTTTGATGCGTGCAGGATGTTTAGTAGCAATTATAGGCATCGGATATTTCCTGCGCAGAATACATGTTTTTAAAGAAGAAGATTTTGGCGTTTTGTCAAAAATCGTGCTCCGGCTTACCTTGCCGGCTGCGATCATCACCAACCTTTCCGGAAAGCAAATTGATCTGTCTATGCTTGCCATAGCTCTGATCGCTCTGTTTGGCAACTTAGCCTACGTTGGAATCGGGTATTTGATCCACCTTCGCCAAGGCAAAAACCAACAAGCCTTTGGCATGTTAAACCTGTCCGGATACAACATCGGTAACTTTACCATGCCCTTTGTACAAAGCTTTTGGGGACCGCTGGGCGTCATCACTGCCAGCCTGTATGACGTAGGCAACGCCTTCCTTTCCCTGGGCGGTGCATACAGCCTTGCCTGTGTTGTAAAAGACAACAAAGGCGTTTCCATCAAAAAAATCTTAAAAACCATACTTTCCTCCGTGGCATTTGATTGTTACATCATCATGACCATCCTGTGTCTGGCCAACATTTCTCTGCCTCCCGTGGTTCTATCTCTGGCGGAGACCATTGGAAATGCCAATATCTTTATGGGAATGCTGATGCTGGGAGTTGGCTTTAAAATATCCGGTGATCGAAAGCAGATCGGCCGAATCCTAAAACTCCTTTCCTGCCGGTATGCAGTTGCTGCCCTGATCTCTTTGGGATGCTTTTTCCTCTTGCCATTCCCTTTGGAAGTACGGCAGACACTGGTCATTGTTGCCTTTGCTCCTATCGCATCCGCCGCGTCTGCCTTTACCGCAGATCTGGGCGAAGACGTCGGTCTGGCAAGTGCTCTCAACTCCATCTCCGTGGTGTGCAGCGTTGCATTTGTTGTTGCTTTTCTGACCTTCATGCTATAAAACATTTTACAATCTGCAAAAAAAAAGATGCCCCCATACTTGAGGCATCTTTTTATTGCTTAGTTATATTTACGTTTTCTTGCTGCTTCAGATTTTTTCTTACGTCTTACGCTAGGTTTCTCGTAATGCTCTCTCTTGCGAATCTCCTGCTGAATACCAGCCTTCGCGCAGCTTCTCTTAAAGCGACGTAAAGCGCTATCCAAAGTCTCGTTTTCTTTTACGATAACATTTGACATCTTACACCCGACCTCCCTTCAGTCCCTTCGAGTATTTCGACTGATTGGGTTATTATTACATGCCTGACTTGACCGCATGCACAATACACATTATAGCATAAAAACTCCCACAGTCAACTATTTTTTTTGCAATTTAGGATTTTTTTACCCAATCTACTTCAGTTGTCCCTCCAGAACTGCCTTGGCCTGGGCAATCGCATCCGGAATGCCTGCAGGATTCTTACCGCCGGCCTGAGCCATGCCGGGGCGTCCGCCGCCGCCGCCACCTACCAGAGCCGCTATCCCTTTGATTAGGTTGCCTGCATGTGCTCCTTTTTCCATTGCGCCATCCGTAGCCATGGTAACCATGTTCACACGTCCGTCCTGTTCTGACAGAAGCACTACCACGCCTTCGCCCAATTTCTCTTTCAGGGAATCACCCAGATCACGTAGACCGTTCATGTCAACACCGGCCACACTGGCAGCAAGGAGTTTTACTCCCTTTACTTCTATCACCTGATCCATCACATCACCCAGTGCATCCTTGGCTGCCTTGGACTTTAAGGATTCATTCTCACTCTGCAGCGCCTTCATCTCCGCCATCAAATGCTCGCATTTCTCTACCAAATTGGCAGGAGTTGCCTTGATCACCTTGGCTGCACTTTCCAGAGTTTCCTCCAGCTTTTTATAATATGCAAATACACCGTTTCCGGTCAGGGCTTCGATTCTGCGCACACCTGCAGCCACACCACTCTCGGAAAGGATCTTAAATACGCTGATAGAACCTGTATTTTCCACGTGGGTACCGCCGCACAGTTCCACAGAGAAATCTCCCATGGAAACCACCCGGACTTTCTCGCTGTATTTCTCACCAAACAGAGCCATGGCGCCGGTCTTTCTGGCATCCTCCATGGTCATCTCCCGGGTGATCACAGGAAGAGAAGCAGCAATCTGTTCATTGACCAGAGTCTCTACCTGGGTAAGCTCCTGGGGTGTCATGGCTGCAAAATGACTGAAATCAAAGCGAAGTCTTCCACCATCCACATAGGAACCGGCCTGCTCCACATGTGAACCCAGCACCTGACGCAAGGCCTTTTGCAGCAGATGGGTTGCACTGTGGTTTTTGCAGGTATCACTTCTGTTAGGGGCATTCACCTTCAGAGTTACCATATCCCCTGCTTTGATCATGCCTTTGGTCACCTTGCCCACGTGTCCCACTTTACCGCCCATGAGCTTCACTGTCTCTTGCACCGCGAACTCGCCGTCCTCGGTGAGGATCACGCCAAAGTCACCGCTCTGGCCACCCATAGTGGCATAAAAAGGCGTTTCCTCCACAATCACAGTTCCTACCTGGCCATATGACAAAGCCTGGGCCAATTCTGTCTCTGTGGTCAAAGCAGACACCTTGGAGACATGCTCCAACCTGTCATATCCCACAAATTCTGTGGTCACAGAAGGATCTATAGACTCATATACGGTCACGTCAGCCCCCATATAATTGGTAGTCTTACGGGCTTTGCGGGCCTTCTCCTTCTGCTCCTTCATGCAGGCCTCAAAGCCTGCCATATCCAGAACAAATCCCTTCTCTGCCAGAATTTCTTCTGTCAGATCCACAGGGAATCCATAGGTATCGTAAAGCTTAAACACACTCTCTCCGGCCAGTTCCTTCTGCCCCGCTACAGTCATTTGCTCCTGCATCTCGCCAAGGATAGCCAAGCCCTGGTCGATGGTCTTATCAAATTTATCTTCCTCCTGGGTCAGAACATTCAGGATAAACTCCTTCTTTTCCTCCAGCTCCGGATATCCGTCCTTACACTCTGCGATTACGGTTTCACTTAAGTCAGCCATGAACTTGCCCTGGATGCCAAGCAACCTGCCATGTCTGGCGGCACGGCGTATCAGACGCCTCAGCACATAACCTCTTCCCTCATTGGAAGGCATAATACCATCACTGATCATAAAAGTAGTAGAACGAATATGATCTGTGATCAGGCGGATCGACACATCCGAAGAATCCTCTTTGCCGTATTCCACACCTGCAATGCTGCAGATACGATCCCGGATCGCCTTCATGGTATCGATGTCAAACACCGTATCCACATCCTGCACTGCCACTGCCAGTCTCTCAAGGCCCATGCCTGTGTCAATATTCTTTTGCTCAAGCTCTGTATAATTGCCCTTGCCATCACTTTCAAACTGGGTAAATACGTTGTTCCACACTTCCATGAAACGGTCACACTCACAGCCCACCTTACAATCCGGACTGCCACAGCCGTACTTTTCTCCGCGATCGTAATAAATCTCAGAGCAGGGGCCACAAGGACCAGCGCCATGCTCCCAGAAGTTATCGCACTTTCCATTTTCGTCTTTATAGAAACGGGTGATCTTCTCACCGGGCACACCGATCTCCTTGGTCCAGATCTCGTAAGCCTCATCGTCCTCACAGTAAATGGAAGGATACAGTCTTTCCGGCTCCATCCCTACTACCTGAGTCAAAAACTCCCAGCTCCAACGAATCGCTTCATGTTTAAAATAATCACCGAAGGAGAAATTGCCCAGCATCTCAAAAAAAGTCAGATGTCTGGCTGTCTTTCCCACATTTTCAATATCACCTGTGCGCACACACTTCTGACAAGTGGTTACTCTACGCCTGGGCGGTATCTCTTTCCCGGTAAAATAAGGCTTTAAAGGTGCCATACCGGAATTGATGATGAGTAAGCTGTTGTCGTTATGGGGCACCAGCGAAAAACTCTTCATTTTCAGATGATCCTTGCTTTCAAAAAAGTCCAGATACATCCTTCTAAGTTCATTTACACCTACGGGTCTCATTCAAATTCCTCCTTATGACAACCCCATTAAAAGGTAAACTTATCTGCAAAGTAAGCGTCCAGATCTGCGATCGCCACTCTCTCCTGCTCCATAGAGTCACGGAAACGAACGGTCACGCAGCCATCTGTCTCAGATTCAAAATCATAAGTAATACAGAAAGGAGTGCCGATCTCATCCTGACGACGATATCTCTTACCGATGTTTCCTCTGTCATCAAATTCACAGTTGTACTTCTTGCACAGCTGCATATAGATCTTCTCGGCGCCCTCATTCAGCTTCTTGGACAAAGGCAGGATACCGATCTTTACAGGTGCAAGGGCCGGATGGAAATGAAGCACGGTACGTACATCGCCGCCCTCCAATTCTTCTTCATCGTAAGCTGCACAAAGGAAGGCCAGTACCACACGATCAGCACCAAGAGAAGGCTCTACCACGTAAGGTACATACTTTTCATTGATCTCATCGTCGAAGTAGGACATATCCTCACCGGATACATTCTGATGCTGTGTCAGGTCATAATCGGTTCTGTCGGCAATGCCCCACAGTTCACCCCAACCGAAGGGGAATAAAAATTCTATGTCGGTAGTTCCCTTGCTGTAGAAGCTCAGCTCCTCGGGGGAATGGTCACGCAGACGCATCTCTTCCTCCTTCATGCCAAGAGACAGCAGCCAATCACGGCAGAAGGCTCTCCAGTACTGGAACCAATCCAGATCGGTGCCGGGCTTACAGAAGAATTCCAGCTCCATCTGCTCAAACTCTCTGGTACGGAAGGTAAAGTTGCCGGGAGTGATCTCGTTACGGAAAGATTTACCGATCTGTGCAATACCGAAAGGAACCTTCTTGCGGGAAGTTCTCTGCACATTCTTGAAGTTTACAAAAATACCCTGGGCAGTTTCTGGACGCAGGTATACTGTATTCTTTGCATCCTCAGTAACACCCTGGAAAGTCTTGAACATCAGATTAAACTGACGGATATCTGTAAAATTGTGCTTACCGCAGGTAGGGCAGGGAATATTCTTCTCATCCACAAATGCCTTCATCTGCTCCTGACTCCAGGCATCCACGCTCTCCTCCAGCTTAATACCGTTTTCTGCGCAGTAATCCTCGATCAGTTTATCCGCGCGGAAACGCTCATGGCACTCCTTACAATCCATCAAAGGATCGGAGAATCCACCCAGATGTCCACTGGCCACCCAAGTTTGAGGATTCATCAAAATAGCACAATCCACACCTACATTGTAGGGGTTTTCTGTCACAAACTTCTGCCACCAAGCCTTCTTTACGTTATTTTTCAATTCCACACCCAGATTGCCGTAGTCCCAGGTATTAGCCAGACCGCCGTAAATTTCTGAACCGGGATATACAAATCCTCTGGCCTTTGCCAACGCTACGATTTTTTCCATTGTTTTTTCCATATCTCTTCCCTCACCTAAATTTATTTCATGATGACATAGGCAAATCCGCCTTCTGTTCCATCAAAAGTTACTGTGTTGCCTTCTACCGTCACGCCGCTGCTGACATAAAGCACTTTATAGGGCACCTGCACCGGAATGCTTTCCTGCAGCACCAAAAGATGATTTTCTCCCATTTCCTGGGCCTGCGCTTTGGTCAATACACTGCCGTCTGCCGGGGAGCTTAAATCCTTTTGGATGGGGTAACCGTCTGTCTTTGCCTGTGCTACCGTTCCCCAGTAGAGCAATGTGTCATTGTAAGCACTATAGTCCTGCGCAGAAACATAATCAAGCTGTACCGTGATCGTCTTTGCATCGTTAAGCCCCATCTCCTGCTTTTCTTCGGGACTTAGGATATCTGTCAAGACTACCGGCTGGCCCTCTTCCTTCTGACTGCCGGCGCCGGCCTGACTATTGTAATCTTCCACCTCCGACAAAATCATCTTTTCCAGTTCTGTCTCGCTGTAGTATTCCTTATCAAATGATTCCACTAAAAAAGCAGTCACCTTGCCATCTTTTGTCAGATAGATCATGTTGCCCTCGGCCTCACTGATCAGCGGCATTTTCTCTCCACAGCCTATCAGAACCAGGCTGATCATCAGGCTCAAAACCGCCATCATAACTCTGCTTTTTTTATTTGCGCTCACATGTGTCCTCCATTCCCTTTGCCTGTGTGGCAAAATGCTAGCATATATTATATCCGACTCCTACATATTTTTCAAGCTTTATCTTTATCGGCCAGCTTCTCAAACTCAGCCATGGCAGGTACATACTGATAAATATCATATCCGCCCTCCTTAGGCTCCAATCTCAGAATGCCGCCATTATCCAGGATACCGTTTCCCCTATACCGGATGGTTCCTCCTGTCAGCGCCCATAGCAGGTTCTTGATAATCCCACCATGTGCCACGATCAGAATATTTTTACCCGGGTTTAACTCCAGGCATCTTTCAAAAGCTTTCTTGGCACGATTTCCGGCCTGGGATGGGGTTTCCATACCGGGATAATTGCCATCCGGATATCGGATATGTACCTCTTCTACCTTTAGTCCTTCCGCCTCTCCAAACTCTCTTTCTCTAAATTCTGTTTCTATGACAATGTTCTCCTGATTATATCCGATCTCCTGTGCCACGATCCGGGCGCTTTCCTGTGCCCGTCCCAGAGAACTTGTCCAAATGGCATCGATCTTCACAGAAAAACCGGACAGGGTCTTGGCAGACTGCCGGATCTGACTTCTGCCATTTTCATTTAACGGAATATCCGTGCACCCCTGCAGGCGCATGTCCACATTCCAGTCCGTCTCTCCGTGACGCATGATAAAAACACTCATAATCCTTCCTCCTCGTTCCTACAGCAAGCCTTCCAAAATCTCAAGACTTCTGAATTCTTTATCCCAAACCTTTTTTCCACAGGATGCACAGATCGCCTGCAGTTCCTGAAGCACCTTATCTGTCACCTGAAAGGTATACAACTTCTCTATAGAAGACCTTACAATATAATCCACCGCATAAATGGTTCCTGCTTCCCAGGCCGCCTCCCCGGGTAGCCCCGGAAATTCTCCGTTTACCACAATGGCTTTGATCTCATAAATGCAGCGCACCAGGGGATTGGATAACCCCGGATGAACTAGGGCCCTCATGGTCTGATAGAGAAGCTTTAGCATGGCTATCTCATCATTGTTCTCTCTGGTATAATAATCTGCGATCTCCAAAAAATACATGCCATAATAGGCACTTATGTAGTCGTTTCGAAGTTCCTCAAAGTAATTGGTGATATTTGCCTCCAATATATTGTAAGAACTCTTGCCCTCGTACAGCTTAAAATTGCCAAAACAGAAGGGATTGGTAGCCGCCATAAACCTGCTGCCGGAGCGTCTGGCGCCCCGGGCAAAGGCGGATATCTTTCCCCTCTCTCTGGTCAAGATACACACACGCCTATCGTATTCCCCGATAGGCGTCTGATTTAAGATCATTCCTGTTACTGTGATCGTTTCCTGCATACGAGCGTTCTCCCTCTTGTCGGCATTCGCCCATGGCACTTTCCTGCCTGCAGGCCCGGCTGTAAGCCAGATAGTCCTCTACTTTTCCCGAGCCTGTAAATTGCTTCCAGTAATTATCTGCGTTCATCCTGCATCCCCCCTTGTGCTTTTGTCTTTGGCACTCTTTAGGGTCTGCATTTTCTTGTTTTCTATGCGCTAGCGAAGGTCCTCTTTTGCGTTATATCCAAAATTTTTGAGCAGCAGGTCACTGTCTCTCCAATCCTTCCTTACTTTTACCCAAAGTTGCAGATTGGCCTGCATTTCCAACAAGTCCTCTATCTCCGGTCTGGCCTTGGAACCGATCGCTTTCAGCATTCCGCCGCCCTTACCGATGATAATCCCCTTATGGGATTCCCTCTCGCAGACAATGGTAGCTTCTATATCCACAATGTTTTCCCGATACTTCATGCTCTCGATGGTCACTGCTACACCATGTGGGATCTCATCTGACAAAAGACGCAGTGCTTTTTCCCGGATCAATTCTGCCACAATCTGACGCATGGGCTGATCGGTTATGGTATCTTCATCATAAAAAGCCGGCCCATAGGGTAGGTATTTCATAATGCACTTCAACAATTCCTCCGTGTTGCCGCCTTTTAGGGCAGACACCGGAACCACCTCCGCAAAATCACACTCTCCGCGGTAGGTTTGGATGCACTTTAGCACCTCTTCCTTCTTTACCGTATCAATTTTGTTAATGACCAGGATCACCGGCGTTTTGGTCTTGTTTAGCTGCTCGATGATATGTCTCTCCCCGGCACCGATAAAGGTAGTGGGCTCCACCAGCCACAAGATCACATCCACCTCGGACAAGGTCTGTTGCGCCACGCTCACCATATAGTTACCAAGCTTATTTTTTGCTTTGTGGATGCCGGGCGTATCCAGAAACACGATCTGTCCTTCCTCCGAAGTGTAAACCGTCTGGATCCGATTCCTGGTGGTCTGGGGTTTATTAGAAGTGATTGCGATCTTCTGTCCGATCAGACGGTTCATCAGGGTGGACTTGCCCACATTGGGCCTGCCGATCAATGTAGCAAACCCGGACTTATATGCTGTACTTTCCATCATCAGAATAAATTCTCCACTGTATCAAATATTTCTTTTGTTTCTTCCACGGCTGCGTTGCCGCCCACTACACACAGGCATTCATCTTCCATAAATGCCCGGATATATTCCGCTGTCTTTTGAAACGTCTGTCTGTCTGTGGCCAACAGCTCATCTCTTTCTCTCTGCAGATCCTCTTGGGTCAATCCGGTCATATAACCACTCAAAGAGAACACACCCTTGGCTGCAGGGTTCATGGGAATGTCCAGATCACTGATGGCGCCAATGATAAACTGGGTCAACGTCCTCTCATCCGCCTCAAAAGATGCAATATAATCCGCTGCCTTCTCGTATATGTCAATGGTTTTGGTCAGATTGGGATCTCTGTAAGAAACAAAATAACTGTCCCCGGATTTACCAAAACCGCACATACAGCCGTATGCGCCGCCCTTTACACGGACATTGTTCCACAGATAATCACATCCAAGCATAACTTTGAGCACCCGCAGGGATCCATGGTACTCCAAACCTTTTTTCTTAAAATTACCCGCACGGCACACATACTGTACCTGTCCCGCTGTCTTGAATCCTTCATTCTTTTTGATCACTTCAGGCTGATAGCTTCCGCCGGGCACCTCCATGGTAAAAAGCTTTCCCTTTAACCGGCTGACAAGCCCGGGCAAAGGCTGGTATCCTTCTTTGGTTCCCACAAAATCCACCATCAGATTCTCCGGCCGAAATATAATATGCGCCAGCAGCTGCAGCTTCCTGCCAAGTTCTGCCATCTCCTCCGCTCCCCCTGCTGACAACCGGTCAACCAGTTTGTAGAAGGATCTGCCAAGCAGCACATCACTTACCGCAGCGGTTGTTGAAATATAAGACATCGCCCGCTCTGCGGCTACCTGATGTCCCCCGGAGATCATCTGTCCCTGCATCTTCGCCCTGCCCTCAGACAAAATCTCTCCCAGTCTCTTACTGTCATCATATTTTGTGCGAAGCAGCATTTCCTCCATCAGTTCCATAGCCTTGCCCAGATTGGAATACAATACTCTGGTCTTCAGCTCCAGCATTACCGTATACTCCTTGGGATCCTTGGCTTTGCTGTATATGTTGCATACCGGACTGATACCACCGGTGGCAATATTTACTTCATGAAAGAGAGCTCCGTATTTGTAATTTTCGGTATTTAAAAGTCCCAAAGCCCCCTTCAGCAATCCCAGATACGGGAATAACTCTTCCGGCACCTTATCTGCCCGGAACATCAGACGCAGATAAGCAATTTCATTGGTAAACAGATCATGGAACAACACGGTGGTGCTGCCCATCGGATCCTCCACTGAGCGCACTTCATTCACATACTGGGGAGCTTCCTTTTTCATATCCCCCCGGGACAACATGGGGATCTTTTCCAGATCCTCCTTGCTGTCAGCCATCTCCTGCCACTCCTCCAGTGCTGCAGTTTCTGCCACAATCTGCCGGATCTTATCCTCGCTCAAAGTGCTCCTATAAGCCATCAGTTTCTCCTTCAGTTCCTGCTCCCTGACGGCCGCCAGACCCTTCTTCGGCACCAGTGTTACCAGCGATTTATGGGTGTTGTCCAATAGATATCTGCGGATAATCTCCTCAAACCCATCCCCCTCTGCAAGCTTTCTCATGCGTCCGAAGGTCTCGTTTGCCTCTATATGCAAAAAGGGCTTGTTATCATCATAAAGCCAGCTGTCAAACATCTGCAGACCATACATCAGTCCCTTGGGCCAGGAGCCAAAATCCGCCTCCCTGTAGCGGAATTCATAATAATTGATTCCGGCCAGCAACGCCCTCTTATCCAACCCTTTCTCCGCCAATTCCATAAGTACACCGCAGATCGTGTCCACAAACTCCTGTCGCCTGGATGTGCTGGTATTTTTCGCTACAATGGAAAAATATGGTTGCAACACACCATTATCGTAGCTGCTGTAGACCTCTTCTCCAATCCCACGCTCTATCAGCGCTTCCTTTAGTGGAGCCCCCGGCGCACTGCACAGGGCATAATCCAAAATCTGAAAAGCCACATACAGATCTCTGTCCAATACATCACCTACCACTGCATTATATGCAAGATAAGCAGTCTTTTCAGGATCCTCCTCATCATTGATAGGATATTCCCTTTCCACTTCTCTGATCTGTGCAAAAGGCTGTTGTTTCTCCACCCGGGAGTCCACCTGTCTGGCCTCAAATGCAGACAAATACTCCCGGTCTATAAACTCCAATTTTTCCGCCATATCCATATTGCCGTAGAGATAAATATAACTGTTGGAGGGATGATAATATTTTCTGTGAAAATCCAAAAATTCTTCGTAGGAAAGCTCCGGTATCTTCTCCGGATCTCCTCCGGATTCTCTGCCATAGGTAGTATCCGGATATAAGGAGTTCATCACCTCTCGCTCCAACAAATCATCCGGCGCAGAAAAAACGCCCTTCATCTCACTGTATACCACTCCGTTGATGGTCAGTTCTCCCTGCGCATCCTCCATGTCATAGTGCCAGCCCTCCTGGCAAAAGATCTTTTTCTGCTTGTATATATTGGGATAAAACACTGCATCCAGATAAACATGCATCAGATTCTGAAAATCCACATCATTGCAACTTGCAAGGGGATACACCGTCTTGTCCGGATAGGTCATGGCATTCAAAAACGTATTCAAAGAGCCCTTCACCAGCTCCACAAAGGGATCTTTGACGGGAAAATTCCTGGATCCGCAAAGTACACTGTGCTCCAGAATATGAGCCACACCGGTATCATCCGTGGGTGGTGTACGAAAACCGATATAAAACACCTTGTTTTCATCATCATTGGACAGCAGCGCCACTCTGGCTCCGGTCTTTCTGTGACGCAGCAGGTAGCTTTCTGTATTCAGATCGTCGATCCGCCTCTTCTCGATCAATTCATAACTCTGTAAGTCTTCCACTCTCATATTATTATTCCTTCCTGATTCACACATGAAAAGTCATCAGCGCCAGTTTCGATATACCGATCTCCTGGATCAGCACGCCCTGCTTTTCCTTGTCTGCCAATGGTATGGGTGCAAATTTTTCCAGTTTGATGCTGTAGGTCTGATACAATATCCTGGCCTTTCCAAGCAGGGAACGCTTTTCCACCGGCACGCTGTATTTAATCTTTATTTTCAGCTGTTTACAGGCTTCATATACAAATCCTTTGGGTTCCATGTGGTAAAAAAGGCTTTCCAGCGTAGTCTCCGGGTCCAGATCCGCAGCAATATATCGCTGTAAAATAGTTTTTACCTTAAATGGTACATCTTCATTTTCAATCAGTTCGCTGCAAGTAAATTTTGCGCCAAGATATAAATTTCCTGTATCCTGCATGACATATTTATAATCTTGATATTCGGTCATGACTAATCCCGCTGGTCCTCCAAATCTTCAATTTTGTTGCCGGAAAGGCGCAGTGCCTGCTCTATGGACTTCACAGACATACCGGTCTCCTGTGCCAATTCCTGGGGTGTCACTTTCCTCCCAAGATCTTCTGCCAAGTCGCGGGCAGCATCTGCTACCTTATTCACCTTTTGAACCGTGCGCAGATCCTTCTTGCTGATCTCGGTATTCTCCGTAATATATTCCTCCATGGCATCCATGATCATCTGCCCCAACATCCCCTCTGCCTCAGAAGCATGCTCTAGGCAGCCAAGCATGGTCACCCCCACGGCAAGGGCCACGTTACCCTCTCCGATCAGATCTTCCAGTAAAACTCCCTGACCGCTGTACAGTTTTGCAATATCTACCACCTGAGGCAGGTAGTGCTCTGACAAACGGTGCTGGGCGCTTACCTCTCCGGCCATGGCAGAGATGGTAACCGCCTCAAGCTGCCCGGCCGAAAGCCCTTCCATTTTGTCCAATTCTTCTAAATATATCTCCAGGTAATTCTTTTCCTCCTGTGTCAGATAATTGTCTGCATCCACAGGTTCTCCAATTCCGATCTTATGTTTTTCCAGATAATCAAACACCAAAGCCAGCTGGTCTTCTTCCAGCTCCATTGCGGCAAAAGCCTCCTGTACCTGCTCCCTGCTGATGCAGCCTCCCTGCTCCTTAGCTGTCCTTTTTACCTGTTCTAATGTCTGGGCAAATAACACTTCCCGATTCATAGTTACCTCCATGTCTTACCTATTCCACATGTTTATGGGAAAACAAATGATCCTGACAATATTCGTAATTACCGTTACACTTGGAGCAGAAACGAAACTCCAATTCCGGATTGGTCTCTTCTGTCCTGCCGCAAATAGCGCATTTATGTTTTGTAATCGCCGCACCACGGTGCACCTCCCTTTTAAACTCCTGCCTCCTGTGCACCTGCTTGGGGCTGATGAGGAGCCTTCTGGAAGAAAGGAAAAATACAATAAAGTTCAGCAAAGAAGACACAATAGCAATTCTGGAGAACAGACTCACATCCAAAATCACTGCTCCTGTAAACACCTTGGCCCCCTCTAAAAATTCCCACACCAACATGATACCATACACGATTCCCATCCATTTGACCTTGATGGGGATAATGAACATAAGCAACACATGCATCTCTGGAAAAGTCAGTGCAAAGGCCAGGAAAATAGACATGTTAATATATCCGGTACTAAAGCACAAGGAGCCCGCCTGACTCATAATCGGCCACATCTCTCCATGGATCAAATAGCTGATACCCATAGATACAAAGCTGCCCAATATGGTAAATAACATGCCAGAGAAAATATAGACATTATACCTGTAAGTACCCCAGGCACGCTCCAGCGTATGGCCCAAGGACCAGTAAAAATACAGCATGATCAAAGTAGTAAAAAGATTTCCTATAGACGGCGGTGTCACAATCCAGGTAACGATCCGCCACACCTGTCCCCTAAAAAGGATCTGGTAGGGATTCAGTGTCAGGTAATTCAGCACAGTGGGATAGGTATACTGCAGAATATAACCCACCAGATAACATACGATCAGTACGGTAGTCAAATTCGAGATCGCATATTTCCCGAACTTCTTTTCAAATTTACTCATGGGGCGCATAAAATTCCTCCAATTCTTTTCTGACATGCCAGCGGCGCCACTATGTCATTTTTCCATATAAATCCGAATATATTCTATCATTCAAACCCGAATAAGTAAACGATGTTATTATTTTTTTAGATATTTTTTAAAAAACTTTAAAAAGTTCATTCGTTGCATTTTGTCGACCGCTGTCGTATAATGTTCTATTATGTAAAAATTTTACTTTTTTCTTCGGAAGGGAATGTGTAGGAAAATGAAATACACACTTGGTATCGATATCGGCTCAACCACAGTTAAAATCACTGTTTTGGATGAATTACATCACATTCTGTTTGCAGACTACGAAAGACATTTTGCCAATATCCGTGAAACACTGACCGGCCTTTTACAAAAGGCATATGACCGGCTGGGTGATCTACGCCTAAGTCCCATGATCACCGGATCCGGCGGTCTGACCCTTGCCAACCACCTGAAAGTTCCTTTTACCCAGGAAGTGATCGCAGTTGCCACCGCCCTGAAGGAACTGGCACCCCAGACCGATGTGGCCATCGAACTTGGCGGCGAGGATGCCAAGATCATTTATTTTGAGGGCGGCAATGTAGAACAACGGATGAATGGTATCTGCGCCGGCGGCACAGGGTCTTTTATTGACCAGATGGCCTCTCTTTTACAGACAGATGCCTGTGGCCTGAACGAATATGCCAAAAATTACAATTCCCTATATACCATAGCTGCCCGTTGCGGGGTCTTTGCCAAAACTGACATCCAGCCCCTGATCAACGATGGTGCCACCAAAGAAGACCTTTCTGCCTCCATCTTTCAGGCTGTGGTCAACCAGACGATCAGCGGCCTGGCCTGTGGCAAGCCCATCCGCGGTCACGTAGCATTCCTGGGCGGCCCTCTGCACTTCTTATCTGAGCTGAAAACCGCCTTTATCCGTACCCTGAAACTGGACGATGAGCATATTATAGACATGGAAAATTCCCACCTTTTTGCGGCAATCGGCTCTGCCATGAATGCGAAGGATGAGGTGTCTTATACTATGTCCGAGATGCTCCAAAAGCTATCCGGCCAGATCAAAATGGAATTTGAAGTAGAACGCATGGAGCCTCTTTTTCATGACCAGGCCCAGTACCAAGACTTTTTGGCCAGACACAGTGTTCATCATATAAAAACTGCCCCTTTGGCTGATTATGAGGGCAATGCCTACCTGGGTATTGATGCAGGTTCCACCACCACCAAGGTAGCTTTGATCGGTGAGGATGGCTCCCTTCTTTACTCCTTCTATTCCGGCAATGACGGCAGTCCCCTGACCACCGCCATCCGTTCCATCCGGGAAATCTACGCCCAGCTTCCTGAAGGCGTAAAAATTGCCCGCTCCTGCTCCACCGGCTACGGTGAAGCCTTGATGAAAGCCGCTTTCCTCTTAGATGACGGGGAGGTAGAGACTGTAGCCCACTACAACGCTGCCGCCTTCTTCAATCCGGATGTGGACTGCATTCTGGACATCGGCGGCCAGGACATGAAGTGCATCAAGATCAAAAATCAGACCGTAGACAGCGTACAGCTGAACGAAGCCTGCTCCTCCGGCTGCGGTTCTTTCATAGAAACCTTTGCCAAATCCCTGAATTACAGTGTAGAGGATTTTGCCGATGCTGCACTCTTCGCCAAGCATCCCATCGATCTGGGCACCCGCTGTACTGTATTTATGAACTCTAAGGTAAAACAAGCCCAAAAAGAAGGCGCCTCTGTGGCAGATATCTCCGCAGGTCTGGCTTACTCTGTCATCAAAAACGCACTCTTTAAAGTGATCAAGGTATCCGATGCCTCGGAACTGGGTAAAAACATCGTGGTACAAGGCGGCACCTTTTACAATGATGCCATCCTGCGCAGCTTTGAAAAAATCGCAAACTGCCAGGCTATCCGCCCGGACATTGCGGGCATTATGGGCGCTTTTGGCGCTGCTCTCATTGCCAGGGATCGCTATACCGATGGTTATGAAACTACCATGCTTCCCTTTGAAAAGATCGATACCCTGCAGTTTGAGACCAGTATGGCCAAGTGCAAAGGCTGTACCAACAACTGCCGCCTGACCATCAATCGTTTTACCGGCGGCCGCCAGTATGTGTCCGGCAACCGCTGTGAACGGGGACTTGGAAAGGAAAAGAATCACAGGGATATTCCTAACTTATTTGAATATAAACTGAAACGACTGTTTTCCTATGAACCGCTGACCGCCGACAAGGCCCCCAGAGGCACCGTTGGCATTCCCCGGGTGTTGAATATGTACGAAAATTACCCCTTCTGGTTTACCTTCTTTACCAGACTGGGTTATCAGGTGGTGCTCTCTCCCAATTCTAACCGTAAGATTTACGAGCTGGGAATCGAATCCATCCCCAGCGAGTCCGAGTGCTATCCTGCCAAACTGGCCCACGGTCATGTGACCTGGCTGATTAACCGTGGTGTAGACTTTATTTTTTATCCTGCCATCCCTTATGAAAGAAATGAATTCCAGGATGCCAACAACCACTTTAACTGCCCTATCGTTACCTCCTACTCTGAAAATATCAAAAACAATGTAGAGGCCATCAGCAAGGGCAAAGTGTCATTTCACAATCCCTTCCTGTCCTTCCGGGATACAGAAACGATTGCTCACGCCCTGATCAAGGAATTCAAGGAACTGCCTGCCGCAGAAATCAAGTCCGCGGTGCAGGCGGCCTGGAAAGAATTGGAGCAGACCCGTCTGGATATCATGAAAAAGGGCGAGGAAACCCTTGCATGGATGCGGGAAAAGGGCAAACGCGGCATTGTACTGGCCGGACGTCCCTACCACATTGACCCGGAGATCCATCATGGTATCCCGGAGCTGATCACTTCCTATGACATTGCGGTATTGACCGAGGACTCTGTTTCCCATCTGGCCGGTCCGGAACGTCCCCTGCTTGTCATGGACCAGTGGATGTACCACTCCAGATTATATGCTGCAGCCAGCTATGTAAAGACCGTGGACGATCTGGATCTGATCCAGCTGAACTCCTTCGGCTGCGGACTGGATGCGGTGACCACTGATCAGGTAAATGATATCCTCTCCGGCTCCGGCAAAATATATACCTGCCTGAAGATTGATGAAGTAAACAACCTGGGGGCCGCAAGGATCCGAATCCGTTCTCTCCTTTCCGCCCTGCGTGTAAAGGAAAAACAGAACAAAAAGCGGGAGATTCATTCCTCCGCTATACATAAAGTACCGTTTACAGAGGAAATGCGAAAGAATTATACGATCCTCTGTCCTCAGATGTCACCTATCCACTTTGACATTCTCCAGCCCGCCTTCGCTGCCTGTGGCTACAACTTTGAAGTGCTGAGCAATGATAACAGACACTCTGTGGATGTGGGCCTGAAATATGTAAACAACGATGCCTGCTACCCCTCTCTCTTGGTAGTAGGCCAGATCATGGAAGCCCTGCTCTCCGGCAAATACGACCTGCAAAAAATAGCTATCATCATTACCCAGACAGGCGGTGGCTGTAGGGCCACCAATTATATCGGCTTTATCCGCCGGGCTTTGGAGAAGGCCGGATTGGCTCATATTCCTGTAATTTCTTTGAATCTGAGCGGTTTGGAATCCAACCCCGGATTCCATATCAACGCCAAACTGGGCATCCGGGCCGCCTGCGGCGCAGTACTGGGTGATATTTTCATGCGCTGCGTTTACCGCATGCGTCCTTACGAAGCTACCCCTGGCAGCGTAAATGCCGTGCATCAAAAGTGGCTGAAAAAGGCTCAGGCCTTTGTCTCTGCCAAACATATTAGTCTCCTGAAATTCGGCCGCCTTTGCCGCCGGATCATTCGGGACTTTGACGCCATCCCTGTGCGGGATATTCAAAAACCCCGAGTAGGCATTGTGGGCGAGATCTTGGTAAAATTCTCCCCTGCAGGCAACAATCATCTTGTGGACTTGTTGGAATCTGAAGGGGCTGAGGCTGTGGTGCCGGATCTTTTGGATTTCATGAACTACTGTTTCTACAACCAGCTTTACAAAGCTGAAAATTTAGGTATGAGCAAAAAAAGTGCCCAGCTTGCCAAGCTGGGCATCTGGGCTCTGGAGCGACTGCGCGGTGCCGCCGTAAAGGAATTCAAAAAGAGCAAACACTTTGATCCTCCCGCTTCTATTTACAAACTGGCGGAATACGCCAAACCTATTGTATCCATCGGCAACCAAACCGGTGAAGGCTGGTTTCTCACCGGAGAGATGGTAGAACTGATCCACAGTGGCGTACCTAACATCGTATGCTGCCAACCCTTCGCCTGCCTGCCCAACCACGTGGTAGGAAAAGGCGTCATCAAAGCCCTACGGAGTGCCTATCCTGAGTCCAACATCGTGGCCATTGACTACGACCCTGGCGCCAGTGAGGTAAACCAGCTGAACCGAATCAAACTCATGCTCTCCACAGCACATAAAAAGTAACGCTTTAGTTGATGCGTTCCGGGAAGATGATTTTTACTTCCCCCTCCTTTTCAAGCTGGGCATCCAGATCTGCCCGCCATGCCTTGATGACTTCCGGATTTTTTACGATATCATAACCGCACTGGGCCTGACATTTGCCGGCATATACTGCGCTTTTTAGCCCTATAGGATGTCCCACAGCTGCCACCGCCGCCCAGGAATGCATGGGTGCACCGTTTACCACGCCCAGGCCGAACATGCGGGAGGTAGGCGTCATACGGGTAACATATCCTACATCCGTGGAGCTTGGCGAATTGATATGCTGGTGTGTGGGAGCAATCAACTCTGTGGAAATCACTTCCTCCCCCGCCGCCGGCTCTCTGCCGTGTACATTGGCAAACAGTTCCCGAGCAAACGCCAGCTCCTCCTCCGTATAAGTAAGAGGCGGTACCTTTTTGGCCGAATCGTAAAAGAATTGATTAAAATCTGCTATCTGTATACAGCCTGAAACCATTGCATTTACTGTGATCTTATACTCTGTTTCCGTCATAATAGCCGCGCCCTGAGCGCATTTGGATACCCTCTCAAACATTTCATAATTGGATTTTAAATCTTTGGTGCGGACAAAGTAATGCAGAGCCGCATAGCGAGGTATCACATTGGGCTTTTCCCCCGCTGACAAATAAGAATAATGAATCCTTGTAGTAGGCTCCGTGTGTTCCCGAAGATAATTTACCCCTACATTCATCAGCTCACAGGCATCCAATGCACTGCGACCCTTCTCGGGAAAAACAGCTGCATGAGCTGAGGTGCCAAAAAACTCCACTTTCATGTTCGTAAGGGAATTTTGTATGTTTTCACGAATCTTCAGACCATGATTTTGAGGATGCCAGGCCAAGCAACAATCCAAGCCGTCAAATACCCCATCCCGCACCATGTGCATCTTGCCCTCCACAGTTTCTTCCGCCGGGCATGCAAAAAACTTGATCGTACCCGAAAGTCCCTCTGCCTCCATAGCGGCCTTTAAGGCTGCGGCTGCAGATCCGCAGGAAGGTGCCATCAGACTATGTCCACAGCCCTGTCCATTGCCCTCTATCGGATCCGGATAAGGACTGACTGACTGTCCAAGCCCGGGCAAAGAATCGTACTCTCCGATAAAACCGATCACCGGACTGCCACTCCCCCATTGGGCCACAACAGTATTGGGATCCTTGGTATTGTCGCAACAATGAAAAGTGGTTACCTGAAATCCCTGCTCTGCCATAAACTCAGCTGTTGCCCTGCAAGAAGCAAACTCCTCCATGGCAACCTCTGAAACCTCCCACAATTCTTTGGCCAGAGTACATACCCGGTCACCATATTTTTCATACCAATCAGCAATCCTTTGATTCATTTGCTTATCCTCCATCTTAAACGTAAAGTAATAAAAAGAATTTCGCTTCGCGAAATTCTCCGCCTGCGGCGGGTCTGCAAAGCAGACATCTTCCGCGCCGCCGCAGTGCGATCCCCGCGGAGCGTTTTTGATTTACAGGAATGAACTTTCGCACTTTAGTGCGACAAGGTCTTTCCTGTAAATCAAAAAACCTTCAAACCTGGCAAATAAATTTTACACCAGTTTGAAGGTTTCTACAATTAGGAAAAATTCTCTTTAAAATTTCTCTTTATTGATCCACAATCCCAGTGCCGGGTTGGGAATAAAGTATATCTCTTCGCCGTCAGGAAGGATATTGTAACCATACTGCAGTGTCTTAGGGTTGTAGCGTGCTGCCATTTCCTCATAGTCGGCCGCCCCAAAGCCCACAGACTCTATCTCTTCCCGGGTTATATTTTTTACTGCATAGATGATGCTGAAACGACCATCGCTGGAGCCGTGAATCAGATGTGCCGCTGCTCCCATATTATTTCGCAAATCTTCATTTTCCGGCTTTTCAAACTGCTCCAAGGTATTGATACGGCCCTTATAGCCATACTTACGAATCAACTTGTCCACCTGTTCATCCTCGCCAAACTTGGTTACGCCGGGCGCCAGCACGATCAGCTCGCCACCGTCTGCGATGGCCATACGGGTACGATAAACAGACTTATTGCCCAGCCAGGTACTCTTAAATTCACTGGGATCCAGATAAACAACACATTTTTTAATCCCGGTTTCCACGAAGTCAATGTTTTTTTCCTGGGACAGGGCAATGGCCACTTCTAACACCTTGCGGGTATCGCCGATAAACAATCCATGGGTATGGATCACGCCGCCGGGCGCAGTACAAACCGTTAAAACGAATAAAATAGGTCTATCCTTCAGGAAATGCTCCATACCGTAGTCAAACACCCTGCGCACAGGGGTATGGTCTTTTCCCATCATGCGCTCCATGCCGTAGACTGCACCTACCATATGGCTCTTATTGATCATATCACTGCCACCCACTCCAACGAACAAATTCTTGGAATGATTAGCCATACCGATCACTTCATGAGGAACTACCTGGCCCGGAGAAATGATCAGATCATAGCTTTCATCCATGACCAGGCGATTGATCTCCACACTCACCGGATCATGCCACAAGCCCTCTGTGATCTCCTCCAGAAACTCTGCCGGCACCTCACCGATCTTCATCACATCCTTACGCCAGTTGTGAGGAATAAACTTCTCATATGGTATATCCCCAAACATTTCCTCTGCCTGTTTCCTGGACACAGGCTCGTGGGTTCCCAGCGCAGGAAGGATATCCACATGACACCCTCTTTCTACCAGCGCATGGTAATACACATTGGTAATGTATCCTGCATTGGAATGGAAACGTGTAAAATCAGGGGGTATGATCAAAACCTTCTTCAGGGTGCGCCCTTCCAGACTGCGAAGAAGGGCCTGCTTTATCTCGTCTTTGCTAAGCCCCTGTTCGGTCGCTGCATAAACAAAATCCTGCATAATCGTCTCCTTTTCTTGTATTTATGCGTTGTAGGTGCTTGCCGCTGTATCTCCGCCGTGACCGGTCCAGTTGGTGTGGAAGAACTTTCCTCTGGGCTGATCCACACGCTCATAGGTATGGGCACCAAAGTAGTCTCTCTGGGCCTGCAGCAGGTTTGCGGGCAGACAAGCTGTGGTATATCCGTCAAAATAGCTCAGTGCTGCACTCATGGCAGGTGCAGGCACACCGTACTGCATAGCGGTTGCTGCAACAGTTCTCCATGCGGGCAGAAGCTTTTCAATGGTCTCTTTAAAGTAAGGATCCAAAAGCAGATTGCTCAGCTCAGGATTCTTGTCGTAAGCATCCTTAATCTTGGACAGGAATGCAGAACGGATAATACAACCGCCACGCCACATCAAAGCAATGCCGCCGTAATTCAAATTCCAGCCGTAGGTCTTGGCTGCAGTGCGCATCAGGATATAGCCCTGTGCATAGGAAATGATCTTCGAGGCAAATAATGCCTGACGGATCGCTTCCACAAAGGCTTCCTTGTCGCCGGTAAATTCGGGGATCTTACGTCCGAATACCTCTGCGGCCTTTACACGCTCGTCCTTCATAGCAGACAGGCAACGTGAGAATACTGCTTCGCCGATCAAAGTGAGAGGAACCCCTTCATCCAGAGCAGCAATGCCTGTCCACTTACCGGTACCCTTTTGTCCTGCAGTATCCAAAATCTTCTCCACCAAGGGAGAGCCATCCTCATCCTTATAAGCCAGAATATCCCGAGTAATCTCAATCAGGTAAGAATCCAGTTCTGTCTCATTCCATTTCTTAAATGCCTCATGCATTTCATCATCAGACATTTTCAGCAGATCTCTCATCAACTGATATGCTTCACAGATCAGCTGCATATCTCCATACTCGATACCGTTGTGTACCATTTTCACAAAATGTCCTGCGCCGTTTTCACCCACCCAGTCACAGCAGGCAGCACCGTCTTCCACCTTGGCGCAGATTGCCTGGAAGATAGGCTTTACATAAGGCCACGCAGCGGGGGAACCACCGGGCATCATGGAAGGGCCGTTCAAAGCGCCCTCTTCTCCACCGGAAACGCCGGTACCCACATACAAAAGTCCCTTGCTCTCCACATACTGGGTACGACGGATAGTGTCCGGGAAATGACTGTTTCCACCATCAATCAGGATATCCCCCTCCTCCAGATAAGGAAGCAGCTGATCGATCAACTGATCCACTGCAGAGCCTGCTTTTACCATCATCATGATCTTACGAGGTTTTTCCAGACTGTCAGCCAGCTCCTGGAAAGAGTATGCACCTCTGATATTTTTACCAGCCGCCCGGCCATTAATAAAATTTGTAACCTTTTGGGCGGTACGATTGTACACTGTCACGGTAAATCCCTTACTCTCCATGTTCATAACCAGGTTTTCACCCATAACGGCCAAACCCACCAAACCGATATCTGATTTTTTCATCTTATTCCTCTTCCTTTCTTTTCGCGATTAGCGCTGCACCCGTGCATTTCCTGCATAGATATCCCAGATCTGCTTTTCATCGGCAGGCTCGCCATAATCATTCAGGGAACTTGCTGCCAGAACACCGCTGGCCCATCCAAACTGCATGCATTTCTCCGGCTCCCAACCCTGGATTAAACCATAGAGCAGACCGCCGGTAAATCCGTCGCCGCCGCCGATACGGTCCATAACGGGAATGGGACGTGGCTCTTCTACACACCATTTTCCATCAGCCAGCACCAGGCATCCCCACAGATGCTCGTTGGCACTGATCACCTGACGGAGGGTAGTTCCAAACACCTTGGTGTTTGGATATTTTTCTTTTACTTGCTGAATCATGCCCTGGAAGCTTGCAATCTTGGAACTTAAGTCCTTGCCACCTGCCTCAGGCCCTGCAAAGCCCAGACAAAGCTGGAAATCTTCCTCATTGCCCACCAGCACATCAGCCACAGATGCAATCCTGTGGAAAGCATCACGCAACTCTTCCTCACGTCCCTTCCAGAAGGTTGCACGGTAGTTTAAGTCAAAGCTTACCAGTGTACCGTACTTCTTAGCCGCCTCGGCCACTGCCAGACAACACTTGGTGGTCTCCTCACTCATAGCTGCAATCAGACCGGAGATATGCAAAATGCCTACGCCCTCCTGTCCGAAAATGCGCTCCAGATCAAACTCATCCGCGCAAAGGGTACGACCCACTTCGCCGGCACGGTCATTCCACACTCTGGGAGCTCTCATACCAAAACCGGAATCCGCGATATTAAACTGATGACGATAGCCCCAGGGACCACCCTGCTCTACCTCTACCCCTTCATAACAAATATTGCGGGCACGCAGTTCGCTCTTAATAAAATCAGCGATAGGACTTCCCTTGATAAATTTACTCAACACCAGGCACTCCTTGCCCAAGGAAGAGGATATATTGAGTACGTTGCTCTCTGCACTGGTAGCCTGCATGATAAAGCGTTTGCTGTTGTGTACCGCCATCCGATCCTCCGGTGTAATGCGTACACCCATACTGGTGGGACATGCAATGGCATAACGATAGTTGCTGCGAATGTTCAGATTCATAACTTCCAAGTCCTTTCTATTGTGAATACTCTATTGTCCTCATCATATAACAACGTAAATTGCAAAACAGCGCATTGTATTTTATAATAGCAAATAAAAAAGAGAGTTCCGTGAGGGCGGCTTCCGGGCGGTTGGCGGGCCCTTGAAAAACGTCAGCACTTGAATTTCCGGAGCATACATGTGATCGGAAATTCATAGTACTGTTACGTTTTTCACGGAGCGAAAGCGAGTCCGCCAACCGCCCGGAAACCGCCCTCACGAAAACACTTTTTCATTCGTTATCATTATTATTTCATTTAAGCGCGTTTTTAAAAGGAGATATTTAAGAAATGTCGGATATTTTTTCTTACCGGGACAAAGAAATATACAGTCATCATTCCATTGATCAAGTTCCAAAACGTGGAGAAACCGCAGGTACAGCATCTGCTGCCTGCGGTTTCACTGATTACTCTGCTTTTTATAGGGCCTACAGGGCCCGGTTTGGCCATTCACCTAAGTTCCAAATGACTCTCCTATTTCTCATTGTTGTTCCTGTACTTTCCGAATATCATACGGCGTGATCTGATATACGTAATAATTCAACCAGTTGCTGTACAGGTTATTGCTGTGAGATCTCCACTGTAGCAGCGGCTTTTGTTCCGGATCATCTCCCGGATAGTAATTGTAAGGAATATGGATGGGCAATCCCTTATTCAAATCTCTGTAATATTCATTGTTCAGGGTATAGCGATCATACTCCGGATGTCCGTTAATAAAGATCTTTTTACCCTCCTCAGCGATAGCCAGGAACACCCCTGCCTCCTTGGACTCAGCCAGCACTGTGATCTCTTTGCAGGCGTGTATGTCTGCCGCCGGAGTCTCTGTATGTCTGCTGTGAGGTGCCAGGAACACATCATCAAAGCCTCTGACCAAAGGAACCTTGCGATTGGCCACCTGATGCTCATAAACACCAAATAATTTTTCAGACAACTGGCGTTTCTGGATACCGTAATAATGATAAAACCCGGCCTGGGCGCCCCAGCAAATATGGATCGTGGAAGTCACATGGGTCTCGGCCCAATCCATGATCTCACAGATTTCCTCCCAATAATCCACTTCTTCAAAAGTGATATCCTCTACCGGTGCTCCTGTGATGATCAACCCATCAAACTTTCTATGACAAATGTCATCCATGGTCACATAAAACTGGTTCAAATGATTCATTGGTGTGTTTATGGATACATGGCTTTTCACATTTAAAAAGGTCACGTCCACCTGCAAGGGGGTATTGGACAGGGCCCGGAGCAACTGCAGCTCTGTATCCTGCTTCACAGGCATGATATTTAAAATGCACACCTGCAGAGGCCTGATATCCTGATGCAGGGCACGGTTTTCATCCATGACAAATATATTTTCGTTTTCCAGTATCTCCTTGGCAGGAAGATTACTCTGTGTTTTGATGGGCATTTACTTCTCCTCCGGCTTATAAGTATTTTTCCATAAACTCGTCTTCCGTTATGATGGGAATTTGAAGTTCTTTTGCTTTTTTATTTTTGGATGAATTGGAACTGATATCATTGTTGATCAGGCACTCCGTCTTGCCGGTCACACTGCCGGTTACTTTGCCCCCCTTCACTTCAATCAATTCCTTCAGTTCTTCTCTGTTGGCAAAATGATTTAAGCTACCGGTGATCACAAAACTTTTGCCGGCAAGGGTCTGACTGTTTGGGGCCTGCATGGGAATCACAATGTCCAGTTCTTTTACAAGGTTCTGCAACTGCTCTCGGTTCTGCGGGTTTTGCATGTACGCCACGACAGCCCCCGCGATCACCTCTCCTATGCCTTCCACAGCTGCCAATTCCTCTTGGGTCGCATTTTGAATCTTTTCAATATCATGATCAAAATATTTGCAGATCACCTTGGCATTGGCCAGCCCCACACCTGCAATCCCCAGGCTGTAGATCACTTTGGGCAGATTGGTCCGGCGCGCTGCTTCAATGCTGTCGATCAGATTCCCATAGGACTTTTCACCGAATCCTTCCATCTGAACAATGTCCTCTTTGTACTTTGACAGATGAAACAGATCCGCAAACTCCCGGATGAATCCTCTTGCAATAAACTTTTCCAGAGTTGCCTCCGACATACCATCGATATCCATGGCATCTCTGCTGACAAACAGGTTGAAAGCTTTTATCTTCTTTGCAGCACAGTCCGGATTGGTGCAATAAAGGGACTGTGTCTCATTCATTTGACGGATCTGGGTCTGCCCGCCGCAAGCAGGACATTTACAAGGTATCTCCAGGTTGCCACTGCGGGTCAGATTGTCCGCAATCTGGGGGATGATCATATTGGCCTTATATACGGTAATCCTGTCCCCGATTCCCAGAGCCAGTTCCTTCACAATACTGATATTGTGCACAGAGGCCCGGCTCACCGTAGTTCCCTCCAACTCTACCGGTTCAAAAATGGCTACCGGATTGATCAGGCCTGTTCGGCTGGGACTCCACTCCATCTCCAAAAGTCTGGTCTCCCTGGTTTCATCTGCCCACTTAAAGGCAATGGAATCTCTGGGAAACTTGGCGGTCCTGCCCAAAGATTGTCCATAGGCAATATCCTCATAGGCAAGTACCAGGCCGTCTGAAGGGATCTCGTAGTTCTCCACCTTCTGTTCAAAATATTGTATGGTTTCGAGCAAATTTTCTCTGTCTACCATGCGGTATTCTACCACAGCAAATCCCTGCTCCCCTAAAAACCGCATTTGCGCCTGTCTGGAATTGTCAAATTCTTTATCCTGCCCACTGACCAAGGAAAACGCATAGAATCTCACATTGCGCCTTGCCGTGATCTCACTGTTTAACTGACGCACGGAACCGCTGCATAAGTTGCGGGGATTTTTATACTTGGCATCCTCATCCTGGATCTTTCCGTTGATCTCCTCAAAATCCTGATATGTGATGACTGCCTCGCCTCTAAGGACCAATTCCCCTTGATAGGGAATGGTCAGGGGCAGATTTTTAAAAGTTCTGGCGTTTCCGGTGATCACTTCTCCCACTTCACCGTTGCCTCTGGTTACAGCCTTTTCCAGCCTTCCCTCCCGATAAGTCAACACAATGGTAAGTCCATCCAGTTTCCAGCTGAGGATTCCACTCTTATCCTGCAGCCAGTCCTTCAGTTCCTCCCGGCTCTTCGTCTTGCCCAGAGACAACATGGGCGTTTCATGGTGCTGCTTGGGCAATTCCTCCACCGCCTCATAGCCAACAGTCTGTGTGGGACTACCAGCCAACACCATGCCCGTCTCTTCCTCCAGAGCGGTTAGTTCATCATATAATCTGTCATATTCAAAATTACTCATGATCTCCCGGTCCTCAGCATAATACGCTCTGGAAGCCCGTGTCAGGAGCTCTGTTAATTCTTTGATTCGTTCGATTTTAGTGGATTCCATTCTATCTGCTCCGTTTCATCCTGGATATAATCCTATCATACCATAAAAAGATCCTCTTTTACAGTCCACATTTTGCATATAATTCTGCCAGTTCACTTCCCCGGATCTCACGATACTTTCCCGGTGTCAACTGTTCAAGTCCGATATTCAGCACCCTGATCCTCTTAAGTGTCTTAACCTCATACCCAAAGGCTTTACACATTCTTCTAATCTGCCTGTTAAGTCCCTGGGTCAATACAATGCAAAAGGAAAATTTTCCCAACTGCTGCAATCTGCAAGGACGTGTAGTCATATCCAACTCTTTCAGATACACTCCCTCTGACATGCCTTGCAAAAAATCCGATGTGACCTCCCTGTCTACCTTCACAACATATTCCTTCTCGTGACCACTGTTGCCTCTCATCATGGCATCTATCAGCCCACCATCATTGGTCAATAGGATCAGGCCCTCTGAATCTTTGTCCAGTCGTCCGGCATATGTCACCCTCACGGGATAATCGATCCCATCCAGTATCTTTTTTGAGGCGTGGGGATCCCGCTCTGTGCAAACCACTCCCACGGGTTTATAAAAAGCCAGAACCACCTTACTTTCCTGTTGCCTCAAAAGCTTCCCGTTGAGTTCCACAACATCTCCCGCTTCCACCTTTGTCCCCATCTGGGCGACTTGTCCATTCACCCGTACCCTGCCCTGAGCGATCAAGGCATCCGCATCTCTTCTGGAACAAACGCCGCAGCTGGCCAAATATTTATTGATCCTGACTGTCATCTCTCCTCCAAACCAAATTCATTTTAAGAGACAAAAAGCGTCGCTCAAGGCGGCGCTTTCCTTTTCTACTCTTCAGTTTCCTTCATTGCAAAATAATGATCGATTCCATCCGCAATCGCTTTTGCAATCACGCTGTGGTTTTCCTCATCCTCTAACCATGCAGCATCCTTTTCGTTAGAGGAATATCCACACTCCAGGAGCATGGAAGGCATCTCCAACAAATTTAACAGCCATAAATCATCTCTGCTTCTGGGATTTGAATACTTCCGAATATCACCATCCAGAGCCTCCTCGTATGCATCACTGACAGCCTTGGCCAAAAGATAATTGTCAGATTCCTTATCGCCTTTGTAAATGGCATGCCATCCGTTTACATCCCCATCCGAAAAGCTGTCCCAGTGGATAGATACCGCCAGATCACACTCCATACTGTTCATAGCCAGTGCACGGTGCCCGTTATTGTAGGGGTACTCTTTCTGCACATTGGTGGTACGCACCATATATACGTCATAACCACGCTGATTTAATTCTTCCTGCAAAGCATGTCCAACCTGTAATGACCACTCGTACTCCGGTGTATCAAACACACTGACTGCTCCCACATTCTTATACTTTTCACCTGTGTAACCCAGGTGTCCGGGATCAATGCCGATCAACGTGGAATTTACGTTATAATATGCTCCCAATTCCGGTGCTTCTCCATCAGCAGGGCGCTCCAACGCACCAAGCAATCTGACCGACATATGATCATCCAATTCTGCATTCACTTCAAACTCCGGCTCCAGCACGTCCAGATCATCCCAATAATAATTCTCTGACGGTGCTGGCGGTTCCTCAGCTTCCTCCGAAGCCTGCCCGGAACTGTTTCCCTGTAAAGAATCCCCCATTACCGGAATACTGGACTGAGTATTCTTCCCAATCACCCAGCCCAAACCAAGAACAAACCCTAAAAATAAAACCACACCAGCAGCCTGCAGACATTTCTTTTTCATAAGTATGATATCCTTATCCCGTATTTAAAACCTAATTATGACTCTACCACAATTTTCAAATATTCGCAATCAAATTTTGCTTATTTATACAATTCCTTGTGCAGTCATAGCCTCAGCCACTTTCAAGAAACCTGCAATATTAGCACCTGCCACATAATTCCCATCCAGCCCGTATTTCTTGGCAGCATCATCCAGGTTGTGGAAGATGTTGATCATGATATCCTGTAACGTCCGATCCACCTTTTCAAAAGTCCAGCTGAGTCTTCCGCTGTTCTGACTCATTTCCAATGCAGACGTTGCTACGCCTCCTGCATTTGCTGCCTTACCGGGACAGAACAATACCCCATTCTTTTGCAAATACTCTGTAGCCTCCAACGTGGTGGGCATGTTCGCACCCTCTGCCACTGCCATACAGCCGTTTGCCACCAAAGCCTTGGCATCCTCCAGTTCCAGCTCATTCTGCGTCGCACAGGGAAGAGCCACATCCACCTTCACATTCCACAGACCACCGCCGCCAAAATACTTGCCTGCATGATACTGAGCACAGGGCCTTGCCGCCGCATAAGCATCCAGCCTTGCGCGCTTGTTTTCTTTTACCTCACGCAAAAGATCCAAATCAATCCCTTCTGGATCATAGATCCAACCTGTAGAATCAGAACAGGTCACTACCTTGGCCCCCAACTGCTGAGCTTTTTTAATCGCATAAATCGCAACATTTCCCGCACCGGATACAGCGATGGTCTTACCAGCAATATCTTTGCCGTTACATTTCAACATTTCAGCGGTCAGATAAAGAAGGCCAAATCCCGTAGCTTCCTTCCTTGCCAGGGAACCTCCGTAGGAAAGTCCTTTGCCGGTAAATACGCCCTCGTAAAGGCCGGTCATTTTCTTATACTGGCCATACATATAACCAATCTCTCTGGCGCCCGTACCGATATCTCCGGCCGGAACGTCCGTATTGGCACCCAGATATTTATAAAGTTCTGAAATAAAACTCTGACAAAAGGCCATGATCTCCCGGTCCGACTTTCCTTTCGGATCAAAATCGGCTCCGCCCTTTCCTCCACCGATCATTAAGCCGGTCAGGGAATTTTTAAATATCTGCTCAAAACCCAAGAATTTAATGATACTTAAATTTACAGAAGGATGTAGTCTAAGTCCTCCTTTATAGGGGCCTATAGCACTGTTAAACTGAACACGATAGCCATTGTTTACCTGTACATTTCCTTTATCATCCACCCAGGGAACGCGAAACAAAATCTGTCTCTCCGGAGTTACAATTCTCTCCAGCAAAGCGTCCCTTCTATAGACTTCTTCATTTTGATCGATCACCACACGGATAGATTCCAATACTTCTTTTACCGCCTGATGGAATTCCGGCTGTGCAGGATTCTTTTCAACTACCATTTGTAAAACTTCATCAACATACGACATACATGTCCTCCTTCTGACATGATACCTTACTGTACCACGACTCTCTTCTCAATTTTGTAATATTATATAGTGTGAAAGTTAAGTTTGCAATAATTTTTTTATAGATATTTTTTTAGCCGTTCAATATTTTTTTCTTCAAAGTCCATCAATTCTTTTGCAAATTCCACGGCCTTTGTACCCACACCCGGATTATGATTGAGCACTCTGCACATCTGCGTAATTCCTCTATTGCTGCCCTGTATCATCAGATCTGCGATATGGCTGGTACTCGTATCAAGAAGTGTCCGTACATGGATACTGCCGGTCAGAGCCATATCTGCCAATCTATTTGCATGATAAGGCTCTGCCTTCGCCTTCAGGAGCTGATCGGTTGCTCTGCCGCTTAGATCAGAGTATTTCAAGGACTGTCTGGCTATCTGCATGGCCAGCCCGTCATCATATACCTTGTCAGATATAGTTTCAATTGCCTTTATAGCCATTTGAGTGCTCTTTTGAACCTCCCGATATATCTTTACTTCCTCTGCTTTCACCACCGCACCTCCATTTTGTATCTGCATATTTTCATACGTTACAGCATCTCCCGAATGGCAGGATTTATACGTATCTCTGGCGAAAGCTCATCCTGTAAACCAAAAAGAGCCATACATAATGTACGACTCTCTAACTGATCTGTTTTAATTTTGTTTCACATATTCAGCGCTTACATAAGCCACCTGATCTTCATATAAAACCTTACACCAACCATCTTTAACCTCTATCAGTTTCAGGCTCTCTCCACTGGTTATGGCACCCAATTTTGTACCATTTGTGCTTGCCGATGCCCGGACATTGATTGTGGCTGTAGCAGTTACAGTACCAATAACCTTCAGTTCACTGAGACTCTCCTCCACCTGAAGATACTCGGATTTGATATATCCCTGCTCTCCATCATATTCTACCTTGCTCCAGCCATTGGCCTTTTGCTCCAACACACGTATCCTGTCACCTTTGCTGACCTTGCCCAGCTTATCTGCCTGTGTGCTGTCCGATTTTCTGACATTTACCGTAGCCACAGCTACAGCATATACAGGACCGGTCACTTCCGGTTCCTGCGTCTCACCTCCCTGGGGCTGGTTTTCTCCATCCCCATCCTGACTCTGGCTACCGTCTCCACCACTGGTGGTCTGATTCGCGATCATCATGCCGGTGGCCGCACGGATATCACTTTCCATTGTGGCCAGATACTCAAACAACTCCTTGTTTGCAAGCATGGTCTCGTTATATTCCACAGTGGTTTTATTATATAATTCTACAACATCTTCCTGATAATTGATTTCATAAATATAATCAATTTCATCCTGCGGGATCTCGTCTTCGTTCAGATATACTGTACCGTTTTCGTCTGTACACACATAAAAGGTCTGAAAACCCGCCACCTCTTCTTCAAAACCATCAAATTTCGTCTTGGTGTAGGCAAACACAACATAAGAGTCTTTCTGCGGACCTGGTTTGGTATAAATCTCTACCACCGGATACTTCTCAATATATTTGCCCAACTCCTGTATTTTGATCTTACCGATCTCATCCAATCCACGTGTAATGGAAGCGATGCTATCGGAATCACCATGAGCCAAAGAATCATAATACGTATAGATCAGTGTATTCACATCCGGATAGGCATCTTTCTCCAAAGGTTCATTGGGCACACCACTTTCCTCAATTGACTCTGTCTGCGCCAATGAATCCGTGGTACCAATCTCCTGAGAGGAACTTTCCACCTCACTGCTTTCCACCGCTTGATCCTGAAGATTCTCCTTCTGTTCCTTGGCACTAAGGGCTATCAAAACCGTAACTGCCACAACAACGATCAATAAGACCGGAAAAAGAATCTTACTATGAGAAATCAACACATTCCTGAGTTTCAACAACTTTTCTTTCATATACCCATTCCCTTATAAATACTCCCATAACGCAAAAATGTGATGTAAATGCACCCGACAGGAATCGAACCTGCATTAAAGGCGTCGGAGGCCTTCGTTCTATCCGTTAGACTACGGGTGCAAATATTACAAATTTGTTACATCACGCAGAATATCATACCACAAATAAACCGCTGTGTCCAGTATTGTTTTTATTTTCTCAAGATTTCCTTGCCATATACAGCACTACAGCCCCAAAAAACCCCTGTGGCTGTAGTGCTCATCTATCAATAAAATCACATCATACTTAGTTTTCTTCTGTTTCTGTCATAAAAATATACATGATCAGACAGCACCTCCTGAGGTGAAACCTGGGTACTGTTTACATCATTTACCATGAATCTGAGTTTCTCTGCATTGGGGGTGTCTCCGGGCACCAATATTATTTCATGGATAGAACTGGGCAAAACAACATAATTACATCCAATCATATTTCCCATTTCTTCCAGCACATCTTCATACACCATATTGATGGCTCCATACATTTTTGCAAAATTGGTCAATACATACATAGGCTCCGCATCCCTCCTGTGCCGGAATATGTCCTGTAACAGTCTTGCCTCTTCCAATGATAACTGCCCTTTTTCCGATTCCCACATTTCTTTTATCATATCCTTCATATCGTACCAACAATAGGGCAAACTATGCCTGGTATTATTCAGGGCTTCCTCCAACAATTCTTCTTCCTTTATCCCCCACAGTTCCAGATGTTCCCTACGTATGGTAATGCTCCCATTTCCTATCAGATCGTTTGTGTAAACATAGTAACAGACAATGGCCAGATCAAAAAATTTGCGCCAAGGCAATTCCTGCAAAAGTTCTTTGTTTTTTTCATAATTGATCAATTTACAAAAAATATGACTCTTCACTTTTTCATAATCTTGAAAAAAGTCCATATTTACCCTTCCCTTAACCTTAGCTTTTTCGTATATTTCTATGATATCCTTAATAACGCTTCCCATAGTCTTCCCTTTTAAATACTCCAAATACAGTCCATCCAAATAGATTGTGGGTGACAGATTACTACCCTTTTCTAAAATGGTTATGCCATGCATCAGAACTCCGTTATTTTTTTGTATCTCCCGAATATTGATTTCCGCTACCTCGCCCAGAAAATATTTTATTCCTTCTGCTGTTTTTTCTGTAAACTTTTTAAACTCCATATACTTTCCTTTCTTTGAATATTATAGATAAAAAAAGACAATGGAATGAATCCATTGCCTTATGAGCCTGATAGATAAAATTTTATACTCTGGAAAGGTACTCACCGGATCTGGTATCGATCTTAATCTTGTCCCCAATTTCAACAAACAAAGGAACATAGACAGTTGCACCTGTTTCTACCACAGCGGGCTTGGTTGCACCGGTTGCTGTATCACCCTTAAATCCGGGTTCTGTCTCAGTAATATCCAACTCTACAAACAGAGGAGGCTCTACAGCAAATACATTGCCGTTATGGGAACAGATCTTGCACATTTCGTTTTCTTTTACAAATTTCAATGCATCACCGATGGAATCGCTATTGATTGCAATCTGCTCATAGTTTTCCACGTCCATAAAATAGAACAGGTCGCCGTCAGAATATAAATACTGCATATCTTTTCTATCAATACGTGCCTGAGGGCATTTCTCGGTAGGTCTGAAAGTTCTCTCCACCACACCGCCACTCTTGATGTTTTTCAGTTTGGTTCTAACAAATGCTGCACCTTTTCCGGGTTTTACATGCTGAAACTCAACAATCTGGAAAATATTGCCTTCTAATTCAATTGTAATACCATTTCTGAAATCACCTGCTGAAATCATATTAAATTTCCTCCTAAAAATATCACGTTATAATTCATCATATAGTGTATACTAAAAATCACTATTTTTCAACTGTTTTTTTCATTCTCCTGCATTTGTTTTTTTAAATGCATGGTTATCACACTGTCGATGGCCATCAAATAGCCATTCAGCCCCTTACCGTAAATCTGCTCATCACAGGCCGGAGCCGTTACGGAAATCTTTCGAAACGCTTCCCGCTTTGTGATATCGGATATGTGAATCTCTACCTTGGGAACCACAATACTGGCAAGTGCATCATGAATAGCATAGCTATAATGGGTATAGGCTCCCGGATTGATCACGATGCCCTCTGTCCCGTCAAAATAAGATTCTTGAATTCGATCAATGATGGCCCCCTCGTGATTGCTTTGGAATACCTGGATATCATTGCCGGTCTGACGGCCCTTTTCTGCAATCAGGTTCAAAAGATAATTGTAATCTTCCTTGCCGTATATACTTCTCTCCCGGATCCCCAAAAAATTAATATTAGGTCCGTTGATCACCAATATCTTCATCCTATTCCTCCTCTTTTATAGCATCCTCGATTTTTTGCAAAATTTCTTCCGTTGTAAGCTCGTCCACATCGATAACACTGTCTGCAGCCGCCTGGTAGATTTCTCTGCGTTCCTCCATAAGCCTTTGAATCTTTGCCTGTGGATTCTCTCCCTGCAAAAGGGGTCTGGTATGATCGTCCTTCAGCCGTTCATACACTGTTTCCGGCCTGATCCGCAGATAAATCACATGGCCCAATCTGTGTAAAAGTTCCCGGTTTTCTTCCCGAATGGGAAGTCCGCCTCCGGTGGCAATGATGCGCGTTACATTTTCACGGCACATACGCTGCAGCAACTCGGTCTCCAGATCACGAAAATGTCCCTCTCCGTACTGTCTGAAAATCTCGCTTACAGCCATCCCCTGCTCCCGTTCAATCCGCTTATCGGTATCCTCCACCGCTTTTTTCAGACGATAGGACAACCGCATTCCCACAGTTGTCTTGCCACAGCCCATAAAGCCCACCAACACAACATTCTTCATCGGTTGTCACACTCCTTTTTCTGCTGCTCCAGCTCCATCAAATGCTCATAGATCAACCCTGCCTCCTCCTCGGACACCTGGGTATCTGTCCACAATTCAAAGGCGATGATGCCTTGATAGATCAACATTTTCAGTCCACCAAAGGCCCTGCCACCCCCGGCTCTTACCAATCTCATAAATTGGGTATCCATGGGATTAAACACCAGATCATATCCTGTGTGGATCCGCCTGTAAAATGCCTCATCCTCTACCACTGCCTGATCTACATTGGGGTGCATACCCACACTGGTACACTGAATAGCCAAATATTTCTTCTCCGGCAAATGATGGATTTCGGAGAGTTCATAAGCCGTCGCCAACTGCTTACCGGTAAAATCGTTTACTTCCTGTGCGATGGCCTGTGCCCTTTCCTTGGTACGGTTCAGGATCAAAATCTCTCCCACGCCTTTTTCTGCCAACATCACTGCCACAGCCCGGGCCACTCCTCCGGCCCCCAGTAGAATCACCGATTCGCCTTCCACACAGACGCCGTCACTGACCATAGCACGATACAACCCGGGCATATCCGTGTTGTATCCCTTATAACCGCCTTCCCTGCGCACCAGTGTGTTGACAGCTCCAATCTGCTCTGCCAATAGATCTATATCCACCAGATAGGGGATCACATCACTCTTGTAGGGCACTGTTACATTCACCCCCAACAAATTCAGGGCATAAGCCCCCTTCACCGCCTCTTCAATCCTGCCCTGCTCTATCCTGCAAGGTATGTAAGCCAAATTTATCTGCTTTAGTCCGGCCAGATAATTGTGAATGGCCGGGGATTTCGTATGTTCCACAGGATTTCCGAAAACACAGCATGTTCTGGTTTTTCCATCTATCATTTTTTGTTCCTCTGCTTTCTCACATATCTTCTATAAAAGAACAACACAATTTTCTCCCCACAGCGTTTCAGAACAATCTGTATCTCCTCCTTGGGGTGTATGGGTTCCACCAAAAAATTACGGATCCCCGCATTTTTTGCCCCCCAGATATCGGTAAACAGCTGATCTCCAACAAACAACGTATTGGAAGTGTCTGTCCCCATCATCTCCATGGCTCTCTCATAACCTCCACTGCCGGGTTTACCTGCTTTATAAATATACTGTACCTTCACCTGATCATTAAAAGACTTGACTCTGGGCTCCTTATTGTTGGATAAAAGCACTACCTTATATCCGATCTTCTTTAATCGCTCAAAAAGAGCCAGCGCACGATCATCCGCCGGTGCACCGTGAGGAACCAGCGTATTGTCAATGTCAAAAATGATTCCACGATACCCTTCGGCATACAACTTTTCATAATCTATCACATAAGCAGACCGCACCTGCTCATCAGGATAAAAACGTTCTAACATTTACGCCTCCATATTCTATCTTCAATAAGAATTTCGCCTCGCGAAATTCTTCGCCTGGACCAGGTCTGTAAAGTAACAAACACCCTGCCTGGTCGCAAGGTGCCTTTGTCACTGTTTTTACTTTTCTTCCAGAACACTTTTCAACTCGTCCATAAAAGTATTGATATCTTTAAATTCACGATATACAGACGCAAAACGCACGTAGGCTACTGCTTCCAGATCCTTCAGCTTATTCATGACCAACTCACCGATCACTCTGCTGGGAATCTCTCGCTCCTCCATGTTGAAAATCTCTGTTTCCACCTCATCCACCAGTTGGTTGATCTGAGCGGCACTAATGGGACGCTTATGGCATGCCCGCAACACACCTGCCTCAATCTTAGCCCGGTCATATGTCTCCCTGTTATTATCCTTCTTGATAATGATCAGGGGTATGGTCTCAACCTTCTCATAAGTGGTAAAACGCTTGTCGCACTCGTCACAGGCTCTTCTGCGACGGATGGAGTTGTTCTCCTCGGCAGGTCTGGAATCGATCACTCTGGTACTTTCATGACCGCAAAAAGGACATTTCATGTGTTCATCCTCCTCAAAATAACGGTAAAATCCATTTTTATTATAGGGTAGAACTCTCCTTATGTCAACTAAAAGCAAATATCCACCAGAATAATATCCGGCCCGATCTGCTTAATGTCCCGGTAACAAATCTCATAATCACACTCTGACTTAAAAAAATTACAAAATCCGCCCCCTTTTGGAATGATCACTTTCAAAATACATCCATTTTTCTCATCAAACTCCAGATCACAGACCTTTCCCAAACATTTACAGTCCCTGATATTGATAACACTCTTTGATTTCAGCTCGGAAAACAGCATAATTCCTCCCACAAAACTCCTTATAATATTTTATGCAAGTATCCATAAAAGGTGATGGACTCCGGAAATGCAGGCATATTTTTGGAAGGTGCCGTAAATACTATCTCCATATCATCTTACGGAGGCAACCAAATGGCACAAGGAAAAGTTGAAATCTGCGGCGTCAATACATCTAAACTCCCGCTTCTTAATGCAGAAGAAAAAGAATCCCTGTTTTCACTGATCAAGCAGGGGGATTCCAAGGCCAGACAACAATATATCGAAGGCAATCTGCGGCTGGTCTTAAGCATCATCAAACGCTTTTCTTCCAGCTGCGAAAATGTGGACGACCTGTTTCAGATCGGCTGCATTGGACTGATCAAGGCCATCGACAACTTTGACACATCCTTAAATGTGAAGTTTTCCACTTACGCCGTCCCCATGATCATCGGAGAGATCCGGCGCTTCCTTAGGGACAACAATACCATACGCGTATCCCGTTCCCTGAAGGACACTGCCTACAAGGCAATCTACACCAAGGAAGCCTTGATGAGAAAAAATGCAAAAGAACCCTCCATTGAAGAAATTGCCGCAGAGATAGGCATCTCAGCAACAGATATCACCTATGCCCTGGATGCCATACAAAGCCCCATGAGTCTGTACGAGCCCATTTTTACCGACGGTGGGGACACGCTCTATGTCATGGATCAGATCAGCGACAAAAAAAATAAGGAAGAGACCTGGATCGAACATCTCTCCCTTAGTGAAGCAATGAAAAAATTAAATGAGCGGGAACACGAAATCATTACCCTTCGTTTTTTTGAGGGCAAGACCCAAATGGAAGTGGCACGCATGATCGGAATCTCCCAGGCTCAAGTATCACGCCTGGAAAAAAATGCACTGCAAGTTATGCGCTCTTACCTGGCAGGATAACCCTTCTCAAACAAAACATCATTCATCCAGGCAACGGCATCTCCCACACCATCCTCATCAAAAGAAAACAGATGACTTGTTTTATCCGTCTCCGGAGTCGCAAAATAATTGTACGGCTCCGGCCAGACGGTGGCCTTCAACTTGGTTTCCTCTTCCACCGCCAGCTTTTCCAGGCGATACCGCATCCCCTGATAACTGCCTGTATACTCCGACTTCTTCAAAAACTCCATAGACAAAATATCATCTCTGCTTATCATTTGCTCTCTCCTCCGATCCAATGACGGCTGCGTGGGACGAAGAAAGGGCGGGGGCATGGAGGCAGGCTGAAGGGGTAGAGCCAATAGGCGGACCCTTGAAAAACGTCGGCACTTGGTTTTTTCAAGCATGTGCGCAGAAAAAGCCTTAGTACCGCTACGTTTTTCACGGAGTGAAAACACGTCCGCCTATTGGCTCTACCCCTTCAGCCTGCCTCCATGCCCCCGCCCTTTCTCGTCCCACGCAACTATCATTTATCACATCATAACCCGACTCATCTCTTTTTTCAATTGTTTCATGATCTTTTTTTCCAGCCTGGAAATATAGGACTGGGATATTCCCAGCATAGCAGCCACTTCTTTCTGTGTCATCTCCTGCCCGTCCGGCATACCAAGTCCAAATCTCAGACGTACAATGGTCTTTTCCCGATCCGACAATTTATCCACTGCTTTCATCAAAAGCTTTCTTTCCACCTCATTTTCCAAGTCTCTGTAGATCACGTCCTCTTCCGTTCCCAGAATATCCGAAAGCAGTAGTTCATTCCCATCCCAGTCTACATTCAAGGGTTCATCGATAGATACCTCCAAACGGGTTTTATTATTTCTGCGTAAATACATCAGGATTTCATTCTCTATACACCTGGAGGCATAAGTCGCTAGCTTAATGTTTTTGTCAGGTTTAAAGGTATTAATGGACTTGATCAGTCCTATTGTGCCGATAGAGATCAAATCTTCCACACCCACGCCGGTGTTATCAAATTTTTTGGCTATGTAAACCACCAGCCGCAGATTATGTTCTATCAGGATAGCCTTGGCTTCATCCTCATATTCTGTTCCCAGATCACCGATAACCTGATTTTCTTTTTCAGATTCCAGCGGCGGTGGAAGCACTTCTGTACCCCCTATGTAATGAATATCGTTTTGTTTCTGCATCAGGAGATTTCGCTCCCGCCGTATCATTTTAAATTGTATTCTCCCGGGTATTGCCACTCTTAATATCATTGTATCCTCCATTCTACCGTCAGCCCATCAGCTTTGGGTGCAAAATCATTTCATAATTGTCGCCTGCGGATATTTTGTGTTCCCCCACACCCAGATACACGTGATGCAAGGTACTCAGCACACCCTCTGCCTCTATCTTCATCTCAGGTATCTCATATCCTTTCAGAATACCGTGGGCACATCCTACACTGTGATATGGTACAGCCCTATAAAACTCCGGCACGCCCTCCGGCCACAACCGTTCCATCACCTGAGGCGCCACTACTGACACAGGTTTGCCGCTAATCGGTTCTGTCAAATGATTGCCCGTATCCACCAGAGCTGTGATGCAGACACAGAGATCGTCTTTTACCAAAGTGACTTTACAGAAAGTATGTGGTTCTCTTTTTCTCCTTTCCATCAGATAGGAAAAAAGAAGATAAAGCATCCCGCCCGCTCCTACGACCGCAGCCGCTCCCGGTATCAGATCTGTAATCCCTTGCAGGTATCGCATTATAAACAGCAAAGCGCCTCCCATCAAAAAGGAATATCCTATGAGAATTTCCGTGAGCTTAAAGCAAGATTTTATATCCACCGGGCGAAACACCCATTTGACCATACACACTCCTGCAATCCCAGTCCCCATAGCCAATTTTAGCAAGGCCGGTACATAGGGCAGAATCAGACTGAAACAATAAAAAAGTGCTCCTATCAATGCCCCGCCCATTAGTCTCCGTCGTGTGGCAGTACGCCGGACACCTCTGTTCATCAGCATCAACAAGTAAAAATTCATTACAAAATTCACCAGAAACAGGGAATCTATGTAAATTTCATAAGTCATATCCGGCCCCTTTCCGGACTTCTGTGCCCTTCACATTGATTATAAAGTCTCCTTGGCAAAGATTTTGTCATTTTTTATAAGGAATCACCTATTTTCTCATGACCGGTTTCGACACAGCAATAAATATAAAATACCGGGCAGAATGGAAATATAAAGTTTCACATTCTACCCGGTATATCTTAGAAATTCTAACAGATCTTGTACTCTATGAAAGCACCTTTTTTAAATAGTTCATTCCAACCTTTCTCAACTCGGATATTTTCTCATCCACCACATCCCAATTCTGCAAAAAACTGATTTGAAATATCTTTGTCTGGGAATCTTCCTTCCATACTGCCCCCAAGGTATCCAGAAGGTTTTGAATCCTATTGTTACGCTTGGCCAGCTTCTGCAAGGGTTTTATATATAAATCTTTGTGGAACAACACTGCAAACACCGTCCCGTGAAAAGAATTGGTATATACCTCTTTTGCATGATAAAAGCAGCTGAGCCATTCCTGTGGGCCACAACCTCCTGCCTGTGAACTCAGCCCTTGAATACTGAGCATAGAACTGATGCACACCAACTGGCATCCCAAAGCTTTCGCACGCTCCTGTGCGATCTTATACAGCTGCGAGTCAAACTCCGTCATATAAAGTACCACTGCTTCTTTACTGTCATGCACAAGCTCTGCCCACTCCTTGGCAGTCAAAAGCAACGTGGGATCCGGGCAAATCTGTGCTTCCCGTCCCAGCAACTCTTGAATAATCCCTGCACCGGATGCCTCTCTCACAGAAATTTGCGCAAAATCCTTTAACTGTTCATAATACCACTCTCTGGTCTTCTCCGGCAATTCCTCCATACCAAAACTGGCCGCATAAGAAATCCGTTTTTGAGGCTCTGCAAAATCAAGAAACCAAAACGGATCCGCTCCTGTAATCTCGAAATTCCATACCTGATCGCTGCCTGCCACAAAGCAGGAAAACTCTTGATTCAGATCCCTTTCCTCTGTCAGATCTGCTTCCGGCAGATAATTTTCCACAAACCGCTGAAATTCTTTCTTTCGCAGATCCATGTAGCGCTGCATCATTTTCTTGGCAACCACTGCCACTTTGTCGTATTTCAGATCCGGTGATACACCTGCTTCCTGCTCTGCGACGGCAGCTTTTGCACGCTTATCACGCACAAAGCAAACCTCTGCACCCAAAGTTTCCAGTGCTCTGCACAAACCAAAAGCCTGCAATGCGGCCCCATAATTTTCGTGATTATGGAAAGTAACAATTCCAACTCTATTCTTCATGCTTTTCCTTTCTTTGAAGCGTATTTTTTACAGCTTGCAGGTACTGCCGACGCAGACACATCCGCTCTCTGTTCCAATACTCTCGTATCATGCGGCTATAAGTTTCCCTATCGCAATTACAGTGAGGCAAAATGTCCAACTGCAATTTTTCAAAGCCGTTCACTCGTTCCATCCTTTGGGGAAAGGACACAAAACTCCGGGAATGATTCGCTCCATGGATGCGATAAAAATATAATACTTCATCCAGATAACCACACTCCCCCAAGGATAACGGCGGAAGCAGCATCTGCATATTCTGTCCCTGTCTGGACACTGGTATCTGCCTCTGAGGATAGCAGGAGAAAAAAGCCTCCGCCCGCACCAGGTAGCAGCCGCAATGGCAGTAGGTTTTGGAAAAGAGCAAATCCTCAAACCGGCATTTTATCTCTTTGTCACTCTCCTGCGCCAGAGTTTCTTTTTTCCCGTTCTGCATATCAATCTGCATTCCGTCGCAGCGCATGATAACAAACTCCGGATGTTCCTGCAGAAACTGCACCTTTTTAGCGATATTATTCTCACTCATCCAGTCATCTGCATCCACCCATGCCAAATATTCTCCCGTACAATAAGGCAAAGCAGTATTCATCGCACTGGCAGCGCCCTGATTACACTCATGCTGAAAAAATAGCACTTCCGTCAATTTACTCTTTAATTCATTCTCATACCTGTAAAAAACACCTGCCGAATCATCTATTGAGCCATCATCCACCACCAACAGCTGAATATTAGGATAGGTCTGCGTCAATATCGATTGAAGCATTTCCTCGAAGTATGCTCCTGCATTATAGAGCGGAATGATCAGAGAAACTTTCTCCATCAGACTACTCCCCCTTCTTTTTCTGCCGAAGGTGCTCCCGCAAAATACGTGCATAGTCCATCTGTTCCTGGCCTCGCATACGCCTTCCGGTGTTATTTTCATGGATTCGGCGCTCTAACGTAACATATTCGATCCTGCAAGAAGGCAATCCGGTATTTCTGAACTTTAATTGCCATGCCACTGTTTCACCGGTTTTCAACTGTAGATCAAATGGCCCTACCTTTCGGAATACTTCCTTGCGGATCAGAGAACATCCCGGCAGGCAACCGCTGTAAGTTCTTACCTTTCCCTCTTCACCGGCATTGGTGGATCGGCCCGGCAGATCATAAAAATCTCTGGCATAGGAAAACACTGCACTTAAACTGCCATCCTTTTGTATGGGAGCATACAGTGCTTCAAAGGCCCCTTCCGTCAGCCTGTCATCTGCATCCAAAAAGAAAAGCCAGGAATACTGTGCCATCGTGATCGCCGTATTTCTGGATGCTGCAGCTCCTCTATGCTCCGCCTTACATACAACTGCTCCGGCCTGCTTTGCCAATTCGGCCGTGTCATCCTCTGATCCGTCATCCACCACAATAATTTCAACCGGCAACTCCGTAAACTTTTGTTTTTTTACACTCTCAATGCACTCCACAATAAATTTCTGTGCATTCCAGGCGGGAATTAAAACTGATATGCCGTTTTTCTCCATGTTGTTTCTCCTCACTGCACGAATACTTTTGTGTACAATGTCCTTCTGGAACTGCTTGCGCTGCTCTTTGCACTGTTTTGCTCCGCTACCGGTCAGATTTTTCCCGTGGAGTCTGCGCAGATACAGTTTTTCTTCCATATATGCTCTGGGAATCTTTTGTAGCCAGATTTGATAGGTCCACTCTGAATCCTCACCTCGCTCCAGGTCTTCGGAAAACAATCCGCATTGATTCAGAATGCTCCTATGAAATAATGCGGTAGGAAGGCAGGCAATATCATGCTCTGCAAATTGACAACAACGCTTTACCCACTCCTCCTGCGCAGATACAGAAGACTCCAAAAAATTTTCGTACGCGGTAAACACGATCTTGCACTCCGGATGTTCTTTTAAATACGCCATCTGCAGCCGCAGCTTTTCCGGTTTCCAATAATCATCCGCATCAAGAAAGGCCAGATAATCACCTGTTGCCCTTTTCAGCGCGGTATTGCGCGCCGCTGAAACGCCCCTGTGTTCCTGTCTGATATAATTGACCTGCGGAAAATTTGCAACCACTTTTGGGGTATCATCCGTGGAACCATCATCCACCACCAGAATTTCCAGTTCCTCACCACAGTCCTGAGCCATCACACTATCGATACATTCTGCAAGAAATCTACCGTAATTGTATGTAACGATCAAAACAGAAATTTTACTCATCCGCTCCCTCTTCCTTCAGAACCGGCCAGCCAAACTCCTCATCAACATCATGCACCGGGTCTGCAGAAATCAGATCAACCAGATCTTCATAACTGTCCAGCAGGAACTCTCTTCCTTCCATGAACCACATTTCCTCTGCAACAATCTCCTCATCATAGCAGGCATCTTCATCAGTAAGAATCATTTCATAAGCCAACAAATTTGCAACGAAGCTGTCCAGTGCAACCTCTATATCCTCCGGACAGGAAGGGAGCTTTCTCAGCGCCTCTGCAATCTTGCCCACAGGAGCACCTGACACCAGCTTCTCAAACACCTTTGAGGCCAGCATATTCATACCGTAATAAACACCACTAGTGGAATCGATCACCACTGCCTGCTCCTCTGCCATATCAAAAAACATTTTTTCCTCATTCAACTTATACATCTTTCAGTTCTCCTTTTATTAATTTTTTTAATGCATCTGCATTTTTTTTCGTATCTTTGCTGAGAATCAGCTCATAAGAGGGGATTTCTTTTACACAATCAAATACCCGGTAAACAAAATTACTACCCTTTATCTGATTTTCCCCGTTCTGCCTTGCAGATGACACTGCCATCTGCATCTTTCCCCTTTTGTGTTCATCCGGAACAATTTTAGGATCTTTTACTTCTTCCCCTTTGATCACACGGGGACACACCAGCGCACAGACCTCCATACCATCCGCAAACTGTTCCCAATAAGGCAGCAGATCAATGATGGATCTGCCCGGACGATTCGGCACTTCTCCGATCACATGCTCTTTCAGCCCCGGCAGCATATTCAAGCTGTCTGAATTCAAAATGCCGCAGGAATACAGAGGATAAACTCTTCTGGTCTTCGTGTCCATGATCAAATAATCATCCGATACATAGTCCATATTTTCCGTCAATGCACTGAGGGCTGTGGTAGACTTGCCGTTTCCGCCGTTTGCACTGAGCAGAACCCCTCTGCCATCTACCCCTACTGCCGCGGAATGAAGATATAAATATCCGTTGTTTTGAGCAAAATAATGGAATTCCCTGCGAAAAGGATGCCAGGTAGGGCTATATTCTCTCAAATCTCTTCCGTCAAAGCAGACATATTGGATATGGGTTGTCATGTCATAAGCCCCAAACCAGCGTCCATACCGATTGGCCCTGATGAAACCGGCCTCTCCTTCATACTCTATTACATTGGCCCCCTCACCGACTCCGGGCGGCAGCACATCATCCAGCGCTGTATTCCAAAAACGGATCGCTCCGTTTGCTGCTGCGTCCGAATCCATGTACACATATTTGAGAGAAATTTTATACTCCTCATACAACTCCTGTGTAGGAAAAGAAAGCTCCAACACATGATGGCCAAAACGAATCTTAAAACTTGGAAATCCTTTTGTCTTCCCTTCCAGCCATGCAAAATAAGACTGCATCTGCGCTTTCGTAGCCTTTATGTGAGTTCTTTTCATGAAAGTTTTCGGCTGTCCACATTCTTTATTTTCCGGAATATGTACAGAATCCACTCTCTCCATGTCTTACACCCCCACATCTTTTTAATATAATTCGGAAACGTAAACAAATCAATCAATAGACAAAACTTTTCGCTGACATAACGATGATAATTCCAATGATACTTCAGCATCAGCCAGGCATATCGGAACCGTTTCTTCCTCCGAATTTGTTGGCCCATTCGATGGGCGGCAGAACGCTTCAGCATAACAGGGATTTTTTTTACGGTCATGTCAGCCACGTTTATTCTTCCTAATATGTCTTCCGGAACCTTTCCCGGCATAATATCACAGAAGATACCGAGCATTGTTTTTACCTGCAAGCCCAAGCTATACCTCTCACACAAAGCCAAAACCTTATCCCAATCAACCTGATGTTCCTCTAAAATGGTATTGATATCGGTAATCCAGCGCATCCATTTTCGCTTCAGGATGGAATCCCCCTCTGCGGCATCCAGAAAAATATTGGTTAAGATCAAGATCAACATGGACTCCGGAGCAGGTATAAAAACCTTTTCTCCCTGTATCTCTGTCGAAATCGCATCCTCCCAAAAAACAGCTTCATTGTTCTTATGCAGATTCTCTTTCAAGAAAAACTGATGGGCCTCCACATAGTATCGCTCTCTTTTTAACACCAAATGCGGCATGGAAACAAAACTTTCGTACTCCGAATTGCTTTGCATCAACTTGCACAATCTGTCAAAATCCTCGTAGCGTACCCAGCAGTCCACGTCTCCCATGTAACAAATGCCATTCCTTTTGTAGTAGCCTTTCATGGCCCCGCCCTTCATGAGCATCACATCTATGCCCTGGCGGTTACATATCTTAAGAAATGCATGAAAGTCCTGCATCTGCCCAAGATTCATCATGCGATAGTACCGGACAACACCTCGCACTCTGGGGTTTAAAGACCTGGGAACCCCTTCATAATGCAGTCTGGTGGACAATTCTGCCAGCGCACAGACATGCTGCCCACTTAAATTTTCAAAGTCGATCGTTGCATAGTAATCAGCCAATTGCTGCGGCGTGGTATTTTTATCCACACACATTCTGAGAAACTTTATGTCCTCATCCTTCAGATTGAGATTGCCAAAACAATGGTCTCTTAGGTACTTCTGCTTATCTCTCATCGCAGTTTGCTTCCTCCGATTGCTCCATATTTCTTCATGAAATCCTCCCAGCACAACGTCCTGCAGTCTTTCATAAAAATTGCCCGCAGAGGCGTTTTTTTGATAGGCCCCTGCAATCTGGGCTGCAGTACCTGCTCCCCGGAATATTCCTTCAACAGACCTTCCTTCTGCAGCTGTCTGCAAAATTCACGTCCCTTTGCTGTATTTCCGATTACCAGCGAAACCCCTCTCTTTAATGCAAATTCCTCATCCTGCAGCCCGTGGAAATCTCCCAGTGTAATATCTCCCGGTCTGTTTAGAGAAGCGTACTTACACTGATAACAGGATGGTCTGGTGATAAATCCCCTCTGATACCAGAAGGAATAGCAATTGTTTGCCAATAGCTCGGCCCGCTCTGCACCATCCTCCAGCACCCAGGAGACTGCCCGCCCATACTCTGCACGCTTGTCCCGGAAACGAAAGCTTTGCACTTTCTGCTGTTCTTTTTTTTCCAGAGCATTTATATATTTTGACCACACAGCCGGAGAACCCACTCCATTGCACACGATATCTACAAGCAGCAGATTATCACGCAGATTGCCTGACATCTGCTCTACCGTTTGTCGCAGTCCGTCAACCTGACAGGGTGTCCCGGAAAAAAGCACTTTGCTGCCTTGCCTTAGTTGCCTAAGCACTTCCCCAATACCGTCCCAAGCTTCACTTTCCACATACTTGGAATTGCGAAGCCGGTACAACTCCTCTTCACTCCTGCAACAGATATGTCGAACCGTTTTGTCCTCATCCATAGCCGCGCCGCAGATCAGATTACCGCCAGCCTTCCAGAACATCCCGGCCAAAACCGAAAACGCTCCCCCGGAAGCACTCTCCCTAAGGAGCTGGGTATCTGTGGTCTGAAATCCATAATACCGCACATCCTCCCCAGCCTCTGGAACTTCTTGTTCAATGGGACACACACTCGCGCAACCACCGCACTCCACACAAAGCGCTTCATCTATCACCGGATAGACAAAACCTTCTTCATCCCTTTGCATGCGGATTGCATTCTGCGGACATATATTTGCGCATGCTGCGCAGCCATAGCATTTTCCTTTGTTATCCATTTGTATTTTCATATATCCAACCTTTTGCTTTTTTGCCACTGATTGCAATTATCTCATCACAGATGCCCAAGGCTTCCTGCCTGTGTGTGATAATGACAACTGTTTTCTTTCCTCTCCATTCACCAACCATATCCATGATCTTCTGTTCTGTGGCATAATCCAGAGCCGAAGTGGCTTCATCCAGCACCAGCACATCGGCCTGCTTGTAAAAGGCTCTGGCGATACCGATCCTCTGTCTCTGTCCGCCGGACAAACGCACGCCCCACTGACCGATATAAGTATCCAGACCATCCGGCAGGCTTTGCACGTATTCTTTTAATTGAGCTGCTTCCAACGCTGCCCAAATACTCTCATCCCCCAGATGCTCCAGTCCAAACAACACGTTCTCCCGGATCGATCCGTCCAAAAGACTTACATTCTGAGGAATATAAGCGATTTGGGCTGCCCATCTATTCATGGCTTCTCTGCTATGGTAAATATTCACACCACCAACCATTACCTCTCCGGACAGTGGCTCCAATAGCCCCAGCATCATGTCTACCAGAGTGGTTTTACCTGCTCCGGAAAGCCCCGTGATTCCCAACACAGTTCCCGCCTTCACAGTCAGATCCAGTTCCTCCAGCACCAATTCCTCTGTATCCGGATAGCGAAAGCTGACCTTGTCCAGCACCAGTTGCCCCCAGGATGCATCAAGTGCGGAAGTAACCTCGCCCTCTGGCTCCCCGTCACCTTCCTGTTTTGCATTTTCTATGCCATCCAGCACTTCCATGGTGCGCCTTAAGGATATGGCAAGCCAATTTTTACCATTCAGCGCATTGTTGATCCTGGACATGCAGGGAAGCATGCGGATTGCTACAACCGCAAATACCGCTAAGCTGCTTAGGGTATCCGAAGTGCCTACACCCATGTTTACGAACAAACTTACTGCCAGAAGCATGCCACAGATCGTCCCCATCTCCAGAATCATCCTGGGAATAGATCTGATATAAGTGGTTTTCACCTCCATTTTACAGGATTTTTCTACGCTGTCCAACAATTTTCCTGTAAAAAAAGGCTCCTTCTTTTCCGCCTTGACAATTTTAATACAATTCACTGTCTGAAGCAGCCACTTATTAAAATCGTTGGTCAACAGCCAGGATTTTTCGCTTTCTTTCGCTAAATAGGGTTTGATAAAAACTTGAATTCCTCCCATCAGCAACAGATAAAACGCAAAAATAATAACCGTTACCATGGGATTGACAACAAACAAAAATGCACTGAGCACTGCAACCATCATAAATTCTGAGCACATATGAAGTAACTGGTTCAAAAGATCGAAGGTCCTTCTGATATCTCCATCCATATGCTGAATCAGTTCCGGCGTACTCATTCTGGCATGATACAGATAAGGACTCCGCAACAGGTTGCCAATAATTACCTTCTGCAGCATCAATCTGTTTTTTCCGGTAAACCAGAGTTGAAAATACGTTACTGCAGATAAATAGATATTTTTAACACAATACACTCCGCACATCAGAAGCAGTATTCGAATCACTTTATCCGGTTCCGATATACTGGTTAACGCAGGGATCACTAATGAAAGACCCACACACTCCAGCAAAGATGCAATAAAAAGCAGGATCAGCAGCAGGACACACATCCTCTTTTGTCTGCCTGTTAAAATTTTTCTGTAAGCCTTAATAATTTCTTTCATCCTCTATATCCCTTTATTACTCAGACAATAACCGCCCAGTGCTTTTCTCCAACCGATTTCATTTCCAATCCAGGCTTCTTCCGATTGCACCACATGGTTATCAAAAAAATATTGATCCAAACAAAGGCCCGGTTCAACTTGGGTATATACCCGCCGGACACCTTCTGCTCCACTGACATCGTGCACATTGATGAGTGCGATTTCCTTGCCCGGATAAATTTCTGCAAACTGTCTCAGAAAAAGACACAGCTGATCATGGTCCACATTCCACGTACCGATCAATCCAATCTTCTCAGCCTTTCTCAGATGATTTACCATTCTCACATAACGAACCCGCATTACCCGTAAAAAATCTTTTTTTGCCTCATCCACGCTCTCACTCTTGGGAAAATAGTGCATGCAGTATATGTCATTTTTCATGTCATAGACAATTCTGTGTGGACTTTCCTCAGGCGGAGTTTTCGTCTTTGACTCCTCAAGCTCCATAAAAAAATCCATAAATCTGGTTTGGAACAAGTGAATCAAAGAGTCCCACTGTTTCATCAACTGCCAGTCCAGAGGTGTTGCGCAGGTGTACAGATCACATTTCTTCATCCAATACGTGACCTGACAATTAGGACCAATATTTACATAAAAATCCAATTTCTTTTTTCCCTCATCCATTGTCCTTACCAACCATTCCTTTGTCACTTTGCCTCTTTATCGCTTTTCCCACGGCACGAATCATGGCTTCCTGCCTTTTGATCAGTTCCTCATCAATATGATAAGTCTTCATATAATGCAATACTTCCCTAAAATGAGGCATATCCTTATGGGCAACAGCATACCTGATATACCACTCTTTGTTCTTATAAAGATCATCCGTATCAAACACCTCTTTGAAACGCTCCAAATTTCCCAGCGCATAAAGGCCCAAAACCGTTCTCACACACTTTCCGCAGCGGCCACAGTTATGAGCACGGGTTGCATAAATGCAAGGATGTAATGTATCATGGACCAACGGATAATCAGCCAGTTCCTTTAATTTCTGCATCCTGGGAACTGAGCCGCCGGAGGAATAAAACACCGTACAATCTGTTTGATAATACGCCAGCGGCAAGATTTGATAATAACCGGAATCACCCTCGTCAAAAGTAAATTGGGAAAAATCATAATCGGAAGAGTTGTAAAATGCACCAAACAATTTTTGAAATACCATTGCCACTGCCGGAAGGCGAAAGGCCTCAACCGCAAGATAGTTGACCTCCTCAAAACTCTGCAGATTAGAATTTACCCCTATCACCGCAAACCCATTTTTTTCACCAAACAATTTGGCATTTTCCACCATTTTCTCAAGTGTCTGGGCGCTGTCAGCCGCTTGGATGGCACCGTTGCTGGTTACCAGCAAATGAGTAAGTCTTCTGCTTTTGTGTAAAATATTATCATGTTTCATCAACGTATAACTACAGTCCACTCCACCGGTCCAACCGGTTCCGACAGCGCCTTCACAAGAAAGTTTGTCATCTGAACAATCTGCTTGAATTTGGATGTACTTCCGCTTGGGAATATGTGTTGCCAATGCGGGAATCAAATAGTCATTCAGCTGATGCAAAAGCCTTCTACTAACCGGTAATTCGCTTATAATATCCTGGCCCCGTTCCATAGCCATGGTTAGCAATCCTGCTACCTGCGCGTCAGCTCTGTCTGTCACAAAATACTGCTCATATTTTTCTTCTGTCTCAAACCATAGAATGCTCTTGTGTGAATCCAATTCCACCGGTGTGCACAGTCGACTCATTTTGCCACGCTTTTCTATGTAAGACCTTCCTATCCTGATTCCGGATGTTTTTTCCCGGGGTCGCTTCTGTCCCATACCGGAAAGATAAAACGTAAGAGAATCTATCGTCATGCAGTCTGCAAGCAACAAATTGCAACCCATCACTTCCCGAAACTGTGGAAACCATTCTTTCGTTTCCTCCAGACATGGCATCACAAAAACCTTAAATAATTTTTGTAATGCAAGCACCCCAGCCAGAGTACGTATAAAAAAGCCCCCGGAAACAGACCGCCCCAACACCTCATCTATGTTCATATTCAGAAAAACTGTTTTTAATCCCGGAACCTCCGTGTTGTCCGGCCCCAAAACCAGCAGATGACTTAAAGGATATTCACTGTTCTTTACTTCCTCTACCTGTCCCCAAAACACAGTTCCCACTGCGTGACTTGTCTCTATGTGCCCGGTATACAATGGTGCCTGTATATGCACCTTGCCCCTGTTAGCCGGCGGGCACAATGCAGGAATCAAATACTGTTCTATCTGATAGTGCAAACGCTCCGTCACCGGATATTCGCACACGATTTCCTCTCCTGTCTCTAAGGCATAAGAAACAAGAAGAACCACAAAAGCATCTGCACAGTGGATTGATAAATATTCTGCATAGTTCTTATCTGTTTCAAACCATAAACACTCTTGTCTACCATTTCGTTCAATTCCGGCACATAATCGTATCCGCAAACTATCTTGTTCTGTGTATATCTCTCTAATCTTAATCATATCTTCATGCTTTTTCTTTTAAAAAGGGACTGACTTAAACTGCCAATCCCTTACAAACATTTTTTCACAAATTAGTAAATCCTAAAAACTTCTCCAATTCCAAAGCCTATTTTTTCTGCAGGAAATCCGGAATCTTCAAGGACTTCTCTTCTACGGAAGAACGGATATCCGCCGGCTTATTGATGCCTGTAAGCGGCTTGGGTGCAGCTGCTGTACCGGAAGGCATAGCCTGCGGCTTAGGGCTGACCGGCTTGATAGACGGGGTGGGTATATATGTAAATCCACCGCCCAATCTGGTCTGTGCACCGGGCACATTGATCTTGTCCTCCAGACCTGTAGCGATCACAGTAATGGTACAAGCATCTGTTCTTGCGCCATCATACATAGCACCGAAGATAATATTCACATCATCTCCTGCCAGTTCCTGTACGTAGCTTGCAGCATCAGATGCATCTGTCAGGGTAATATCACCGGATACATTGATGATCACATGGGTAGCACCTGTGATCGTAGTCTCCAGAAGAGGACTCTCCACCGCCATCTTAACAGCTTCCAGAGCCTTGTCGTCTCCCTTGCCGGAACCAATACCAATATGGGCAATACCCTTGTCCTTCATAACCGTCTGCACATCTGCAAAGTCCAGATTGATCACGGAAGGCACATTGATCAGATCTGTAATACCCTGCACGGCCTGCTGCAGAACTTCATCCGCCTTCTTCAATGCCTCGGGCATGGTTGTCCGTCTGTCAACAATTTCAAGCAGCTTATCATTGGGGATAACGATCAGGGTATCCACATGCTCCTTAATCTTCTCAATACCGCTGAGTGCGTTTACCATACGCGCCTTCGCCTCAAAACGGAAAGGTTTAGTCACAACACCAACAGTCAGAATACCCATATCTTTGGCAATCTTAGCCACTACAGGTGCCGCACCGGTACCGGTACCACCACCCATACCGCAGGTAACGAATACCATATCAGCCCCCTGCAATGCAGCCGTAAGCTCCTCAGTGCTTTCCTCAGCAGCCTTCTCACCGATCTCCGGTCTGGCACCGGCGCCAAGGCCCTTGGTCAGCTTCTCACCAATCTGCAGGAGCTTAGGTGCTTTGCAAAGCTGCAAAGCCTGTTTGTCGGTGTTCACTCCCACAAATTCCACTCCGTCTATACACTCATCGATCATTCTATTTACAGCATTATTTCCGGCACCGCCAACACCTACAACAATGATTTTAGCTGCGGATTCTGCTTCGTTTGTCTTTATCTCCAGCAAAGGTATTTCCTCCTTCTTTTTGCTTAAAATTCTGTATAGGCAAGACCAAATGGCCTAGTCCTCCCCAGATTATCCATATAATCTATCATATAATTATTTTTGCAATTTATCAACACTTTTTTTATTTTTTTATTGCAACATCACTTGGCCGGTTCGAAGGTATAGATTTTTGTATTCTCACTATAGTTTTTGATATCCAGTGTCCCCTTCATCCCTTCCATTTTGGGCATCAGACTCTGGATCAAAATGATTTTTTCATCCAACATCTCATTGGTTCCGAATGCCACTCTGATGTCTCCCAGAAAAAGAGTCATCTCCCCTTTTCCGTTAAAATAAATTCTTTCTGCTGTCAGATCATACTTGTCCAAAGACTGAGTGACAGTCAGCACTTCGTAAAAGACTTCCTTATTCTCCACGGGAAGAGGTTGTCCCACCACTACATGATCGAAGGTAAGGCCTGTGACCTCCGGAATCCCTGCTGTCCTTACCGAAGAGCTTTCCACTATGATTCCGTCTTTATCGAAATACATATATCTTCCCAGATATTCCACATAACCGGCCAGAGATTTCTCAAATACCGAAATACGAATACTGTCCGGTGCAAGCACCGTCACATCCATGGCAGCAATGAACGGAATATCTGTGATGCTTTTATTTTTGTATCGAAAAGACAGGTACAGAGAGTTATCCCCAAACGGTCCCTCCATAACAAAGTCCATTATTTCCTGTTTGGTATAGTGCAGGTTACCATCCACATATACCTTTTCTTCTTTAATCTTGTAATGAGTCAGCAGATAATAGATGCCGCCCAGCAGGGAGGCTATCAATAGTAAAACTACCAATAGCCCGGCCCACCTGCCTTTTTTTCGTCTCTTTTTGTAATTATACACTGTAAATACGCGCTCCCAACTCCCGAAGATCCCGGCAGATATTTTCATATCCCCGGTCAATATATTTTTTGCCCTCCACGATCGTCTCACCAGAGGCACCAAGCCCTGCCACTACCAAGGCCGCTCCACCTCGCAGTTCACCGGCCGTTACCCGGGCTCCCCGCAGGCACTCCTGACCTTCCACGTAGGCTGTTTTATCCTCTTCCACACGGATTTTGGCACCCATGCGTAAAAGCTCCGGTACCACACGGAAACGATCTTCAAAAATCCGCTCTTCCACAATACTTTTCCCCATCCCCCCTGCAAGGACTGCCAACAAAGGGGACTGTAAATCCGTGGGAAATCCCGGATATACCGCTGTCCTCACACAGGGCACAGATTTTACGGTATTCGGTGCCTGCACATAAAGCCCGGTCCCTGTACACTGTAGGCCCGCCCCCAAAGCACGGGCAACCTCCAGCACTGCCTTCATTTCTTTTACAGGCGCTCTCTCCAAAAACACACTTCCGCCTGCCGCCAGACAGGCAAACAGATAAGTACCCGCCACAATGCGGTCCGCAGGGATCTCAAAAGCACTTCCCGTCAGTTCTTTTACTCCCTCAATGCGTATGCAGGCAGTTCCTGCTCCCTCTATATGTGCACCGCACACATTCAGGTAGGCACATAGGGCAACGATTTCCGGTTCTGCCGCCGCATTGTGGATGACTGTGCACCCATCTGCCAAAACAGCTGCCAGAATAATGTTTTCCGTAGCACCTACACTGGGACAGGCCAGATGAATCTCCGCTCCCTTCAGGCCCTCTGTACAGGCATAAAGAATGCTGTCCCCACGAGCAAACTTCACATTCATTTTTTCCAGGGCATCAATATGCAGATTGATGGGACGACTGCCGATCACACATCCGCCCGGCTGTTCCAGGAATATCTGACCGCATCTTCCCAGCATAGCACCCAGAAGTGTCAGGGAAGAACGCATTCCGGTCACCGCTTCCCGAGGCATGCTGCCGGAACAGACTCTGTGCGCGTCCACACGCATTTTATCCCCTTCCCACCTGACCACACATCCCAGACTGCGCAGCAACATCTGCATCTGCTCTACATCCGCTATGCGGGGACACCCGGAAAACAAATTGCTGCCTTTCGTCAAAATACTTGCTGCCAAAATCGGCAACGCCGCATTCTTGGAACCTTGTATCATTACCTGCCCTTGTAAAGGAATTCCACCATGTATATGAATCGCACCCAATTTCCATGCCCCCACTCGCTTATTATGTTCTATTCTATGCAAAGGCAGAAAAAAGGTATCTTGTACTTGATCTTACATTTCCTTCAATTGAATCCGTTTTGCCACATTTAAAACCAGCCCGATCTCGATCAGCAAAAACATGACTGATGAGCCTCCATAGCTGATAAACGGCAACGAAATACCGGTGTTTGGTATAGTATTGGTCACAACCGCTATATTCAGGATGACCTGAATGGCAATATGTCCAAGCACTCCCACCACCAACAATGCCCCGAACAGATCCGGTGCATTGTTGGCGATCACCATCAATCTCCAGATCAGCATGATAAACATGAGAATAATAGCCACTGCCCCAAAAAGGCCCAACTCTTCACAGATAATCGAGAAGATCATATCATTCTGGGCCTCCGGGATAAAGCCAAGTTTCTGCATGCTCTGTCCCAGACCCTTACCCCAGATCCCTCCCGAGCCAATGGCGTATAGGGCCTGTAAAGTTTGAAATCCCTTTCCATCCGCGTAGGCCTCCGGATCCAACCAGGCAAGAATACGTTCTCCACGGAAATCCAATCCATCCCCGTTTGCCATATTCACGATGACAAAGACTACTACCGCCGCTGCTGCAATGACGCCCAGGGCCATAATGATAAACTTCTTATAATCCGGACTTGCCACAAAGAGCATCAGTATGGCAATACCCATAATGATAATGGCAGAACTCATATTGCTGGTGATCTTCCAGACCATGAGCACCACAGGCAGGGGCATAAGAAGCACAAGCAAAAAGCCCTTTGTGGTACGTATCCCCTTTCCCATCTTACAGACTACCACAGCCAGAAACAAGATCATACATAGCTTTGCCACCTCTGCCGGCTGAAGCGAGATTCCCGCAATGATCAGCCACCTTTTGGCACCGTTTGCCTCTTTACCAAAAGGTATGATCAGCAGAATCAGCACCATAGCCGCCATGTATCCTACCAGTGCAAACTTTTCCCAAAAGCGATACGGGATATTCGCCACTACGATCATCATGATCAGGCCCAAAATCGTAGCAAACAGCTGTTTTTGCAGGAAATAAGTGGAACTTCCATACTCCTGCGCCGCCTCGTAGGAACTGGTGGAATAAATCATAACCAAACCGAACCCCAGCAAGAAAAGTACGATAAACAGCAAACTGTAGTCGAAGAAATATTCTGATTGTCCTCTTTTTTTCTTTTTCAGCGCCACTTTAACTCTCCTTCAAACTGTTTACCATCTCTTTAAACATCCTTCCCCGCACCTCATAATTGGGGAACATCCCCCAACTTGCGCAGGCCGGTGACAACAACACCGCCTCTCCGGGCCGGGCTGTCCTGACGCAAATATCAAAAGCCTCTTCAAAGGTATCCGCCATAACAATATCCGTAAATCCGTGGGCTCTGGCACACTCTGCAATTTTCTCCCGGGTCTGGCCTATGAGCACCAGGCACTTTACCTTTCCTCCAAATGCCTCTATCCACTCATCATATTCGCTGTGCTTATCATATCCTCCGCCAATCAGCACCGTAGGACGGTCCATGGCCTTGATACCCTGGATCGCCGCATCCGGATTGGTTCCCTTGGAATCATTATAATAGGTCACACCGTTTTTCACAGCCACAAACTCTATCCTGTGTTCCACCGCACGAAAGGACTTGATCACCTTCAGAATCGTTTCCATAGGCACTTGCACGCCTTCCCCGATGGCAATGGCCGCCATAACGTTCTCCACATTACAAATCCCCACCAGGTTCATATCCTTGTGAATATCCAAAAGCTCTGTCACGCCATTCTTATCTGCCCGGCAGATCCTATCCCCTTTTAAAAAATATCCCTCCTGCAGCTCTCTTGCAGAAGAAAACCAGACTGTCCTGGCCGGACATCTTTCTCCAAAGGCTCTGGTATATTCATTTTCATAATTTAACACGCACAGCTCTGCCTTGGTCTGATTACACGCGATGGCTTCCTTGGCAGCCAGGTAACCTTCCATGGAATGATGTCTGTCCAGATGATCCGGCGTCACATTGAGTATAGCGGATACAGTGGGCCGAAAGGTATGAATCGTCTCCAGCTGAAAACTGCTGATTTCCGCAACAGTAACGGATTTTTCCGTCGTCTGATCCGCCTCCAATGTGTAAGGATTTCCTATATTTCCCACCACAAAGACCTGCTCAAAGTGCGCCTTCATGATCTCTCCCACCAAAGTAGTGGTTGTGGTCTTTCCATTGGTACCGGTAATGGCAACCACACGGCCCTTTTCAGCCAGATACCCCAGTTCTATCTCTCCAAGAACAGGTATTTTACGTTTCATCAGCTTATTTACAAAAGGGGAATCTACAGGCACGCCGGGACTTAGTACCGCAGCTGCGGCCATTGCCAGAATCTCCTCCGGCAGATCGACCGCATAACACTCTGCATCTACGTCCTTAGGCAATTTTGCCTTCAGCAGACCGGCCGTCATTTTTTCATTCTCGTCAAACAGGACCGGCAATGCTCCCATCCTGTAAAGCAGGCTGACTGCACCGATCCCACTGATACCGGAGCCTACCACCAATACTTTTCTTCCTTGTAACATCATGATACACCTCTGTTTTCATTCTTTACAACCCTTTCAGGGCGATGACGCAAAGCAGCGCTGTCACCGCAGAAAACCCTGCTACAATGCCGGGTTCCGTAAAACCGCAAAGCTCAAAATGATGATGCAGCGGAGCCATGCGCAGGATACGTCTGCCACCGCTGATCCGAAACCAAGTCACCTGCAGTATGACCGAAACAACCTCTACCACATAAATCAGGCAAATAATCGGCAGAAATGCCTGCAACTGCATCATATAGGCACTGGCCGCCACAAAGCCGCCCAATGCCAGTGACCCTGTATCTCCCATAAAAACACTGGCCGGATGCACATTAAAGAGCAAAAAACCCATCAAAGCTCCCACCACAGCACAGGTAACCGGCTCAATACCACTTTCGGTATGCAGTGCCACCACTGTAAAAAAACAGGCAATAATCACCGTCACGCTGCTGGCCAGCCCATCCAGACCGTCCGTAAAATTGGCACCATTGGCAGTACCGATCACAACAAAAAACAATACCGGCACATTCCAGAATCCCAAATCCAGGTAAAACTCCGGTAAAAAAGGAATCTGCATGGCAAGATTCACCTGACCAGTCTGCACCAGATAAATCGCAAAAACAGCTGTTACCACTGTCTGGCACAGAAACTTCTGCCAGGGATACAGGCCCATTGATCTGTGCAGTACCACTTTGATATAATCATCCAAAAATCCTATCATCCCAAAACCAAGGGTCAGGAACAATACAGGAATTATCTTAGGGTATTCTCTCACATAAACCAGGGATCCCGTGAGCACGGCAATCAATATGATGATGCCGCCCATAGTTGGGGTTCCTGTCTTTTTCAGGTGTGTTTTTGGTCCGTCCTCTCTGACGGTCTGCCCTGCCTTTACCTTCCGCAAAAGCGGAATGATCATCGGTCCGATCAGTATACTGACCCCAAACGCGATGATACCCGGCATAAGCACCAGAAACAAACTCTCCATGGAATCCTATCCTTTCTGCTTCTCATGCTGTGGTGCCGGTAGTCGCACACACTCTTAAATATTATAATCCATAATTCCCAAATAAGGAAGAATATTTTCAAAAAGCTGTCGTATGATCGGTGCTGCGATCACACCGCCGTAATATTGGCCTTTGGGATGATTGATAATTGCCAGAGCAATTACCTGCGGATCATCTGCCGGCGCAAATCCTACAAAGGACGAAATGTAGACTCCGCTTCCTCTGGGAAGGGTCTCACTGGTAGCGGTTTTTCCACCGATACGCACTCCCTCAATGGCTGCATTTTTACCTCCGCCTTCGGATACTACCATTTCCAGAATTTCCCTCATGGTAGCGGAGGTTTCCTGGGAAACAACACCTCTTTCCACAGGATATTCCAGTTCTTCCACCAAGTTCCCTTCCTTATCGGTTACTTTTACTCCGAAATGAGGAGTGATCCGATTGCCTCCATTGATAATGGAGGAGGCCGTGGTGATCAACTGGATGGGCGTGATCTGAAAAGACTGGCCAAAAGACATGGTAGCCAGTTCTACCGATTCTATATTCTCCTTCTTATGCATGATCGTAGCCGCCTCACCGGGCAGATCTACACCTGTTTTTTTCAGAAGTCCAAACTGCTTAAAATAGTTATAGTAATTGTCAATCCCTATGCGAAGCCCTACTGTTACAAACACCGGGTTACAGGAATTCATGGTAGCATGGATAAAGTCCTGAGAACCGTGGCCGCCTGCTTTGTGGCACCGGATGCGCCTATTTTCCACAACCACGTAACCCGGACAGTGAAACGTACTGCCGGTGGTAACTGCCCCGCTTTCCAGGCCTGCGGCTGCAGTAATGATCTTAAAGGTGGAACCGGGCTCATAGGTATCATTGATGCAACCGTTTCTCCACATCTGATTCAAGGCATCCTGCAGCTGTTCCTGGGTCATGGTTTCATTCTCTGTTTCATCGGCTATGGTCTGGGACAGTTCATAGGGATTGTTCAGATCGAACTCCGGCACATTTACCATAGCCAATAGTTCTCCATCCCTGGGATCCATCACAATAATGGATACACTCTCTGCTTCTTTGGTCTCCAGCGCCTGATAGGCCAACTGGGTGGCATAGCTTTGAATATTTACATCCATGCTCAGATGTAGGTCCAGGCCGTCTATGGGTTCGATACGGCTTTCACCCGCTTCGTCCACTTCCACACCTCTGGCATCTGTCACCGTCAGGATGGTCCCCGCTTTCCCCGCCAGGTACTCCTCGTATATGACCTCCAAACCAATGATTCCTTGATTGTCAGCACCGGTAAAACCAAGCATCTTGGAACCCAAAGAATCATAAGGATAATATCTTTTGTAATCTTCGTCTACCTTAACCCCTGCCAGATCATATTCTCTGATCCGGTCCCCCGTCTCCTTGTCCACATTGCTTTTGATCCGCTCGATGGAGGAATACTTTTCCACACGCTTTCGCACATACTCTTCCGACAAATCAAGTTCTTTCACCAGCACAGAGATCACTTCTTCCGGCTCTTCTATCTGGTTATGAATAACTGAAACAGTACAAACCGTCCTGTTGTCTGCAATGACTGTACCGTTTATATCCAATATCCTTCCTCTGGCCGCCTTAATACTCCGCTCTCTTTCGTGCAGCTGGGTGGCCAGCCCAGAATAGTGTTCTGACCGCCAAATCATCAAATATACCAACCTGCCAAAGAGTGCAACCATCAGGACGCTGCACAATACAAACACGGTAACAATCTTCTTTCTGATGTATGTTCTGTTGCTTGTGATTAACATAAAAACCTCATAAAAAGGGTATTACTATACTGTATTCCCTTGTCTATGAGGTTATGTATTTCTATTCGGTGATGGCATCCAGACCTCCGCTGATCACATTTCCTGTATCCGGGTCGATCAGTGCCCCCGTATCCGGGTGCACATAATATCCATCCTCATTTTTCTCATAGTTCATCCATTCCGGCTGTGTCTGGGGATCCTGCTGAGGATCTGTCGGTGTATCCGGAGTTTCTGTGGGCTCCTCCGGGTCCCGGGCTCCATATTTCAATGTATTTTCCAGTTCTCTTTGTGCCAGTTCCAGCTCCTCCTCAGGGGATAATTCCTCAGTCATGTATACCTGCAGATATGGCAGAATTTCTGACAGGATATTTCTGGCAATCTTTTGTGCAAATCTGGAATTGGCCTGTTCCTCTGCATTGGCTCTGTCAACCACCACATATATCGCATACTTGGGATCATCTGCCGGTGCATATCCAAGAAAGGACACCACATACTCGTCATTTCCCCTGGGCAAGGTCTGGGCGGTACCGGTCTTACCACCGATGGCATAGCCTGCGGGCCGTGCAGATTTACCGGTTCCTTCCGTCACCACTGCATTACAGTATTTGATGATCTGTTCCGATGTGGATTCTGAAATAACCTGCTTCAGAATACGTGGTTCAATATTTTCCACCACCGCGCCGTTTGTGGTCTCTATCCTGCTGACCATGTGAGGCTCATAATAATAACCGCCGTTGATCAGGGAGCAAAAACCGGTGATCATCTGAATCATGGTCACATTAAAGTTTTGTCCAAAGGAGTTGGTAGCCAGATCGGAGGACCTCATACTCTCATCAAACAAAAGACCGGCCGTTCTAGCCTCACCCGCCAAATCAATATTGGTTTTCAGGCCAAAATTGTAGGCACCCTGCTGTTCTGAAAACAGTTCTGCTCCCAACTGTTCTGCAATCTTCATCATAGAGACATTGCAGGATTTGGCAATCGATTGTTTTAAATTCACAACACCATGACCTATACCGCCATTACAGTGAATATTATGACCACCCACAGAAAGCACACCTTTACACTCGTACGAAGCGGATGTACTTATTTCACCACTTTCCAGAGCCATGGCAACTGTAAAAGGCTTATAAGTGGATCCCGGCTCATAGGTGTCCGAAATACAATAATTTCTCCACAACCCATTTAAAACATCATAATAGCTGTCCGATTCTTTCAATGCCGCTATTGCATCTTCCGTATAATATGCGGAAAGGTCATAGGGGTTATTCAGGTCAAAATTAGGATAGCTTGCCATACCCAGAATATTGGCAGTATCCACCTCCATAACGATACAAGCTACATTGTTGGCGCCATTACCTTCCCGGTAATTGTCCTTATATTCCTCATTGAACTCCAACAAATATTTTTCAATCACACTCTGGACATTTACGTCTATGGTGCTGACCAAAGAATACCCGTCCACCGCAGGCTTGGTGGTGCGCTCCAGGTTTAGATCGGTGTTCAGATAACCGTACTCTCTGCCGGTGGTCCCGCTTAGAACATCGTTGTAATATTCTTCCAAGCCATACATGCCGTTGTTGTCACTGGTGGTAAAGCCGATCACATCACAGGCCAGACTGCCGTTGGGATAGGTACGCTTATACTCCTCCTCAAACCACACTCCCTTGATCAGCTTCCTCTCTTCATTGGTCTCATCTGTCTTCAATGCTTCAAAGGCTGTCTTGCGCTCCAAAGCCAATTCTTTGAGCGGTACATAATAAGCAGAATTGGAATTTTCCTGCACATATCTTCGGATTTCCTTCATATCCAATTCCGGAAAGGCCTTTGCCAGCGCCTGCATGGTTGGCTCAAAATAGACTTCTTTAGATGAAATGACCTTGGCATCAATCACAAGATTGTACACTTTCCCGCTGACCGCAAGGCTGATCCCATTGGCGTCCACGATACTGCCCCGTTTAAAGGGCAGAGTTTTACTGCTGTATTCCTGCTGGGATAACACCTGTTTTTGATACTCCTGCCTGTTTTCCCGGCTGATCATCATGATAGACACACTCAAACCCGCAAAAGCCAGCAGTATCAATACAAATAATACTACCAGCTTCTTTTGCATGTAGAGCTTAAATTGAGGCGCAGGCTTTTGGGATTCCTGCTTCTTTTTGTTTTTTATCTTATCTGTCCTTTTCACTTTCACCTATACACCCACTTTACTTAGGAATATCCGCATACTGTCTGACATAATCACTTCCCTCATTGGTGTACGTAATGATCTGTCCCTCAGACGCATAGGTCATTCCCAACTCACCAATGGCAATTCGCTTGATCTCCTCCAGATCAATGTCTGTAATGATATTGGTGTATGTCTCATCGTTGGTCTGCTTGAGCGTATTCAACTGGCTTTCCAGCTTGGCGATCTGTCCCACATGACTGCTCATGTCAAACTGAAGCTGAATGTAGTTGATCAACACATATCCTGCAACCAAAAGCGCTGTGACCAAGAAAAGAACATATCCCACACTCATATGGTTGGCCTTTTCCCGATTCTTTCTGGCTACATCACTAAGCCCCTTTCTGGGCTGCTCTTCAATGGCTCTTCTAACGTCAAGCTTTCTGACTGTATTTCCATCTATATAAGTTCTTTGGTATGTAGTTTGTCGTGATGCCATGACGTTCTACCTTCTTTCCTGCTTATTCCATACTTTTTTCAAATACTCTAAGTTTTGCACTTTTGGAGCGGCTGTTCTCCTCCAGTTCCTCCTGGGAGGGCAAAATCGGCTTTCTGGTGATCACTGTTCCCTTAGACTTTTTGCCGCAGACACACACTGGAAAATGAGGCGGGCAGGTGCACGGGCTTTCTGCATCCTTAAAAGCCATTTTCACAATTCGATCCTCCAAAGAATGAAATGTGATGATACAAAGTCTTCCTCCGGGTTGCAGCAATTCAATCATATCCTCTAAAGAGTTCTTTAACACCTCAAGCTCATGATTGCACTCGATGCGAATGGCTTGAAAGGTTCTCTTGGACGGATGCCCGTCCTGACGCATCTTGGCCGGTATGGCAGCCTTGATGATCTCGGTCAGCTGACCGGTGGTTTCAATGGGCTGTTTTGCTCTGGCCGCTACAATGTGCTTTGCTATGTTCTTTGCAAACTTGTCCTCGCCGTAATCTCTGATGATGCGAAAAAGTTCCATCTCCGAATACTGGTTCACGATTTCTCTGGCGGTCAATGTCTGGCGCCTATCCATCCGCATATCCAAAGCAGTGTCATATTTGTAGGAGAAACCTCTCTCCAAGGTGTCCAGTTGATAGGAGGAAACCCCCAGATCCAACAAAATACCATTCACCTTAGATACGCCCTGTTCCTCCATGACTGCTTTCATATTGCAGTAGTTGCTGCGAATAAGCGTTATCTTATCCGTGTATCCGGACAACCTTGCACCGGCTGCAGCAATGGCAGCATCGTCCTGATCGATCCCATAAAAGCTACCCTTTGCCCCGAGCCTCTTTACCACTTCCAAAGCATGTCCACCACCGCCCAAAGTGCCGTCCACATAGATGCCGTCAGGCTGAATATTCAGATGTTCCAAAGTCTCACCGAGCATCACGGAATAATGTTTGAATTCCATTTTTCGCCTCTTTTTAAATGATCAGTCCAAGTTCTGTCATATGGGCCGTCACTTCTTCCATATCGTCATAAGTAACGGTTCCTTCGTATCTCTCCTTGCTCCATATTTCCACTCTGCCACCCACACCGATCAATGTTACATCCTTTTCCAGTGCGGCAAAATCACGAAGCACAGACGGTATCAAAATTCTTCCCTGCTTGTCCACCTCCGCAGTGGTTGCTCCTGCCAGGAAGAAACGAGTAAACTTACGGGCGTCCGGACTGTTCAGCGGCAATCCCTTCAATTTTTGCTCAAAGGCCTGCCATTCATGGTTGTCATACACAAACAGGCAGCCATCCAATCCTTTCGTTACCACGAATTCGTCTCCCAGAATTTCGCGGAATTTGGAAGGAATGATCAACCTGCCTTTCGCGTCTATCGTATGATTGTACTCACCCATGAACATGTCCAATCACCCACCTTCAAAAGTAGCCTGCCACAGAAAATGGTATTCTTGTCACAAGCAGCTGATTTTTCACCACTTTTTACCACTTGTCTCCACTTTCCACCACTTTTACTATGATTTTATACTAAAATAGCCCATATGGCAAGCAAAATCAATAAAAAAGTATAAAAAAAATGCGTCCTGCAAATAGCTTGCAAAACGCATTTCTATATATTGTAGTTTGCTTTTGGAGTGCCACAATATCTGGATGCAGCTCTATTTTTCCTCGGTAGATTGGCATTCCGTTGCCTCGCCACAGGCATCCTTTTCCATGCTCATTCCGCCAATGTTTAACCCCTTGCGAATCCGCACACGCACAATAATATCTGCAAGAATCGCTCCTACAAAGCAAAGAATTCCGATCAACTGGGACACAGCAATCTGGGTCCCTGGTATGAGAAGCCGATCCGTGCGGATGCCCTCAATAATAAATCTTCCCAGTCCATAGCCGCCAAAATAGATCAGGCACACCTCTCCATAGAACTTCTGCCGCTTGCGGTACAAAAACATGATTGCCAAGATCATCACGTTCCACAAACTCTCATACAAAAAGGTGGGCTGCACCTGAATATAGTTGGTCCCTTCTGTCATGTGGGATGCAATATCCTGGGTGATATCGCTTTTATCACGCACCGCCGCCTCCGGTATCCGCATGGCAAACAATCCATCGGAATATCCGCCAAACACTTCGCGGTTGATAAAGTTGCCCCAACGGCCGATGATCTGTCCCAAAATCAATCCATAGGCTCCTGTGTCAGCCATCCGGAAGGGATTCTGTTTCTTGATCCTGCAATAGATTAGCAATGTTATCACAGCACCAATGACCGCTCCGTAGATCGCCATACCGCCCTGCCGTATATTAAAGACACTGAGCAGATCATCCTTATAGGCATCCCACTGAAAGACCACATAATAAATTCTGGCACCGATAATGGAAAAGATCACTGCATACACGGCAAAATCCCAATACACCTCCTGATTCTGCCCGGTCACTTTAGCCATGTGCACTGCCAACAAGATGCCCAGCAGCACACCCACGCCTATGATCAATCCGTAATAAGCAATCTCAAAACCAAATACAGAAAAACTCTTCGGCACGTCTTTCAAATAGATTCCCAGATTAGGAAATGCAATATCCATGCTTCCCATGATATCCTGCATGCTCCACCATTCCTTTCCGCCTGGTTTCCCCGGCCATAGCCTGTTATACGTTAAACCTAAACAGGATCACATCCCCATCCTGTACCACATATTCCTTACCTTCCATACGCACCAAACCCTTTTCCCGGGCTGCTGCCAATGATTTCATCTCCAAAAGATCCCGGTAATTTACCACCTCGGCCTTAATAAACCCACGCTCAAAATCCGAATGAATCTTTCCTGCAGCCTGCGGCGCTTTGGTTCCGATCTTAATGGTCCATGCTCTGGTCTCATCCTCCCCGGAGGTCAAAAAGCTCATAAGTCCCAGTGTGCTATAGCTGGCCTTGATCAGCTTTTCCAGACCGGACTCACTAAGCCCAAGATCCTCCAAAAACATAGCCTTTTCATCCTCTTCCAGTTCTGCGATCTCCTGCTCGATCTGGGCACAGATCACAAACGTTTCACTGTTTTCCTCTGCCGCAAAGGCTCTTACCTTTGCAACGCCTTCATTGGAAACACCGTCATCTGCCAGGTCATCTTCTGCCACATTCGCCGCATAGATCACAGGCTTGTAGGTCAGCAGATTATAGGATTTGAACCATTCCGCCTCATCCTCATCCTCCACCTCCAGACTCTTAGCCATCTTGCCGCTCTCCAGATGGGCCTGAATACGCTCAAGAAGCGCCAGCTCCTTGCCTGCAGTCTTGTCCATTCTGGCAGTCTTGCCCACCTTGGCAATTCTTCTTTCCAGAATCTCCAGATCAGAAAAGATCAGTTCCAAATTGATGGTCTCAATATCCCGCAAAGGATCCACACTGCCGTCCACATGGATCACATTAGAGTCCTCAAAGCAACGCACCACGTGCACAATGGCATCCACCTCCCGGATGTTGCTCAGGAACTGATTGCCCAAGCCTTCCCCCTTGGATGCGCCTTTTACCAGACCTGCGATATCCACAAACTCGATCACCGCCGGGGTTACTTTCTTGGATTGATACAGATCCCCCAGAAGTCTCAATCGCTCGTCAGGTACGGCTACGATGCCAACGTTAGGATCAATGGTGCAGAACGGATAATTGGCCGACTCGGCACCCGCCTTGGTCAGGGAATTAAAAAGTGTGCTCTTACCCACGTTGGGCAAGCCTACGATACCTAGTTTCATAATTGATTCTATCTCCTTAAATTTGCTTTATTCTCTTAAAAGTAACTGTTGTACCAGATTATCACAAAAAAGAGCCTAATACAACTCAATAAGTGTATCATAAACAGGCTCTCTTTTCAATATTTGCCATGCTTTTTACGAAGATTTTCTTCTCACATTTTCTCACACGATACAAAAATTCATAAAATCTCTTGACGCATACTTAGTTGTCTGTTATACTTTCAGTAAGCATATTGCGCACGTGCTAATGTTTGCCTAGGGAAGGAAAGAATACAAAATGGATATCATCAAAGAATTAGAAGCTATGCGTAAAAGAATCATTCAAGAGATCAATATGGAGATTGATCTTTTGATCGAACGGGCGAAATCCGAGGGGCTGACTATGGACACTCCCATTTTTGAAGAAGCTTATGAAAGCACCTTCCCTCTGGCAGCCGGGAGCAAAATCTTCAAGGGGACCAAACCTACCAATGTCATTTTTCCGGATGGAACCTGCATCCATGTCTCCACCTGGAAGCAAGTGGTGGATGTGATCATGACACAATGCCTCTCTGATCCGATCCACAAAAAACGCCTGTTAGACTTGTGCGGCAACATTTCCGGCAGAAAAAGGGTGCTGCTTTCCAACACCAGCCTTGGCATGAGAAGTCCTCTTCTGCTGTGTGAGCATCTATTCATGGAAACACACTATGACACAGAAACCCTTCTGAACGTGTTGACCTTTCGCATCTTAGATGCGATTCAATATGACTATACCGGGATTCAGATTGCCATTCGCAATCGATAAGAAATGGGGGAATGAACGTTGGGCAATCACCAAAAGACAAAGCAGGATCCTATCACCTCACTGCTTGAATCCGATAGTTTCTTGGATCTGGATCCAGCCATTCAAAAACAAATCATATGCTCTATCAATCAGAGCAAGGATAAAACAGGAGGCATCATGGGTAAGCTGCTTGGAAATAAGCCTGCCAATCTTGCCATACACGCCATCCTGATTCTCTGTCTCATACTCCTTCTTCTGATCCTGATCGATAATTTATATGCCTATCGGACCGGTACTGCTATCAACATGGAATTAATAAATATCATTATCCCGGTCATCACCCTGGCCATCGGATATATTATCGGAAAAGGAACAAATGATAACTGTTAAAAACGAGGACAGCCTTTTCATGATCCGCTGTCCTCGTGTCCGTTATCTAATAAATTCTTTCCTCATGACCTCCAGGTTTTCCTTTGCAAGTTCAGAGAGTCCCTCCTCCTTTGCAATCAGTTCAATCTCCTGCAGCATCAGTTTATAATTCGCCGCCTTAGGCTCGCCGCCATAATACCGCATGATGTTCTCTTTATAAAATTTTTTCAGAATATCATCCGGCATAGGCATAGGAGTAAACTCTTCCTCAAACTCGTATATCTTTTCTGTCTCCTCAAAGAATCCCCGTACTACATGCACCAGCGCATGGGGTTCCTTTTTTTCCACATCCTTGGTGTTGGATCCGATATCCGTTCCGTAGATGATGCGATCCGCATTTCTAGTCAAAAACTCTCTCCAGATTTCCGGCTTATCCTGAAAATCAAAGTACATGAACAAACTGGGGGTTAAGTCAAAGGAAAGATTCTCATACTTATCCAGCCACTGCTGTGCCCAATCCGGATGCCAGGTGATAAAGGCAAAGTGGGCCACCACGATCTTTAATTTGGGGAACTTATCCATCATACTTGTAAAATCCCGGAACATATCGTGAAGATGCACAGGGCAATCCTTCACATGCCATTTTCTCTGGCTTTCCGGCACATCCTCTATGTTGCCAAAGCAGGCCTCCGGTCCTCCCAAATGAATGGTGATGGGCATGCCCGTCTCTTCCATGAATGCAAAATACTTGTCATACCTGGGATCTGCCAAAGGAATATAGGGAAATCCCTTCCGATAACATCCAATGGGATAAAACATTTTGATCCCGTCATAACCGCAGGCATGATAATACTTGGCCTGTTCCAGAAAATAGGTTCCGTCATCATCCACGGGAAAATCCTTATAGTGCAGGCCGGCGTAAGCATAGACTCTGGGACTGAGCACCTTCTTTAAGTACATAGATTTCAGATTTTCATCCCGCATTGCGCCTCCGTTTGGATTGTCATGGATGGACATAATGGCTATGGTCTCGTAGCCAAACTCCTCCAGAATCCACTTGTGAAAGGCCACGGTTTCTTCCATAGACTGCTCCCGCCAAACATGCATGTGACTGTCCCGAATAGGTATCTTCCTGTAATTGTCCTTTTCCATTTCGTTTTCCTCCGGATATTCGTTTATCTTTTAAAACTTCGTTCACTGTACGTTTAATATGCCGCCGCTCACATAGATATATTTACCGGCCAGATAGTGCTGCTTGATGGCCCGCATCAGGCTGGTATCCTCCGGCAGGCTGGCATAATCTTTACATGGCTTTTTGAACACAAATTGAAATACATCATCATATTCACTATACTCATAGGGATATAGCACATAACTTTTTTGAAACTTTGCAATATTGGAATCCTCTTTTACCATGCCCATCAGCTGTGAATCCATCAGCCAGGACTGACAGAAAAAGGCCTTATAGGTAAACTCCGGATAACACTCCCGCAAGATGCGCTTTACTTCCTCATAAGACCCTCGGATTTCTTCCTCATCAAAAGATCCGCCACCCGGTATATGTACACTGATGACCGGATCTCCATGCTCCAAAAACTTCTCCCAAGTATCCTTGAAAAGTTTTATCTTCTCCTGCCGGATATAACCCCTTTCATCCACCGGATATCCTTCGTAAAACTCCTCTGTTTCCAGCACTTCGCAGTAAAATGCCCCTTCTGTATCCGGCAAGCCTTTATAATGGATCCCCACACCGCTGGGATGGGCCGTCATCTTATCTGCAAGTATGCGAATCCTGCCGGTTTGATCTTTAAAGGCCATGATCCTGCCCAAAAAAGCCTGTCGCATCTCAAAGTTTAATCTGCCCACACGCATGATACTGTTCTGGATACACTGCAGCATCCAGCAAAAGTATAAGCTGTTATAAGCCGGATACCCCAGACGTTGCTCCATGGTAGTGAGGATACCCTCGTATTGCTTCAGTGCATATTCCAAGATTTCTCCGGGCACCTTTCTTTCCTGCATGTTCTCTATAGCCTTGTCTACCAAAGGAAACAGTGCAAACAAGGGTGCAAGATCATAAGCCGGTTTTCCCACTCCCTGCTCCATCCGGGGCAGAACCAGATCACTGTAGATCTCATCTGAGCTAAAACGCTGGGCCGCGCAGCTTAACATGCACACAAAAAGAAGAAGGGCATCATTCTTTGCCAGCAACTGCCTGGCATGATCGATCTGGGCCACATATTTGTGAAACAAAGCGTGCTTTTGATGAAACGCCTCAAACACCGCCTTCTCACAAAAAGGAAAACCCTGCTGATATAAAGCCACTCCTTCTTCATACACCATGGGAAAAACATGGGGTATACTGTCCATCCTTAACTCCGCAAAAAGTTCCTCAAGACTGAATATTCTTCTCATACTGCAAATCCTCTTTTCCTGTATGCAATATTAATATTTCTTTTTACTCTTTAGTTCTTCATACAATATTTTATAATTCTCGTACCTGACAGAACTGATCCTTCCGTCAGCCAAAGCCTCTTTCACACCACACACCGGCTCCCCGATATGAGAGCATCCGCTGAATTGACAATTCTTTTCATACTCCGCAAATTCCGGATAAAAGGACTGCAACTGCTCTTTCTCCATATCAAACAGAAACAGGGAACTGAATCCCGGTGTGTCCATGATATAGGAATTCCCGCCCAAAGCAATCAACTGGGTGTGCCTGGTGGTATGCTTACCCCGCTCAATTTTGCGGCTGATTTCACCAGTTTCCATATATACTCCTGTCTGCAGCCTATTGACCAAAGAGGACTTTCCTACACCGCTGGGTCCTGCCACCGTAGTAACTTTCCCGCACAGCAATTGCTGCAGATCTGACACCCCTGCATCACTGGGAGACACCGTACTGGAAAACACCACCTGATAACCACTTCGCTCGTAAACAGACTGTAGCTGCCCACACATTTCCTCCGAAGCCAGATCAGACTTGTTAAAACAGATAATACAGGGAAGGTTCTGTTGTTCCATCATAACCAAAAACCGATCCAACAGATTTAAGTTTGGACTGGGCTTTACCACAGAAAAAATTACCAGCGCCTGATCCACATTGGCTACCGCCGGTCGGATCAAAACGCTCCTTCTTGGCAGGATCTCTGTAATATTACCTTCCTTAGGTTCTTCACAGAGCACTTCCAGACACACATCGTCACCTACCAGAGGCCTGGTATTATCTTTGCGGAAAATTCCTTTGGCCTTACACTCGTAGACCCCTTTTTCCGTATGCACATCATAACATCCTGCAACACCCTTTATGATCTTTCCCTGCATAATCGTCTCTTCGTTATTCCTTCACAAATTCAATAGTTCTTTCGAATGATTTCTCCACAGGATCTCCCGGAATGGTCACCTGTTCTCCTGTTTCCGGATCTACCTTGATCTCCGGCTCCGGTGTTACCTCATAGGTAAATAGAATGGTTCCGCCGGAAGACGGTATCCCTGTAGCGTTGGCAGACAGTGGAAAGGAACTGGTGATTGTCTCCAATACCAGTTTCCCGGTACTTGTAGTGATAGACACCTTCACAGGTGTGCCTGCCACATAATCCGGTGCTTCAGCCATAGTCGGCGCAGCAATGCTGGCGTTTAGTTTGTAAGTGACTAGAGAAGGCCCCATACTCAGTTTCAGGTCCACAGCCGTTCCCTTTTCCACTTCCACACCGTAACTGTAACTCTGATAACATACCAGACCCTCTTCGATCTGGTCACTGTTCATCTCGCTCACCTTACCCACGGAAAGTCCCGCTTCAATCAATAAAGCTACTGCTTCATCCTCGGTACGTCCGATCAAATTGGGCATGGTAACTTTCGCTTCACCCAAGCTTACATTTAAAACCACCGTAGATCCTTCCGGTGCCTTTTCTCCGCCACCGGGGCTCTGATAGATCACATATCCTTTGGCAACCGTGGGGGAATAACTCTCTGTCTTTTCCACTACAAAGCCTTTCGCTGACAAAGCATTAAAAGCCGCCTCATAAGTCTGGCCTGTTACAGTGGGAATGTCTATGGCACTGGTTCCTGAGCTGACAGTCAGTGTCACGATAGAGCCCGGTTGTAGCAAGGTGCCTTGGGACGCACTGGCGCGAATAACAATATCTGTCTCATATTCATCAGATTCTTCATATTCGATCTCCGGCTCCAGATCCAGTTCCCGCAAAGCATCTACTGCCTCCCGCACAGTCTTTCCCTTTACCGCGATCATAGCTACCGGCTCCTGCTCTGACTGTGAGGGCATTTCACTTTCCGGCACCTCACTGGAGGGGGGCAAAACACTTTCTGTCTGGCTCTGCTCCCCATCAATCACCTTATTTCCGCTGTCTCCAAATCGAAACAGACCTGTAATCTTACCCACCAGAACGATAATCACACAGCAAATAATGATTCCTGCCACGATCGCAAGAATTGCCGTGATCTTCTCCATGCGGGAATCCTCTTCCTCCTCTTCCTCCTGATAGATTTCCTCATCATTCTGATAACTTTCTTGCCGCTCCACCTCCGAACGAAGACGCAGACCTCCTGCGTGTTTTTTAATCTGACTGATCTCCGCATCGGAAATATGCCTGGTGGAGGACTCATCCGTTTCATCATGGAATGCTACAAATGTCCTGTCCGGATTGATCAAAGACTGCTTCAGATCATCAATCAACTGTGACATGGATTGATATCTTCTGTCAGGACTCTTCTGACAACACTTCAGCACAATCTCTTCCACACTCTGGGGGATCTCAGGTACATATTCCCTGGGCGTAGGAAGTTCTTCCTGAATGTGCTTGATGGCGATGGCCACTGTGGTTTCTCCGTTAAAAGGCACCCTGCCTGTAAGCATCTCATACATCGTGATGCCCAGAGAATACACATCGCTCTTTTCATCACTGTATCCACCCCTTGCCTGCTCCGGGGACGTATAGTGTACCGACCCCATCACATTGGAGGTTATGGTATTGCTGGTGGCAGCCTTGGCTATGCCAAAATCTGTTACTTTTACCTTGCCTTCCTTGGAGATAATGATATTTTGAGGCTTAATATCTCTGTGTATGATCTTGTTTCTATGGGCTGCCTCGATTCCCATAGATACCTGTATTGCAATGCTGACTGCCTCTTTGTAAGACAATCTGGCCTTCTTTTCAATATATTTTTTTAAGGTAATACCTTCAACCAGTTCCATGACAATGTAGTAGATTCCATTCTCCTCTCCTACATCGTACACATTCACAATATTCGGATGCATCAACCCTGCTGCCGCTTGTGCTTCAATCCGAAACTTAGACACAAAATTGGCATTCTCAGAAAACTCCTGTTTCAAAACCTTGACTGCTACAAAACGATTCAGCTTATGACACTTTGCTTTATATACATCGGACATGCCTCCGGTACCAATCTTTTCCAGTATCTCATAACGCTCGCCTATCATCATTCCAATTTTTATCATACTCTGCTCCTTTAACCTTCCGCAAACGGCTCAATCAATATCACAGCTATATTGTCACTGCCGCCGTTATTGTTAGCTGCTTTAACCAATTCTTCTGCTTTTTCTCTGATGTCCTTTGGTCCGCTCAAAATCTGGCGGATCTCTTCATCCTCAAGCATATTGGTCAAACCGTCAGAGCACATCAACACAATATCCTCCGGTTTCAACTCTACATGAAAAAAATCCACATCTACTGTATTGCATGCGCCAATCGCCCTGGTAATAATATTGCGATCCGGATGCTTTCTTGCGGAGGCTCTGTCAAGCCCTCCCATCTGAATCATCTCCTCCACCAGGGAATGATCTATGGTTATTTGCTTTATCTTATCATTTACTACATAAAGACGACTGTCTCCCACGTTGGCTACCTGAAGATAACTTCCCGTCAGGGTGGCTGCTACCACCGTAGTACCCATGCCCTTAAGTTCTGCATCCTCCGCACTCTTTTGTCTGATATGTTCATTGGCCGTCTGGATCGCCTTGCCAAGGATCGTTACAGGATCCTTTTCAAAAGAACCTGCAATCTCCGAAACGATGGTCTCCACTGTATATTTGGAGGCATAATCCCCCGCATTGTGTCCTCCCATTCCGTCCGCCACAATAAACACATTGGCCAGGTTTCCCAACTGCTGCTCCGATGCGTATACATAATCCTGATTCAGTTTTCTCTTTTTACCTATGTCTGTAATGGAAAACGTCTTTAGCACCGCGCCGCCTCCTCTTTCTTAAGTCATGTGTCTCCGGCGGAGCTGACCACATGCTCCGTCAATATCCCGACCCATTTCCCTTCTTATAGTAACATTTATTTTATTTTTTTCAAGTTTATTTTTAAATGCCTGTATCTGCCGAGCCTCTGACTGCACAAAACTGCGCTCTTTGATGGGATTGACCGGGATCAGATTGATATGGCACCCCAAGGGCCCGGCCAACCCGGCCAGCCTTTGGGCATCTTCCTGGGTATCATTGACGCCTCCCACCAAACTGTACTCAAAAGATACTCTTCTGCCTGTCTTTGCAAAATAAAAAGCACAGGCCTCCATCAACTCACTGATACTGTATCTCTTGGCAATGGGCATTAACTCCTGCCGCTTTTCATCTGTGGAAGCATGTAAAGACAACGCCAGGGTAATCTGCAGTTTTTCCTCTGCCAGCCTGTAAATACCCGGCACAATCCCACAGGTGGATACGGTTATATTTCTCTGGCTGATATGCAGGCCGTTTTCATCTGTCAGCATCCGGATAAATCTCAGCAGGTTATCGTAATTATCCAAAGGTTCTCCAGTTCCCATGACAACCACATTGGATACTCTCTGCCCGGTCTGCCTGGTGATCACATAAATCTGATCCAACATCTCTGATGGCGTAAGATTGCGCTCCAGCCCATCCAACGTGGAGGCACAAAAACGGCAGCCCATACGACACCCTACCTGAGAGGATATACACACGGAATTGCCATGCTTGTATTGCATCCAAACACTTTCCACCAGATTGCCGTCCTCCAGCCGAAACAGAAACTTCTTGGTACCGTCTATCCGGGACTCCTGCACCTGTACCGTCTCCAACGCTGTGTAAGTATACCGTTCCTTCAACTTACGCCGTAGCCCCTCCGATAGATTGGTCATTTCACTAAAATCTCTGGCCAACTTCACATGCATCCAGTCATAAATCTGTCCGGCCCTGAATTTTTTCTCTCCCATCTCCTCCATTTCCCCCCTCAACTCCTCCGGGCTCATGGATTTGATATCCTTATCTATCATTTTTCCTTTATCTCCTGTTAGCACCGGTCACTACCTCTGACCGCTTTTTTTCTAAGCCTGGCAAAAAAGAAGCCATCGCTGTCATGTACACCGGGTAATAGCTGCAACATGCCGCTTTTCACACTTTCCTCTTCTATGTCCCTTGGCAAAAATGTGGACATATCCTCCGGCTGAAAAGAAAACTCCCGGCAGATCCATTGTACCATTTCCTGGTTTTCCTGCTTATTGATCGTGCAGGTGCTGTACAGCAAGATACCATTTTCCCTTACATAGGAAACCGCCTGCTTCAAAATGGCTTTCTGCAGCTTTTCCAGCTCTCCCAGCTGTTCTTTACTTACACGATACTTTATGTCTTTCTTTCTGCCGATGACCCCTAATCCGGAGCAGGGCACATCCGCCAGCACCACATCCGCTTTGCCTTTCAAACTCTCATCCGGCAGGGTGGCATCCCGTACCTCCACCTTTACATGATGCAGGTCCATACGCTCCAGATTTTCCCGTAGCAGGTCCACCTTGCTTTCTGACACATCCCGGGCTGTAACCCTACCATCCGGCATCACTTTTTCAGCCGCAAGCATGGTCTTACCCCCGGGAGCAGCACACACATCCAGCACAAAATCCCCCGGCTTTACGCCTGCTGCCTCTACTGCCAGCATGGAACTCACATCCTGCACGGCAAAGTTTCCTTCTTGATAGCCCGGCAGAGATCCAATGCCTTCAGCCCCTTCCAGCTCTGCTGCATAGGGTAAGTACGGATGGGACCTTACTTTTACCCCTAGGTCCCGTACTTGCTGTTTCCAATCTTCCCTCTGGGATTCTGTCATCCCACCGGCAAACCGAATGGTTACCGGCCTTGCCTGTAACATCCCTTCCAATATTCGCTCTGTATTCTCTCTACCGTAATCTTCCAACCACTTTTCCACCAGCCATACCGGCATAGAATAGCGTACAGACAGATATGCAGTCATATCCTGACCTGGATCCGGATACACCTGTGCCTCTTTCTGCTTTGCCGCACTGCGCAGCACGCCATTGACAAAGCCCTTCAGATTCTGAAACTTTCTCTTGCCGGCCAGTTTTACCGCCTCGCTGACCGCTGCGGCATCCGGCACACTGTCCATATATAATATCTGATACACAGACATGCGAAGCAGGCTGCGAATCAAGGGTTTCATTTTGTGCACCGGCACACTGGAAACCTGCTCCAGCCTGTAATCCAACTCTATTTGTCTCTCGATCGTCCCCTCGGCCAGGCGCTTGATAAATCCCTTCTCCTGCCCGCTGAGGTAATTATATTTGTTTAGCACGTCCCGAATCAATCTGTGGGAAAACACAGCCCCTTTTTCCCACTCCAGAAGCAGATCCAGCACGATCTCACGCGTATTGATACTCTTAGTCATCCCTTCGTCTGCCTCCGAACAACATTACCAGTCTGAGCAACTGCAACACCGCCGCAGCTGTAGCCGCCACGTAGGTCCAGGCCGCAGCCTTTAATACTTTTTGACCGCTGTCCTTTTCCGCCTCAGTCAGGATACCATACTGGGTCACAGTCTGCATCGCACGCCTGGATGCATTAAATTCCACAGGCAAGGTAATAAGCTGAAACAGTACGCCCAGAGAAAATGCCCAAATTCCGATTTCTATAAACAGCTGATTCCAGCCCAGGATCACACCCAGAATAATAATGGGAAATCCTAAATTGCTGGCAATACTGGCAACCGGTGCAAGGGACGAGCGCAATTTTAAAAATCCGTATTCCTGATGGTGCTGGGCCGCATGTCCGCATTCATGGGCTGCCACTGCCACCGCCGTCACACTGGCAGAATTATAATTTTCATAGGACAGCCTGACCTTTCTGGACCTTGGATCGTAATGATCCCCCTGGCCCTGGTGCAGACATTCCACCTGCACATCTGTGATGCCCTGATACTGCAGGATCCGCGCGGCTGCCTCGGCTCCGGTCATTCCGCTGTAATTTTTCACCTTGTGATACTTGTTCATGGCGCTGTTTACCCGCGCACTGGCCCACATACACAAAATAGCACCTGCCAGCACCAATATATATGTGGGATCAAAATAAAATCCATAAAATCCAAATGGCATATTCATTCCTCCGCTATACGATTACCCGAAAACCTCGCCGCACTCCACCTTGTAGCCCAGCAAAAAATCATGAGCGGACATTCTCTTCTTCCCTTCCGGCTGTAGAGATAAGATCCTCAGACCGCCACTGCCGGTCTGTACCATAATACTCTCCTTATCCACGCTGACCACCGTGCCGGGTTCCTTAGACCCGCAATCCTCGCCGGGATCAGCGGCCACATCCGCATCCCAGATTTTGATCTGCCTGCCCTTCAAAAAAGTATAGGCACTGGGCCAGGAATTTAAGCCTCGCACCAGCCTCTCGATCACCACTGCACTCTGGCTCCAGTCGATCAATCCCTGGGATTTTTGAATCATCTTCACATGAGTAGCACAGCTTTCATCTTGAGGAATGGGTTGCACCTCACCCCCCTCAATTAAGGGCAAAACTTCCACAATGGCCTGTGCACCAAGATCCGCCAGCTTATCAAACAGGGAAGCTCCCGTCTCTTTGGGATCCAGCAAGATTTCCTTCTGATATAGAATATCCCCCGTATCCACTCCTTCATTCATCTGCTGAATAGTAATACCGGTTTTTTCTTCTCCATCGATCACTGCCTGTTGTATCGGACTGGCCCCCCGATATTTAGGCAACAGGGAAGCATGGATATTGATGCATCCATACTTTGGAATATCCAGGATCTCCTTGGACAAAATCTGCCCAAAAGCTGCCACCACATAAATGTCAGCTTCATATTCTTTCAAAACAGCCACCTCATGGGGCTGCCTGATCTTTACCGGCTGAAAAACCGGGATACCATGCTTTAGCGCACATTCTTTTACCGGCGAATACTTAAGGGCCCCGCTTCTGCCCTTGGGTTTATCCGGCTGGGTCACTGCCAGAACAATCTCATGCCCGGCCCGGATCAAAGCCTCCATTGCACCCACAGAAAAATCCGGGGTTCCCATATACACTATCTTCATCAAAATTAATCCTCGTCTTCGTCATTCATAACATCCACCAAAGGACCTTCCACCTTCTCCACATACAGATGGCCGTCCAGGTGGTCCAATTCGTGGCAGATCGCTCTTGCCAACAGTTCCGTTCCCTCCAGCTCAATAGGCTCCATGTTTTCATTCAGCGCCACAGCCTTTACATAGTTGGGCCTTGTTACCTCGCCGCTTTTACCGGGCACGGATAAACAACCTTCATAGCCGGTCTGCTCTCCACTGGTCTCCACGATCCTGGGATTGATCAGCACATAGGGATCCTCCCCGGTCACATCGATCACCACGATCCTTTTTAACACGCCCACCTGTGGTGCTGCCAGGCCTACGCCGCAGGCCTCGTACATCGTATCCAGCATATCCTCGATCAACGCCTGTATACGGGGTGTCATCTCCGTTACTTCTTTACATTTTTTTGTCAGGACTGCATCTCCCATTTCCCGAATATTTCTGATAGCCATTTTATGAACCACACCTTTCTCAAAATGTATGCATGGGGTCAAAGTCAAACTGTACCGTGACATGCATCTTTTGTATTTCTTCTTCCAAAATTTCTTTGGTTTCAATCAGTTTATCATATTTTCTGCATTTTACATAGAATACAAATCTAAAAATATCATTAATTCTGCCGATGGACGCTGGAGCCGGACCTATCACCGTAAAATCACCTGGCTTTTCCTTTTCTGCCAAGGCCCTGACCAAGCCTCCCAGCCGCTCTGCCGTTTGCTGTCCGGACTCTTCTTCTTTGTCAAAAATCTGGACTGCCATCATATGTGCGGCGGGCGGATATCTGAGCATCTCCCGGTACAATATTTCCTCCTCATAAAAGGAATGGTAATCCTGCTTCGCCGCATGCACCACACTATAATGGTCCGGCTGATAGGTCTGTATCACAACCTCTCCGGGTTTTTCGCCCCTGCCGGCCCTGCCGGCGGCCTGGGTCAGTAGCTGAAAGGTTCTCTCAGCCGCCCGATAATCATTTACAGCTAAGGACATGTCCGCAGCCAAAACGCCTACCAAGGTTACATTGGGAAAATCATGTCCCTTTACGATCATCTGTGTCCCGATCAGTACCTGGGCCTCTTTATTGGCAAAGGCAGACAGGATCTCTTCATAACTGTCCTTCTTTTTGGTGGTATCAGCGTCCATGCGAAGCACCTTCACCCCGGGATACATGGAAAGCAGTTTCTCCTCAATCTGCTGGGTTCCGGCCCGGAAACCGGAAATATACTTAGATCCGCAGGACGGGCACTTATTTACTGCCGGCTGCTCATATCCGCAATAGTGACAGACCAGACGCCCGCCCTTGTGTTCCGACAAAGACACATCACAATGGGGACATTTCATCACGTGACCGCACTCTCTGCAGGAAATAAAACCTGCATATCCCCTGCGGTTTAAAAACAGCATGATCTGCTCCCCCTTTTCCAGTCTGTCCTTCATCAATTCCTGAAGTTTCAAGCTGAAAATGGAACGATTGCCACATTTCAATTCCTGGCGCAGATCTGCAATGTAAACTCTGGGAAGGGTCCCGCCTGTAAGCCTTTCCGTCAATTGAAACAACCTATATTCTCCCTGCTGTGCCCGAAAATAGGCTTCCATAGAAGGCGTTGCCGAGCCAAGTACCAGGCTGGCACCTGCGCACCGGGCAATCTCAAGGGCGGTCTCCCTGGCATGGTATTTTGGTGTTGTCTCACTTTTATAAGTGGCCTCATGCTCCTCATCTATGACGATCAGCCCCAGATTGGGAAAGGGTGTAAACAGTGCGGACCTGGGTCCAATGATCACATCGATCTCTCCCTCTTTGGCTCTTTTGCACTGATCATATCGCTCCCCTGCCGATAAGGCGGAATTCATGACGGATACCCGCTCTCCGAATCTTTTATAAAAGCGCACTACGGTCTGATAGGTCAGGGCGATCTCCGGAATCAACACGATGGCCTGCCTGCCGCGCCGGATCACCTCCCCGATCAGTTCCATGTAAACTTCTGTTTTACCGCTCCCGGTGATACCGTGGATCAGATAAGTTCCATGACGCTCCTGGTCATATTCTCTCATGATCTCATCCACAATATTACGCTGCCCCTGACTCAGTTGCTTCCCCGGCTGCATAATGCCCTGCAGCTTTACCGGATTTCTATAATATGCTTGTGTTTCAATCTTTACAATTCCTTGATTTTCCAAGGTCTTTATCACCGCAGCTGAGACATTCAGCTTTGCCGTGATCAAGGAATAGGGCAGGCGCTCCATCTCCAAAAGTTCTTTCAGCAACCTGGCCTGAGCTGATCTTCCTTTGCGCACACATTGGGCATAATACTCCTGGGTTTCTGCCCTTGACCATCTCAGAAACACCGTCTTTTCTTCCAGTTTTTTCACAGCTTTTTGGGGCGCAAGTACCGTCTTTAACGCCTGGATCATAGTGCCCCCATACTGCCTGCGCATCCAGGCTGCCAGCCTGACCAACCTATCCTCGCTGGTAATACTCCCAAGCTCCATACTGTGTATGGTTTTCAGTTTGGCCGGATCATATTCCGGCCTATCCGAAATCCTTGTAACATACCCCTTTCTCAAGGTATTTCCTTTGCCAAAAGGTACACTCACACCGGTACCAATCTCCAAATACCCTGTCATAGAATGAGGAATCCGATACTGAAAAGGACGGTCTACTTTTTCATGTACAATATCTATGATGACGTCCGCATAAAGTTCCTTATTGTCCTGCATCTCTTCCTCCTCTCTTGTTTTGTTTACATCCACTTCTTGGACCAAAGCTCTACCTGCCGGCCAAAATATCTGCGATCAGTATCCTCTCATCCATGGGATACTTGACCCCTTTGATCTCCTGATAGTCCTCATGCCCTTTTCCCGCCAGAACCACAATATCTCCCGGCTGCCCATGGGCAATGGCATAGGCAATGGCCTCCTTACGATCTGGGATTTCCACAAATTTTCCATCTGTCTTTGCCATACCGATTTTGATATCGTCTATGATATCCTGAGGCTCTTCAAACCGTGGATTATCTGAAGTAATAATAGTCAGATCCGCTAATCTGCCGCTAACCTCTCCCATCTCATATCGGCGAAGTTTGGAGCGATTTCCGCCACAGCCAAACAGACAGACCAGACGTCCCGGATCATATTCCCTAAGGGACCTTAGAAGGCTCTCCAGGGACATTGCATTATGTGCATAATCAATCAACAGCGTAAACTCATCAGAAACCTTTACAGGCTCAATCCTGCCTCTTACTTTGATACCCAAAAGTGCCTTCCGGATGTCTTTAGGCGCCACCCCAAAATGCCTGCAGATGGCTATGGCAGTCAGCCCATTGTACACACTGAATTTTCCCGGAGCTGCAACCTCTACCTCCATATTGATGAGACCGGACACGTTAAAGCGTACTCCAAGCTTTCCGGCCTCCTTGGCCAGTTTTATATCTTTTGCCTGCAGATCGGCACCTTCTTTCAGCCCGTAGGTCTCCAAATCACAGGTATGCCCTGCAAGCACCGTCTGCCAATGGCTGTCATCACTGTTGACAATCCCTACCCTGCACTGCCGGAACAAAAGCCCCTTACAAGCCATATATTCCTCAAAACTGCTATGTTCGCCCGGTGCAATGTGATCCGGTTCCATATTGGTAAAAATACCGTAGTCGAAAAGAAATCCCTGGGTCCTGTGCTGCATCAGTGCCTGGGAGGAAACCTCCATTACCACCGTATCGCAGCCCGTCTCTACCATGCGGCTGAAATATTCCTGCAGCAGATAGGATTCCGGGGTCGTATTGGCAGCAGGGATATGTTCCTTACCAATGATCACTTCCACAGTTCCCACCAATCCCACCTTGCGTCCTGCATTTTCCAAAATAGATTTTACCATATAAGTGGTGGTGGTCTTACCCTTGGTACCTGTGATACCGATCACCTGCATTTTCTCAGCCGGATATCCAAAATAGGCCGCTGAAATAAAGGCCATGGCATATCTGGTGTCCTTTACCCGGATCACTGTCACTCTGTTTCCTTGTTCCTCCGACAGTTCCACATCCTTTTGTACCACCAGAACCCCGGCACCTTTCTCTGCTACCTGAGCTGCATAATCATGTCCATCAAAGGAAGCCCCCACAATACAAATAAAAAGGGTCCCTTCACCGATCTTCTTCCTGGAATCATACACCACATCCGTTACCTGCGTCTGTACGCTTCCACAAACACACTCATACTCCAACTTCTCCAACAATTTCTCCAGCAGCATAGAACCCTCCATTTATATTACTCTTTTAGGAACGGAAAAGCGGAGTGTCAGAGTCCAAAGGGCCTGAAAGATTGGTGAAAGGCCCTTTGGACTCTGACACTCCGCTTTTCCGTTCCTTACAGTTCTATTCTACTCTATTTTCTACTACTTTGCCACACTAATTTTAAAATGCAAAAAGCCCGGGGAAACCCGAGCTTTCGCATTTTCTTATGAGGGGGGGAGATAGTGAATTCATCAACTATCTGTAATTCACTATACCTTCTAAATGTGTCTTTTCTGTGTTCAAATTATAAGGAAAAAATTAATTCCCCATTAAGAAATTGTAACTTGATCCCACCTCATCTTGCCCCACTTATTTCCAGACAAATCCCTTCCAGAACTTTCTTTCTATATCTATGCATCCTGACCTTCAGGCAGTTCTCCGTAATCCCCAGCTGCATTGCAAGTTCACTACCGGTACATCCCAACACATAATACTGCCAAAAAATTTTTGCCTCTTCTTTTCCCAAAAGCCTGCACAATGTCATTTTCCACTCCGCTTCACCATACAGATTGTCGCAACCTCCAAATTCCTGCACTCCATCCAGATCCACACTTGCCTTCTTGAATTTTCTTGTGTAATTACGCAGTTTATAAACCGCTGTTTTATACAACCAACCTTTTACATTGTCATGTTGTAGTAAAATATCACACTGCATAAGCGCCTCAAAAAAAGTTTCCTGAAGTACATCCTCTGCCATATCACTATTTCTGCATATACTGGTAATATACCGCAAAAGACCTTCATAAGTTTCCATGTACAGCTGTTGAATAAAGCAATCATTAAACACGTCCATAACCTCCATTTCTTATGGATTTTATCCTTTGTATTTCACACTGCTTATTGTGTGCTCCAGTATCCAGCCGCCCCTCTCACCTCCTCCTGAATACTTACACCTATATATCCCTGTTTTTTTATAAAAAGTAACAAAAAGAAAGAAATTTTTATTTTTTATAATCTATTGACAATCCGCATATACTATGCTTACATATACATATGAACAATTATTCATTTGTCAGGAAGGGATACTCCATATGAACATAGAATCACATCACCATCACACAGAACACTGTTGTTGTGAACACGAGCATCATCATGAACATCATCACGCCGAAAAGCAAACTCCGGATACTACTTGTCCCAAGCACCTCTACCTACTGAAAAACCTGGGCTGTGCAAACTGCGCTGCCAAAATGGAAAAACGCATCAGCGAACTGCCGGGCGTAGAATATGCAGCTATCACATTTACTACCCGACAGCTTTGTTTGGCCACAAAACACCCGGAGGAACTATTACCGGAAATTCAGGCGATCTGCTCCTCCATCGAGTCCCAGGTGATCGTAACCCCTCTGAAAAAGCGCCCCGCTGCCGTTACTCATAACCACCATCACGAGGAACATGAGTCTCCTCACAGAGATCTGATCTGTATCATCGCAGGAGTCATCTTCTTCGCAGCCGGTCTATTGACAGAAAATCCATTGCCGCTATTATCCGTCTGCTGTTTTGTTCTGGCCTATTTGATTCTTGGTTTGGAGATTTTATGGTCTGCTGTAAAGAATTTAAAGAACGGAAACCTTTTTGATGAGAATTTTCTTATGGGAATTGCCACCATCGGCGCCTTTGCAATTGCACAGTATGAGGAAGCAGTGGGTGTCATGCTCTTTTATAGGATCGGCGAGTGGTTTGAACACAAGGCTGTGGCACGAAGCCGCAGTCAGATCATGGAGGCGCTGGATCTGCGCCCGGAAACAGTACAGCTGCAGACCGGCAACACCCTCCGCACCATTCCCGCAGAGGAAGCTGCTGTAGGCGACATTCTGCTGGTACGTCCTGGCGACCGCATTCCTCTGGATGGGGTTGTGACCGAAGGCGAAAGCCGCATCGATACTTCTCCCATCACAGGCGAACCCGTGCCGGTGACAGTATCTGTGGGAAGTCCTGTGACCTCCGGTTGTTTAAACACTTCCGGATTGCTTCATATAAAGGTAGAAAAACCACTGGAGGAATCCATGGTCTCCCGCATTTTGGACTCTGTGGAAAATGCCGCTGCAAGCAAACCTAAAATCGACCGCTTTATCACTCGTTTTTCCAGAATTTATACACCTATTGTTGTAGTCCTGGCACTGTGTACCGCCATTTTACCCTCACTGTTTACGGGCGACTGGGGAAAATGGATTTACACTGCCCTTACTTTCCTGGTTATCAGCTGTCCCTGTGCACTGGTTCTCAGCGTGCCTCTGGCATTTTTCTCGGGCATCGGTGCAGGATCCAAGCAAAAGATTCTGTTTAAAGGCGGCACCTCCATCGAGGCTTTGAAAAACATAAAAAATGTTGTTATGGATAAAACCGGCACCATCACAAAGGGAAACTTTGTCTTACAACAGATTGCAGGCATCCTGCCCGAAGATACACTGCTTTCTCTGGCCGCCTCCTGTGAAAGTGCCTCCACACATCCTATTGCGATCAGCATCCTGCAGGCCGCTGGGAAGCGAGACCTCACTTGGGACACACCCATTGAGTTGTCCGAAATATCCGGGCGGGGCATCCTGGCAAAAACCCCAAAAGGTACGCTGCTCTGCGGCAGCGCCAAGCTGCTGGAAGAACAGGGACTCTCCGTTGTCGATTACCATCTGCCAGACTACGGAACCCAGATACTGTTGGCGCTTGACGGTCTTCACATCGGTACACTGATCATCTCAGATACCATAAAGAAAGATGCTGTGTCCGCTATTGTTAAATTAAAACATAAAAAAATAGCCACCGCAATTTTGACCGGTGACTCCCTGACCAACGCAAGATCTGTAGCCAAGCAGGTAGGTATTGCCGAAGCCAATGTCCACGCCCAGCTGCTCCCTGATGAAAAAGTACACCAATTACAAAAAATTCGCCAGTCCCATGGCAGTGTCATGTTCGTAGGCGATGGTATCAATGACGCACCTGTTCTTGCCGGTGCCGATGTAGGCGCCGCCATGGGCAGTGGCGCAGATGCTGCAATTGAAGCTGCTGATGTGGTATTTATGACCTCCGATATGGAAGCTATCCCACGCGCCATTCAGATTGCCAAAACCACAGGTCGCATTGCCATGCAAAACGTCATCTTTGCCCTGAGCATCAAGGCAGCGGTCATGGTCCTTGGCCTGATGGGCTATGCTTCTATGTGGTTTGCAGTCTTTGCAGACAGTGGCGTGGCTGTGCTATGTGTGCTGAATTCCATAAGGATTCTGTATCAGAAAAAAATAAGATGATCAAAGGCGCTGCGTTAAGAATAAACTCTTAATTCAGCGCCTTAAATCATTCTTCGATATGATCCAGTCCCTGGCTGAGGATGGTCACAATGTGACTGTCTGCCAGGGAATAAAATATGGTCTTTCCCTCCCGCCGGTTTTTTACCAGATCCATCTGCTTCAACACCCGAAGCTGATGAGAAATAGCCGACTGGGTCATCCCTAAAATCTGCGCGATATCCAGCACACACATTTCCGAACAGAGAAGTACATACAAAATTTTCAATCTGGTTGCATCCCCAAAAACCTTGTAGAAGTCTGCCAGGTCCTGCATCTCTTCCTCGGGAGGCATGGTTTCATTGACTTTCTGTTCCAATTCTTTACTTACATACAAAAAACCGTTTTGTTCTTCACCCATAAATTCTCTTATTTGTAGTTAACGATCTTACCAAACTCTTCCTTCAGGGAAGCGCCGCCTACCAAACCACCGTCGATGTCGGGCTTTGCAAACAGTTCTGCCGCATTGGCTGCATTTACAGAACCGCCGTACTGGATGCGGATCTCATCAGCTGTAGCCTGATCATAAACCTCGGCGATGCAGGCACGAATGGCACCGCATACTTCCTGAGCCTGATCAGATGTAGCAGTCTTACCGGTTCCGATAGCCCAGATAGGCTCGTAAGCGATCACAGCCTTCTTCGCCTGATCTGCGGTTACATTCTGGAAAGCGATCTTAATCTGCTGACGGATCCAGTCGATAGTGATGCCCTGCTCTCTCTGGGTCAGAGACTCGCCGCAGCAAATGATGGGAGTCAGGTCGTGCTCAAATGCTTTCAATACTTTCTTATTTACGGTCTCATCTGTCTCAGCAAAATACTCTCTTCTCTCAGAGTGGCCGATGATAACGTATTTCACGCCTGCATCAGTCAGCATAGCGGGAGCAATCTCACCTGTGTAAGCCCCCTTCTCCTCGAAGTACATATTTTCTGCACCGATCTGAATGTTGCTGCCCTCTACAGCTGCTACTGCAGGAATGATATCGATGGCGGGTACACAGAATACTACATCCACATCCTCACTTGCCACCAAAGGCTTCAGGGTATCAATCAATTTTACTGCCTGGCTGGGAGTCATATTCATCTTCCAGTTGCCGGCTACAATTTTTCTTCTTGCCATTTTCTTATCCTCTTTTCTACTTATCTTATTTGTCGTCAGCTGCCTCTACACCGGGAAGTGCCTTGCCCTCAAGGAACTCCAGGGAAGCACCGCCACCTGTTGAGATGTGGGACATCTTATCACCAAAGCCCAGCTGGTTTACTGCTGCTGCAGAATCACCGCCGCCAATAATGGTAGTTGCCTCGGTCTCAGCCAGAGCCTTTGCCACTGCGATGGTTCCTGCTGCCAGAGTAGGATTCTCAAATACGCCCATAGGTCCGTTCCAAACAACGGTCTTTGCACTCTTTACAGCCTCTGCATACATAGCTGCAGTCTTAGGTCCGATATCACAGCCCTCTCTGTCGGCGGGCATATTGGTCACATCATAAACCTCTACCTCTACAGGTGCATCGATAGGGTTAGGGAAATCAGCAATGGTAACAGAGTCAACAGGAAGCAACAACTTCTTGCCCAGTTCCTGTGCCTTCTGAAGCATTTCTTTACAATAGTCAAGCTTGGTCTCATCCAGAAGAGACTTACCAACCTCGTAACCCTGTGCTTTCAGGAAGGTATAAGCCATACCGCCGCCAATGATCAGGGTATCACACTTCTCCAACAGATTGGAGATAACGTTCAGCTTATCAGCAACCTTGGCACCGCCCAGGATCGCTACAAAAGGTCTAACGGGATTCTCTACTGCGTTGCCCAAGAAGTCGATTTCTTTCTGCATCAGATAACCAACTACGTTCTCGCCGCCCTTTGCGGTAATAAACTGGGTCACGCCTGCAACGGAAGCATGTGCTCTGTGAGAAGAACCGAATGCATCACATACATACAGATCAGCCAGGTCAGCCAGCTCTTTGCTGAATGCTTCGCCGTTCTTGGTCTCCTCGGAGCCGCGGAAACGAGTATTCTGAAGCAGAACTACGTCTCCCTCCTTCATGTTCGCCACTGCATTGGTAGCTTCCTCGCCGGTTACGTTGTAATCTGCAACGAAGACAACCTCTTTGCCCAGCTTCTCGGACAGTCTCTTTGCAACAGGTGCCAGGGACTCTCCCTCATTGGGGCCATTCTTAACCTTGCCCAGATGAGAGCAAAGAATCACTTTACCGCCATCATTTAACAATTTCTGAATGGTAGGAAGCGCAGCCACGATACGTGTTTCATCGGTGATCTCACCGTTCTTCAAAGGTACATTGAAGTCACATCTTACAAGCACTCTCTTGCCTTTTGCGTTGATATCATCTACTGATTTTTTATTCAAACCCATTTTCAAATCTCCTTTTTGGTTAATCATATAAAAGAAGGTCCGGTCCAAGAGACCGGACCTTCGATAGGTCTTTGTTATCCTCAGGCTTATGCAAGCTCAGAGAAGTACTTGATGGTACGAACCATCTGGCTGGTGTAGCTGTTCTCGTTGTCATACCAAGAAACAACCTGTACCTGAGTGTTGCCATCTTCCATGGGAATAACCATGGTCTGAGTAGCATCGAAGATAGAACCGTAGGTGCTGCCGATCACGTCAGAAGATACGATCTCATCAGTATTGTAACCGAAGGACTCGGTAGAAGCTGCCTTCATAGCTGCATTGATCTCATCCTTGGTAACTGCACCCTTAACAACTGCAACCAGGATAGTGGTAGAGCCTGTAGGGGTAGGAACACGCTGTGCGGAACCGATCAGCTTGCCGTTCAGCTCAGGGATTACCAGACCGATAGCCTTAGCTGCACCGGTGGAGTTGGGAACGATATTGCAAGCGCCTGCACGGCTTCTTCTCAGGTCACCCTTTCTCTGAGGACCATCCAGGATCATCTGATCGCCTGTGTATGCATGTACGGTAGTCATGATACCGCTCATGATAGGTCTGCAATCGTTCAGAGCCTTAGCCATAGGTGCCAGACAGTTGGTTGTGCAGGAAGCTGCGGAAATAACAGTATCCTCGGGCTTTAAGGTCTCATGGTTAACATTGTATACGATGGTGGGCAGATCGTTTCCTGCAGGAGCAGAGATAACAACCTTACGAGCACCAGCGGTGATGTGAGCCTCAGCCTTAGCCTTGGAGGTGTAGAAACCGGTACACTCCAGAACTACGTCAACCTTCAGCTCGCCCCAAGGAAGCTTGCTTGCATCAGCCTCTTTATAGATAGTGATGGTCTTACCGTTTACAGTGATGTTGTCCTCACCTGCAACTACGGTATCTGCATATTTGTATTTACCCTGTGAAGAATCATACTTCAGAAGATGAGCCAACATAGCGGGACTTGTCAAGTCATTGATTGCTACTACCTCATATCCTTCAGCATCAAACATCTGTCTGAATGCAAGACGACCAATACGGCCAAAACCATTAATTGCTACTCTTACTGCCATTTTGTTTTCCTCCTAAAAATAATTTATACTTTTTTGCAACCATGGAAATGATTGTCAAAATTTTATCATCGTTCCTATTTTACATAATCTGTTACAAGAATTCAAGATGTAAATCGAAAAATATTTTAAAAACTACTTTTTTTTTACCTTTCCTTGTATTAGACTGAAAGTGGGTGTCAAAACTGAGTGGCCCGGAAGGTGCCGGCTAAAGTCCGGCTCAGGCACGCTTTCGCTCCGTGAAAAACGTAACAGTACTAAGCTTTTTTGGCGCGGTAACCGCTTGGTTTTTCAAGGTCCTTACGCCGGACTTTAGCCGGCACCTTCCGGGCCACCCGGTTTCAACAACACTTGAATCTATTACAAGGAAAGGTAAAAAAGATGCCTATTACTGCTGATTTTCATTTACATACCGCTCATTCCGCTGACAGCCAGGCTCCCATGGAGTCCATGATAGAAAGTGCCATTGCTAAGGGCTTAACCCACATGTGCATCACAGAACATATGGACCCGGATTTCCCCCCCAGCCAGGACATCCCCAATGCAGACTTTTGGGTTGTCAACACAGATGCTTATCTCTATGACCTGATCTGCTGCCGGGAAAAGTATGCCTCACAGATTTCCATCTCCTTCGGCATTGAACTGGGTCTACAGCCAAGTATTGCCAAAAAGCTGGCGGCTTATGCCAAATCCTATGATTTTGACTTTATCATCGGCTCCACCCATGTGGCAGACGATATGGATCCCTATCACTGTTCCTTTTTTGAAGGACGCACTGAGGAGGAAGGTTATCGCTCCTATTTCCAGACCACCGTCGACAACATCAAATCCTTTTCCAACTTTGATGTTTACGGACATCTGGATTACGTGGTCCGCTACGGCCCCAATATGGACCGGGATTATTCCTATGAAAAATATAAAGATCTGTTTGATCAGATGCTGATGCTTTTGCTGGAAAAAGAAAAAGGCATTGAGATCAATACCGGTGGTCTACGCAAAGGCTTAAGAGAAGCCAATCCCTGCATGGATGTGCTGAAACGCTATAGACAGCTGGGCGGTGAGATCATCACCGTAGGCTCCGACGCCCACAAACCAGAACAGGTGGCCGAGCACTTCCACCGGGCGGCAGATATGCTGCTGGAGTGTGGATTCCAATATTACACGATCTACCAAAACCGCACCCCGGAATTCCTGCGGCTGTGATATTGCCTTTTTCATTATTATATCTTATAATGAATTACGGCTCGCAGACAAGCCTTAGACAGTGTCGGGGAGGGCAAGTCGGAAAGAGATATAAGGTTTCCGGCATAAGGCCCTTAAAAAACGTCAGTACTTAGATTTTTCAAGCAATTGTGCGCCGAAAAATCTTTAGTACTGCTACGCTTTTTACGGAGTGAAAACGTGCCTGTTCCGGAAACCTTATACCTCTTTCCGACTTGCCCTCCCCGACACTGTCTAAGGCCTGCCTGCAAACCGTAACTATAATGGAGAATCCTATGAATATAACTGTTGTTTTACCTTCTTTGAATCCTGACGAAAAACTGAATCTGGTCATAAACGGCCTGTTAAAGGAAGGCTTTACAGACATCATTCTCGTCAATGACGGCAGTGATGCGGCTCATATGCAGCCCTTTGAGCAGGCAGCCACACATCCGGAAGTCACGCTTCTTACACACGAATGCAACAAAGGAAAAGGACGTGCACTGAAAACCGCATTTTCCTATGTTTTGGAAAACCGTAAAGATACAGCCGGAGTGGTCACTGTAGACGGGGATAATCAGCACACTTCTCACGATATCAAAGCCTGTGCTCTTCGATTGCTGTCTGAGAAGGACAAGGTGATTTTAGGCTGCCGCGATTTTCACGGGCCGGATGTTCCCTTCAAAAGCAAGTTTGGCAACCTGTGCACCGGCACGGTATTTCGGCTTTTCTGCGGTATGAAGATTTCCGACACCCAAACGGGACTGCGCGGTATCCCCTTTACCCATCTGCCCCTTATGTGTCAGACAAAGGGGGAGCGTTTTGAATATGAAACAGAAATGCTGCTTACTTGCAAAAGAAACAATATTGGCTTCTCGGAAGTTCAAATAGAGACGGTATACATAGAAGATAATGCCACATCCCATTTTCATCCCATTCGGGATTCCTTAAAAATATATCGGATGATCCTGAAGTTCGCCTTCAGTTCCATTGCCTCTTTTTTGATCGACTACGGTTTATTCACCCTGATCCTGTTTTTACTGGGAAACGATACAGACCGTAACATCCGTCTTTTGATAGCCACTTTTGGAGCCAGAGCAGTTTCTTCCTTTTTCAATTTCTGTGTGAATAAGAAGATGGTCTTTTGCTCCCAGGCAAGCACACTGAAATCTTTGGTCAGATACTATCTGCTTTGTGTGGTGCAGGCTACTGCATCCTATGGCCTTTTGTATCTGCTTAGCAGTCTGCTGAGTGCAGGTTCCGGGCTTGAAGCTATTTTAAAGCTGGTGGTTGATATTTTGTTATTCTTTGTCAGCTTCCGAATTCAGCAAGGTTGGGTGTTCACATAACATCGGAGGTATTATGAAAAAATTTAAAAAAATACTTTTACGTACCTTATTGGTACTGTTCACCTTTATCGCCCTTACTTTTATAGGAGCTTATTCCACATTGTGGCTCATATGTCACGGTCCCAGTCAGACTGCCAGAGATCTGTTTGTCTCCACTATTATGGAAACGGGACAGATGAAATTCCTGGCCTCCTGGTATTTCAGCGAGGAAGAAATTCTGGAGATCACAGGCCGCAACGGTATGGTCCATAACAAAGAAGATGTAAACCCGGATCTTATCGTAACTCCTACTCCGGATCAGGATCCAGACACAGAAACGGATTTCGACATCAATGGCATAGAGATTGTGGAAATTTCCGGGCGCTCCTTCTTTGGCAAATTGATGATCATCAACGATCCCTCCAGAGTCAAACTGACCACCATCTATCCCTGGTCCGAGGATCCGGAGGGCAAAAAAGGCCAGACGCTGAAGGAATTGGTGGAAAATGGTAACTATCTGGGCGGCGTCAACGGCGGGGAATACTTTTCTTCCGGTAACTGGGGTGGTAAACCCAAGGGCCTGGTGGTCTGCGACGGCCAGATTCAATACAATGTACCCCAGCGCGGGGACGTGATGATCGGCTTTAATGAGGACAATATCCTGATGATCATGGAAATTGGTTCTCTCTCCGCTAAGCAAGTGGAGGAATTGGTCGCTGATAACCACATTCGGGATGCAGTCAGCTTCAAAGACATTGATGACGGGGACGATAACCATTTTACCAAGCTGATCATCAACGGTGAAGCAACCCAGATCAGCGGCAATGGCAGCGGAGCCAATCCCCGTACAGCCATCGGCCAAAAGGCTGACGGTACCGTACTCTTACTGGTTACCGATGGCCGAGGGGCTGCAGGACATTTAGGAGCCACTGCCAGGGATCTGATCTCCATCATGCAAGAATATGGGGCTGTCAATGCCGCCAATCTGGACGGCGGCAGTTCCTCCGCCATGTACTATGACGGAGCTTATGAGATGTCCAGTGTCACCTTATATTACGCTACCTCCTCATGGAGACTGCCCACAGCCTTTGTGGTAGAAAAAAGGGAGGACTAAGCTATGACAGAGACAAAAAAGAAAAAACTACCTATATTTTGGATCCTATATATACTCTTTGGCCTGCTGTTGATCGGCTTTTGGATTTATGTGCTCTCGTATGTAAATCGGTGTCTGATCGCCTATGAGAGTTCTCAGCCCGAACATGTCATCCAGGCCTTTGTAAAACGCCTGGAAAACGGGGAAGTCGAAGAACTGTTCAGTTTCTCCTCTACCCAAAACCGTTTTGAGGACATTGATCTGGCCAAGAAACGTTATATTGATGGCCTTTCAGGTTCGGATATTACCTATGAAAAGGCACCCGGTAATTATAATGCACAGGAGCCTTCCTATGACTTGTATGTAAAAGATGACCACATTGCAACCGTTACTTTGCAGGAAACTGCTTCCACGCCGCTGATGTTTATCCTGGCTGCTCAGGAGTGGGATGTACTCTCCGCTGTACCCATTCTGGAAGTACCCCAAAACAGCATTACTGTTTGTATTCCTGACACTTATACCCTGACTGTAAATGGCATCCCTGCGGATCAGCGGGAACTTACCGGCCGGGAATGGGATATGGAGCAATTCCAGTATTCCGCAGAGTATGTGACTGTACCGAAACTGGTGGAATATCGGATCACTGATCTGTTTGACACCCCTGAGGTTGAAATCCGGGATGCTTACGGCAATAACATGGCCTATACAGAAGAAAATGGCGTGATCCAAGTTTCTGACTTTGCCTCCATGCAGATGGATGCAGAGCTGGCCGACTATGTACTGCAAAACGCCATAGACTACTCCAACTTCTTCTCCCGGGATCTGGAAGGCTGCCGGGCCAGCGTAGAACCGATCAGTCATATGTTCCCTGAGAATTCCTACTACTTGGAGCTTGCAGACAACTACCGCAAGCATGATATGTGGATGTACAGCTCACACCATGCACCGGCTTTCTCCAATGAAAAAGTGTCTGACTATGTCAGATACTCTGAGGATCTCTTTTCCTGCAGTGTCTATTTTGAAAAAAACATGGTGCTGATCTCCACCGGTGCAAAACGTGTGGATGTTACAAACACCAGATTTTACTACGCCAAACTGGATGACCGCTGGGTCATCGTAGATATGCAGACTATATTGGAGTAAAGAAAGGTATCCAAATAATGTTAGCACCTATCGTAATTACAGTTCTTCTGATATTATATTTTGTTGTTTATTTTGGTATTTTATTTGCCATACTTGACGGTATATGGAAGTTTGTTTTCGGAATTATACCACTAGGATTATCGGCATTGATCATCAAAGTTTGCATAGAAAGAATAAAAGAAATAAGAAAGGGTGAAGAAGATGATATTAGTAAATACTGATTACATTACCGGTAAAGAATTGGAAATGTTATCCATTGTCAAAGGAAGTACCATTCAGTCAAAGCATCTGGGGAAGGACATTGCTCAAAGCTTTAAAACATTAGTCGGTGGAGAACTGACTTCCTACAATGAGATGATGAATGAGGCCCGAGCTATTGCAACCAAGAGAATGGTTGCCGAAGCAGAGGCACTGGGAGCAGATGCCATAGTAAATATTCGCTATGCTTCTTCAGCCGTTATGCAGGGTGCCGCAGAGATTATTACTTACGGTACTGCAGTAAAATTCAAGTAAGACATGTTCTCCCGCTATAAAGAAGAATTTTAAAAATAGGCTCATCTCCATACCGGGATGAGCCTAAAACTTTCTATTATAGAATTACAATTCCTTAGGGGGAATTTTAAAGATTGCAGAGAACCACCACTAACTGCGGCGTTGTCTGGGCCGGAATGCTTCTGGTGGTTCTGTCATATACCACCATCAGATATCGATTGGCAGGATTGCCTGAGAAGTTCTGATTGTTTACCGTCCGCACAGGCACATTGTCATCCAGATTCAACTGCAATCTGCCATCCGAAGACACCAGGTTCCGATTAAAGAAGGATACTGCAACACTCTGACCGGGAAATACCTGAGCGACCGCTACTGCCTGATACTGAGGCGGGTAAATCAATATCATGGGAGCGTCTGCATCATAAAAGAACATAACTTCCATACCCACATACAGATTTTCAAAGTTGAGCACGTACGTATCCGCCGACACAATGAAGTTTACAATGCCTCCATCCTCCTGCTCCAGAGTGACAAATTGTGCGCACCCTCCTCTGCCGCTGCCTGCTGCCGCCTGAATATCGGTGATCGTCCCCTGTATCATCATGAAATTTTTTCTGAAGTTTCGATTTCTGAATCCAAAATCCATATTTCCTCAACCACATACAAACTTTCTTTACATTAGTCTATGCGGGCCAAATAAATCGGTTTACAGAATCGTTCCCCCTCCCAGAACATATTCTCCTCGGTAAAACACAATCGCCTGTCCCGGCGTAGAGGCACGCACAGGCTCATCAAACAGACAGGCTACGGTTCCATCCTCCCGCTCCTCTATGGTACATGCCGCACCTTGATGGCTGTACCTGATCTTGGCCATCACCCGCTCCGGTCCTGTCAATCCGGCAACCGCCATATAATTTACCTTGTTGCAGAGAATTTCCCTGGTAAACGTGTCTTCATTCTCACCAATGACCACTTCATTTGTCTCCAGGCGGATCCTGCACACAAAAGCCCGGCGGCCCAAGGCAATCCCAAGTCCTTTTCGCTGACCGATGGTATAATGGGTGATTCCCTGATGCCGACCCAGCACATTTCCATCCAGATCCACAAAATTGCCGGGCCTGGGCGTCCTTCCACCGGCCTTACGCTCCACAAATGCCGCGTAATCTCCGTCCGGTACAAAACAGATATCCTGGCTGTCCGGTTTGCCGGCAACAAAAAGCCCCGCCTGCTCGGCCATCTGACGGATCTCCTCCTTGGTATAACCCCCTATGGGCATAAGGGTTCTGGCAAGCTGCTCCTGGGTCAGATTGTAAAGCGCATAGGTTTGATCCTTTGAAGCAGTCACCGAGTTGCGCACTGCATATCTGCCATTAGAAAGCTTATCTATTCTGGCATAATGGCCGGTGGCAATATAATCCGCACCCATAGCCAGGCTGCGCTGTAACAGAGCCTCCCATTTCACAGACCGATTGCATACGATACAGGGGTTAGGCGTCCTTCCCTGCAAATACTCTTCCGCAAAATAGTCGATTACCTGTTCCTTAAATTCTCTCTCAAAATTAATTACATAGTGAGGAATATCCAGCTGCCCAGCCACCCTTGCAGCATCCTCTGCCGCTGAAAAACCACAGCAACCTCCATTTTCTTCCTGGGTTTCTTTCTGTTCCTGCCACATCTGCATAGTTACACCGATCACGTCATATCCTTGCTCTTTTAACAACAAAGCCGCAACCGAAGAATCCACTCCCCCGGACATTCCCACCACCACTTTTTTCTTCATCATTCCTCCACACCTGTCTTTCTGCAAATATCCGCCAGGCAACACTTTTCACAATAGGGTCTGGTTCTGGCTGTACAAACCGCCCTGCCGTGATCCACCAGTCTGTGGCAAAAATCATTTCCCTCCTCCGGGGGAATCAACTTCCACAGTTCCTTCTCCACCTTACCGGGTTCCTTGATCCCGTCCACCAGTCCCATACGGTTGACCAAGCGGATACAATGGGTGTCCGTCACAATAGCCGGCTTACCAAACACATCTCCAAGCACCAGATTGGCACTCTTACGCCCTACCCCCGGCAATGCCAGCAACGCATCCATCTGATCCGGCACCCGGCCCTCATATTGCTCTAACAGAACTTTCATGCAGGCACTGATATCCCTTGCCTTACTATGACCCAATCCACAGGGTTTCACTATGGCCTCAATCTCCTCCACCGGTGCCTGGGCCAAGGACTCCAGCGTAGGAAATTTGGCATAAAGATCCTGCACAACCACATTTACCCTGGCGTCTGTGCATTGGGCCGCCAACCGCACACTGACCAACAACTTCCAGGCCTCATTATATTCCAACGTACAATCTGTCTGGGGATATTCTTCCTTTAATCGCCGGATGATCTCCAGCGCAAGCTCTTTCTTCGTCATACTCTTATCTTCTTTCTTCCTTTGTTTTTGCATATAATGAATAAAGTTCTCTGGCAAATACGGGAGTTCTCCATGAAAAAGACGCATCCTCTCGTTCTGGGCACCCTTGTTCTGACCATCACCGGAATGATCAGCCGACTGATCGGCTTTTTTTACCGTATCTATCTTTCGAAATTATTTGGCGAGGAGGGCATGGGCATCTATCAGCTGCTGGGCCCTGTCATGGCGCTCACTTTCTCTATATCGGCCGCCGGTCTCCAAACTGCCATTTCAAAGCATGTAGCTGTTGAAACCTCCACGGGCAATTATCGGGCCTCCGCCCGGGTGGTAACCGTTGGTCTGTGTACTTCCATCCTACTTTCCGGCATCTGCACCTGGTTCATTCTGGAATACTCCGACTGGATCGCTGTTCGTTTCCTGCTGGAGGAGCGCACAGCCTCCATGCTGCGCATTGTGGCACTTTCCATCCCGTTAGGTGCGGTACACTCCTGCATCAATGGATATTTTTACGGTATCAAAAAAACCGGCACTCCATCCGCAACCCAACTGGCTGAACAAGTCTGCCGTGTTGCCTGTGTATATTTTGCCGCCCGCACAGCAGATGAATTGGGTGTCACCCCTACCATCAACGTGGCTGTCATAGGTTTAGTGATCGGAGAAGGTTTCGCCATGCTGATCTCAATCGGGGCCATCCTGCTGCGCTTTTACCGCCTGTCACACAACCAGGCTTACAAGGGTCACATGTTGCCTGCCTCTCCCAGCACAGCAACTGTAGGACGCACCCTGCAGGCTTTGCTTGCAATGGCAATCCCATTATCTGCCACCCGCATTGTGATCAATCTGCTGCAGAGCGTGGAAGCCATTTTCATTCCAAACAGACTTCAGGCCTTCGGCTACGATGCAACCACTGCACTTAGTGTCTACGGTGTACTGACCGGCATGGCCCTGCCCTTGATCTTTTTCCCCTCTGCTGTTACCAATTCTATCTGTGTTCTGCTGCTGCCTATTATTTCGGAGGCACAGGAAAGCCAGAACCATACAAACATTAAGCGGGCCACCAAAACCGCTATTCTGTTCAGTACCATATTCGGCGGTGCCTGCACTCTGCTGTTTCTAACCTGTGGCAAGCTTGCCGGCAATCTCCTGTTTGACAGCGCTCTTGCGGGGCACTTTATCATGACTCTAAGCTTTATCTGTCCCTTTTTGTACCTGTCAGCCACCATGTCAAGCATTTTGCACGGCCTTGGAAAAACCGCTGTCACATTCGTACTGAACGTTGCCGCACTGGGCATCCGGCTGCTCTTTGTCTTCCTGCTGATCCCCCACTACGGTATCGAGGGCTATCTATGGGGGCTGCTGCTCAGCCATCTTTCCACCACCTGGCTGGAAGTGGCCGCTGTGAAATATTACACCAAAAAAATATGTTGCTAAATGCTGTCATGATCCTCTCCCTGGCGTTGCCATTCCACCAACTGCGCCAGGGTAATGCCGTCCACCACATCATTTACTGCCTTATCGATCTGTTCCCAAATCCGCACGGTCACACACTTATCTCTCCTGTCGCATGGTACTGCCTCTGCACCCACACAACTGACCGGTGCCAGATCCCCTTCCGTCAGTCTGAGGATCATCCCCACAGTATATTCTTCCGGCCGTCTGGTCAAAAGATATCCCCCCTGTGCCCCTCGGATACTTCTCACAAACCCTGCCTTATTTAAAATGGATATGATCTGCTCAGAATATTTGTCTGAAATCTGTTGCCTTTTAGCCGTATCCCGCAAGCTCACAGGCTCACCTGTATCATAAGCCGCCAGATCCAACATCAAGCGCAGAGCATATCTTCCTTTTGTAGATATTTTCATTCTTGTCCTCCGCTTATTGAAACATGGGCGTTGACAAATATCTGTCACCTGAATCCGGAAGCAGTACCACGATGGTCTTTCCCTGATTTTCCGGTCTGGCTGCCAATATGCCTGCTGCCTTCAGCGCAGCCCCGGAGGATATTCCTACCAAAAGTCCCTCGCTGACTGCAAAAGCCTTTCCCTGGTCATAAGCGTCCTGATCCTCCACCCGAATGATCTCATCATAAGCCTGTATATTCAGCACCTCCGGCACAAAACCGGCGCCAATGCCCTGGATCTTATGGTCTCCCGGCTGTCCTCCGGAAAGAACAGGACTTGCAGCAGGTTCTACCGCCACCACCCTGATCTTCGGATTCTTCTTTTTCAGATACTCTCCCACACCGGTGATGGTACCGCCTGTGCCAACACAGGCCACAAAAATATCTATTTTTCCGTCTGTCTGTTCCCATATCTCAGGCCCTGTGGATGCCCTGTGCGCTGCAGGATTGGCAGGATTGTCAAACTGCCCCAGGATCACTGCGCCGGGAATGGAATCACGCAATTCCTCCGCCTTGGCAATGGCTCCCTTCATCCCCTTTGCCCCTTCCGTCAGCACCAGCTTGGCACCATATGCCCCCAGCAAAGTACGCCGCTCCACACTCATGGTATCCGGCAGTGTAAGAATCGCCTGATACCCCTTGGAGGCAGCTACCGCCGCCAAACCAATCCCTGTATTACCGGAAGTAGGCTCAATAATGGTTGCTCCAGGCTTTAAAATTCCATTTCGCTCTCCATCCTCTATCATCTCCAGCGCCACCCTGTCCTTTACAGAACCGGCCGGGTTTAAATATTCCAATTTAGCAAGAAGGGATACCCCTTTCGCCCCTATCCGTTTTGCATAACGATCTGCCTGCAAAAGCGGTGTATTTCCTATCAGCTCCAATGCACTCTTTTTGATATCAGCCATAATATTCTCCATTTCATATTGATTTACTAGGAATTCTGTTTTGATTATAACAACCCATATATTTGATGTCAATACATGTGGAATCAAATTTATAGTTACATCCGCTTTGCATTGTGCTATACTAAAGACAATCTTTGCAACACACCACTGACAGAAAGGCGATGTATCATGGAAAAAGATCATATTTTCACATCCACACGCCTCACCTTCCGGGGCATCAACGAGACAGACACCAAACTTTTGGTCAAATGGCGCTCTGACGAAACAGTGATACGATATTTTCGTAATCCTGTACCTGTCACCGAAGCCGGACACACAAAATGGTACCGGGAATCCTATTCCTCCAATCCAAACCGATATGATTTTATCATTTTCGAAAAAAAATTCGGTCAGGCCATTGGCACTGTAGGGGTCAATGACCTGAACCGGGAATCCGAATCCTGCGAAATATCATATATGATTGCCGAGTCCGCTTTTCAACGCAAAGGCTATGCAGTGGAAGCAATCGGCGCCATGATGGACTTCATGCTAACGGAAGATATCCGGCACTTTTTTGCCGAGATCCATTCGGATAATCTGGCCTCCATCCGAACCATAAAAAAACTGGGGTATGAAGCTTATACACAGCGCCCGCCGTTTCTCATTTACCACAAAGTGTACTAAGGGCTTTTCCTCACAAAGCGAAATGCTTTCTTATACCACCACTCGCTCCAGTCGGCCGCCCAGCCGGCTGAAGACTTCATTGGTAATGGTGCCACACCACCCGGCAAACTGCTCCCCTGAGATACTTTCCTGCCCGGACTTGCCGATCAGCACCGCTTCATCACCCTGGGAAATATCAGAAACCTCTGTCACATCTACCAACATCTGATCCATGCACACTCTGCCTATGATAGGCGCCCTCTTTCCACGAATGAGAACATATCCGCGTCCGGCAATCTCCCGGAATACGCCATCTGCATAGCCAATGGAAAGGGCTGCGATCCTGGTATCTTCTCCGGCCCTAAAGACAAGGCCGTACCCTGCCCCTTCACCCTTATTGACCTTTCTCACACTCTGCACCCGGGTCTTTAGTTCCAACACCGGCAAAAGGGAAATGCCACTACTATTCCAATCTCCCTCCTGACTAAGTAGCCCGTAAAGTGCAATGCCGGGGCGACAATAATCATACTGCAACCAGGGATAATTCAGCATCCCGTAGCTGCCCTGCAGATGCCTGGAAAATCCTTTGATCCCCTGCCTGTGCAGCCAGGCAGTCACCTGTTCAAAGCGCCCTATCTGCTCCAGAGTAAATGCCCTGTCTTTCTCCTTACAGCTGTCAGACACACACAGCTGTGAAAAAATCCCACCCACCCGGATACCGGGTGTCTGAAATATCTCTGCAATACGTTCTGCTTCCTCATAAGAAACTCCCAACCTGTGCATTCCTGTATCAATTCCCACGTGTACCTTGAAGCCTCCGCCTACCCGCTGCAATTCATTGGCATATTCCCGGTCCACCAATGTCTGGGTAAGATCATAATCAAGCAGATCCTGAAACCTGGCCGGATAGGTATAGCCCAGCACCAGAATCAGGCCTTTTACCCCTGCCTTTCGCAGGCGTACCCCTTCTTCTGCGCAGGCCACACAATAATCCTCTATTCCCAGCTCAGTAAGCTTTTCTACCATAGGAAGCATCCCATGTCCATAGGCGTCTGCCTTTACTGCCGGCATCAATCTGCAGGTTTCCGGCACCAGGCTGCGCAGCTGTTCCACATTGTGCTGCAAATGATCCATATTTAATTCCACCCAGGCTCTGCTCTTTCCGCTCATACTATTCCTTCCCTCTTCCTTTCCCCTGCCAATGCCTGATCCGCTCCACCAACAAGCAAATCACTGCGGATACACCTACACTGATGGCACATACTGCCAGGTAGTGCAACATGGTATTTTCTACTAAAACCTTTGTCAATCCTACCGTCCTTGCCATCCCGCGGACCAATATTATACAAAGAGGATGTAGCAAATAAATCCACAAAGACAATTCACGCCATTTTTTATCCATGGTCCCTTTTCTTTTATTGCTATGAGCGGCCCCGGAAAGCAGAATCGAAAACAAAAAGTACATGACCAAAGGCAGCGCAAAATACATACTATTATGCCTCTGCCAGCCTTTTTCATAGGTCAGTGCTCCCTCTGTCAGCATCAGGAGCAACGATATTCCAAGTCCTATCAAATCCTTTGGCCAGTTCTGGCCTTTCTTTCTTCTGAATATCACGCCCATCCACAAAAACAGAGGAGCATAAAAAAGACCGTTTCTTGTATAATCGCTGATGGAAAATATCTGATCATAGAAATTCCTGCCTATATCTGTCCCCATCACCAACCCACCGTAGCTGTCCCCCAAAGTTCCAGCTATGTAAAGGATGGACACAAGGATACCACTTTGCAATTCACCACACAACCTGATCAAAGCCATTACGATCAAACATCCCAAAATGACTGCCGGAAAATACCACAGATGATAAAAGGTTCCATCTAAAAAAATATCCCGCAAAACTCCGGTGATTCCTCCTATCTGTTTACCGGCATACCAATTTACGGGCAGATAAAGGATTGTGGCAAAAGCATACAAACGGATCATCTTGGCCACATAATTTCCCACCTGCCCCGGTGCACTCAGCACAAAATAACCTGCAACCATCAGGAAAAAGGGAACTGCAACCCGAAACAGACAATAGGTGATCAAATAATCCGCCGTCTCATTCACAACCATAAAAGGTCCGATATGTATTGCCACCACCATCAAGGCGGCAGCCAAGCGAAATCTATGGATCCACTGATTCTCTTTTCTGCTTTCCATCTCTCCTGTCATCTCTCTACATCTCCTGCAAAGTCTGTCCGATAAGATCATTTACGATTTGGGCAAATCCCAGACCAATCCCCTTCATCATGTTAGGGAACCTGCTGTGGGAGGTAAAGCCCGGTATGGTATTGACCTCGTTAAAATAAATCTCTCCCGTAGGTGTCAAAAACATATCTACCCTGGAAAAGCCACTGCACCGCAGTGCCCGGTAAATGGTCCCTGCAGTCCTTTTAATCTCTTCTGCCTTCTGACTGCTTATCCGAGCCGGCACATGAATACTGGACGTCTTTAAAGTATATTTCTCTGTATAGTCAAAAAATCCCTCAGAAAGCTCAATTTCATCTACCACACCTATGGTCAGCTCCTCATCCCCCATCACAGCGCAGCCCACTTCGAAGCCCTCTATCATTTGCTCCATCAGGATCAAACTGTCATGCGCAAATGCCTCTTTCACCGCTTTTTCCAGTTCTGCCTCGCACATTACCTTGGTAATCCCGAAGGAAGAACCGGCTCTTAAAGGTTTTACAAAAACAGGATAGCCCAGTTCCTCAGCCAGCTCCTTTGCCTGCTCCTTCTCCTTGACTGTCAGTAGTACGGAGGCCGGAACTTTTACCCCCGCAGCGGCAGCCATCCGATGTGCCATATCCTTATCCATACAAAGGGCAGATGCCAGCACATTACATCCCACTATGGGAATCCCTGCCAGCTCCAACACCCCCTGCACGGTGCCATCCTCCCCATTTTTGCCGTGAAGCACAGGAAAAGCCGCATCCAACGATAGGGTTTTGATTCCTTCCTCTTCCCGGATCCAAAGGCCATGCAGCTGCCTGTCCGGAGACACAACAACCGGAACGCATCCGGAATCCTCCTCCCAGGTATTCTCTAAGATCTTATCCGTTTGTCCCCGATATATCAGCCATTTCCCTTCTCTTGTGATACCGATCAGTACCGGTTCGTACTTCTCTCTATTTATATGCGTGATCACCGCATGTGCGGACTGTAAAGACACCCCATATTCCGAGGAGCATCCTCCGAACAAAACTGCTATTTTTTTCTTCTCTGTCTGCATGATAAAAGCCCCCTTTTTCTATCTAATATATAGACTCCCATAAGCTTCTGAAGGTTACGGACATCTGATACCAGTGTAACAGACCTCCATTTGCTTTTCTTTAACATGAGATTGAGATTTTTTTAAGAATGTCTTAAATTTTTTCTTTCCTGAAATCTTGCATCACTCCACAACTTTCGCTATAATAGTAAAAGCAAATTTATAGAAGAAAGAAGGTTTTCAACCATGGCTTTTGAATTTATAAAAAAATTACCCACCCCCGAGGAGATCCGCCAGCAGCTTCCCCTTCCCGCCGAACTGGCAGAATTAAAAGTAAAAAGGGATGCTGAAATTCGAGACGTTCTCACCGGCAAGAGCAATAAATTTCTGGTGATCGTAGGACCCTGTTCTGCCGACAATGAGGATGCCGTCTGCGACTATGTTAGCCGACTGGGCAAAGTAAACGAAAAGGTAAAGGACAGGCTTGTTCTGATTCCCAGAATCTACACCAACAAGCCCCGCACCACAGGAGACGGCTACAAGGGTATTGCCTCCCAGCCTGATCCGGAGAAAAAGCCCGACTTTCTGGCCGGATTGATCGCCCTTCGCAAAATGCAGATACGCGCTATCACAGAAAGCGGTCTGACTTCTGCGGACGAAATGCTCTATCCGGAAAATTGGCTCTATGTATCAGATCTTCTGTCTTACGTTGCCATCGGAGCCCGCTCCGTGGAAGACCAGCTACACCGCCTGACCGTCAGCGGTTTTGATGTGGCTGCCGGTATGAAGAATCCTACCAGTGGCGATTTTGCCGTTATGCTTAATTCTGTATATGCTGCTCAGCACCCTCACTCCTTCACCTATCGGGGCTGGGAAGTAAATACCACCGGCAACGATCTGGCACACACCGTACTGCGCGGCGCAGTCAATAAGCATGGCAATTCCATCCCCAACTACCATTATGAGGATCTTAATTTCCTTCTGAATCTGTACAATGAACGTGATCTGAAGAATCCTGCCTGCATTATCGACTCCAACCACAGCAACTCCGATAAAAAATATGCACAGCAGATCCGCATTGTCAAAGAGGTCATGCACAGCCGCAAACTGAACCCGGACATCCACTCTCTGGTCAAGGGCGTTATGATCGAAAGCTACATCGAGGAAGGATGCCAGAAGGTAGGCGGAGGTGTGTACGGCAAATCCATTACCGATCCCTGCCTGGGCTGGGCTGATACGGAAAAGTTGATTTATGATATTGCAGACTATGAATAATAGGAGAACTGACTGTGAATCGTTTTGAATATGTTGTAGAAAATATAGACGGCGACTATGCCCACCTGCGCAGAACAGACGACCCCGATGCCGAATTGAAACTGGTGGCAAGGGCTCTCCTGCCCCCGGAGATCACTGAGGGCGCAGAATTGATCTATGAATGGATGCAGTACAGTATAAAAGAATAAAATTAATTTTAAAGGACATAGCAAATTTTTAGGCTATGTCCTTTCTTTTGACAAATTTAATTATTAAGTTGAGGAGAATAAAAATACGCTCATCCTCTTGGATGTGCCTTCTCATACACTTCCCGGATGCGGCTATGATTCATGTTGGCATAAATCTGAGTGGTAGAAATATCCGAGTGCCCCAGCATTTCCTGCACACTCCTTAAGTCAGCACCGTTTTCCACCAGATGTGCCGCAAAGGAATGCCTGAGGGTATGAGGTGCGATCTCATCCTCTATACCGGCCTTCCGGGCATAATACTTGATCAGCTTCCAAAATCCCTGTCTGCTCATGGCACTGCCGGAACAATTGACAAACAACAGCGGATCATTCTTATCCTGCAAAAGCGTCTCTCTGGCATCCTCCATATACTGAAGTAAGGCTTTCCTGGCCTGTTTCCCAAAAGGGATGATTCGCTCCTTGTCAGCATCCCTGCAGACAATAAACCCCATTTGCAAATTTATGTCCATAATCCTTAACGAGATCAGTTCCGAAACACGGATCCCTGTGGCATACAAAAGCTCTAACATGGCCTTGTCCCGACGTTCCTTCGGACTTGTACCGGAGGGTTGTTCCAACAACTTCACCACCTGCTTCGCACTCATGATCCCCGGTATCTTCTTTTCAATCTTGGGAGCACGCAGCACATCAGAGATATCTTCTGCCACCATACCCTCTCGAAACAAAAAATGATAAAAGGCCTTAATAGATGCAATATTTCTGGAAACTGTAGCAGGGGTAAATCCCTCCTTCTCCAGATAAAGCACATAAGAATTCAAATTGGTCTGTGTAACCCGCTTCATGTCCAAAACATCCTGCGCTTGCAAAAAGGCTACAAACTTCTTAAGATCGCGCTGATATGACACCATGGTATTCTCAGACGCTTTCTTCACATTATGTAAATAAAAAACAAACGCATCCAATGCTCTTTCCATGAAAAAATGAACCTTCTCTCTAAATCGTTAGAATTACATTATAATCAGAAAATCACGGAAAAGCAATCATAATTTAAAAAATTTTTAACAATCCTATCACCAACATAGGATTTACATAACTTTCCAATACCGCTCCTATTATGACAACCACTGCTACTTTTGAAAAATGCAGGATCCATTTTTGAATTTCCTGCCGTTTATTTCCGATGTATGTGCCGGATACCTTTCCCGGAAAGTAGATGCTCCTGCACAGCTCAGCCCCCTCATGCAGCAGTAAAATCCATGCCGGCACGTAAAAAATATACTGTGGAAAAGCCATAACCACCATCAACACAATCCCCTTAATACCATAGCGCATAATGGAGACAGACAAGATCATTCCCAAAGAACACCCCAGCCAACCTGCATAAGTATATACGGCAGCCACACCTAAATAGGTAGACGCCAGCAAAATAATTCCGATAACAAAGCCCAGCCTCTTTTTTAACACATATACCAAAAAACTACTGTTCTCCACAGACATATATTTCATTTGATACAGAGAAGACTCGTCCAACAGTCCAATCTTAGCCAAAAGAGAGCTTCCACCAGCATTAATGATAAATATGCCTAAAAGTACACCTGCCAAAAAAGCAGCTAGAAGCGGCACATTTCTATGGAACCTTATTGCACGAAAAAACCTCATGTATTCACCTCAATGGTATTATTTCAGAACTTCCCTACCATTTTATGATGAAAACATGAGGTTCATGCCACTGGACTTACTGTTCCAGAAGCTTATTTACACTTACCAGTTTTACACAGAGAACAAACAAGTCTGTTGCCTGTGCAAGTTCTTCCGGCACGGGCAGTGAAGGTGCCAGACGAATATTACTGTCTTTCGGATCTTTGCCATAAGGATAAGTAGCTCCTGCACCGGTCAGGACAACACCTGCCTCTTTACATCTGGCCACAGTCTCCTTGGCACATCCATCCATGGTCTCAAAGGAAATGAAATAACCACCCTTAGGAGTCGTCCAGCTACCGATCCCCAGACCACCCAATTCTCTTTGCAGAACTTCCAGCACCGCTTCAAACTTAGGTCTCATAATATCGGCATGCTTTTTCATATGTGCGCGAACACCATTCACATCCTTGAAATATTTAACGTGTCTCAGCTGATTGACCTTATCATGACTGATGGTTTGGATAGTCATAGATTTTTTCACAAAATCCAGGTTCTTCTTGGATGCCGCCATAGCTGAGATACCTGCTCCGGCAAAACTGATCTTGGATGTGGAAGTAAACTCAAAAACCATATCCGGATTTCCGGCCTTTTCACATTCACTTAAGATCTCTAACAACTGATCCCCTTCCTCATAGAGGTCGTGAATAATATAGGCGTTGTCCCAGTAAATCCTAAAATCTTCTGCCGCCGGTTTCAACGCCGCAAATCTTTTTACCGTTGCATCACTGTAAGTATATCCCTGAGGATTGGAATACTTCGGAACGCACCAGATACCCTTTACTGCGGGATCATTATTCACATACTCTTCCACCATGTCCATATCCGGTCCATCTGCTGTCATAGGTATGGTGATCATTTCGATACCAAAATGCTGGGTGATCGCAAAATGTCTGTCATATCCCGGTGCAGGGCAAAGAAATTTCACATTCTCCAATTTGCACCAGGGAGTGCTGCCGCACACACCGTGTGTCATGGAACGAGATACAGTATCGTACATAATGGTAAGACTGGCATTGCCAAATACGATCACGTTGTCCGCCGGTACACCCATGATCTCTCCCATAAATGCCTTTGCCTCCGGAATACCATCCATCAAGCCATAGTTTCTGCAATCCATGCCGCCCTCTGTCTTTACCTGACTGTGGCTGTCAAGCACATCCATCATATCCATTGCCAGATCCAACTGAACAGATGCGGGCTTGCCTCTGGACATATCCAGTTTTAACCCTTTTGCCTTGGCCTCCTCATACTGTTTTTCCAATTCAGCCTTTAATACCTGCAATTCTTCTTTGCTCATCGCCTTATACGACTTCATCTCACTCCACCATCCTTATTTCATTTTGTACATTCTACTATAATATGATTTATAACACAATACCCAATTCTATTTTTTTGCTGTAGTATCAAATAAAAGAACTGCCGGGAAACAATTCATTCCATTTCCGCAGCAGCCCCTCATATCTACTATTCTGTTTTATTTTGCGTAGTCAATTACGCGGCTCTCACGGATAACATTTACTTTGATCTGGCCCGGATATTCCAATTCAGCCTCAATCTGCTTGGAAATATCTCTGGCAAGCAGAATCATATCTGCATCCGAAATTTGCTCAGGAACCACCATTACGCGAACTTCCCTACCTGCCTGAATAGCAAAAGATTTGTCAACACCTTTGAAATTGTTTGTGATTTCTTCCAGCTGTCTAAGTCTGCTGGTATAAGTCTCTAATGTTTCTCTTCTGGCGCCCGGTCTTGCAGCAGATATTGTATCAGCAGCTTGTACAATACATGCGATCAAAGAGGTCGCCTCCACATCTCCATGATGTGATTCAACCGCGTTAATAACGGTTGCGTTTTCTTTGTATTTTCTACAAAGTTCCGAACCCAACTGAATATGAGAACCTTCCATCTCGTGGTCAACTGCTTTACCTATGTCATGAAGCAGGCCTGCTCTCTTTGCAAGTCTGACATCCAAGCCCATCTCTGCCGCCAAAAGTCCGGACAGCTGTGCTACCTCTACCGAATGTTTTAAAGCATTCTGACCATAACTGGTTCTGAATCTCATCTTTCCCAGTAATCTCACAAGTTCAGGATGTATGCCATGTACACCAACCTCCAGGGTTGCAGCTTCTCCTTCTTCCTTGATCATTACTTCCACTTCTTTTTGTGCCTTCTCCACCATCTCCTCAATGCGGGCAGGATGGATACGGCCATCGACAATCAGCTTCTCAAGCGCAATTCTTGCAACTTCTCGACGAATCGGATCGAATCCGGAAAGGATAACTGCTTCCGGTGTGTCATCAATGATTAGATCCACACCTGTCATGGTCTCGAGTGTACGGATATTTCGACCCTCTCTACCAATGATCCTTCCTTTCATCTCATCGTTGGGAAGCGGTACCACAGATATGGTCGTCTCGGACACATGGTCTGCCGCACACTTCTGAATAGCGGTTACTACATACTCCTTTGCCTTCTTGTCTGCTTCTTCCTTGGCGCGACTCTCTAATTCCTTGATCATCATCGCCGTTTCATGTTTCACTTCATCTTCAACAATTTTCAATAAGTATTCTTTTGCCTGTTCAGAGGTTAACCCGGAAATACGCTCCAGTTCCTGTACACGTTGTTCGTTCAGCTTGGAAATCTCTTCCTTCATCTTGTTCAGGTTTTCTTCCTTGGCTGCCAAACTTGTTTCTTTTCTCTCGATAGCTTCTGTCTTCTTCTCGATTGCTTCTTCCTTCTGCTGAATACGCCGCTCAGAACGCTGCACTTCTGCTCTGCGTTCCTTGACCTCTTTGTCCAATTCGTTCTTAGTACGAATGGACTCTTCCTTAACCTCAAGCAGCGCTTCACGTTTCTTGGCCTCTGCAACCTTCAACGCCTCATCAATAATCTGTCTCGCCTTGGCATCCGCATCGCCGATCTTAGCTTCCACAAGCTTCTTGCGACGATTGGTTGCCACTACTGCTGTAACGGGAACAGAAATTAGAAGAGTGACCACTACCGCTCCTAAAATGTAGGGAAACATATACAGGAGCACCTCCTTATTAAGTTTTCATTGTAATAATATCTAATATAGAATGCAAAAAACACATTCTAATAAGCAATATACAACATATCAATTGTAAAATAAAATGATATTTATGTCAAGTAGAAGTCATCACACAGATGATTTTTCATTGCTTTTCTGATACTTTCTGCAGAAAATCCCCGCCTCAGTAAAAAAGAATAGAAATTTCCCCACGCCTTTCGATCCGCTGTCTGTGCGTCAAAGTGTCGCTTTTCTGCCAATCGCCTGATCTGGTCGGTTTCATCCTGTTCGTTCCCTTCTTCTCTCCAGCTTTGCCAGGCTGTTTCCACCACAACCTTGGCCACACCTTTCCTGCGCAAATCAGCTTCCAGGCGTACTCTGCTCTTCCTGTCATGATAACATCGAATATAGTCCAGCGCATACCTTGCATCATCCAGATAACCAAAGGACAACAGATACGCAATAGCCTCCTCAATGACCGCTTCCGGATAAAGATCCCGGCACAGTTTATCTCGCAGTCCCGCACAGGTGTAATCCCGCGCTTTTAGCAGATGCATGCTGCGCAGCTTGGCCCTTCTGGGCAACACCTCACCCAAAATCTGCCTATATACTAAGGTGCTGACTTCTTTGCCCTGCTCTATGCCATAGATGCGTAATTCGCCTTTGTATAATACAAAGGCGAATTCCTGATCAATGTAAACTTTACTCTTAGATTTTGTAAATTCCTCAATCTGTGTCACGATCATTGCAGATTTCATTCCTCTTTTGTTGCCGTATTATTTCCGGTCAAGCCGTAATGCTGACGCACCTTGGCTTCCACCTCGTCGCATACAGCCTGATTGTCCCTCAGGTACTGCTTTGCATTCTCACGGCCCTGACCGATCTTGTTGCCCTGATAGGCGTACCAGGCACCGGACTTGTTGATAATGCCTGTTTCTGCGGCAAGATCCAGGATATCTCCGACGCCGGATATTCCTTCGCCAAACATAATATCAAACTCGGCTTCCTTAAAAGGAGGTGCTACCTTATTTTTCACCACTTTAACTTTGGTACGGTTACCGATCACCTCACCGCCCTGCTTCAGCGACTCAATGCGCCTTACATCCATTCTTACAGAAGCATAAAATTTCAGTGCCCGCCCACCTGTGGTGGTCTCCGGGTTTCCAAACATCACACCAATCTTCTCACGCAGCTGGTTGATAAATACTACCGTACAGTTTGACTTGCTGACGATACTGGTCAGTTTCCGCAGCGCCTGGGACATCAGACGTGCCTGCAGGCCCACGTGGTTATCCCCCATGTCACCGTCAATCTCCGCCTTGGGCACCAGTGCTGCCACAGAGTCCACGATCACAATATCAATAGCTCCGGAGCGCACCATGGTCTCTGCTATTTCCAGAGCCTGTTCACCATTGTCAGGCTGTGAAATATACAAATTGTCAATATCCACGCCTATATTTTTAGCATAGACGGGATCCAACGCATGCTCCGCATCTATAAAACCTGCAATACCGCCCCGTTTCTGTACCTCTGCAATCATATGTAGGGTAACAGTGGTCTTACCGCTGGATTCCGGTCCGTATATCTCGATGATCCTTCCCTTGGGAATACCTCCCAGTCCCAGTGCAATATCCAGACTTAAAGATCCGGTGGGAATAGTCTCCACATTCATCTGGTTCATGGGATCTCCCAGCTTCATAACAGCTCCTTTGCCGAACTGCTTCTCAATCTGCACCAGTGCGGCATCCAATGCTTTCTGTTTTTCTTCTCTTTCCATCTTCACATTCTCCTTTTATCAAGGAACATTTGTTCTGTATGTACTTAATATAAAACAAACGTTCGATTTTGTCAACCACTTTTATTATATATTATTTACTGTCCAATAAACCACCCTCAAAGGCATCCCTCCCAACGTTTCTATATTTTCACTTACTTTGAGATATATGGCGAAACGCCGGACTTGCCTCCAGATAAGTGTGATTTGATACTGCCATATAAAAAATGTACCACATCCCTGCCGTTATGGCAAGAGCTGCGGTACATTTTTATTTCTAACTATTTTTGTCTAAAAGTGTTCTTCCAACCGTTTCAACAAAAATTCCAGAGCCTCCCTTGCGGCACTCTCCCGCACTGCCCTGCGTGTTCCTGTAAATAGACATTTTTTCACAGTTGTTTTTCCTTTCACATAACAACCGATATACACCAGACCCACCGGTTTTTCCGGCGTTCCCCCGTCCGGACCTGCAATCCCGGTAGTTACCACAGCACAATCTGCACCGGCTGCTTTCGCAGCGCCCTCCGCCATCTTCCGGGCTGTTTGTTCACTGACAGCACCAAAGCTGCTCAAAGTTTCCTTTCGAACTCCCAGCAGCCTTTCTTTTGCCTCATTTGCATAAGTAATATATCCTTCGTTAAACGCACCGGACACCCCCGGCACATCCACTAAGGTAGCAGCAACCAGCCCTCCTGTACAAGACTCGGCAGTTGCCACGGTAATACCTTCCCGAAGCAGGATTTCCACAATTTTCTCTTCCACTTTCATCTTGGATCAATCCTTATCTGCCATGACCGCCCTGTTCGTCCATACATAATCAACCAGGGAGATCACAGTCAAGGCCAATGCGATCCACATGATCACATCTGTCAGTATCTGCAGGACATTGGCGTACTGTCCCAGAAAATGACCATTATTCACGATCATCAGGCAGATCATGATCATCTGGAAGGTGGTCTTAAACTTGCCCCAATAATTTGCCGCGATCACCACACCCTTATCGGAAGCCACCAATCTGAATCCATTTATGATAAATTCTCTGCTGATAATAATGATCACTACCCAGGAAGGAATTCTGCCCATCTCCACCAGACAGATCATAGCCGCACAAACCAGCAGCTTGTCTGCAATGGGATCCATAAACTTCCCAAAATTGGTCACCAGATTGTATTTTCTGGCAATATGTCCATCCACCAGGTCTGTCAGGCTGGCTGCAATGAACAGTACCAATGCAATATAATCCACATACTCCAGAATGCCGCCGAAAACAGCGGTAAACCACCCCCACTGGTGAAAGCCGCCAAGGAGCAGCAACACAAATGGAACAATCATGATCATTCTGATTACAGTCAACTTATTCGGTAAATTCATGATATATCTCTCCTATCAAATCATATTCATTGGCTCCGGTTACCAGTACCTTGACGAAATCTCCCGTCATCAGATTTGCCCTGGTATTTACAAACAGATATCCATCCACATTGGGGGCATCCCGATAGGTACGGGCCACATAAGCATCTTCCTCTGCCACCTTACCCTCTATCATACAAAGCAAAACTTTGCCCGTCATATCTTCCGCCTTTTCAAAGGCAATGGCCTGCTGCAGTTCCATCAATTCTTCCTGACGCTGTAACTTTACCTCTTCCGGTATTTGATCCGGCATCAGAGCCGCCGGTGTATCCTCCTCCTGAGAGTAGGTAAACACCCCAAGTCTGTCAAACTCCATCTCATCCACAAAGTGAAACAGCTCTTCGTGATCTTCCTGGGTCTCCCCCGGGAAACCGGTGATCAGTGTGGTCCGAAGACAAATGTCCGGAATCTCCAAACGGAGTTTTGCAATGATATCTCTCAGCTGTTTCTGATCCGTCCTGCGCCCCATGCGCTTTAATATACTGTCTTCTGCATGTTGGATGGGAATGTCCAGATAGTTACATACCTTTTCCTCTTCCTTGATCACCTGTATCAGTTCTTCGTCTATCTCCTCCGGATAACAATATAGCAGGCGGATCCAATAAATCTCCGGAATCTGTGCCAGCCTGCGCAGCAGCTCCGGCAGACTCTTTTTGCCATACAGATCCTTGCCATAAAGGGTGGTCTCCTGGGCCACCAGAATCAACTCCCTGACACCGCCCCGGGCAAGTTCCCGGGCCTCCCGCACCAGTTCCTCCATAGGTACGGATCGATAGGTGCCCCGCACCTTGGGTATAATACAATAGGTACAGTGCTTATCACACCCCTCTGAAATCTTCAGATAGGCATAGTGCCCGCCGGTGGTCACCACTCTTTTGGTGCCACAGACCGGTGCAGCATTAATATCCTCATAATGGGCTCCCATCTGTCCGGCCAGTGCCTCCTCCACCGCCTCTACAATAGATGCTGTGGCAGTGGTGCCAATGACCACATCCACCTCCGGGATCTCCTTTTGTATTTCTTCTTTATAACGCTGTGCCAGACATCCGGCCGCTACCAGTGCTTTCAGCCTGCCGCTGTTTTTCAGTTCCGCCATCTCCAAAAGGACACCAATACTTTCCTCCTTGGCATCGCCGATAAAGCAACAGGTATTGACCACCACCACGTCCGCCTGGGTTTCATCATCTGTGAACTCATATCCACGCTGACGCAGCATCCCCAGCATCTGCTCCGAATCCACCAGATTCTTGTCACAGCCCAGTGATACAAACATTATTTTCATGGACAACCTTACCCCTTACAACTTTTGAAAAAAGAGAAATCCCGGCGACGGTCTTTCCCTTTTTGCGTTGTTTTTATTCCTCGTCACTTAAAATTTTAATCTTACCCTGGTTCATCTCTTCCACTGCGACAGACAAGGGTTTCTTGCCTGCGCCGTTTACCATAGGCTCATCACCTGATATGATCTGTCTGGCTCTCTTGGACGTAGCCATCACAATAGAATATCTGCTGCTTACTACCGGCTCCTCCCCGGGTTCCACCTCACTGTTTACAACTTTCATCAAATCGGTATAAGACGGATGTAACATTATTCTTCTCCTTTCCAAAGCTCTCTCAATTCTCGTCTGATCTGTTCTATGAACTCTGTATTGCGCGCTGCTGCATTTCTGGCAGTACGCACAATACCATGAATCTCCTCCGTACACTTCTGCAGGTCATCATTGATCACCAGATAATCATAGGCCTCAATGCCCTCAGATTCCTCAGCTGCACGCTGCAGGCGCCGGTCAATCACCTCTGCCGTCTCCGTTCCTCTGCCGATGAGCCTTCTCTTCAGCTCATGGGCGCTGGGCGGCATGACAAACAAAAGCAACGCATCCGGAAATTTCTTCTTTACCTTTAACGCTCCCTGAATCTCAATTTCCAAGATCACATCCTTGCCGCAGTTTAACTGCTGCTCCACATATGCCCTGGGGGTGCCATAATAATTACCACAATATTCAGCATACTCTATTAAGCCGTCTTCTGCAATCTTTTTTTCAAAATTTTCCCTGGTGGAAAAGAAATATTCCACACCGTCCGTCTCTCCCTGGCGGGGAGATCTGGTAGTCATGGAGATGGAAAGAGCATAATTGTCATAGGTCCTTAAAAGCTCCTTCATCAACGTCCCTTTGCCTGCACCGGAAAATCCCGAAACCACGATCAAAATCCCTTTATGCCTCATCACTGTCACCACCCTCAGCTGCATTTTCTGCAGGGCTCTGCATCTGTGCTCTGCCTGCAATGGTCTCCGGCAATAACGCAGACAAAACAATCTGGCTGTTCTCCATCACCAACACAGCCTTGGTCTTTCTGCCCTGTGTGGCATCAATGGCCGTCCCGTTCTCCCGGGCCCCCTGCACCATGCGTTTGATGGGTGCTGAATCCGGGCTGACAATGGCCACGATCTTGCCTGTGTTTACCATATTTCCAAAACCGATATGTATCAGTTTGCCCATACTATCCCCTTTTGCCTATTCAATATTTTGAATCTGTTCACGGATCTTTTCAATCTCTGTCTTCAGTTCGATGCCCCGGTTGCCGATCTCCAGATCTGTCACCTTGGACAAAGTGGTATTGGCCTCCCGGTTCATCTCCTGGGCAATAAAATCCAACTTACGTCCTATGCTTCCGCCCTCAATCAGCGCATTCTTGGTGGCCTGTATGTGACTGCGCAGACGGACGATCTCTTCATCCACGCATACCTTGTCCGCAAAAATCGTTACCTCCGTCAGTAACCGGCTCTCATCAACCTTGCTGTCTTCCAAAAGTTCTTTCACCTTATCATACAGCTTCTGCCTGTACTCTTCCACAATGCCGGGAGCCCGTCCACTGATAAAGTCCACGTGCTCTGTCATGCCATCCAGCTTTGCAAGCAGGTCGTTCTTTAAATTCTCCCCCTCACGGATCCGGGATGCCACGAATTCCTCTGCCGCGCCCTTCAGTACACGCTGCAAGGCCTTCCAGAGTTCCTCCTCGTCCACAGTCTGCTCCTCCATAGAAAACACCTCAGGATATCTGGAAAGGGAAGAAACCTTCACATCATTTTCCATTCCGAACTCCTGGGCCATCTGATTCAGATACTGCAGATAAGCAGCTGCAACCTCCCGGTTATATTTCACACTGACATTGCTCTCAGAAAAATCCTCGTACGAAATAAAGACATCCACCTTGCCGCGCTGAATATAATTTTTCAATTCATTACGAATGGCTGCCTCGAAAAAATTCAGTTTCTTCGGCATCTTGATACTCACATCAAGGTATCTGTGGTTTACCGATTTCATCTCCACCGTGATCTTACGGTTTCCCTCCAGGATCTCACATCTGCCGAAGCCTGTCATACTCTTTATCATATCAATACCTTCTTTTTTCACCTGCGGCTGCTCTGGCACCGCGTATTTCTTTTATTATAGTAAATCCCCGCACTTTCGTCAAGTTCACTCTGATTTTGTCTGGATCTTTACCCATTCCTTATAGGTATCCGGAAACATGACCCGGTAGATCTGTTCCAAAGCATCCAGCACCCGGATTTCATCCTTCTGTTCCTGAATGGGAAGATAGAACACCTGATAATCCGCCCCGCAGTAGGAAACATGAATCCGGGTTTCCCGCACACCGTTTCGCAGATAAAAATCATTGCGCCGGCTTCGAAGCTGCTTCTCCTTATCATCCGCCGCCAGCAGCACGTCTTCCGTCTCCAGCAAAATGCTCTGCCGGTCTGCATACCACCGGCTCATGCGCTGCAAAAAGATACTCCCTATGCCTTTTCCTCTGTGATCCTCCAGCACTGCATAGTAATCCAAAAGCAGATTCTGCCCATCCGGTGCCACTACGTACAGCGCATAGGCCACAAGGGCCTCCCCTTCAAAAAGCCCCAGCCCCTCATAGGCTCCGGCCTGATACATGCGCCTGATCGCCTTCATGGGCTTTCTCTCATTTGCAGGAAAATGCCTGACCGCCGGTCCCATATAGATTTCTTCAATTTCTTCTAATCCAAGTACCTTGATATCAAATTGTTGATCCACTTTTGTCATCATTCCACCTGTTCCATGCCGGAAATATCCGTATCTATCATCATAGAATAATTGGTATAATACACCACAAACCCGGGCTTTGCACCGGCTGGTTTCTTCACATGCTTTTTCTGGATGTAATCGATCTCCACCTTCTCCTGCTGTCTTCCTCTGGAATAATACGCCGCCAGTCTGGCTGCCTCCTCAAAGGTTTGATCCGGCAGTTCTCCCTCCCCCACCTTGACGATCACATGGGAACCGGGCATGCCTTTGGCATGAAACCACCAGTCGTTTCCTGATGCGAATTTAAAGGTCAGCTCGTCATTCTGAAAATTGTTTTTCCCCACATAGATGTGATACCCATCACTGCTGATATAATGGAAGGGCCTGCTGGTGATCTTTTCTTTCTTGCCGCCGCTGGTCTTTCGAAGGTAGCCGCTTTGAACCAACTCCTGCCTGATCTGCACCAGATCCTCCTCTGCCACCGCAATATCAAGGGCTGCGCTAACAGATTCCAGGTGCTCAATCTCCTCCTTCACCTCTGCTGTCAATTCAGAGAGTGCCTCATAGGTTCTCTTCAGCTTAGCATATTTATCAAAATATTTTTTGGCATTCTCCAAAGGAGAAATGGTTTCGTCCAGAGGAATTTCCACGGGATCTCCGGTATAGTAATTGATGGCGGTAAAAGACTTGCTCCCCTGGGGCACATTGTACCCGTAGGTGTTGATCAATTCCCCATAGATCCGATATTTATCACGCTTTTGTGTGTCCTGCATCTGCCGAAGCTGCAGGTCGTATTTTTTCACAGTTCTCTCCAGGGCAGTCTGAACAATCTTGCGCAGATCAGCAGACTTCTGACGAATTCTGGTCAGGGCATTTTTCTCTGCATAATAGTGCTCCAAAAGGGCAGACATGCTTTCACAGTATTCCAAATGATCCTCTCCCTGGCTGTACATGGTCAGTGCAAAAGCCCCGAACTCCACCGGCTCCTTACCGGTGTAGGCGATACAGGGTGCAAACTCCCCGGCCCGTATCTGTTTCATCACATTCTCAAATTCCCAGTACAGCCTGTCCATATCCTCCATACCCATAGAGGCCACGGGCATCTCCCCATCCACTTTGGCCCGATAACACAATTCCTGGGCTACCACAGGAGAGATTCCTGTAAAACTTTGGTACAAAGCCTTAAAAGCAGGCATAGGTTTGGCCCACAGACGCTCCCCAAAACCGTCTGCCCCTACCGTCAAAGGATCCCCTTTCTCCACGGTCTGCGGCATAAAATAAGGTTTCCCCGGCAACACCTCCCGGACACTGCTGACCAGTGCCGATACTCTCTTGATGCTGTCAATGATAGTGCCGTCACTACCGCAAAAAATAATATTACTGTGCTTTCCCATGATCTCCACGATCAGGGTCTTGCGGCACAGATCCCCCATTTCATCCAGATGTTCCAGTTCTATGTGCACAGCCCGTTCCAGCCCGGGCTGCGTAATGGACAAGATCCTGCCGTTTTGCAAATGCTTCCTAAGGAGCATACAAAAGTTAGGTGCAGTCAGCGGGCTGGGTTTATTTTTCTCTGTCAAATAGATCAGGGGCAAAGAGGCATCTGCTGAGATCAGCAGACGATATTGACCTCCCGCTGCCTTTACGGTAAGAAGCAGTTCGTCCTCCTCAGGCTGGGCGATCTTATATAATCTGCCTCCTGTCAGGCAGTCATTTAATTCCTTTACAATATTTGCTATGGTGATTCCGTCAAAAGCCATGGTGCCATCCTCTCCTTACATGATCCTGCACTTCTTTGCAATCTTTACCAACAGGTATCCCTTGGGAATAGACCGAAGTTCCGTCTCTGTTACTCCCCGCAGTACGATCTCCAACACAAAATAGGCCACTGCACCTGCAATCACTGCACACACCAGCGCGATCACATTGGAGCTGGCCAGATAATAGACACCCTGGTATACACCCCAGGCCACCAGTCCCATCACCGCTGAAGCCACAGCCGGAACAATAAAGCTTCTCAAAAGCTCCTGCCTGTAACCCATGAATCTGCGCAACGCTCTCTGATTCAACACACACATCAACCCGGAATAGATCAGATCTGTAAAGACCAAAGCATACAGTCCCAGATCTGTAAAAAGAATCAGCAAGACTAGCACCAATGTCTGAGGGATCAATGCCAGCGCTGCATTTTTTACCGGCACATTTACCTTCCCGATGCCCTGCAGCACAGAGTTAGTCAAAGTGGACAATGCGTAAAACACCACGGATATGGCTATGGTGCGCAAAAGCATCGATGCCAGTTCCAAAGATTCCTTCTGAGGAAACAAAAGCTGCATAACCGGTTTTGCCAATACACCGATCCCTACCGCTGCAGGAATGCATACCATCATGGTAACTTTCACCGCTTTATACACCTTCCCAATGGCATCCTCCTGATCCTGCCTTGCCCAGGCAGTAGAAATGGTGGGCAGTATGGCTGCCGACATGGCCGAGGAAAGTGCTACGGGAATGTTACGTATGACCACCGCCTTGCCTGCAAAAATGCCATAGTTGGTAAAGGCATCCTTCTCCGACATGTCTTTCAGAAACATATATAGTTTTGTATAAATCGTCTGATTCAGGGAAGTATTCACATTATAAATTGCCGTACTGAGTATGAAAGGCATTACCACCGAGGTGATCATTCTAAGGATCGTACCATAAGAATCTACTTGCTCTGTCCTGTCACGCTGCATCCTTCGCTGTATGATCTGCCGGTTCATGCCATACACAGCCCACATGAACAACAAGGCTGTCAACACGCCGGCTCCGGTTCCTATGGCACTGCCGATGGCACCGTAGGTAGCATGTTTCGTATTCCATTCCTCCTGCTCTGCTGTCAGGATATACACAGTGGCCCCCGTCTCATCCGATACCGGAAGTCCATTCTCATCCACCAGCACGTCCGCCTGCTCTTCTATAACCTCCCCGCCAAAGGATACCGCTCCATCCGCTGAGATCACATAATAATCCGCATCTCCAAGAACACTCATAATCAGGAACAGGGCTGCTCCGATACTGACCGCAGCATTCAAAATCTGTTCCAATATCTGGGAAACAGAAGTCTGGGCCATGGATCTGTGGGCCTGGAAATATCCTCTAAGCACCCCCAGAATACCGTATAAGAAAATGGTTGGCGCAAACACCCGAAGAACCGTGACTGCCGGTCCATCCAACAAAATACCGGCACCGAAAAACAGTACAAGTCCCGCGGCGCCTCCTACTACCATGGCATACCACATGGCACACACAAAGATCCGGTGGGCATTTCTGTATTCCCGCAGGGACAGCTTTTGCGCAATCACTTTGGAGATAGCCGCCGGAATACTGTAGGATGAGATCAGCAGAATAATAGTATAGATATTATAGGCCGACTGAAAATACCCCATTCCACGGTCTCCGATAACCGCAGTTAAAGGGCTCCTGTATAAGAGCCCTATCAGCCTGCATATGATCCCCGCAGCCGCCAAAATACCGGCCTGCAGGATAAATCCATCCTTTTTTTCCTTTTTGCCCATCACGAATACCAACCATAAGATCTTAACCGATCAGCCAGTCATACATCTCCTGATACTTTCCGGCGGACACATGCCAGGAAAAATCCGCCTTCATGGCACGATCCACGATCTTATTCCACTCTCTTTTTTTCTTATAGTATATTGCTTCAGCATACCGGACAGTCCCCAGCATCTCATGTGCGTTATAATTGGCAAAGCTGAAACCTGTACCGCTGCCTTCATACTCATTATATGGCTGTACCGTGTCCTTCAGACCACCTGTCTCCCTCACAATAGGTACCGTACCATAACGCAGGGCCATCAACTGACTCAAACCGCAGGGTTCAAACAGGGAGGGCATCAGAAACGCATCGCACCCTGCATATACCTTGTGAGACAAGGCTTCGGAATAATAAATATTGGCCGACACCTTATCTCCATACTTCCAATCGAAATGCCGGAACATATTCTCATAGCGTTCCTCTCCGGTACCCAGCACCACAATCTGTATATCATCCTGACAAAGCTCATCCATCACACAATCGATCAGATCAAACCCTTTCTGATCCGTCAGTCTGGACACAATTCCGATCATGAATTTCTTATCATCTTCCGCAAGTCCCAGTTCCTTCTGCAGCGCACGCTTATTCTTGATCTTCCTTTCACGGAAATTTTCCTGATTGTAATGATACTTGATATGAGGATCTGTTTCCGGATTAAAGTCTTCACAATCAATCCCGTTGACAATGCCCCTAAGATCCCCGCTTCTGGCACTCAACAGGCCATCCAGGCCCTCCCCGTAAAAGGATGTCTTGATCTCCTCAGCATAAGTATTGCTGACTGTGGTCAACGCGTCCGCATATACCAACCCGCCCTTCAGCAAATTGGCTGCATTGTAGGCTTCCAGCTTATCGGCGGTAAAATAATGGTCCGGCAACCCAGAAATGCGCTTCACATCATCAATATTCCATCTTCCCTGGAATTTCAGATTGTGGATGGTCATTACGGACTTCATACCTCTGAAAAACGGATCCCCATAGAAACGTTCCTTCAAAAATACCGGGATCAGGCCTGTCTGCCAATCATGACAATGGATCAGGTCCGGCCGAAAATCAATGATCGGCAACGCGGAAAGAACTGCCTTGGAAAAATAAATATATTTCTCAATCTCGAAATAATGATTGTCCCCATAAGGCTTAAAGCCCCCAAAATACTTCTCATTGTCAATAAAGTAATAGGTGATTCCTCCTGCCTGTGCCTGCAGAACCCCCACATACTCCTCTTTCCAATTGAAATCCATATAAAAGTGTGTCATATAAGACAACTTTTCCTGCATTTCCTGACGCATACAGGTGTATCTGGGGATCATGATCCTGATATCATAATGCTCCCTGTCAATACATTTCGGCAAAGAACCTATTACATCCGCCAATCCCCCGGTCTTAATAAATGGTACTCCCTCTGATGCCACAAATAAGATCTTCTTCATCAAAACCTCCTGAAAACGTTTACCATACCACTCTCGAATGCAAGCATTCGGCGTGCACCAAGGCACGGGGCTGCATGGCTCTGAGTTTAGGTATATTATACACCACCGGGACAAGGTTTTAAAGTGATTTTTGTAATCTTGGCTTCGGAATCTAAGATCTGTACTGCAATCTGATGCGGTCGGCGATCAGTGCAATAAATTCTGAGTTTGTAGGTTTTCCTTTCCCGGTATTTACAGTATACCCAAACAGTGCATCTAAAGTCTCCATCTTGCCGCGGGACCAGGCCACCTCAATAGCATGTCGGATAGCCCGCTCCACCCGGCTTGGTGTTGTCTGGAACTTTTTGGCTATGGTGGGATAGAGGATTTTGGTGATGGAACTTAACATAGCTGTATCCTCCACCGACATCATAATGGCTTCCCGCAAATACTGGTATCCTTTAATATGTGCCGGGACCCCGATCTCATGAATCATATCTGTCACGTCTTTTTCCAAATCCCGACTGACTTTATTCTCCTGTACCCTTGTATCTATTGTACCTTTTTGCTCCTTCTTACCGCCCGGAACAGTTATCATAATCTGAAATTCCTTGTCCGCATTCATCAAATCTCCTAGAATTTTGTATACCTTTTCGTTGTCCTTTGCAGTTATGAGATTTAATTGTTCCATGAAAAACTCCTCCTTTTTTACAAAAAACTGTCTTATACATTATAATGTTATCCCGATTTTCGATTCAACCTCAACGTATCGCGGTTTTCTATGCTTTTCGCCAACCTCACCCACGTTTAATCCTATTTATCTTTTATGCGACAGATTTTACCCTTTTGTGCACTTGTCGATTTTCCAAATTTGTTCTATACTTGAGAAAGAAAAAAGAAAAAGAAGGGATATGCAACATGAATAAACAGGAAATATCGGAGATCAAGAAATTATTTACCCCCAGAAATTGCTCCATCACCCGTATCTGTGGCTGTTATGTGGATGGTGAAAAAAATAAAAAATCAAGCTTTCGGGAGGCATTCTTGGCTCTTCCGGAGGAAGAAATGTTCAAATATTTTCAGATTTTGCGAAAAAATCTATCCGGCACACCGGGGCGCAACCTGCTGACACTAGAGTTTCCGCTGACCTGCGAGGAGTCCGGTGGGACTCAGGAGTTCCTGCTGCGCCTTCGGGACAGCAAGCTGAAGGACGATGAACTGTTGGATCAGTTCTATGACAAAGTCATCGAAGCCTTTACCTACGTGGGGAATTACCTGATCCTTCTGATACACGACGCCTATGATGTTCCGGGAAAAACCACAGATAATATCATTATGGAGGATGCCTCCGATGAAGTTTATGAATATATTATGTGCTGTATCTGCCCCGTCAATCTCTCCAAACCGGGGCTAAGCTATGACGACCAAACCGGCGTCTTTCGCAACCGCATCCGGGACTGGGTGGTAGATATGCCGGAAGCCGGCTTCCTTTTCCCTGCCTTTACAGACCGAACCAGTGACATCCACAGCCTGCTGTATTACACAAAGGATGCCAACGAATTCAATCTCTCCTTTATGGACACCCTGTTTGCCTGCCCCATCCCCCTGGCTGCCGGCTCCCAAAAGGAAACCTTTCAGGCCATTGTGGAGGATACTTTAGGGGAACAGTGCGACCTGGAAACCGTAAAGAATATCCATGATAAACTAAATGAAATGATAGAAGAAAACAAGGACAATCCCCAGCCCCTTTCCCTGGATAAAAAGGAAGTGCGAAGCCTCCTCTTAAACAGCGGGGTAAAGGATGAAAAACTAGAAGTGTTTGACCGTTGCTACGACGCCGCAGCAGGAGAACAGACTTCTCTGCTGGTCTCCAACGTGGCAAACACCAGAACCTTTGAAGTGAAAACTCCGGATGTGGTAATCAAGGTCAACCCTGAGCGTACAGATCTGGTGGAAACCGCTGTCATTAATGGACGTCGTTGTCTGGTCATCCAGATCACCGACCAGGTGGAAGTCAACGGCATCCAGATCCGAAACAACTGTACCGATGATGACGAGGATATTTTATGATCAAAAAGATGACGAATGATGACTTCCTGGAAAAGGGACCAATCGCCTGTACCGTACGAAATATACAGAATGAAGCTTTCGCCACACACTGGCATGACTTCTTAGAGCTGGAATACATCCTATCCGGAAGCGGCAGTTATATCATAGACGGTAAAAAATACGACATCGAACCGGGAATGGTCTTTTTGACCTCCCCCTATAACATCCATATGGTGATCGCACGGAATCTTCACCTGATCAATATTTCTTTTTCCGTCAACAAGTGTGACCCTTCCATTTTGGCCAGGCTAAGCCTGACGGAAGCTGCCATTGCGCACAAGCTTTGCCATAACGACCGCAACTTCATAAAAACCCTCTCCCTGGAACTTCTGGCACACCTGACGGATGACTCCTATACTACTTTGCTTTTAAACTGTATCCTGGAAAAACTGCAGAAAAGCGCTGCTTCGGAATCCTCCTGGCAGCCCGGCTTTTCTGCAGTTCAAAAAGCAAGACTCTATATCATCAATCATTTTAAAAGTCCCCTCTCACAGGGAGAAGTTGCCGCATATGTGGGCTTGACGCCCTCCTACTTTTCCGCCTTGTTCAAGAAAGAAACGGGTATGAATTTTAAAGAATACCTGGATCAACTACGTCTGGAATATGCCAAAAAGTTGATCTGCGTTTCCGATATGACTATACAACAGGTCTGTACTGAGAGCGGATTTGGATGTTATGAAAATTTCCTCCGTAGATTCAAGTCCCACTTTGGCGTTTCTCCGGGTCAGTTCAAATCTGCTGCCGCCGGATACTCGTTGCACAACAACCGATAAGGCCCCTCGTCCTCCTCAATCTCCGGGAAACGGCCTACCGGCGGATTGAACCGGTTATCCGTATTATCATCATTGCACTGGCTTACCTCACCCAGCAGCACAGGCCCTGTTCCTTCCTCCACTGCAAAGTCATGGTACATGCCCTGGGTCACAAAGATACTTTCCCCTGGGGTCAGCCTGATCACAGTTCCTGCCGGCACCACTTTGGCGCATCCGTCCAAGTGCACTGTTACGTCGCTCTCATAATCAATCTCCTCATTAGGAAGTCTGTTATACACCCGGATCAGCACATTCCCTCCACCTCGATTGATGATATCCTCTGTTTTGAACCAGTGAAAATGATTGGGGGCTGTTTGCCCTTCCTTCAAATATAATAGCTTTTCTGCGTATACCTTGGGATACTTTTCCTCCATTTTCCGATTGCCGTTGCGGATGGTGATCAAGGAAAAGCCAAATTTATCAAACTCTCCTCTGCCGTAATCTGTGATATCCCAGCCCAGCATGCAGTCTCTCACCTCGTCATACTCATGTCCCTTTTTCTGCCACTCCTCGGGTGTAAAATGGCAAAAGGGCGGCAGATAACAGTGATACTTTTCACACATTCCTTCCAGTTCTTTTAATGCTTTGTTGATTTCAGATCTCTTCATGATTCTCTGTTCTCCTCTCCTGATTCATCCATAATTTCAAATACCACGGTGCTGTTTGGTGCCATGATCATGTTCACACAGTTCTTGTCACTCTCTATGCGCGTGCCCTGATTTTTCAGCGTCCGGACATATCCACATCCCTCAAAGACAAAGCGCACGTGACTCTCTCTGGGCACGCAGTTGACAGCCACCACAATCCTTGTTTTTCCCTCCGCCATGTGCTCTGTATGGGCTACAAAGGGATTGTCCTTTGCGACCTTCCTATCCGGATGATACAACTCCTTCATCTCTTGATAGAACTTGTAGTAGGGCACAAAACCGGTACCGCTGACCACGCCTGGTACACTGCCTGCAATATCTTCCAAGGGGTAGCCCAGATAATAAACGGTTCCTTTTCCATACCTATAGCTTCCCATAACGGGTCTGCCGCCATCATCCCGGGCAAGGACCTTAGCATCTGCGGCCTCATAATCCACCTTATAGTTAGACCGGAAGGTAAAACGCTCCTCACCGAGCTGCACCCGGTCACTGCTGAGCGGTTTGTACCGACACAGCGGTTTCATCCCTGTATATCTTTCAAAAGGGGAAAGCATCCCATCTCCCATGGAAAGATACAATATAGCCCCCTGCTCCACACGAGAGAAGATCTCCTGCAGCACATGTGCCGGTAAATTACCATGCGCAATGGAGGGCAATATATAAGCTCTTGCCTCAGGAATTTCATCTGATATGTAACAAAATTCCATATCCAGCCCTGCCTGTTTTGCCAAAATAAAAGCACCGTAAGCTGCCAGCCAGGTATCTCCCTCGGCACTCAAAATACACACCGCATCCACGATTCTGGGCGAAAGCTTTTCATAAGGGAATTTTTCTGTAAATTCTGCAAAAGCTGTCATCTCCCGGAGCACAGGTTTGGGCCCATAGTCCTCTCTAAAGAGCCCCAGTTCCCGCTCCATTGCTTCCCAATCATAGGGCGTATGTTTCAAAGCAAGTTGGTCAAAGCCGCACCACCACATCAGTCCCAGGCAATTGTGGGACCAGAGAAGATGCAAAACAGTATTTAAGTAGGCCGCAGCATTTTCCTCACTGGCGATAAAAGGGCCGTGAGTGCCGGCCTCCTCCACAAAAGCAGGCTTACCGCTAAGCCCCCGATAAAGCACCGTCTCCGCCGCTGCATGAAGGACTGACTTTTGTTCCGTAATGGGATCCGTCATGCAGTGAGCGGTAAACAAGGGATAGGGATGAGTACAAAGCACATCCAAAATCTCCCCCAGATCCTGCGCCCGAAACTCTGCTTCCGGAAAGGAGCCGTGCATGCCGGAAATAACAGGCCTGGTCCTGTCCCGGGTCTGAATCGCCATGGCAATGGCACTTGCCCACACATATCCTTCCTCACTGTTTCTGACCTGCCCCATACAGTTGCATTCATTTCCCAGATCCCAAGCCACAATAGCCGGATGGGATTTGAACCGGTTCACCATATACTTTACAAACTTAATCTGCCATTTGATCGCCCTGGGGTCCCTGAGCACATCCATGTCCTCAAGCAGCGGCGGAACATGCATCCTACCGCTCATCCAACCTGTGAGCAGTCCCACCACTAATTTCAGGTCGTACTTCCGGGCCAGATCACAGAGCATTTCAAACCGATCGGCCATCTCCTGAGAAACCCCGGCTCTTCCCGCCTCAGTAAAAGGCAAGGGCTCTTCTCCCATACGGATCTCCTTGGGAATCCCCGCTCCTCTTCTGTGCATCTTAATGGGCTGAAAATCCGACCAAAGGGGAAAAACACGCAAATACTGAATCTTTGCCTCTGCCAACAGGGCAAAATCCCGCTGGATCACCTCCGGCCTCCAGTCGCGCCACATATTGGTCCCTGCATGGGAAGCCCAATAATTACACCCTATAAAAAATTTTCCGTCCTTTAAAAAAGATTGACTCATTTTAGATATCCTTTCCATAAATATATCTACATTATATCAAGGCTCCTAAGACCATCAATAAACCGGACCAATGGTTTTCTCACAATGACTGACTTTTTTTACGATTTTTAATAAAGCTGGCAACAAAATGCTTTCAGTAAAGATGGATTCTAAAAACAAGATTTTTCCCCATAAACCCTTACACAGAGGTCTGGGACATCTTTTTTTCCGTCCGGATCCCTGCAACCGCAAAAAAAGTATCCCAGGCACACCTTCCTAGCTCTCAGAATCCTGTCGCAGGAGTCTGAGAGTCCTTTTCTTCTTACCCAGATCCCCTACAAAAAAGGAGCGGAATCCTCATGAATTCCACCCCTACTATTGAATAAACTTAAGGTGCCAGGGACTACCGGTGTAGGGAATACATCTCAATGAAGAACCCTTGAAAGGCGTTGGCGCTTGACGAGGTCAGCCGCTGCATAATGCGCTGCGGCTCGAGTCTAGCGTCCACTACGTCCTTTCACGGAGCGAAAGCGTGTTCAAGTGAGATGTATTCCCTGCACCGGTAGCCCCCGGCATCTCAAGTTCACTTTTTCCTAATCTCCTTCAGCGCTGTGCGAAGTTTAATCGGATTGCCATAACGCAGTGTGCCCATGCGGTACAACTTTGCCCCCAGTACACCGGCGCCAAAGATAGAGGCTACCAGGATCACAAAAGAAAGGATCACCTCCCAGGGTGCTACCGTGCCCATAGCTATCCGGGCAAACATGGTACTGTAGGAGCTGATGGGCAGGAAGGACAACACTTTGATCACAGGTCCTTCTACATCTGTCAACTGAATCAAGGAAAAGAAATATACCACCATGACTACCACCATCAGGCCACTGGAACTTTTGCTCACATCCTCTGTCTTGCTGACCAGTGCCCCCATGGCTCCATATAAAAATCCATAAAAGAGATAGCCGCCCAGCCCAAAGAAGGCAAATGTGATCAACACATTGGCCGGAATATGGAACAGCATATCCAGCATACCGCCCCACTGAGCCCGGTTAAACTGATAGGACAGCAGTATCGACCCAAGGATCACACCGGTCTGAAAAAGGCCGCCTATGGCTCCGGCGATCACTTTGCCAAACAAAAGACTGTTAGGGCTGGTAGATGTGACCAGCACTTCAATGGCCCTGTTACTCTTTTCATTGGTCACAGAAACTGCGATCATCTGGCCATATAATGTGATCAACATGAACACAATGATCACCAGGAAATAACAATACCAGTAATTACTGCCCGTGTCCTTGTTCAATATCTGCACATCCGACTGGATGGGCATTTCCAGCATAGCGGAAACCTCCTGCAGATCCAGACCGTGCTTTGCGCAGTAATCAATCCGGTAAAACATCCGCATAGCCTCATCAAAAATCGGAACGTTAGAATCTGTCATGGATTTATTGTAGACATAGTAGTCATATTCCGCAGCTGACTTTACCACAAATCCTGCTTCAGCCGTCTGATCTTCCACAGCACCTATCAGTTCTTCTACGTCCGCAGCCTCCTGCCATTTTGTTCCCGGGAAAAACTGTTCCAGTACGGACACCTCAACAGTACCTGCCTGATCCAGAAATAACATCAGAGGCATATCTTCTTCCTTCGGGGCCTCCTCTTGCTTGTCATCGCCCTGCTGGGTGCCGGGTTTTTCCACACCGGTAAAATCCGACATATCAATCACTCTGGGCAAAAACAAAAGAATGATCCCTGCCAGCGCAAACAAAATGGTCATGACCATAAATGCCTTACTGCTGAAATACTCTTTCAATTCATATTTTAAGACAATCCCGAATTTTCTCATGCCTCCTCACCTACCTTCGCCACAAAAATATCATTCAAAGAAGGCTCATATCGACCGAACCTTTCCACTTCTATATCTGAGCCGGCCAACCGCTCCATGATCTGCCTGCTGCTCACACCCTCCCTGCGCTCCAGGATCAGGAAATCCTTCTTCCTGCCGGAAACAGTAACCAGATCTCCATATTCTGCAGAGATCCTGGTTTCCAGCTCCGGTTGTTTCAAATTATCCGCAGACAGCACCAGGCGGTTTTTACCATAGTCTTTTTTTATCTCCTTCAGCTCCCCGGACAACACCACCTGTCCCTGATTGATGATCGCAATATGATCGCAGAATTCTTCCACATAGTTCATCTGATGGCTGGAAAAAATAACCAGACGTTTATCTGTGATCAACTCATTTACCACATCCTTCAGTATCTGTGAATTCACAGGATCTAGGCCACTGAAAGGTTCATCCAGAATCACAATCTCAGGATCACAGACCAAAGTAGCCGCCAGCTGGACCTTCTGCTGATTTCCTTTAGAAAGAGTCTCCAGCTTTCTGTTTGCATATTCTTCTACTTCCAGACGCTTCAACCACTTCAGAGCACTGACTTTGGCATCCTTTGTCTTCATACCCCGCAGGTTTGCCAAAAAGATCATCTGATCGATCACTGTCCTCTTGGGGTACAAGCCCCGTTCCTCTGGAAGATAGCCGATCTGATGCTTTGCGGGTACAAATTGGGCACCGTCCAGTAAAATCTCTCCGCTATTAGGATGAAAAACATCCATCAAAATACGGATCGTTGTGGTCTTGCCGGCTCCGTTTCTTCCAAGCAGGCCCAAGGCTTTACCGCTCTCCACATGAAAGCTGACGCCATGAAGGATCTCCGTCTCTCCAAAACTCTTACGTATCTCTTTTACTTCCAGTTTCATACCTTTTTCTTACCTCCCCAAATAAGCATTCCTCCGATCAGCACGGAAGGCACAATGACCAGGATCAAACCTGACACCAGATTCATAGGAACCGGCCCCAGCACATAGCCCACCCATACAGTGGAGCTGAAATTCACCACACAGTGGAGCAAAATGGCAGGCAGGATGGTATCGTATCTTTCCACCAGCCACCCCAGCACCAGACCGATGGCAAAGGCGTAAATGCCCTGCACCCAATTCATGTGGATCAGCCCAAACAGCAGCGCCTGCAGCAGATTGGCAATCCAAAACCTCCCAAAGCACTTCTTAGCATATTTCTGGGCCAGTCCCCGACATATAAACTCCTCACCGATGGGGGCCAAAACGACAGATGCCACGATGGTCAGCACATTGGTACCAAGTCCGGCAGTCTCTGCCATCTCTATATAATCTTCCACGATTTCCGGCATCAATACTGCCTCAATGCACACCGTTCCGTTGGCAAAAAAGCAAAGCCCCACGCCGCAAACCACGGTAATAATAAGATTCTTCAGATTCAATTTGCGGATAGAGTCAAGCAGCCTGGGTCTAGGCCTTCTAAAGCTAAAATAGTACCATATGCCAAACACCAAGGTGCCCACCACGTGGTAGGCCAACATTCCTGCCGGTGCACTTCCCAGTGCCACCTCCATATACATAGCTTCCACCGCAGCTATGTCCGTATAATCAATGGGTGTTTTCAACAATGCCAGAACAAGCGCCCCTACCAAAACCACAAACACACAGATAACCTGCAATACAACACAAGCTGCCACCGGTGCAAGAGATAAAAAGAAATACCCGGTTCTGGCACCCATGGACGGTTTCCTTACTGTTACTCTATTTTCATATTCCTGCATCATCTTTCCCCCTTATTCCAACGTACTTCTGCTGTCATACTTCACCGCCGCTTAATATGCGGTGGTTAATATTATAACATAAACAGAGAACCATGTAAAAAAGAATTTTACATGGTTCTCTTCAGCTAAGCAAGCTCCCTACCTTGCGTAATTTACGACCTCCCCGGTCTTTTCCTGTCCTACCAGCATCCCCCTTGTGTCAAAGGTGTATCGAAATACATAACCGGTTCCTCCAATGGTAAAAGCACTGGTCATAGGCGAAAAGAAGGTGGTCTCAATACTCTCCACACCCCACAGCAGGTTTCCTGCCTCGTTGATTCCAAGCTTACCCCCCATACAGCCTTTAACCGAATAAAACTCCTGAGGTATTCCTGTCTGCATATCACATACAAGTAATACTGCAGTATAGTTTTCTCTTACCATAGGCGTCAGTTCCTCACTGGAAATCTTTAAAATCTTATTGTCAAACAGATAGTTCAGTACAGGAGCGATCTCGTATCTGCCGCCGGCACTCTGCTCCTTATCTACCTTAGGCACCTCGTAGGCGGACAGATAAATATTGCCCTCAAACTCTATCATATCTGTAATATAGTAATAACTGTCTTCACCGCTATAGGAAAAAGCATCTGTGATATTCCCCACACTGTTCACCTTTATAATTTTGGCATACTCATCCTCCACATAGCTGCCAAGCTGCACAAGGTACCCATCCCCAAGCCGTGCCACATTCCAGATACCGTAGTTGCCCACATGTGTTTTTTGGAAACTCATCTGTTTTCCCTTTCGGTTGTAGTGGCTCAGACAAAAATATGCAAAGTCACCCCTGCTGATTACCGTATAGCCTTCCTCATCCTCCAAAACCGCGCTGATATATTCATCCTCAAATCCATTCTCCAGCTCACACTTCCACAAAATCTTCCCTTCACTGCTTACCATGGCCAGCCAGGCATGACAGGTCTGACGGCTGGACCAGGTGGGCGTCCGTCCATAAACCATCACGCCCCCCTCAACACGCTCATACCCTTCCATTTCAAACTCTGTAAAGGACACTCTCCACTGCCAAACATCGCCGACGTATTTTTCCAGATAACTATTATCATGTACATCGAAGCCAAGCTCGCTATCCAATTGATATTCGGAACCATATTGATATGTGGCTTCCTCTGCATCCCAGGAACCTTTTTCCGCAATGTTTTCACTGAAATTCTTATAGTTCCACAGATTTTCCACCTTCTCCGGTATGGAACCTGCCTGAAATATCTCATATCCTTCCACCACTTCATCAGCCAGACTATTCTCCAACACCTGCGCTGTCTTAGAATAAACAAAGGCCTTCGTGGTAATGTCGCGGTAGACTGCCTTGATCTCCCCTCTGGAGAGCCCCTCCGTGGACAGTTCATACTCCTCAAAGAAACCCACTGCAGTTTGATATTCCTGCCTTTCGGCGGCATAGGCGTAAGTTCCTGCACTGACAGTGGCAAGCAGGCCGATACTTGCTGCAGCGGTAACTGCAAATCGCCATTGTTTTCCCTTCTTCTTTTTCGGCGTCGACAAAGGTGAATTCACCTTGGCCCACACTTTTTCCTGTACTCTTTTCAGCGCATCCTCCTTAAGAGGATCCAGTTCCAACTTGTCATCCAGTACCATATCCAATTCTTCTGCACTGACCTGATCAAAAAAATCCGATAAATTCGTTTTCATGAGCAGTCACCTCCAAATTTCTGACGAAGCTTTTTTAACGCTCTGTGTGTACGGGTATCGATGTTTGACACTGTCAGGTTCATCTTCTCCCCAATCTCCTTGGAAGACTGGGACAAGTAAAATTTCCTGACAATGATCTCCCTGTCCGGCTCTCCCAGATCTCTGATGGCTTTCATCAATTCCAACCTCAGTTCCTTGTCCTCAACATCCCCCTCTACCGAAAATCCATCCGCATATTGCGCCAGGTCCTCCTCGAGAGCACAGGCTTCCGCCTCCCTGTAATACTTGCGCAGATGATCCAGCGCATTGTTCTTTGCAATGACACAAAGCCAGGCTTTGATACTGCCCAAGGCAGGATCGTATTTGCTCAGATCACAGTAAAACTCACTAAACGTATCCGCAACACAGCTTTCCACATCTGCCTCACAAAACACCGAAGAAGAAAGTTTGCCCTTTACCACCGCATAAACAAGCCCGGCATATTGCCTGAGCAACAGCTTCATCCCTGCCTCCGGCTCTGTCTGCAATTTTTCAAGTAGCTCTGCGTCCCGCATATGGGTTCCTCCTGCCGCCTCGTATCACTTTAATCATTAGTGCGCCGCAACAATAAAAATCTTACAGATATTATAAAAAATTTTTTTATATCGTGAAGTTCTCCGCCTACGGAATCAAAAAAGGCTGCCGCATCCGTGATCAATTAACCATAGATACGACAGCCTCAAATCTGTCATCATGAAAATGCTTTCTTCTTCCATCTGCCCACACGATAGAAAATACCCGTGAGCACCGCACCCATAACCCAGGATACCAACAGGGAAATCTGGATACACTCGCTGCGGCCGTAGGGAAGCTCCGGTGTCCTGGTCAGCCAGGATATTCCGTAAGCCACCGGCACGCGGATCAAAACTGTGGTGCAAAGAGAAATCCACATAGGCGTCACTGTATCACCGGCTCCGCGCATGACTCCGGACAGACTCTGTGTAACCGCCATGGCTATGTAACCCACCGCCAAGATCTGCATCATATAGTAGCTTTGGTTCACCAGATCCTGCGTATCAGAAAAGATTCCCATCAAAAACTTGCCAAAGAACAAAATTGCCATTGTGATGGCTGTAGAACAGGCTATCGCCATCAAGGTTCCCTGCTTGGCGCCCTGCTTCACCCGATCCAGCCTTCTGGCACCTACATTCTGCCCTGCATAGGTGGTCATCGCCATACCAAAGGAGAAGTTCGGCATCATGGCAAACCCGTCTACTCTCATAACGATAACATTGGCTGCAATAAACTGCTCGCCAAAACTGTTAGTCAGAGACTGCACCACGATCATCGCAGAGGAAAAGATCGCCTGGGTCACACCGGAGGGAAGTCCCAGCCGAACAATCTGCCCCACATACTGCTTAGACAATTGCAGTTGCTCCCTGCCCAGATCAAACACCGCCTTCATACGCATCAGCTTAAACGCACACATAATGGAGGAAACCGCCTGAGCAATCACGGTTGCAAGGGCAACACCGGCAACACCTATATCAAAGACTGCCACAAAAAGCACATCCAGCACAATATTGATCACAGTTGCAATGAGCAGATATACCAAGGCAGAAAAGGAATCTCCCATACCCCGCAGGATACCGCTCAAAATATTATAAAATGCCAGACCCGCTATACCCACCATCAAAATAACCAGATAGGCAGTACAGTCATTGATGATCGTATCCGGCGTCTTGAGCAGCTTCAACATAGGCCGAACGATCAGCGGGGCTACCACCATCAGCACCAAAGATACCAGGCCTGTCAGAACAATACCGTTTCCGATGGTCTTGGACAACTCTTCCCTTGACTTGGCTCCAAAATACTGAGATACCATAATTCCAATACCGGAAGAAATTCCCACAAACAAAACCAACAACAGATTAAACAAGGGACCTGCACTTCCTACAGCTGCCAAAGCATTATCTCCTTCATAATGTCCCACTACAATACTGTCCACCGTATTGTAAAGCTGCTGTGCAATGTTTCCGATCAGCATGGGGATGGAGAACATCAATATACTCTTCCACGGAGTCCCCACCGTCATATCTGTGGGCTCAAATAGTTTCTTAACATTTACCATAGCTGTCTTCTCTGGTTCCTTTCTACAGTTTTTCCTTGATTTTTCGCAAGATACGCCATAGCAAGCGCAACCAGAGTATTATACCATCTGTATCCCTAAAAATCAATCCCTGATACTTCAAAGGTGTTGTTCACTTATGATAACGGATAACTTGATATATCTTAATTTTATGTTATAATCAATATCATGACAATGAACCTATGAAGGGAGACAAAGATGAAAAGAACTGTAGAAGATTTCATGTCCATGATTCGTGAACATGATATCAAGATGATTGATTTTAAGATTGTGGACATCAATGGCCAATATCGCCATGTTACCATCCCTGCCGGATATTTTTCCGAAGAGACCTTGACAAACGGTATCGGTTTCGATGCCTCTAACTACGGATACGCCGTTGTGGAAAAGAGCGATATGGTATTTATACCCGATCTGGACACTGCCATCGTAGATCCTTTCTGCGAAATCCCCACCCTGTCCGTAACCGGTAACGCCATGATCATCGACTATCCTGCCAACCGTCCTCTGGACCAGTATCCCCGCAACATCGTGCTTGCTGCCGAGCAGTACATGCGTGACAGCGGTATTGCCGACACCATGCTGATCCTGCCCGAGTTTGAGTTCCACGTATTTGACAACGTAGGTTGGAATGTACAGCCCAACGATATCAGTCTGTACATGGATGTGGATCAGGCATACTGGAACAGCGCCGAAGAAGGCAAGGGCCGCGTGGTTGCCCATCAGAAAGCTTACCATATAGCAAAACCCTTTGACCGTACCTATGAATGTCGTTCTGAAATGTGTATGTTGATGGAAGAGGCGGGAATCCCCATCAAGTACCATCATCCCGAAGTAGGTGCCGCCGGTCAGTTTGAGATAGAGCCTATGCTGGGCGAAATGTCCAAGATGGCAGATGCCACCATGATGATCAAATACATTATCCACAACACAGCCCTGAAATACGGCAAGGTTGCCACCTTCATGCCCAAGCCTGTTTACAAGGAAGCCGGCAACGGCATGCATGTGCATATGTTGCTCCTTAAAGACGGTCAGCCGGTATTCTCTGATGACGAGGGCTACTCCCACCTGAGCAAAACTGCTCATTATTTCATGGGTGGACTGTTAAAGCATATCGCTTCCCTGTGCGCACTGACCAACCCCAGCACCAACTCCTTTAAAAGACTGGTTCCGGGCTTTGAGGCTCCTGTCACCGTGGGCTATGCTACCTCCAACCGCAGCGCTGTCATCCGTATCCCTGCATACGCAAAGACTCCTGCAGAGCGCCGCTTTGAGCTGCGCAATCCGGATGCCACCTGCAATCCTTACTTCTGCTACGCTGCTATCCTGATGGCAGGTCTGGACGGTGTCAAGAATCAGATCGACCCTCATGAAAACGGCTGGGGGCCTTATGATGTAAACCTCTACTCTCTTCCCGAGGAAGAAAAGGCCAAACTAAAAGGTTTGCCCACCTCTCTGGAGGCTGCTTTGGACGCATTGGAGGCAGATCACGATTACCTGACCGCCGGCGGCGTATTCCCGGAGCATCTGCTGAAAAACTACATTGCACGCAAGCGCAAAGAATGCCGGGAACTTTCACAGATTCCTACCCCTGCAGAGTTCCAGCAGTATTTTAATCTGTAAAATATTATAGAGGCACAAAATTTTCGGACGGGTATCAACTCACCATGAGTCAATACCCGCCCGATTTTTTCACAGTTCTTTATATCTTTTTAAAGCGATCTTGCAATCTCCAGGGCCTTATCTGCCATCTTATCCCCTGCAGCTGTTTCCAGCGGTGCACTGTAGATGGAAGACTCATACACATAGGGCAGGAACATCTCCGGGATTGGAATATAGCAGTAGGTCTCCAGCGTGTGAGCCATAGACACCAACAGGTTCTTCTTGGTAGGCGAGCCTGCTTTGATCTTCTCGCCAAACTGGGAGAACACTTCACCCACCAGAGAATAGATCATGCAGTCACCGATCTGGATCACCTGTACCGGCACATCGTACTCTGTCTTAGTGTCTGTGATGTAACGGGCGATCACACCGTTGGAGGCCAGATACTGCATGATATCACTGTAGGGATCTTCAATGGAGATCGGTCCGGGTGCTGGAGGATTTTCCCTGTTACGCACTACACTGTCCAGAAAATCCTGATCCACCACTCGCTTTTTCACCTTTACCGTATCCATCTTCACCGCAAACTCATCTGTCTGCACGGGCTCTGCCTTGGCAATGGTATACAAAAGTTCCTTGGTCAACACATCGCTGATCTCCCGGGTGGTAAGACCTGCGGGGCCCTCACCCGGTGCACAATAATCCAGATGATTGATATTGCCGCAAAATCCCTGATAAAATACGGTCACAAACTGATCCCCAAACACTCGCTTCATCTGCTTGCCAACCAGTCCGGAATAATCCGAGCTGATCTGGCTGCCGCCCACTGTATCATGGTGTAACGCAAAGCTGGTGATGGCACCTACAGGCTTTCCCTCTTCATCCGTAAAGAAAAACACCGGCAGATCCGTATCCGGATCAGAATAAGACTTCACTGCCTCTGACTTGCAATAAAAAGGATTGGTGCGAACGGTACCGTCCTTCAGATAATATTCTCTTACGAAAGAGATTCCCTCTGCCTGACCCATACCAAAGCGCACATTCACCGGCTGCAACCGCTGAAAGGCCAGGATTACCGCATCTGCCGCCAGCAGAGCCGTTCTGTCGATAGTAGCATTGTCCAGCTCCACATTCAAAACCGGATCCTGCTCAGACAATCTGATTCCCTTATAACCACCACCATCTTTGTACACCGGGCCACTGGTATGGGAGTGAGTAGCTGCAATCAGGATGGCATTTTCATCTATGCCGGTCTTTTCATTGACACGCTTTCTTACCACCTCTGTCAAACCTTCGGGAAGACACATGGCATCCACTGCCAAAAATGCTGCATAGACTCCTCCCTGCTCCAAAACTGCTGCCTTGGCATACAGCTTTTCATCGATCCCATCACTCACACGAGGAATAAAATAACCAAATATAGTTGTTCCAAGGGGTGGTGTGATCTCCACCTCATAAAATCCACATTTCATAAGCTATCCTTTCTGACGGCTGCATATCCAGTAACAACCGCCCAATACTTTTTAGTTTTCAATCAACTGATGCGCCAGCTCCAGTGCCTTTTCTACCATCATATCACCTGCTGCAGGCTCCAAAGTCGCGCTATACAGGGAAGCTTCATATACAGTTGGCAAAAACATTTCCTGAATGGGTATATAGGGCTTATTCTCATGGGAATGGGCACAGGAAACCAACAGATTTTTCTTGCTGGGAGATGCCGCCCGAAGCCTATCCGCAAACTGCGAGAATACCTCTCCAATAAATGCATAGATCAAGCACTCACCCAGCTTAATCACCTGTACCGGAATATCAAACACTTCATTGGGATTTTCTCCATACATCCTTAGCAAAAACTTGGACTGCGTATATTTCATGCGATCACTGTAGGGATCTGCAATCGACATGGGTCCAGGTCCGGGAGGATTTTTCACCAACTCTCTCACACTATCTAAAAAGCCCGGTTCCAACTCTCTCTTTTTAATTTTGATGGTTTCCATCTTAACTGCCAGACTATCACCTCCGATAGGCTCCGCCTTGGAAATGGTTGCTAGCAACTCCTTCGTCAGCACATCTGCAATCTCTTGGGCAGTATGCTTAAAAGGCTCTCCACAGTAATTCAGATGATTGATATTGCCACAAAAACCCGCAAAGAACAGGGTAATAAACTGATCTCCGAAGGTGCGCTTCAGGTTCTGCGCTACATAACCGGAAAAGTCTGCACTGATCTCAGAACCGCTCACCGTGTCATGATGCAAAGCAAAGCTGGTGATCGCACCAACAGGTTTGCCTTCTGCATCCGTAAAGAAAAACGCCGGCAGATCCGTATCGGGATCGGAATAAGGCTTTACCACATCTTCCATGCAATATCCGGGATTGGTCCGAATGGTACCGTCCTTGATGTGATATTCCCGCACAAAAGAAATTCCCTCCGCTTGGCCAATACCAAAACGGACATTTACAGGCTGCAGACGCTGATAGGCCAAAATCACCGCATCTGCCGCCAAAAGCGCAGCCATATCCATAGCCACCTGATCCAGTTCGGGATCCTGCTCCGGGGCCGTTCCCTGTTGCACCGGCATACTGGTGTGTGAATGTGTGGCGGCAATCAAGATTGCGTTCTCATCTATCCCTGTCTTTTCTACAACGCGCCTGCGTACAACCTCCGGCATTCCCTTAGGAATTCTGGTCGCGTCTACCACCAACATGGCTGCGTATCTGCCGTCCTGCTCCAGAACCGCTGCCTTTGCATATAATTTTGATTTTACACCCTGAGCTGTTCTCTTGGTTGCATAGCCAAACATAGAACACCCCAAAGGAGGAGTAATCTCGGTTTCATAAAATCCACATCTCATGCCCAAACCCACCTTTCATATTATTATAGGTATAACATGAGGCCAAAAAGCACCATGCCTTTTGACCTCGATCCAATCATTACAGATCGTATTTGATCTCCACTTTCTCACCCTTGCGAGCAGACTCAACAATCGCTAAGCAGGCTGCAACAGTAACTGCACCCTCTTCGCCGGTACACTGAACCAGACGGCCTTCTATCACAGCGTTACAGAAGTCTGTAACCTCTCCCATGAAGTTATGATCATCGATGGGCACCTGGATCTCCATACCGATCTCCTGCTGCCATCTGTCCTTCAGATGCTCCTCATCAGAGAAGTGATCCCGGTACAGGGTTATGTAAGGAAGCTTGGAGTCAACGATCAACGTACCCTTGCTGCCGTAGATCACGGTACGCATTGTGTATTTACGCTTACAGCCGATAGAGCACATTACCTTACCGATCACATTGTTGGGGAACTTCATAACAGCAACGGTACAGTCCTCAACGGGCCAGTCTTTCAATACCTTATGGTTTGCATAAGCAAATACTTCCTGAGGATTACCGGCGATTCTGCGTAGCAGATCCACTGCATGACAGCCACCGCCAACCACGGGATGACGCTCAGGGGTTACACGCCAGCCGCCTGCACCGCCGATGTGTGCATAATCATGTGCATACTCAGATTCTACAAAGAACAGCTCACCGATCTCACCGCTGTTTACCATTTCAATTGCCTTGTTAAAGCAAGGAGTATAACGACCGATCTGACCTACCATCAAAAGCTTACCGGTTTCTTTCGCTGCATCGATCATTTCCTTACAATCTTCCAAACTAAGAGCCATAGGCTTCTCACAAAGCACATGCTTGCCTGCACGAAGTGCATCCACTGTGATCTGCTTATGAACCTGATCCGGCAAAGGCAAGGTTACCGCTTCAATGTCCTCACGAGCCAACAACTCATGATAGTCCTGATAAACACTTTCGATCTTGTACTTTTCGGCCTGTTTTTTCGCCTTGTCCAGGTCTACATCGCAGATAGCAATTGCTTCACAATTCTCTGCCAGACGGATTCCGTCCAAATGATAGGTTGAAAACCCACCGGCGCCGATGACGCCCAACTTCACTTTTCTTTGCATGTCATTTTCCTCCTCAACCATATAAATAGTTTCTCGGAATCTTTAAGCCAGAAAAATCAAGGCTTTCAGATTCTTTATTTATTAAAATCCCCCTTCCGATCGGAGGCGATTTTAATTGTAACCTGTTAATTCCGGCGGACATTCCGCCTTTGGTCCCAGCCCAAGAACACCTTCGAATCCTAGCGATTATATGTAGATATTAAATAAAATAACAGAGTCAATGAAACAGTTGGATATCATTGGCTCTGTGTCACATTTTAGCATCTGGCTCTTTGACTATATTAAGTTTTGAATTCTTAAGGGATATTATAAGAGTAACTTCTTGCTTCGCTCTGCTTATCCCACATCTTTTTTCATGCTAACATAAATCATAGATTTTTTCGATATCTAAAATTACTGTCTAGGTTAAAAAAATGATTTTTTTATTATATTGCATAACTAAACTAATATCTTTCAACAAACCCTTTCGCTCAGTTCTTTGACATAGTTAGAAAAAGCTGTTGCTTTGCCTCCTGGAAAGTGGCATAATATATATGTATTTTAATCAGCAAATAGGAGGACTATATGAACATTGCAATTGGAAATGACCACGCTGCTGTAGAATTAAAAAATCATATAAAGAAGTATTTGGAAGAAAAAGGCCACTGTGTGATCGACTTAGGAGACAACGGTACTGCCCGTCTGGACTATCCCGTCTACGCCAAGAAGGTCGCTGATGCCGTGGTAACCGGCCAAAGCGATCTGGGTGTGTTGATCTGCGGAACCGGTATCGGTATGTCACTGGCTGCCAACAAGGTGCCCGGCATTCGTGCAGCCGTATGCTCCGAGCCTTACAGTGCCAGACTTACCCGCCAACACAACAATGCCAACATCATTGCCTTTGGCGCCAGAGTTGTAGGCCCTGCTATGGCCGAGATGATCGTGGATGAGTTCTTAAATGCTGAATTTGAAGGCGGCAGACATCAAAGAAGAATCGATATGATAACAGCGATTGAGCAGGGAAACATGTAAAACACTATGCACTAATTAAAAAGGAACTCCCAAACAGCTTTGGTTTGGAAGTTCCTTTTTTCAGTTCTTATTCAACAACAGTCACGGATGTGATGTGAGGGTTCACATTCTGGTACCAGTATAGAAAGCCCTCCATATCAATCTTATCGCCAACCTTCAGGTTCTTTACTGCCGCATATACAGGTGTGGTTTTGTCACAAAGATAGCTCTCCACAGTAAAGGTATAGGTCTGTCCATCCAAAGAAGCATTGAAATACAGATCGTCTCCGTCCTGACCGGAACCATCGTAGCCGTAAAGGAACGCAGCCTCGTTGCCATCAGCGTCCTCAGAAGCCTCAACCGTCATACCCTTGAAGGATACAAACTCGTTCTGATGCTTGATCAGATCGTCTGTGCCAAGCCATGCGGTAGCATCTGCCGGCTCTGCCACATAGGTATCACCCTTCAGAATCTTAAAAGTTCCCTCCATGATCTCTACTTCGCCTTCCCACTCTTTCTTGATACCGGTTACACGGATCTTGGTGCCGGGAACCAGCTTCTCATAGTCCTTCTCGGAGCAAGCCATCTTGTACACAAAATACGCACCGTCTTTGTCCTGCGTGTAAATGGTAGCCTCATCCTGCCACCAGGACTGTTTTGCCTGCACATAAGTGTCTACAACCACCTTGGTCTCAAGCTCTGCTGCCACATACTCATCATAGGTCATTGCCTTCTCAGAACCGCAGCCAGCCAGCGCCAAAGTCAGTACAAGTGCAGATAACATAGTTACAATCTTTTTCATTTCTTCATTCTCCTCTTTCAAGTGAAAATATGTTGCCAAAAGCACAAAACATATTATACATCAAATTTTAAAGAAATCAATGCTTATCTGGTATATTTTTCTTATGTTTTCTAATTCCACTCACGATTACATACAAAAGGATCAGTATCCAGGCTGCCGCCAGTGAGGCCAGCAGCACCACCGCCGTGGCAGGCATACTTCCCTGTTCTTCCTGTCCGCCTCCGGATAGTGACACTTGTCCGCTCCCTCTGTTCAATCGGTATAAAGATGCCATATTACGGTACAGATCCCAGATATAGGCCTCATCTACCACTTCTTTTCGGCGAATGGAATTGGTCACCTTTTCGATCATCTGCCCTGCCGCATCCCGCAAAGAGGTGGAACCGTTGAATACCGGAGTCACAAAGGTATGGTCCACATTGTCCAATAACAATTTAGAAGCTTTGATCTTCACATCATAATACGTCTTATTATCTTCTCCGCTGCGTGCCAGATAATCCTGATACGCCGCACTGCCCTGGGCCTTACCGGTAACCGGCACATAACCTTCCGTTCCTGCATAGGCAATCTGCACCTTGTCTGTCAGCAGATACTGGGCAAACAGCCAGGAGGCCATCACTTCCTGTGGATCTTCTTTATTAAAGACACACACGGAAGGCCCCTGGGAGATCATCTTAGGATTGTCCGGATCAAACTGTGGTATGGTCATGACCGCAGTTTCAAATTCTACCAGCTTGTCCTCGCTGATATCAGATAGCGGCGCATGGGTTCCCATCCAGCTGGCTCCTGCGGTAGAATCAATGGCAAACACACATTGACCCGCATTCAGGAAATTGGCTGGATAGCCGGATATTTTAAAGGTGGAAAATGCGCCCTCCTTTGTAGCCTCTGCAATATCAAAAAGCAATTCCTCTGTGGTCTCATTAAAGATCTGTATCTCTCCACTGGCCGTAGAATAACCCGCATCCCTCTGGCGCAGCATCTGGATCATCATATTGTCTGTGGATTTATAAATGAAGGGGATCAATACATTCTGTCCGTTGAGCACATACGTACCGTCTGCATTTTTTGCGGCTGCCGCCTTGGAAACCTCCCACACAAAATCCCAAGTCAACACTTCCGGCAAAGTATATCCCAGTTTCTCCACGTATGTTTTATTTACATAGCAGGCCTCTGTAGAGCGCATAAAGGGCATGGCATAATAGGTGCCATCCAGCTTACACTCCTCCAAAAACTGAGGGATGATCTCCTCCTTCCCAGGAGACTCAAACCGCACTTCACTGCCCCCAAGTCCATATCTGCTATCCGCAAACAGCTGATCCAAGGGCACCACACAGCCTGTTCCGGTCAGATAGGTTGCAATATGATCCGGATAGGTGATACACACATTTGGTGTTGTATTGGTGGAAATATTGGTGATCACATCATTGTAGATCCTGCCATAATCCGTGTACAGACGCAGGTTTACCTTGATATTGGGATACAGCGTCTGAAAATCTTCAATAGCCTGTTTATATATATTGGTCTGAGCCTTATTGGTATCATTTTTCGCCCAAAAGGTAATCTCGTACTCTCTGGAGGTATCAAACTCCTCCGGGATCTCAAAGGGCTCCATCCCTTTTGAACCATGACATCCGGTGAAGATCACTGCACACAAAGCCGCAAGTATCCAAACAAGACCCAACTTTCTTACTGCCTTCCTCATCCCTTGGTCCCTCCTCTGGCCACACCTTCCATGATCTTCTTTCGAAATACCAAAAACAAAATGATCAGAGGTACGGAAATTACTACTACCGCTGCCATCATGGCCGGAATATTTTCCCGCCCGAAGCCACTCTCCCGGATTTCCTGAATACCGTTGGAAACCAGATAATATGCCTGTTCATCCGTGATTAACCGGGGCCACACGTAAGAATTCCAACACTCGATGACCTTCAATATGGTAATGGTCACAACCGTAGGCTTGCAGATCGGCACCAGCACCTTGAGCAGATATTTTAAGTCTGAAGTTCCATCCACTTTAGCCGCATAATACAACTGGTCCGGTATCTGGGCAAAATTTTCCTTCAATAAATAAATATAAAACACTGATGTGACCGAAGGCAAAATCAATCCCTGAAAGGTATTGCGCATATCCAGATTGGTAATGGTCACATAATTGGTAATGATCACCAGCTCAGAAGGGATCATCATGAGCGACAAAAACAGTGTAAATGCAATATTTTTCCCTCTAAAATCCAGTCTGGCAAAGGCAAAGGCGGCAAGCACTGTCACCACCAGCATAAGGGCTGTAGTCCCTACAGTAAAAAGCAATGTATTCAGGAAATACCTTGCCAGCGGCACTGCCGTAAATGCATCTAAATAATTCTGCAAAGTGGGCGACAGGGTAAAAAGCTTGGGAACAAACTCTCCATTATAAGCACTATAGCTTTTAAGGGAAGTCAAGATCATCCAGTAAAAAGGGAACAACACCAATACGCCCCAAAAAACCAGCAAGGCATACACCAAAGCCTTCGTCACTCGCCTGCGGGTGTTGACGGACTTTTCCAGTTTTAAATAATCAACCTTTTTTTCCATAAGTCAGCCCCCTTAATAGTGTACATGTTTCCTGCTCACCAGCAGATTGATACAGGTAATGGTCAATACGATAACAAACAGTATGATGGCTGCCGCAGAAGCATAGGACGGATAACCGCCACTGTTTCCGTAAAGCATATCGTACACATAACCCACAATCGTATTCATCTCCGCTGCATTCAGGTCTGTGCCAAACAAGGCTACTGCATCACTGTAGGCCTTGAAGGCACCGATAAACCCTGTAATAATCAGGTAAAACATCATGGGAGAGATCATGGGCAACGTAATCTTTGTAAAGACTCTCAGCTTGGATGTGCCGTCCACTCTGGCCGCCTTGTAATACTCCTCATTCACGGAGGAAAGAGCACTGGTCAGCACCAATATCTTAAAAGGCATGACCACCCAGACCGTATAAAAGCACAACACAAACATCTTGGCCCAGTACGGTCCCCCAATAAAGTCAATGGCTGAGCCGCCAAACCAGCTGATGATCAAATTTGCCAGACCGTCAGTGTATGGCGTCTTTTTAAACAGGATCATAAATACCAGCCCTACCGCCAGCGTATTGGTCACGTAAGGCAAAAAATATATGGTCTGAAACAGCTCTCTCAGCCGCTTAATAGAGCTTAGCGCCACAGAAATCAGCAATGCGATCCCGGTGGAAACAGGCACTGTGAAAATTACCAGAATAAAAGTATTCTTTACCGCCTGCAAAAAATAGGGGTCCCTCAAGACGTAGGAATAGTTGTTCCATCCAATCCCAAAATGTGTCTGGGAGGCAAAATTATACCCCTCCTCAAAGGAATAAATTAATACATCTATGAGGGGATATACCATAAAAAGGCCCAGAAAAAGAATTGCCGGTAACAAGTATAGCCAGCCCTTCATACTTTTTTTATCCATTGTCCCAATCTCCTCTATTGATCCAGTTCATAATAGATTCTCTCTTCGGTGTCCCTGCCAAACACAAACACCTTGCCCGGTTTCAAAGAGAACCTAACAAACTCCGCTGCCACATCCACCTTGCTCTCCGCATTGATGATCGCCCGGACCTGGGACTCCTGTGCTGCTTCATGGGACGATACCAGACTGATGTCTCTCCCCATCACTTCCACGCCATGTAATCTGCAGCATAACGTCCCTTCCTCATCCGGTACAAATCCCTCCGGACGGATGCCCACATATACCTCCTGATCCGCAATCCCTTTCACTTTCCACAATACATCCTGCCCTATGCACAGTCTGCCTTCCCTGATCTTCCCCTGAAAAACATTGATAGGTGGTGTCCCCAGAAACTTTGCCACAAACAGGTTTGCCGGATCATCATAAACCTCCTGGGGTCTGCCGGTCTGCTGCACCACTCCGGCCTTCATGACCACGATCACATCGGATATGCTCATAGCCTCCTCCTGATCATGGGTTACAAAAACCGTAGTGATCCCCGTCTCTCTCTGGATCCTCCGGATCTCTTCCCTGGTCTGTAACCGCAGCCTGGCGTCCAGATTGGACAAGGGCTCATCCATTAACAATATGCGAGGCATTTTTACCAGTGCCCGGGCAATAGCCACCCGCTGCTGCTGTCCGCCGGAAAGTTCCCCGGGCTTTCGCTCCATCAGCTCATCAATCTGAACCAACTTGGCCACCTGGTAGGCCTTCTTTTGCATTTCTTCCTTGGAAAGCTTGTCCTTCCCTTTCAGATTTTCCAGCGGAAACACTATATTTTGCATAACGGTCAAATGAGGATAAAGCGCATAATTCTGAAATACCATGCCAACGCCTCTGTTCTCCGCCGGCAGATCGGTCACATCATCCTCACCAAAGTATATTCTGCCGGACGTGGGTTTCAAAAGGCCGCACAACAAATTAAGGGCTGTACTCTTTCCACAGCCGGAGGGTCCAAGCAGTCCCACCAGCTTACCATTCGGTATCTCAAAGCTAAAATCATTGACCGCAACAACCTCATCCTTCACATGCTTTCCCCGTGCCGGAAATTTTTTTGTAAGATTTTGCAATACTACTTTCATAACTGATCTCCACGCCTTTCTGCGATTGTTTCCAAATATACCATAATTTTAGACCATACCCGATTGCAAGTCAATGTCCAACGCGCCACTTTCCCCTTAAATACAGATAAACACCCACTCCTGCATCAAACACCCAGGACATCACCCACCCCACATAGATCCCATGGATCCCCAAAGGTCCGATCAAAAGCAGACTGATCACAATTCTTGCCAGAGAACCTGCCACCGTGGCAATGAGCAAGGCCTTCATTCGGGCAATTCCCCGGAAGAAATTGTGGAACAAGTTGGCAAATACATTTAAAAAGATAAATGGCAGGTAGTACTTCAAAAATAAAACAGTATACTCCACGGAGAGGCCCGGCGCATCCTCCTTGTAGAACAGACCCGACACCGTCTCCGGCAAACACACGCACACACCCAATACAGGCAGGACAAACAGCAGGCTCTGGATCACGCCTACCCTCATCCCCTTTCTGAAATTATGATACTTCTTTGCACCGTAACACTGGGCAATATAATTCCCCACCGTCTTAGAAGAATTCTGATAGATGGAAGCATTGATCTCATAAATCCTTAAAGTAACCGTATAACTTGCTGACGCCGCACTGCCGATTCCATTCACCATAGGGGAGAGCACCATGGAAGAAAAGTACATAACCGACTGCTGGATCATGGTGGAAAAGGAATAATGCCAGGTCTCCTTCAAGACCTGAAGATCATACCTTGCCTTTTGCCCGCCAAGTCCCAACTGTCTGAAATATCCGGCCAGCTTCAGACAATAACACAGCGCCACTATACACGCAGAAAGTACTGTGGACAGTGCCATGCCCTCCACACCCATTCCCAGCACCATAACAGTGAAGAAATTCCCTCCAATATTGCAAATAGCCGATATGAATGACATGTAAAAAGGAAACGCTCCATCCCCCATGGCATTAAACACAAAAATAATGTTTACATTGAACAAAACCGCAACCTTTCCCAGCATGCTGATGGTAAAATATCTGTCCGCCTCACGTAGAATATCTGTATCAATCTGCAGCAAGGAATACAGCGGTTCCTTACATATCAAAATCACTGCACTGATCAGAACAAGAATTCCGGAAAGCATGATCATGTTATTCAGGACCATCTGCTTTAATCGATAAAACTTTCCGGATCCAAACAGATTGGCTGCATAAATCCCCACGCCTCCCCCGTATCCCCAGAATATGGAATTTAAGAAGGTCTCAAAAGGTGAAACCGCCCCTATTGCCGCAAGCGCACTCTCCCCGATCAGTTTTCCTGCGATCACTGTATTGATAATAGAATATCCCTGGGACAATACACTGGACAGCACCATGGGAATGGCAAACAAGAGAAAGTTTTTATAAAGATTACCCTTGGTCAAATCTTTCATATCAGACCTCCTTGACATCTGGCTTTACAACTTATATCATTATATAAAAATCTCATATTTTTTCAATACACGGTTGCTTTATTGAAGATTTATCATTTTTTCTCAAAACGGAGGATTATAATGCCTAAGAAAAGAATCGACATGATATTAGATATTTTAAATGAACAGGGCTATGTGACGGTCAAATATTTGACCGAGCAGCTCCACTTCAGTACCGCCACCATCAACCGGGACTTAAACCTTCTGCAAAAGCAGCAGCTGATCCACAGACATTACGGTGGTGCAGAACTGGTGAAAGCCCAGAGCACACCACTGGTATTTCGGTACCATAAAATGCGGCCGGTAAAAAAACTTATTGGCAAGAAAGCAGCTGAACTGATCAAAGACGGACAGACCATTTTTATTGACGCCTCTACCACCGCCCAGTGCCTTGCTCCCTATATCACAAACCTAAAACATCTTACCGTCATCACCAACAACATGACCCTGGCTTCCCACTTAAGCGAACACAACATTAACTGCATCTGTCTGGGCGGACGTATTGTAGAGGTACCCTTTATGCTGGGCGGTATCGACACGGAAACCCAGGCCCGCAGCTACACTGCAGATATCATGTTTTTTTCTACCAGCGGCATCTCAGAAAGCGGTAAGATTTATGACGATGACACCTATCTGAATCTTCACCGGATCATGACCGAAAATTCCAAACAGGTCGTATATCTGGCGGATCACAACAAACTGAACGTACATACCGGCCGCATCCTATTTGACCTATCCGGTGTAGATGCCATTGTAACAGACCATGTATTCAAGTCAGAAACTATGGAAAAATTCCACCGCACTAAATTTATCACAGTGGAAACACCCAAAACACAGAGATGAAAATCCCCGGCAGCCTCACAAAGGTCCGCCGGGGATTTTCCCTTTTAGTTCAAATATTTATAAGTACTTCCAACATATTCGCTGCACCAGAAATTGTTCACATCCCGGGTAATCCGTCTTGCCTCTTTTCCATCATAGATATACAGATCCTGACCATTGATAAATACCACGGTATTCTCATCGCAGAAATCTACAGAGTACATATCTACATCATCCTCGATCTTGGCGGCTTTACCTTTTTTATCCAGCAAGGAGAATTCACCGCTACGATTGTAGGAATACTCTCTTGCCATTTCCACATCGGAAAGTGTGTAAACCTTCTCGCCAACCATGTATACAACGGAAACATCGGAAGCAATCTCCGTGCACTTACCATCACGATAGCTCATCAGATCCCCTTCCATTTTTTCCATATCAACATTGGTAAAGAAGTAAAGGGTCTCCTCCGCGTGATTCAGGGAAAGATTTCTATATTCATCAGTAATCTCCTCCCCATTGACCAGTACATTATCCCGAACAGTGTATGCATAAAGATAAGAATCCTCTCCATCGTAAAGTGTCAGGATCACACTTTCATCATTCAGTTCATATACGCTGGATACCTGGAATTCTTCTTCCTCCAGATCCAGAACACTTTCTACGCCGCCGATGTTCTGATAATAAACCCGCCTGGTTTCTTCCTGGCTATCCATCAAGTCGTACACCTGATATGCATATTCCAGTTCGCTCACATCTGCAACCTTATCGGTGATAACCTCATCCGTTTTTTCATACACAAAAATATCACTGTAGTACCCACTTTTGATATTCAGGGCACGCTTGGCAATTTCTTTGCTTTCACCATCCTCATACACGTAGAGGGAATAATAGCTGTTGGTAGAAGTGATGTTCTTTAATTCCTGGGCAATGGTTTTGCGCTGTTCAATGGCATACCACTCGTTATAAGCTGTCTCATACTCAGCGTAGGCTGCTGCATAGAGATCTTCCGCCATTGCATATGCAACGTCCACATCACTCATATCCGGATAGCTTTCAAAGTCCAGATAATATTTGATCCGGGAATAAGACTCATAATAAATACGACCGTTCTCATCCTCATAAAGGCCATACCACGGCGTATAATCATTGCCTTTATCCGGCATGGCAGGCTCTGTCAGCGTACTTGCCGCATCACTGGCTTCCTGATCATAAGTCACATAATCAAACAGAGAGTAGGTTTCCTCCTGATATACGGTATAATAGAAAGAAACTTTTTCATCTTCCACAGTGCAATCCAACAAGGAAGCTACACCCTCCACCAGCTTTTCTTCCTTACCGTCAACCGCTTTTGAATAAATCGTATAAATGCTTCTGTCATCCACATATTCCTCACGGCTGTACAATAAGACATCGTCCTGATATGAATTATAAATATTGTCAGCATCTTCTACTAACAATTCCTCTTTCCCTTCTCCGTCTAAGGTCGTGCGGTATAAACACTCTGTATAATCTTCATAATTGCGCTCTATGTAATAGACATATTTCTCGTCTGCATCCACACCGCCGAAAGAAGTATAATCTTTGGCAATCCTCTCAGATTCTTTTCCGTCAAATACAAATAGTTCCGAACCACCTACATCCCTGGTTTCATAAAGAAGATTTCCGTTTTCCAATATTCTAAGAAGATAAGGATACACGTCCTTGTCAATTTTTTCCGGTCGTTCGCCCTTCTTACCAATCTTGGAGATCTGCATACGGTACAAGGTACCTGTATATTGGTTTTCTAATTCAGATACAAAATAAACATACTTTCCATCTTGACTAAACAAGAGGTATTCGGCCCCTTCATCATCGATTTCCACCGCTTCTGTCTTTTCACTTAAATTCTTTAAAAACATCAGCTCGCCATCCTCGGTGGTGTATGCCATCATAACATCATCAGAGCCTTTCAAAAGCAGAAGGCATCCCAGGATCACAGCGATCACAACCAGTCCCGCAGCCCCAAGAATGATGGGCAACAGGAATCCCCGTTTCTTCTTCGGTGCTGCCACAGGCGCAGCAGGTGGCACAGGTGCAACGGCTACCGGCGCAGGTGCAACGGGCTCAGCTGCTACCGGTGCAGGTGCGGGTGCAACAGGCTCAGTTACCGAAACTTCCGGCTGCTTGGCACCACAGTGAAAGCAAAACTTACTGCCATCTTCTAAATTTTGTTTACAATTAGGACAAATCATTTGTAACATCCTCTCTTTCCTTGCGCAACTCTAAAGAATATGCGCATACTTCAAATCATATACCACATATCAAAATAAATCAATCAAAAAATCAAAACTCCCTTCAAAGCTTACTTCAAGAAGGTATCAAACAGGCCACGAACAATTTTTTTACCGATCTCACGTCCAATCGTATTGGCTGTGCTGGAGACCGCCTTTTCAAATACACTGGTCTTTTTGCGGCCGGAGCTTTTTTTGACTGTCTTTTCTTTCTCTCTGGCCCTTTTTTCTGCCGCCTTCTCCGCTTCCTCTTTGGCCTTTTCTTCTGCCTCTGCTTCTTCCAGGCGCTGCTTTTGGATCACTTCGTAAGCTGATTCCCGATCCTCTTCCTCCATATATTTCTCTTTCAGCGCACTGGCAAGCACCACACTTTGCAGCATGATCCCATCCACTGCCTTCATGCTGCTGCGAGGCGGCAAAATATTGGCCCGCTGCACAATACCGGGAACACCGTCTTCATCCAAAACCGAAAGCACTGCCTCTCCCACGCCCAGCGCCTGAATGGCTTCCTCTGTATCAAATGCCGGATTCACCCGGAAAGAATTGGCAGCAGCCCGAAGATCCTTCTGATCATTGGGCGTATAGGCACGAAGGGCGTGCTGCACCCGGTTGCCGATCTGTCCCAGCACACTGTCAGGTATATCCGTGGGATTCTGGGTAATAAACCATACACTGACACCCTTGGAACGGATCAAACGAACCACCTGCTCCACCTTCTCCACCAATGCCTTGGGTGCATCATCAAACAAAAGATGGGCCTCATCAAAGAAAAACGCCAGCTTAGGCTTATCCAGATCCCCTGCCTCCGGTAACATCTCGTAAATTTCGGACAACATCCACAACAGGAAGGTTCCATAAAGCAAGGGGTGCTGGAACAGCTCCTGACACTCCAGAATATTCATGACTCCCCGGCCATCTTCAGACCATTCCACCCAATCAGACAGTTCCAACGAAGGCTCTCCAAAGAAAATTTCGCCTCCCTCATCCTCCAAGCTCAGCAGTGCCCGCTGAATGGCGCCCACAGACTGAGGCGAAATATTACCGTAGGTCAGTTTATACTCTTTGGCATTGTCACCTACATACTGCACCATGCTGCGAAGATCTTTAAGATCGATCAACAGCAGGTTCTGAGCATCCGCCACCCGAAATACGATCCGCAGCACACCGCTTTGGGTTTCATTCAGCCCCAACAAACGGGCCAGTAGCTCCGGTCCCATCTCCGATATGGTTGTACGCACAGGCAAGCCTTGCTTACCGTAAACATCCCAGAATTGCACCGGGTAAGAGGTATATTGAAAGTCTTTAATACCCATGGTATCAATACTGCGGCGGATATGCTTGTTCTCACATCCGGCAACACACATACCACTTAGATCTCCTTTAATATCTGCCACAAATACAGGCACGCCCATGTCACTGAAAGACTCTGCCAAAACCTTCAATGTGACCGTCTTTCCGGTACCGGTGGCACCTGCGATCAGCCCATGACGATTTGCCATAGAAGGCTCCAAATATACACGCTGATCCCCGGTGGCAAGCCAGATTTTATGCTCTTCCTTTATATACATTATCCATTCCTCCCATGCTATCTCACTTTATAATGTTACAAATCAGATCGCTTTGCACCTCTGCACAATCACTCAATACGCAGGCCTCAAACTCTCCAAAATTACCCACCCACTCGTTCTCTTTTACCACAGCTTTTTTGCAGTATTGGAGGCAAACAGCCGTCCTGCCTTTGTGCCAAGAATCCGCAGATGGACTTTTTAAAATACGGTTGCGTGAAAACTCTAACCCTTCACAGGAATACCCATAAAGCACCGGTGTGTCCGCTGTGTCAAAAACATTGTCGGTAATACGGATGTTTGTGTGATAAGGCTTATCAATCACAGGCGCAGGCACAACGGGACTGATACTGATCACGCCATCACAGAATTGATATTCCGACGTGAGCGTGGCATCCGTAAAAATATTTCGGGTGATCTCCACATCATGACAAGCCCCTGACTCAAACCAAAAATTAGAATCGCCTGCTACCAGGATTGCAGAACCGGAGGACTCGAAATAATTGTCAGCAATGAGCACCTTCTTTGGCGTAGAAACCAGAATCCCCCGGGCCCGGCAACTGCCAAATCGATTCTTCGTACAGATGAACTGCGCAGTATGTGTCAAATTATCCAATGCCAACGCCTCTCCCTGCATGGCCATGGAACGAACCTGCTTGGAAAGGGGCTCCTGAAAAGTAAGCAGGAATGTCTCATGATCCTCCAGCACATAAGAAGCCACTTTAGCCTCTTCCACGGGCTCCATAGTATCTCTGGAAATAAATACCACTTGGTCTCCGGGCTCTGCCCAATAGTGAAATCCACATGCATCCTTATGACGATATTTGCATCTGAGGGTTTTCTCATTTACCACTTGATTGGAGGTGACACAACACCCATGCACATTGATGGGATCATCCATGAGCGCATGAAACGTACATTCTGTGATCGTAATTGTTCCCGAATTGGAAGTCATATGCATGCCATCATCCCGTCCACTGGACACCTGACGTCCCCCAGCCCTATCCGGTACAAAATGCACACCCTTGTAGGTCAGATTATGGCAGAACTGGGCAAGGCACCCCAAACCTCCGCAGGAATAAAATGTCACATTCTCAACGGTAAGATCTCTGCATTTTTCCGAAAAGATCCCTGCATGAATCCGCATATTATGTCTCAAATTCAGAAGGTCTCCTACCCGGATATCCTTCTTTTGGGTCAAAATAAGCCGATAATGATCCTTTTCAAGCTCTAAAACCTGGGTAAACTGAATGTCATCTGTTCCCCGGCGCACTCGGCAGCTATGAGGCTCAAAGGCAATGGTATAGGGAATGATCCTGTACCATTCATTGGCCCCCGTATCAAACTCAAGGGTTCCATTCGCATAACGATGAGGAAACTTCTCCGGATCAACATACACATCCACCGTTTCTCCGCTGCAGGCGGTTACCACCCCCTCAGCCACAAGGGGTTTCTTCCAATTTACCGTAAAATTCTCTATCTTTATGTTTTCGCACCTGTCAAGTGTAAAAACCTGCATTTGTCCTTCCAAGAACAACCGCGTATTATTTCCCCGCAAAATGCAGTTTTTCATTTCCTTCATCCAGATAGCCATAACCCGGTAGGCCATCCTATCCGAATTAGAGATGCGATAATCCGCCCGCATCTGCAGATGTGGGGAAAAGAAATAGTCTCCTTCATCAAAAACAAATTCCGTATCCTCCGGATATTTTGAGAAAAGTTCCTGTAACGATAAGGTAATGTCTGTGTCCGGCAAAATACCATATTCCGCCAATCGGACCGTTCTCATGCCCTTTTCCTCCTCACAATACATACCACAGCCACTCCTGCTACCGCAGCGATTACCAAGGCTACTACTATCAAATACAGGTAGCCGGCCAATACAGGGGCCGCTCCCGCAGCCGCCGTTCCCACAGCCTCTGCTCCCACACCATCCAATATCTGTGCAGCCTGCTCCCTGCTGGTCTCCATATAAAAATATACACTGAAGTGATCTGTAAGGAAAGTCACATATCTGTTCCCCGGATCCTCCCCGTGATAGGTAGTAACACAGGGCTCCGTTTCGCCCTCTTCGGAAAGATAGTATACAACTACCGTGTTATCCTCTCCGATAATATAGTCTTTCGGAACTTCCATCCTCACTTCCACATAATCATCCAGCTGATGAATGGTGCCGCCATCCTCTTTTTGCAATTCAATATCAAATACTCTGATGTTCTCCGTCTTGGCAATCACCTTAGCGGCATAAAGAGCCTTCTCATAGTGCGTCCCCCGAAGTTCCTGCTCCACCACCAATGAAGTACCTTCCGGCAAAGCATCTGACAATGCCTGGATCTGGGTACGGTACACCGCATCCATAGCGGCAAGGGTTTTATCGTCCATCTCCCTATCCCCAGCACTGTTGCCGTTTCCTGTCTGGCCTCCCGCCTGATACTCATTCTTTTGATCGGTGAGCGGATTCTTATTCGGCTCTTTTTTCTCTTGCTCCTTCTGCTCTTCTTCCAGACGCTCTTGTTCCTTACGTTCTTGCTCCTTCTTGGCCGCCTCCCGATTGGATACATCCTCCGGTGAAGAATCATTGATGCCATCCCCGTTCAGGTCGACAAACTCTTCCTTTTGTTCTTCCTTCGGAAGGTCCGGTTCTGCCACAGAAGAAGTGGGCTTTTTGCCGCCGGTTTCTTCCTCGTCTACAGCTACAGACGGTTTTTCTATCACATCCTGCTCCGCTTCCGGTACTTCCACAGGTTCCTCCGGTTCCCGGGTGGTCGGGGCCTGTGTTGTCTCCGCTGCATTATATTGGGTTTTGCCTGCAGCATTCATGGCCTCCTGTCTCTTTCCGATCGCATCCGCAGCATTACTATTCTGCGTCGCATGCACTTCCAAGGCCCCAGGCAACAAAAGTCCGGCTATCAGCAGCGCGGCCAGTCCTTTCGCGATTTTTTTACAATATTGATTCCTCATAACCTCTTACCTCGCAAAATAATCTTTGAAATACAGTTACCTATATTATACAATCTTGTCTCAAAAAGTCACTATGTTTTTATGATAAGTTTGCTGGTGCTTTTCACTTACATTCAACTGCCGCGCAAATCTTTGTCACATAAAATTCTTTTTTTAGGATTGCATACTATGATATCTTTATTGTTTTCTTTTATGTATCATAACAGATGACACAATCGCATACAGTATCGCAAAGATTATAATTCCTATCACGAAATAGAAAAGCCAATCCGTTTGCAGGATCATATCAATCGCATTAATCAAGAATAAGATTCCTATTAGTACAAAGACAACCCCCGATTGCTTGTAATATGGTTTTTTATCCATCGTCTCCCGTTCTTTCTTTGAAGCATAGATATAAGCATTATTAAATAGAAACCCTTTCTGCTGAAACTGCAAATAACTAAATACAAAGCAAACAATTGCTATTACACCTAATATGACTGCACCTATTATATTTTCCATCGTCTTACTCCCCTACAACTTTCGATCCATCTCATTGATTGATAAAAACATCACATCGGTACAATACTCAAGGCTCTGTAAACATCCAGCCGTGGTCACCATGATAGACCATCAGCTTTGTTTGACCGCCGTCAATACAGATATTTTCGCCCGTGATAAATCCTGCTTTATCTGAAGCCAGGAATAGGATCATATTTGCAACGTCAAGGGGGTTACCAACCCGTCCTGCGGGCTGCTGTTTGGCATCGGGGCCTTCGTAAACCGTATACGCCGTATCGATCCACCCGGGAGAAATGGAGTTTACACGCACCCTTCCGGCAAAGCTGACCGCCAACGCGTGGGTCAGGGCGGCAATGCCTCCCTTGGCTGCCGTATAGCTTTCGGTTTGAGGTTGGCTCATACGATCCCGTGAGGAAGAAATATTGATGATGCTCCCGCCATGAGAAAAATAAGGTGAAAACAACTTACACAGGTAAAAAGGTGCAGTAACCCCCACGTTCATGGCATTTTGAAACTGTTCCCATGTGCAGTTATCAATGCCATGCATCTGCGGTGGCGCATTGTTAACCAGAACATCCACCCGACCGTATTTTTCAATCACCGTCCGTGCAAAAGCCTCCAGCTCATCCTTATTACCGATATCACCCACGTAGTGGTCTCCCTCGGTGCAATCAATCACACAGACATGTGCACCGCATTTTTTGAATTCATCAGCAGCACAAAGACCTATACCATGAGCACCGCCTGTAATTACAACAACTTTATTTTCGAAATTCATATGTATAGCTCCTTTTATTGGAAAGTGTTTCCTGACGTATAACTTTTTGAAAGATGGGCTGTGGTTATCTGGAAAAATCAATCTCATAACGTGTTCCGTGAGAAAGTAATAAACCATCTATTAACTCAATACACAAGATACAAGTGTTTACATCATCAAAGTTATTATGTCCGTTATCAATCCATTCAGAAAACGCTACTCGCATCTTCTCTGCAATGCCTCTATTTTCTTTTTTTCCGAAATACCCCAAATTAACACCTTTTCCATGGGCAGTGAACCAATCACCCGCAAGTGCTACAGTAGGATTTGTTTCAATCTGCTTCATTTTATTTGATAGTCCATAAGTAAGGACATAAAATGCACAGTCAGAATAAAAAGCATTTACATTACGAACATAAGGAATCTCACCTACCGTTGTTGCCAACGCAATAATACTATCTTTACCAAATCGTTCAATTAGTATTTCTTCTGCTTCCTTTGTTAATTTCTCCATGAGTTACCTCCTCATATTTCAATTTTACATACTACGCTCTCATCTGTCCCATAATTATTTCTGAAATCTGGAAAACTGAAAATTTGCTTGTATCAATACAATTTTCCAACGTAGAAAAATAGGATAACGATTTTAAGCTGATATCGAGCAATTTGTCTGTTCGCCATTCGCATTTATCATCATTTTTCCATCGTCTGATCAATTCGTCTTTATCACATACCAAAGTAACATCAATTTTTTAAGCAACCTATGGGAACTACGTATACGCCATCTTGACGGCGATATGCGTAGTCGCCGGTTCCCGTCAAAACCATAAGGAAAGACGGTACATTCATCTTATCAGTATCAATTTTGGATTCCATTGATTTCAGACTTTTGGCGCCTTCCTCAATGAGCCTGTCTCCGCCAAGTTTGATCTCAAAAAGACCGTATTTTCCATTTCTTAAATGGATAACCGCATCACATTCCTGTCCGTCTTTATCTCGGTAGTGATAAACGCTACCATTTAGTGCATCTGCAAAAACACGAAGGTCTCGGATACAGAGCGTTTCAAAGAGGAAACCGAAGGTTTTCAAATCGTTTATCAAGTCGCTGGGACCGATCCCCAAAGCCGCAGCGGCAATAGAAGGGTCAATATAATACCGAGTGTCGGACGAACGAATAGCGGTTTTTGACCGCAGATTTGGATTCCATGCTGGCATATCCTCTACAACAAAAATTTTGCGGAGCGCATTGACATAAGATGCTACGGTTTCTTCACTAATCGGCGTTTCATCATTTGCCGCAATATCCTGGGCAAGTACGGTGTTGGGAACTTGACCGCCTTGGTTTCTTGCATAGGACCGCATGAGCCCACGAACTCTTTCGGGTTTTTTTTGTACATTGTCTGCCCGGTTAATATCCGAGTGTACAACCGCATCGTAGTAATCCATTGCTTGGTCTAACGCAATTTCATCACACATATCCACCGCTTGTGGCCATCCACCTCGACACACAAGGAAGGCCAGACGATCAATGTCCAGATTGGATTCTCCTTCAATCTCCATTTTACCATCAAACAAGTCTTTCAAACTGACTTCACCTGTTGAATCGCCCGACTCATACAGGCTCATAGGTCTCATCGTCAGCCACGTGAAAAGCCCTGTACCGGAGTGAGTGATTTCCTTAGTATCAGCGAGCACAGCAGAACCAGTAAGCACAAACTGCCCTAGCTCGCCACGATGGTCGACCTCAAAGCGGATAGCATCCCAAAGTTTAGGAGCAAGTTGCCATTCGTCGATAAGTCTTGGTGTGGCACCCTTTAACAGTCGTTTGGGGTTCAACTCTGACATTGCAATGTTTTGTTCTTTCTTTTCCGGATCATCCATATACAAAATACTTGCAGCAAGCTGTTCAGCAGTTGTGGTTTTGCCACACCATTTAGGCCCTTCAATAAGCACCGCACCTTTGCCTTCCAACTTCCGTTTCAGAATATCGTCTGCAATTCTTTTTTTATAGTTTTTCACGGGGAACACCTCGTTTCCATTGACTTTGATTATATTATACACCATAATTATAATTTTTTACAATACTTTTCCGATGATTGGCGGATTATTTTTTCGACGATTGGCGGTAAAATTATACGAGAGTTGGCATTCAATATATCTTCATTTTGTCTTCCGCTCTTTGCTGTTTTTGCTTTAATATTCTATTGAGTTTATCTGTCTTCCTTTTGATGATGGAATAAATGATCGCCCAGATCACCAAATAGCCCAAAACAAAAATACCGGAGAAAACTAAAATTGGAGTTACGCCCCATTCCAGCCAATCATTGAGCAGATAAGTGCCCAAATAGCTGATATATAAGACGACTCCATGAATTAAAATTGCCACCATCAGGGGCATCTGTTCCATTTGATAGATGACATTCATGCCGCCCGCAATAAAGGCAAGTGCGGATAATGAAAATATCCCTATGCAGACCTGATTTACAGTTAAAGTCTCTAGGGAAGCTTGATGCTGCAAAATCAAATATAATATAGCCAAAACAATAGGGCCGATACCACAAGCGATCAAACCACGGCGAAAAAATTCCAAAATATACTTTTTCATATCCCTTCATACCTCCTTCTGATTTCCGCAAAACAACGTCTGGAAACATATTCCCGATAGCCGCACCGAAACACGGCATCCACACCACCGCTGAACGCTGCATCAAACCGCAGAATGCGATGTTCATTGGCAAGAGTAGATTTGTTAATGCGGATAAAATAAGAGGGCAAAACATCCTCTAAATCACGAAGCCGCTCCTGGATGCGATAGTGATTGCCACCGGTATCAATGGCAATCACTTTTCTGTCAATTATGGTAACACATTCAATTTCCTGAAATGCAAGCTTGCGCATCTCATCATCTCTGTATCCCATCATGCTGTCCGCGCCGGAATAACTGCAGACAAGATCTTCGATCTGCTGTGTCAAAGAGGAAGGAGCATGAACAATTGCTATGATTTCTTCTTCTACATTTTTGTCGATAATCAGTTTATATTTCATCGCCTCAAATCCTTACTGTTTTTTCATTTGCCCCAGGAAACTAAATACAGCAACCACCGTTATCAATACACTGTACCCAAGGACCGGCAGTATGTGGTGTGCTGCAAGTTCAAAATTTCCGCCACATAACGCTTTTTCCATTTCCGCTGCGTGAACAAAGGGCAGCATATCCGCTAATTTCTCAAAAAATCCTCCCACAAGTTTCAGATCAAACCACACTCCTGAAAGCCATGCGGAAAGGTTGGTAAGCAATGCACCGCAAATACCGCCAACCTGTTTCACGCCAAAAATACTGCCACACAAAAGCCCCAATGCAATATTAAAAATGGCCATAGGGATTATCCCAATCACAGCATAAACAACATTTACGCTAAAAGTCAATCCCAAAGGAATCGCAAACAGATAGCAGATTACTGTCTGTCCAAGGGCGATAGGTAAAATCGGGAGCATATACCCTATGATAAAGTCAAATCCCGTAAGAGGTGTGGTGTACAATCTCTGTAAAAGGGCACTTTCCCGGTCTTTGGCAATCAATGATGCGGAAAAAAGTGTCATGAATGACAGTCCGAATACGGTAATGCCCGGAGTCAGTGTTTCGATTTCAAACAAGGGCACCGGAATGTTTGCCTGCAAAGCACTTAAAAGTAACAGTAAGACCAAAGGAAACCCCAGGCCAAAAACAAGATTGATTGGATCACGCAAAATCTCCTTTATACATCTTTTGGCAAAAGTCATCATTCTCATACTTACGCCCCCTTCACAATGGAAACGAAGGCTGTTTCAAAATCCTTTGTTCCGGCCACCGCGTTCAATTCTTCTACCGTTCCTACCACAAGAAGGCGGCCACTTTTCATAATACCAATGCGGTCAGAGAGCGCCTCTGCTTCCTCCATGTAATGTGTAGTCAGAATAATGGTTATCTTACCTTTTAAAGAGCGAATCATTTCCCAGAGATCGTGCCTTGCAATCACATCCAAGCCAAGGCTAGGTTCATCCAGGAATAGAATTTTAGGTTCACTAATCAGTGCCATTGCAATGCTTACACGGCGCTGTAGGCCGCCGGATAACTTGCCGGCTTTTCTATGCAAAACGGCTTCAAGGGTAAATTGCATATCCAGTTCTTTTATCTTCGCTTTTGTTTTTTCCTTCGAAAATCCGTGAATCCCGCAGATCAGTTCCAAGTTTTCTTTTACGGAAAGATTTGGAGCAACGGCGGTCTCCTGCGGGGACACACCGATCAACCCTTTTACCCGTTCCGGCTCCTTTGTAATGCTGTAGCCACCTACAATGGCATCTCCATCGGTTGGTTTTGTAAGACAGGAAAGCATTTTGATAGCCGTAGTTTTTCCTGCACCATTAACCCCCAGCAGGGAAAATAATTCTCCCTGTTTCATTTCTAAATGAAGTTTATCCACGGCTGTCAAATTTTTATACCGTTTAACAAGACCCATTATTTGAATTGCCTGCATTTATGTTGTCCTCCATTTTGCTTTAATTTCTATTACTTGTATGTACCATCATAGCAAATAAAAATGGAGAAATGTTGATTTTGGTCTATTCGGTCGTTTCCGGTGTCTCATCGGAGATAAAACAACCATGTACATCAAATACATGGTTATTTTTTATGGCACACTTTATTTATTTTTTAGATGGCACAATTTCCAGCCAATATCCGTCCGGGTCAGTAATGAAATAAATTCCCATTGACGGATTTTCATAGCAGATACAGCCCATTTCTTCGTGAAGTTTATGGGCTGTTTCGTAATCATCTGCCTCAAAAGCCAAATGAAATTCACACTCACCCAAATCGTACTCCTGAGGATGCTCTTCCAGCCATGTAAGTTCCAATTCAAAAGGACTATCTTCATTGCCCAAATAAACAATGATAAAACCGTTGCCGTTTTTACGTCTTATCTCATGCAGTCCCAGTGCTTTTTCATAGAAAGCAATAGACTTGTTTAAATCTGCAACATTGTAGTTTTCGTGAACCATTTTAAACTTCATATTAAACCTCTTTTCTGCCGGGCGCGAACTATTTTATTCCATTCTATGAATCTGAAATGTATATTCCGGATGATCTTCTAAAAATGTTTCAATGATAGCAGAGTTTTCCCAATAATGCATGGGATAAACTTGTTTTACAAAAATGTGTTCCAAAAAATAGCAAAGTCCTCTGTCATAATCTTTTTCTTGTCTGGGATCCAGGACCACAAATGCCACATCTACTTTTCTATGATTTAATTCTTTAGCAAGAAGATCCATTTGTTTTCGATAATTTACGGTCATTTGTTCATTGTAAGAATCGCTTTCTTCTTCCCAAACCCAATCATTAAGATCCCCGGCATGGTAAATCAGGGTATTCTGATCTTCTATCAAAAAAGCGACCCCCAAATCTGTGGATTGAAAAGTGGTAAGCTTTTGCCGGGGCCCCAGATCATATTTCTTTCCCGGAGATACATGCAGGGAATTAATATTTACAGGAACTTCGATGTCTTCTGATAAAATTGCCCGAATGTGTTGCATGCCTAAGGCAGCCAGCATAGAAAAAACCTCTGGATTATAATGATCAGCATGACCATGGCTGGAAAGAACAATGATTGGCTTTGTAACTTCCATTTCGGGCAAGCGACCCTTTTCATAATCAAATAAATAGTAAAGGCGATCGGTTTCGACAAGAAAACAGCTGTGATGAATATAGGTAACTTTCATATCTGTTATTTTCCCCCTATTATTAGATTTTTAATATCATTCCGCCTTTCTATTGCCGTCTTTATCAAAAGTCTTGTTGAGAGCTACTTCCTAAATCCCATGGTTTGGCCTCTTACTTTCTTAATGATCAAAGCACCTTGCTCTTGCTCGGTTTATTTTCATTGTAGAGCACGTTTACTTTCGCACCTACTGTCGGTGGCTGATCACAGGCACGGATCCATTTTTTCTTGAAATATTCGCTTCCGTTAACTACATATCTAACTTTAATAATGTGTGGGAAGGTTGCTCCGTCAAGTGCGTGCATTCTCACGGGCTTTGTATTGACCTTCAACCACCATTGTTTTTTTACAGACACTACAGTTCCAGTTGTTTTATATTCCATACCTTTATTTCGCAACCTCCGAAATTCCTATACTTAAAAATTATAGTACGGTACTCGAGCGTATTTCTCTGGTACTTTATCGTCGAAACTACAAAGTGTTTTGATCTTGCGCGACGGCTTTTCGGGATACAGTACCGTATTCAGATATTCAATAAAATCTTCCTCATCGAAAACCGCCCCGTACTGTTCACCGCAGAGCTTTAAAAACTTACCGCTTTTTTTACCGTGCCAAACGTAGTTGAAAGCAAACTCATTTGCAACCATGGCAAGATTATCCGCGACGTCGGCAGGAACTAAATAGAGTGACAGATCTCCATCTGCACTCAAAATGACTTCTTTCATTTCTCGGGTATCGTCGTTCTGCTCAAAGAACACGATGTTATGGTGGTAAATCTCAATGATACATTCACTCATAGTGCCACCCTTGTGGAAATATCCCGTATAGAGAGCACGGTCTTGACCGTAGTATTCGTCCGTAATATAAAAGCCTGCATTTTGAAACTCACCGATAAAATCCTTGAGATACATTTTCTTGAAAGTTTTGCCCTCATAAGAGCCGATATTTCCGTAGTATCCTGCGCATACTGTGGCATAACAATATTCCCACGACACATCGAGGAATTCCACGTATCCGTTCACTTGATCCCAATTCGGAGCAGTTCTTACCATACCCGATTGAGTTCTCATTATGAGATTGTCACCTTTGACCTCTAAGGAAATCACGTTCATATCGTGCAAACTGTACGGTATTTCGGGATTGTAGAATACTGTCTTCTTCATGGGATACCACACCTCCTATACGTTGCTATATAACATTCTTAACCGAGCATAACTTTTGCTTGGCCTTTGCGTTATCACAAAAAGCGGTTTCGATCGCATCAGCAACATCTGATGATACAGGGACAAACCACTGTGCATCTACAAATTCACAAGCATCTGCATATTTGGGAACGATGTTCAGGACTTTCCAACCGCACTCCTTATAAATTTCTTTTTGTAAGTATAGAATTAAAGAAAGGCAGGAGCCTGATTGTTTTCACATCAATGCAACAGAGAAAACTGCCAGCTGGATTTTGTTTCCTCAGGGCATGCCTCCATCAGCTTTTTGTAGGCATTCTCCACCGCGATGGCATACATATCTCTCAATTCCAGCACGTAGCCGACTTCATTTTTACCCAATGCAATATAGGGCGCTTCTTCAAAGAAGGGAAAGGTTTCCAGTAATTTTTCCGCAACGGGCGCAAGGGCGGTTTCGTATTCTTCTCGGTCCAGCTTTGCATTAAGCTCCAATACGTAACTACCAAACCAGGTCCAGAACCCGGTGATTCTCTCACCGTCCAGAGGGACAGGGTAGAACAGAGGATCTTTACGGGCAAGAACGTTATCCGTGCTTTCCTTCACAGAATCATAAGCATCGGGAGCGTGATGTTTCAGCACACTCAGACATTCTTCCACCCGGGAAACATCACCCTTAATGGCATAAAGCAAGGCTTCCGTAGCAAACCGACCGGGTGCATCGGGATAAAGCGTAGCAGAAGTAGCAATGGCAGTTTCTGCTTTTTCGTAGCGATGCATCATGGTCAAGCAGGTAGCAAGGTTGGTGTAGGCAGAGCCCAAAATCAATCGATCATGATCATCCAAACCGGTAGCGGTGAAGCAATCTATAGCGGAGCGAAAGTTTTCTTCTGCGCTGTCATACATATGTCCGCTCATGTAAAATTTTGCCATTTTCAGGTAGGGCATATAGAAACGATGGCCGTACTCGTTGGCATGGGTGTAGCATTCCACCATTTGCCGTTGCTGTCCCCCCATTTCGAAAGCCAAACCCATGAAAAGCAGCAGCGCAGCCTTATCGTTGTTATTGATGCATTTTTCCTGGAGAGACTGCAGTTTTTTCAGTCCGCCGTTAAAATCCCGCCTGCTGATCAGGTTCAGCGCAGCAGTGAGATGAACCCGGGCCTGATAGTTTTCTGCAAAGGCTGGCTCCAGGATAGGGCCAAAGGCCTGCATGTGTACCGCCCAACTTTTCTGGAAATCAGGGCTATTGAAGGTCTTTTTTGCGATTTTGTCGGCAATGGTTTCTCTTGCCATAGGAAATCCTCCTTTTTTCTTTATCCTATCATAAATATGTCCAGTTGGAAACTTTCTAAAAAATGTTCCGTATTCACCGTTCTTTTTAGCCTCTTCTATGAATTCTCTAAAATTATATACTAATTCTTCTAAATTCATTTGTTTTTCCATAAAAGTCTCTTGAACATAATGATAATTATTTCAATCTTATATAGCAGGTTGACTTTCCTTTTCCCTCGCGTTTCAGTTCACCGGATGCAACCATTTTGCGAAGAGCTCCTTCTACAGAACTAAGGCTAAGCATCGGGCACAGTTCACGGATGTCTTGCTTGTTAAAGCGTCCAATCTTATTCATAGCAGCTTTGCGAACCATCTCTATAGCAGGAAGTTTCTCTTCAACAATAGCGAATCGGTCTCCGAAGTCTTTGTATGCCGCCAGAATCGTACCGAGTAGGTATTTAATAAATGGAACCGCGTCCTCAGTTCCTTCGTGCCATCCATACTGTGAACGACCAAGCGCATCGTAATACAAGTCTTTATTCTTAGCAATCTTCGCTTCTAATGAAATATATTTACCCACAAAAAAACCACTGCGATACAAAAGCAACGTAGTAAGCAATCGGCTCATTCTTCCGTTACCGTCGTTAAAAGGGTGAATACAAAGGAAGTCATGAATAAAAATCGGAATAGCGATTAAAGGCTCCAATTCCATATTGCCGATAACACGGTTGTATTCTTCACAAATTTTATCTAATGCCTCCGGTGTTTCAAATGGGGCAAGAGGAGTAAACAAAATCTCTGTATGTCCGTCAGGGTAAGTTGCACTAATATAATTCTGTACATTCTTTGTCTGTCCGGCCATAGGATTGTTCATATGGCTATACATAATCTTGTGAAGTTGAAGTATATAATTGCGGGACAAAGATATCGCATCAAAACTTTCATGAATAATAGAGAGAACATCACGATAACCGGCAATTTCCTGCTCATCACGGTTTTTAGGTGTGGTCTTTTCTTCAACCAACTGCTTAATGCGGGTATTGGTGGTAACAATACCTTCAATCGCATTGGATGCTTCGGTACTTTGAATTTTTGCAATCTCAACCAACTTTTCTAATTCTTTCGGACGTTGTTTGAGATAAAGTTCTTGCTTTCCTGCCTCTTTATATATTGCAGCAATAAGTCCTAAAACCTCAGAATCCCATTTTTGGTTCTTAATAACAGAGTAATTAAAAGGTCTCATTCCCTTAACCTCCTTTTCTTTCCCTTATATTATAGCCATTTGTAAGGGAATGGTCAATAGTTTGTTGTAAACTTTCCCTTAACCATATAATATATTTAAGGGAAACAGACAATGATTAAGGGATATTATTCCTCAAAATCTAATTTATACTCCACGATGAATGCATGTTTCACACCAATGACATTATAATCGATTTTGAAGTTCATTGTACTCATTTTTTTGACTCCTTTCTAAGTTTTAAGATTTTTATATAAGAAATGTGCCGGGATTCTGATCTTTGAATCCCGACACACTCGTTACCTTATGATGCGTCTTTTTTTGCCTGTTTTTCAGCCACTTGATTTGCTGCCTCCAGCATATTCTCTATGAAGATGCCATATCCTCTCGTCGGATCATTCACCAGCACATGGGTAACTGCACCCACCAGTTTACCATTTTGTATGACTGGCGACCCAGACACGAGTGTGTCAATATAGGACCAACACTCTTCTCCCCTTAAAATACAAATAGCAGCAAGCTTTTGCCTACTGCTATCTGTATGGTCAATTAAATATTTTGGTCAATTTTTGGATCAAGCTCTGAAAACTAAATTTCCTGAAATCTCCTTTCTTTTAATTATTATAATACTGTTTGAAATTAAATTTATTTAACTTTTTTCTTTCTGCGGTAGGTTTCTAAAACTACTATGCAGGTGGCGCCGAGTATCAGCAGTAGCCACCACCAAGAGAGGTTTGTGTTATCTACTGTTTGGGGTGAGTTTGGATCTGCTTTTTCGATGGTGCCGATCTCGGTCGGGGCAAGGGTGCCCGCTTCCTCGTTCAGTACCAGGTGCAGCTCCACGCCGGCACCGTTTTGGTCAATGGACACGGTATAGGTACCATCCTCAAGCAAGGACACGTCGGCTTTGTTGTCCTTTTTAAGTTCAAAGGACAAATAGCCGATAACCTCGCCGTCACGGAGTGCCGTCAGTGAATGTTCGCCCGGCTCTACATCGGCAAAGACGAAGTTGCCGTTTTTGTCGGTCTTGGTGGTCTTTAGGGTGGAACGCAGCTCCAAGTCCACCTCGCTGAGAGGCTGACCGTTCAGCGTAACCTTACCTTTTACGGTGTAGGTGTCCTTCGGGGCGACCGGTTCATCCTCGGTGGTGACGGTAATCTCCTTATCCTCATAAACAGCGTCAAGGTCAAGATAGCCGCCGTGAAGCTCTGCGGTCACGTCCACATCATTCAGCATAACCGACTTAATTACCTTGCCGCTTTCGGCTCGGATCAATAATCTCGGTGTGCTGAATCTTTCTACCGTGAAGCTATCGCCGCTGACACCCTCATAAAATACCTTGGCATTTTCAGCCGTAACGGTAATCTTATGGGAGTCCGGAACGGTAACAGAGATTACGGTGTTTGTTTTCTCGGCTTCCGGCTCTGCGGCAAAGGCGGTCACACTACACGTACATAGCAGTAAGAAGCATAACAGCAGAGCTGTTAATTTCTTCATAGTACCGCCTCCTTATTTATCTTCGTAGGAAACAGTGAAGGTAACGGTATCGGAATACTCGCCTGCGTAAGCGGCGTTCCAATCATCAGCGGTGATGTGGATGGAAAGCTCGGTCTTGTCGCCCTCAGTCAGATAAGTAGCAGAGGTAAATGCAGCGCCTTCGCTATCCTTGATGGCGTAAGAAATAACCTTGGTAGCATCAATGCTGTTTTCCAGCTTGCCGTCGGAGGTCAGCTCCACCTTGATGCACTTGTTGGGGTGGATCTGAGAAGCGGTAACCTCGATGGTGCCAAATGCGGTTTCGGTAGCGTTGAAGGCTACGTTTACATCAGCAGGAATGGTCACGGTGTAGGTAGGCGCGATGCTGGTGGTGATGTCAGCATCACCGCCGGTGGTGTTGGCCGCAAAAGCGGTAACGGACAAACTCATCAAAAGAGCAACTGTTAAAATAACTGCAAATAACTTTTTCATTGTTTTTATCATTCCTTTCGCTTCGCTCAGGCACAAACAGGTTATGAAAAAATGTTGTGCCTCTCCACTCTTTGATTTATAATGCTTGTATGGAATAGCAATACACTACAGAGCACGGGAGGCGG
>SVFM01000016.1 GCA_015056865.1 Lachnospiraceae bacterium
TATTTTTGCGGTATTTACGGCATTTTGTTCATAAACATAATGACACATGCTCGTATGAAGTGTAACGAAAAGTTATTACTTGAATATCGTACGAAACGGTACGCCATACTCCTAAGCGGTAGGTCGGGTGTTCAAGTCACCTCGGGAACGTTGTGGTAATGCCAAAAGTCTTGATTTTACTGGGCTTTTGGCGTTTTTCATACTGATCTTCCTGTAAATAAGCTATTTTTAATTTAAAGAAAGGCGGCTTGTTATGAAGAGATATCTTGATCTGTTTTTAACAATGTTTAAAATTGGTCTATTTACCTTTGGTGGCGGTTATGCTATGATAGCTCTGTTGGAAAATGAGTTTGTATCACAAAAAGAATGGATCAAAAAGGATGAATTTCTTGACATGGTGGCTATAGCAGAATCTACGCCCGGTCCCATTGCCATCAATGCTGCAACCTACATTGGATATAAACTGTTAGGATTTGTTGGTTCACTTACGGCAACGGTGGCAATCTGTATTCCCTCTTTTGTTATTATTTATGCAATATCTTTGTTCTTCGATGCATTTTTATCTTTCACCCTCGTTGCATATGCCTTTAAAGGCATACAGGTCTGTGTTATCTATTTGATTTTTTCTGCAGGACTTAAAATGCTTAGGCAAATAGAGAAAACCGTTTTTAATATAGTAATTGTTATGGCAGTTATGGCTTGTATGATAACATTTACCATGTTTGGTGTTAGTTTTTCCACGATATTTATTATTCTCATCTCGGGTGGGATTGGTCTGTTTGTGTATCTGGTCAGCTTATTCGGTAGGCGGAAGGAGGCAGGCGAATGATATACCTTAAACTGTTTTTTACCTTTTTACAAATCGGCTTTGTCTCTTTTGGTGGTGGTTACGGAATGATATCACTGATTAGGGAAAAGGTGCTGGTGCATGGGTGGATGGCGGAGGAAGAATTACTTAATATGATTGCCGTTTCGGAATCTACACCCGGGCCGATCGCAGTTAATATGGCAACCTTTGTGGGTTCCACCCAGGGCGGAATACTTGGTTCTGTATTGGCAACGCTGGGGGTAGTATTACCATCTTTTATCATTATATTGTTGATTGCAGCACTGATACGAAATTTTTTAAAATACAGAGGCGTGCAGGCATTTCTTGGAGGTGTTCGCCCATGCGTTGTGGGATTGATACTGGCCACGGCAGTGTCTTTATTTTTAAGTACCTTTCTTGGCTTTTCAGATATAGAATCGACACTTTCTGTCGATATGGTAGGAATGATTATATTTATAGCTTTGATTGCAACAAATTTCATCATGAAGAAAATAATGAAAAGAAAACCTTCGCCGATTGTGATGATAGTGATCTCTGCGGGACTGGGAATGGTTCTTTATTAGCAAAGAAATTTAAACAGTTACTGACAATAAAAACAGCATATGGTAAAATATAGGCAAATAAGAAGAAAGGAAGCAACAATGGCAGACGATAAAGTAATAGAGACTATGGCAGATTATACAAGGGAGCTGGAAGCGTCTTTTCGAAAGATTGCAGAAGGGGATATTCTTTCTGGTACGGTGATCGATGTCAGTGAAGAAGGAGTGATATTGGATCTGCGCTATTATACACAGGGCGTGATCAAGGCGGAGGATATGAGTGATGCACCGGAATTTTCTATCCTGCAGGATGTGCAGGTTGGAGATGTGCTGGAAGCAACTGTGGTACGTATGGATGATGGACAGGGCAATATCCTCCTTTCCAGAAAAGCAGCGAATCAGGTACTTGCCTGGGACAAGTTGAAGGCTTATCAGGAGGGAAAGACCGAGCTGACTGTAAAAATTAGCGGCGTGACCAACGCAGGTGCCATCTGTTATGTGGAAGATATCAGGGCTTTTATTCCTGCTTCCCAGCTTTCCATGGATTATGTGGAGGATGTGAACCCCTGGCTGGGGAAAACATTGAAGGTCAGAGTGATCACTGTGGATAAGGAGAAAGAAAAGCTGGTGCTGTCCGCCAAGGCGATCCTAAAGGAAGAAGCGGCTCAGGAACAGGCCCGCCGGATTGCGATGATCATTCCGGGAAGTGTATTGGAAGGGACGGTGGAGAGTCTTACAGAGTATGGTGCTTTTGTGAACCTTGGCAATGGTTTGAGCGGATTGGTGCATATTTCTCAGATCAGCCAGAAGAGGATCCGGAAACCGTCGGAAGTGCTGACCGTAGGAGAAAAAGTAAAGACCAAGGTACTGAATACCAATAATGGTAAAATATCCTTAAGCATCAAGGCGCTGCAGGAGGATGCAGAGGCTGAGACCATTGAGGAGTTTCATTATGAGTCAGATGGAGAGGCGACCACAAGTCTGGGAAGTCTTTTTGCTAATCTAAAATTGGATCTATAGGTTTTGTTAATTAAAATTATAAATAAGGAGAGAACAATATGGGATTTTTGACAGGAAAAACAGCAATCATTACAGGAGCAGGCAGACCTGAGCCCCTGCAGAACGGTGCACCGGGATCTATTGGTTATGGTATTGCTACTGCCTATGCAAAAGAGGGAGCAAATCTGGTGATTACCGGACGAAATGTGCAGAAGCTGGAGGATGCCAAGGAGGAACTGGAGCGTCTGTATGGCATCAAGGTGCTGATCGTGCAGGCGGATGTGAATGCCGGTGCAGACAATGAAGCAATTGTAAAAAATGTAGTGAACAAAACCATGGAGACCTTTGGCCGCATTGATGTGCTGATCAACAATGCCCAGGCATCTGCTTCCGGCGTAAACTTTGCAGAGCATACCACAGAGCAGTTTGATCTGGCCATGTATTCCGGTTTGTATTCTGCGTTTTACTACATGAAGGCTTGCTATCCTTATCTGAAGGAGACCAAGGGAAGTGTGATCAATTTCGCCTCTGGTGCAGGACTGTTCGGTAACAAGGGACAGTGTGCCTACGCCGCAGCTAAGGAAGCCATTCGCGGTATGAGCCGTGTAGCAGCCAATGAGTGGGGCGCAGACGGTATCAATGTAAACGTGGTATGTCCTCTGGCATGGACAGCAAGACTGGAGCAGTTCCAGCAGGCATATCCGGAGGCATTTAAGGCCAATGTACACATGCCTCCCATGGGTCATTACGGGGATTCCGAGCTGGAGATCGGCCGTGTGTGCGTACAGCTGGCTTCTCCTGACTTTAAATATATGTCCGGTGAAACCCTCACATTGGAAGGCGGCATGGGACTAAGACCGTAAGTGTTAAATTTATAACGAAAAGCCCTTTAGCGAAAGCTAAGGGGCTTTTTTCGTTTCAAAACAAATATTTATCGAATATCAATAAAAATATATTGACAATCAATCATATGCATGTTATATTCAAACCAACAGAGTTGGGAAAACCTGACAATATTTTTCATAGGAGGATCAAGTTGTGAAGAAAGGAACTGTGATAATCATTACAAAATGGTTGATAGAATTTATGTTTTTTGCGGGAATTGTGATCACCCTTACGTTGCCGGCCAGCATCAAGTGGTTGGGAAATTATGTAACGTATTTTGCGGAGCATTATGCGGAAATGGTACTTATCTATTTTGTGCTTGGCATTTTGGCAGTGCTGATCATAGGGGAGCTGCGCAAGATGCTGCGTACGGTCAAGGCAGATGATTGTTTCGTTTATGAGAATGTAGTCAGTCTGCAGCGGATGGGTACTTATAGCTTTGTGATCGCGCTGGTAGCGCTGATCCGAAGCATTGTATATATGACGCCGGCCATGCTGATCATTATCCTGGTCTTTGTCATTGCGGGGCTTTTCAGCAAGGTGTTATCTTTTGTTTTTGATCGGGCAGTACAGTACAAGGTCGAAAACGACCTGACCATATAGGAGGTGAGCCATGGCAATCATTATCAATCTGGATGTGGTGATGGCCCAGCGTAAAAAGGGCCTGACAGAGCTGGCCGGAGAGGTGGATATTACTCTGGCAAATCTTTCGATACTGAAAAACAATAAGGCAAAGGCAGTACGCTTGTCTACCCTGGATGCAATCTGTAAAGCGTTGAACTGCCAACCGGGAGACATATTACAATACGTGGATGATGAGGAGCTTACGAAAGGAGGAGCAAAAAATGAGTGAATTGATGCAAACGCCTTGTGTTGATACACAAAACATGGTAAATTCGAAACCGCAGACAAGGCAGACCCTGCTCAGACAGGAAAATTATCCCTTTTTTGGAATTGCCAGCGGTTTGTATGCCTTATTTTATACCTTTTGTATGTATCGAAATGCAGCAGGTATTACGTTTCCTTTTTTCATCGCAGGCAGTCTCTTCTTTTTCTGCTTATGTATGAAAAAGTTAGAGACTGCCATAAAAAAAGACAGTGTCTTTTATATGGCAGGCATGATACTTTTAGGATTATCAACTGTGTGCACGGCAGACGGTAGGATTATTTTCTTTAACCATGTAGGGGTACTGCTTTTGATGATCAGTTTTTTGCTGCATCAGTTTTATCAGGATGGCAATTGGCGTTTTGGCAGATATCTGCTCTCTGTATTGGCAACCATGTTTGGTGCCATAGGGGAGATCGCTAAGCCCTTTACCGATTATGCCCTATATCGGAGCAAGGGTGTAAAAAAGAACCCTAAGCTTTTGTATGTGGCAATTGGTTTGTGCATAATGATTCCGTTATTTCTGGTGGTGTGGTTTTTATTGATGACTGCGGATCGTATTTTTATGGATCTGACGGAGCGGTTCTTTGATACCATAGATGCAGTAAACATTTTTGGGGTGGTGTGTAGTATTGTTCTTATGTTTTTGCTTTCCTACGGTGTGCTGGCCTATCTGAGCCATCGATATCTGGAGGATGAGGTGACGGAGAAAAAGAAACACGAGAGTATTCTGGCAGTGACGATCACGCTTCCACTGACACTGCTTTATATGGTCTTTTGTGGAGTGCAGGTGTTTTGTCTGTTTCTTGGCAATGTAAGTCTCACGAATATGACTTATGCGGAGTATGCCAGACAGGGATTCTTCCAATTGTTGTTCATCTGCATATTAAATTTGGCAATGGTGCTGATCGGCGGTCATTATTTTAAAGAAAGCAGGGTTTTGAAAATTGTTCTGACGGCAATGTCAGTTTGTACGTATGTTATGATATTTTCTTCCGGCTATCGGATGATCTTGTATATACAACATTATTACCTTACCTTCCTGCGCATTTTAGTCTTGTGGGCGCTGGGTGTGATCTTTTTACTCCTTACGGGAGTTTTGATCCATATCTATGCGCCCCGGTTTCCTCTGTTCCGTTATGGCGTGGCGGTGGTGACAGTTTGTTATATTGTATTGTCTTTCTCCAAGCCGGATCATCTGATCGCGACCTGTAATCTGGCTAACACCGATGATGCCACAGTTCATGGATTTTTCGATGCGGATGCATATCATGATTACGGGTATCTGAGCGGTTTGAGTGCGGATGCGGCACCGGTGGTTTTGCCCTATTTAAAAGGCCAGGGATATGATATGACAGCCACGGCACCCAGGGAAATATACCGTCGGCATGAGGCGGATCAATGGGGCTACTTTTACATGGACCATCTGAGGGAGGATGTGGAGAAAAACGGAATCAGGACATTTAATTTCTCCAGGTGGTATGCTGGGCGGATTTTGGAGAGCTTGAAAAAATAATAGAAGGTGGAAAAATATCGGCACCCATTACGCATGCCGATATTTTTGTGTAATTTATTGAGGCAGATGTGTCTTTATGGTAATATTAGATATATGCAAAACATGCCCCATATTCGTTGTATTGTTTGTGAGGATAAAAGCCATGATTATTTTAATAGCGGGAGCATCCCATACAGGTAAGACCGTGCTTGCTCAAAAGTTACTGGAAAAATATAAATATCCCTATTTATCAATAGACCATTTGAAAATGGGATTGATTCGAAGCGGAAACACAAAACTGACTCCATTAAGTGAGGATGTTGATTTGACGGTGTATTTATGGCCTATCGTCCGGGAGATGATTAAAACCGCTGTAGAAAATAAGCAAAATTTAATGATTGAAGGTTGTTACATTCCTTTCAATTGGGCAAAAGACTTTGGAAAAGAATATCTTGATCATATAAAATACTACTGTCTAGTAATGAGCGAGAACTACATAAGAAGTCACTTTGCAGATATAAAAAAATATGCAAATATTATTGAAAATCGACAGTGTGATGAAGAATGTACAATAGAAAAGGTGATCGCCGACAATGCCCAAGTGTTAGAACTGGCTAAAAAGCATAATGTGAATTATGTACTTATTGATGATAAGTATGATGTGGATGTAAAAATGCAAACGTAACAAATTGCTAGTGATTCATTGACGAATAGTTATGAAACGTGTAAACTGTATAGTAAATATATTTACAGCTTTTGCAGGAAGAGGACGGCAATGAAAAAATCATTCACGAAAGTAAAAAATCCATATACACAAATAGCGTTGGTCCTATTGTTTTTACTGGTAGTCGCAATCATTCCATTGGTCATAATCGGGTTTTATGCCCACCCCTGTGCGGATGATTATACTTATGGATACTATACACACGGATTTTGGAGTATGACAAAGTCTTTGTCTCAGACGTTGCATTGGGCATTCTATCAGGTAAAGTCGACTTATGATACATGGCAGGGAACTTTTTCTTCCGTATTTTTGATGTCGCTTTCACCGGCTATCTGGGGCGAGGGATATTATTTTTTGACTCCTGTTATCATGCTTACGATGATAGTGGCACCCCATTTCTATTTGCTGAAAAAAATTATTGTGGGGCTGTTAAACGGCACCAAGAGCATCTGGATCATTATAAGCAGTATGGTTTGTTTTATCATGATAGAAACCATGTTTGTACCGGTGGAAGGTCTTTTCTGGTACAATGGTGCAATTCATTATGTATTCATGCACGGCTGCATGATCATGCTGTTTGGTATATTGCTGAATATCATGGATGCAAACAAACGGCCCAAGAAAATTGTGTTATGTCTGTTTGCTTGCTTGTTTGCGGTTTTATGCGGCGGCTCAAACTACCCCACAGCATTATTGGGAATATTAGGCGCAGCGTTTCTGGTTATCTTTATGATATGGAAGCGCAGGCGTATTTGCGGTGTGATTCCTCTGGTGGTATATGCTATCTCTTTTTACATGAATGTAACGGCCTACGGCAATTTGATACGGCAGTCGAATTTTGAAAAGAACAGTCCGCTAAGGGCAATATTAGATTCCTTTATTGAAATGATTGGTCATTCTAAAAACTGGATGACGCTGCAAATAATTTTATTTATGTTGCTTTTAATACCCTTCTTTTGGAAGGTAGCAAATACGGACAAGTTCAACTTCAGGTTTCCGGCGGTTGTTACGGTATTGTCGATCTGTTCCAACGCATGCATGTTGACCCCTGGATTGTATGCCATGGGAATCTCCGGTGCAGGCAGAACCCTTAATATTGTAAAGCTGTGGTTTGTTTTGCTGGTTTTCGTTAATGAGGCATACTGGCTTGGATATATCAAGAAGAAAATATCTACCAAGTTGCCGGCCAGAAAAATAGATGTGCGGATTTGGGTAGGTGCAATTTTCCTGCTGATATTTGTTTCTTTTTTTGTAAATGTAGAAAGAAGAGGTTACGATTATTCATCTTATTCCGCATATGTTTCTTTACGGGCGGGCGAAGCACAGCAGTATCACCGGGAATATATGGACAGGGTAGAAACACTGACCGGCGAAGAGAGCGTAGTTGAGTTAAAGCCATTTTCAGTAAAACCCTATTTGCTATATTTTGATGATATTACAACCAATATTTATGACTGGAGGAATGCAGCTGTTGCCAGGTGGTATGGAAAAGAGCAGGTGTATTTAAGCGAATGAATGTAGTACAACAGATGCAGTTAAAAAACGCGGTGGAGCGGGTGCTCCACGTACCCGGGAATTACACAGAGGCAATCAAACATACGGGACAGGTTCTGGAGATGGCCTTGGTGCTGGATTATCATATATCGGAACCGGAGCTTAGGATGCTTTCGACAGAGATAGTGGATCTGCTGAAGCGGCACAGTGAAGTGTTTCGCAATGTGCGTTTAAACGTGATCAAGTGGGTGGATGATACCTGCATCTGCAAGGAGGTATCTTCCATGGCCCATGTGCGCATGGGGCAGATCTTTGGGGATTATGTTCAGGGCAGCAGCCGAAAGAGTTTTTTAGAGCTTGCCCGGCAACTAAAGCTGTTCTATGCCAGGAGCAAATTGATCCTGGTGCTGACGGACGGAAGTTTTTATCCGGGGGAACCGGAGAAAGTGAGAGAGCAAATGCATCCCTTTTTGCATAGGAAACTGTTGATTTTGCAGAACGGGAAGGTTTGTATCGGAACAGAGTGGATGAGAGAAATTTTGACATAAACAGGAGGCGTAAAATGGCAACACTTGGTATACCGCAGAACACTATTGCAGTGCTGCAAAAGTATAATTTTAACATACAAAAAAGATTTGGCCAGAATTTTTTGATCGATACCACTGTGCTGGAGCGTATTATTGGAGCAGCCCAGATCACAAAAGAGGATTGTGTGCTGGAGATCGGTCCCGGTTTGGGCACTATGACCCAATATTTGGCAGAGCGAGCCAGAGAAGTGATGGCTGTGGAGATTGACAGAAATCTGATCCCTATTTTGGAGGATACTCTGTCAGCGTATGACAATGTAACCGTTATCAATGAAGATATTTTGAAGGTGGATATAGGAGCCTTGGCAGCTGAGAAAAACGGTGGCAGGCCCATCAAGGTGGTGGCCAATCTGCCTTATTATATCACCACCCCCATTATTATGGGACTTTTTGAAAGTCATGTGCCTTTGCAGAGCATCACTGTGATGGTGCAAAAAGAGGTGGCAGACCGGATGCAGGTAGGGCCCGGCACCAAAGACTACGGAGCGTTGTCTTTGGCAGTGCAGTATTATGCCAAGCCGGAGATCGTGGCAAATGTACCCCCCAACTGTTTTATACCCAGACCCAATGTGGGCAGCGCTGTGATCCGGCTGACCCGGTACGAGCAGCCGCCGGTGCAGGTGCAGGATGAAAAATTTATGTTTGCTCTGATCCGGGCTTCTTTTAATCAGAGACGAAAAACGCTGGTCAATGGGTTGACCGGTGCACCGGAGCTTCATCTGACGAAGGAGCAGGTGGCAACAGCCCTGGAACAGATCGGGGTATCCGTTCAGATCAGAGGGGAGGCGCTCACATTGGCGCAGTTTGCAGCACTGAGTGATGCGCTGAAGCCCTGCTAGAGCAGACTTGTATTTTGTCGAAATGTGTCGTATAATCAAATCAAATTTATATGGGAGGGTATAGATATGTTCAAAAATATTGGAAAGAAAATCAAGGTACTTGCAGTGATCTTATGCTGGATTGGCATTACCGTATCGGTTATTGCGGCTATAGTAATGATCTTCCAGGCGATGGATTCGTATTATTTCGACGATATGTATATCGTGTCAGCGATTATTGTGCTCCTGGTAGGTCCTTTGCTTTCTTGGGTGACAAGTTTCTTCATGTATGGTTTTGGTGAGCTGATCGACAAAACCTGTGTGATCGCAAAAAACACCGAGGGGCTGAGAGCCAAGCCCGTTCCTGCTCCCGTACAGATGCCCACACCGGTGTCTGCTCCCGCACCCATGCCCGTGGCAGCACCTATCCCTGTTCCTGCATCGGCACCTGCTCCTGCGCCCGTGCCGGCGATGCAGAATAATGCAAACGAGGAGAGATTGGCAACTTTGGAGCAGTGGAAACAAAAGGGTCTGATCACAGAAGAAGAATATCAGCGGAAGAAAACAGATTTAACATAAGTTGTGATATACAAGGAGGAAAACTATGTTTTGTGCGCAATGCGGATCAAAGTTAAGTGAAGATGCAGCGTTTTGCTCTAATTGCGGAAACCCCGTTGCCCGTAGGGCGACGGTCTCCCAGGAACCGATTGTGGAAGAAACCGTGGCATTAGAGGAGATTCTTGTAGAAGAAGTTGTGGCAGAAGAACCTGTAGCCGAGGAGCCTGCAACCGAGGAGCCCGTAGCTGAGGAACTTGTAGTGGAAGATTCTGTAGCAGATGAATCTGTGGCCGAGGAACCCGTAGCGGAAGAGGTTATCGCTGAGGAACCTGTAGCGGAAGAACCCTTGACTCCGGAACCGATGGTTCAGCCCGTGCCGGTTCCTGTGAAAATGCAGCCGATGGTCATCCGAAAGAAAGGTTCCATTGGAGCAGGATCCTTTGTGGTATCATTGATTTTGTATATTTTAGCAGCCGGTGTATATTTGGCTTGCTGCGCCGGCCTGTCAGCCACATATAGATGGGGAGGGGTCAATATACTACCTCTTATGCTGCGCTTTGTTCCTATTTTGGTTTTGATTATCCATGCGATATTGTGTAAGTGTACGAAGTTACAGATTTTATTCCCGCTGGCTTTTCTTGTGGAATTTCTGTATGCGTCCTACACGGGTATTCTAAATATGATGAATATTGCTAAGGAACTTGTGATTTACCGGCAGCAGGAGACGATGATTTTTGTAGAGATCATTTTAAGCCTGTTCACCATAATTCTTTATGGCTTGTTGATCATAGATTCCTTTATCAAGACACAAAAGAGGGTACTTTCCTTCATTGCTCTTTCTTTGTTGACTGTGATCCAGTTGTATGGAGTTGCACAGAATTTGATCTATGCTGCAGAATGGTCAATCAGATATTATGAAATCTTTATGATATATACCCTCAATGCGGTTTTGGGAATCAGCTATTTCTTTGTATACATAGCCAGTATCGTGCTTTTGATTGGCATTGTGATCAGAAACAGAAAAAATGCGATGATCCACAGACAGAAGCAAGACCTAAGTCTGGAACAGATGTTGTTGCTTTTGAGACAACAATTTGAAGCTGGGCAGATAGGGGAGCCGGAATATAGTGCCAGAAGAGCTGAGATTATCAGCAAATTATAAAATTCATGCATATCAGACAAGGGGCGAGAAGAGATATTCTTTTCGTCCTTTTAATATTTTTTATTAAAAACACAATATCTTGTGTTTTTTCTACAAATTTCCACTATATTTTTTTGACATAAGGTACCGTAGTGTGTTAAACTGTAAAAGAAAACTGGGGTATTTTTCAATCAAGGGAGCGCGCGGCCGTGGATAAGTACGAATACAGGATAAAGTCCGAAGAAATTGAAAATTTGATCACAAAAGGAAAATATGCGGAGGCAGTTGAGATTGCAGATACTATAGACTGGCGTCGGGTAAAAAGCGTTATGATGCTTTGCAAAGTCAGCGATCTATATAAGATCAACAGACGCTTTGAGGATAGTGTGGAATTGCTGTTGTTAGCATACGATAGACATCCGGGAGGAAGGTCCATCGTTTATTCTCTGTGTGAATTGGCCATTCGAATGGGTGATTTGGTACAGGCGGTGGAATATTACAAGGAGTTTGTTCAGGTTGCCCCTATGGACAGCGGTAAATACATACTTCGTTACAAATTATATGAGGCACAGGATGTGAGTTTGGAGGAGCGCATTGCTGTGCTGGAAGAGTTCAAGGCAGTGGATTACGTGAGCTATACGGAAAAATGGGCCTATGAGCTGGCATATCTGTACCATAGAGTAGGATTGGCCACCAGATGTGTGGAAGAATGTGATGAGCTGATTCTTTGTTGTGGCGTAGGGAAATATGTGCTGAAGGCCATGGAACTGAAAATGTTGCACGAACCCCTGACACCGGAGCAGCAAATGAAGTACGATATCGAGAAGGGGATCCGCCGCAGCGGTATTGTAGACACTCAGCAGGAGCTGGAACGTCGAGAGGCTGATGTAATGGATGCACCTACTACAGAAATACCGTCCGGAGATTTGGATATCGAAGTGAAAATGGTGGGCGTCAACCAGTACGACACCATCAACATCCAAAAAGAGTTGGCAGAAAACATGAAAAATCTGTGGGAGCCTTCTGAAGAAGATACAAGGATAATGCCGGATATAGATGAGTTTGCTCAGGAGCAACAAGCGTCCGGGGAGCCGGTAGCCCAGGAGCCCGCAGCTGAGGAAGCCGTAGTGGAGGAAGCTCCAGTGGAGGAGCCGCCGAAGGAGACAAAGGTGGAGGAAGTTTTCTTTGGTGAGACTGTGGATATGGACGAAGCTACCAGGCAGGTTGTGGATGCACTGCAGGAAGAGTCTGCTGCAGAGGAAGAACCCAGGAATGATCTTCAGAAAACATATGAAAAGATTCTGGGTATGGAATTCGACGGTCAGATCAGTTTTCTGATGCCGGAGACGGAGCAGATTGAAAAGCAGATCACCGGTCAGATCCGCCTGGATGAAGTGTTGCTGGAGTGGGAAAAGGTAAAGAAGGATAACGAAGAGAAACGTAAGGAAGCCGTACGTCAGCGTGTGCTGGAACAGACAGGAACCATGTTTACGGAGTTCGAGGCTTCCATACGGGATGGTTTGTTGGAGAAACTGGAGAGCGATCAGGTAGCGGAAGAGCCTCAGATGGAGGTGGCCGCTGAGGAAATTACAGAGGAGCCACAGGAATCTGAAACAGAGATTTTTGCCCAAGAAGAACTTGTAGAGGAAATTCAGGAAACAGAGGCAGAGGTATCGGCCGAAGAAGAGTCTGAGGAGGAAATTCAGGAAGTAGAGGCAGAGATATCTGCGGAAGAAGTGCCTGAGGAAGAAATTCAGGAAATAGAGCCGGAGGCATCTGCTGAGGAACAGCCTGAGGAGGAAATTCAGGAAACAGAGCCGGAGGCATCTGCTGAAGAACAGCCTGAGGAGGAAATTCAGGAAGTAGAGGCAGAGATACCTGCCGAGAAAGAGCCCAAGGAAGAAATTCAGCAAGCGGAAGCCCAAGTGCCCGCAGAGGAACCGGTGGCGGTAGCGGAAGAGAAGAAGACCGTCAGAGAATTTTCACCGGAAGAGGAAGAATTGTTCGGTGCATATGCCCACAGTGAATCGGTAAAAGAACAGATCATTCACGCTATTGACAAGACCTCCATGGCTTCTTATACCGGCAATGTGATCATCACCGGTAATGAGAGCACAGATCCCATGACCCTTGCAAGGAATATGGTCAAAGAGATCAAGAGCCTGGATAAGAATTTCTCCGGCAAGATCGCAAAGATTTCTTCGGAGTCTTTGAACCGGAAAGATTTAATGCAGACCCTGGATCAGATGTGGAACGGTGCATTGATCATTCAAAGAGCGGCCGGTATGGAGTCTTCAGTGGCAGAAAAATTATACAAAGCGCTGAACCAGGAAGGGAAAGGGATCATTGTTCTGCTGGTAGATACCAAGAAGGCTATGAACAGATTTTTGCGGGAGAATGAAAAATTCGAGCAGATCTTTAATATCCGTGTTGATATAGAGGCTCCCAGCAATGATGTGCTGGTTAAATTTGGTAAAAATTATGCCAGAGAAAAAGAGTATAGTATCGATGAACTGGGCGTGCTGGCACTACATACCAAGATAGCAGACAGACAGACCAGTGATCATTCGGTAACAATAGGTGAAGTTCAGGAAATAGTGGATGAGGCTATTCGTCATGCTAATCGTAAGAATCTGAAACATTTCTTTGACATACTGGTTGCCAGAAGATACGATGAAGAAGATATGATCATACTCAGAGAAAAAGATTTTGTTTAAGAAAAACGGTCCGTCTGTTATGGCGGACCGTTTTTAAATGATCATCCAAAAACGTGACTGATCAGGGCGCGAATGGGAGATCTTTGATTGAGAGCCGGCGCAGGAATGTGTTCTTTGGCCGCCATTTGGGACAAATACGTGTATTTTTTCAGTAGTGCATTGATTTCATAAATATAACAGTCGATTAATTCAGGGTCAGTGGCATTGTCAAAACCTGCGTAAGCTGTTTCCAATGCATCCCGGGTTTTTTCCATGGATTCCTGCAGGCTGGGGCAGCCGAACTCTTCTTCTACCGGTATTTGTTGTAGTCTTTTTTCATGGAACAATACCTTCATGTCATATTCCTTTCCAAACATAGTTCCTTTTATAAACAGTATAGCCATATTTTTCCTGAATATGCTTGTTTCTTTTGCGCTGTCAAATTGGTTATGTTCTAAAGACTGTTCCCGTCAGCATATAAATTGGTAAAAGCCATTGAGGTAACACCATGGAATACCAGAGTATTATTTTGATCATCGTTGCGGTTGGTGCACTGGTCCTTTTGTTGAGTGCCCTGCGGCAAAAATCTGAGCGGCTTATGAATTTTATTTTGCGTATCGTGACAGGGGTCATACTGATCATCTGTGGCAATACAGGTGTGGCAATGCTAGGGATGACCGGGGGTGTGGGCATCAATTTGGTGACCCTTTTGACAACCGGAATACTGGGAATTCCGGGGGTTGCAGCGCTTTTTGCAATTTTTTTCAGCGGTTCTTTGTAGATTTTTAACAAAAATGATTTTTTTGAGAATCAAGTCTGGACAAGGAGAAAGAAAAGCTCTATAATTCGGTTTACAGCTTGCAAATTCTTTTGCAGGTTTCTATCTTCATTTGGAGACATCTCGTCTCCGCAAATTCAACTGTAAAATAAAAGCTGAAGGAGGTGAAAGAGATAGGTGTACTTTTATTTCCGGTGAGCGTAGCCTGTATCCGGGATGTAAGAACCGGAAAGATACCCAACATACTGATTTTGATCATAATGGCAATGGGTATGGGACTGGGTATGTGGAACCATGGTTTGGCGGGTGCCATAGAGTATATTGTCCGGTTCAGTGTGTACATAGCAGCGGCTTATCCTCTTTACGGTATCGGTGCGGTAGGGGCAGGAGATGTGAAGTTATTAGCCGGAATAGAAGGCTGCTTTGTCTGGACGGAAGGCGTGGTCTGTCTGGGGTGGATCCTGGCGGCAGCCGGGGCGCTGGCACTGGTAAAATGGATGATTTCCGGGCGAAAAGCTACTTTTCCCATGTCTGTTCCCATGTTGATCGGATTGACAATCCACCTGCTTTGGCTTGGCTAAAAAGGAATAGGAGGAAGGATTGAAGAAAAAAATATTGGCTTTATGTGATCAGGAAGCAGACTACGTGCAGCACATGACGGAATACTTAAAGACCCGGAAGGAACTGCCCTTTGAAATTTACGGTTATACCGAACCGGAAAAGTTGGTGGACTTTGGCAAGGCACATGAAATCCAGATGCTGGTAGTGGCAGAGAATGCCTATACGCTACAGGTAAGCAGGGTCTTGGCAGGGCAGACCATCATTCTGAAGGAAACAAATCAAAAATTATTGGAGGAATTGCCCCAGATCAGCAAGTATCAAAGGGCGGAAAATGTATATCAATTTATTATGGAGCGTTATCTGGAACAAATATCGATGACAGAAGCTTGGAAAGAGAGCAAAGGACAGGCTGTGATCATCGGTCTGTATTCTCCCATCCGTCGATGCCTGCAGACCTCTTTTGCGCTGACCTTAGGTCAGTTGCTTGCGGAGCGATATAGTACGCTTTATATTAGCTTTGAGCATTATTGCGGCTGGAACAGATTGTTAAAAAAAGAAGGTGGTAAGGATTTATCAGATTTGTTGTGTCACATCGATGAGGCGGAAGAGAAATTTTGTCACCGTATATGGATTGCAGAGCAAAAGATAGGCAATCTGGGTTATATTCCACCTTTTTATACAGGGCAGAATCTGATTTATATTACGGCCCAGGAATGGAGAAAGCTTTTGGACAAGATCGCCCGGACGGGTGGGTATCAATACATTATTTTGGATTTGAGTGAGAGTCTGCAGGGAGTTTTTGATATGCTGCGGATGTGTAGACGGATTTACACGATTGTACGGGAGGACGAGCCTGCAAGGAGCAAGGTGGAGCAATACGAGCAATTGCTTCGGTGGTACGAATTTGAGGATGTACTGGAGAAGACAAGAAAGGAAATCTTGCCCACATTCCAAGAGTTGCCCTCACGGCTGGAGCAGTTTACCAAAGGGGAGCTGGGCAGTTTGGTTAAAAAGATCATCAAAGAGGATTTGGAGGTGCAGAATGTGGACCTATGAACAGGCGAAAGAAAAAATGAGAGATCAAATACTGCGGCAGATTGATTACAGTAAGGAGATCAGTGATGAAGAGATACAGGAGTTGATTGAATCGGCAGTCTGTGACCAGAAACATTTGCAGATATGGCCGGTAAAAGATCGGTGCAGGCTTGCCCAGGAGGTGTTTTATTCTTTGAGACGCTGGGATATTCTTCAAAAGCTGCTGGAGGATGACAAGGTAACAGAGATTATGGTAAATGGACCGGAGCATATCTTTGTGGAGCGAGAGGGAAAGATTTCCAGGTTTGAGCAAAGTTTTTCTTCCAAGGAACAACTACAGGATGTGATACGTCGTATGGCAGCAGGTTGTAACAGGAGCGTAAACCAGGCGTCTCCCATTGTGGATGCCCGGTTGGAGGGCGGTGCCCGGGTAAATATTGTGCTTGAGCCGGTGGCTATCAATGGTCCGGTGATAACCATCCGCAGATTTCCGGATAAGCCCATTGATATGGAACAGTTGATTCAGTATGGCTCTATATCCGAAGAGGCTGCAGAGTATTTGGAGGTGCTGGTAAAATCCGGTTACAATATTCTGATCAGTGGCGGCACCGGGTGCGGAAAGACCACTTTTTTAAATGCCTTGTCTCATTTTATTCCTGAGGATCAGAGAGTGATCACAATAGAGGACAATGCAGAACTGCAGATACAAGGTGTCAGAAATTTAATCCGTTTGGAGACTCGTAGTACCAATTTGGAGGGGTGCCAGCCTATCAGTATCCGGGACTTGATCCGGACAGCCCTGCGCATGCGGCCGGACCGTATTATTGTGGGAGAGGTTCGAGGTGGGGAGGCGGCGGATATGATGCAGTGTCTCAATACCGGACATGATGGATCCATGTCCACAGGTCACGCCAACAGTGCCAGAGATATGCTAAGCCGGTTGGAGACCATGTTTTTGATGGGGATGGAACTGCCCCTGGAGGCAATTCGCAAACAGATAGCTTCAGGAATCGACATTATTGTACATCTGGGCCGAGTCAGGGATAAAAGTCGCCGGGTGCTGGAGATTTGTGAGATTACCGGTTACCAAGAGGGTAATATTCAGATGCACACGTTGTTTGAATTTCAGGAGCAGCAGGGCAGTGATTGCCTACAGGGAACAATAATAAAAAAGGGAGATTTGAAGGATGATAAAAAGCTCCAAGTGGCAGGGCTCTTCCTTCCCTGTGGGAAGATTTCTCCGGAAGATAGGGTGGCCGTTTTGTAAGGTATACGGTATGGTAATGCTTTTTTCCTGGACTTTTTACAGAAGTTTCTGGGCCCTGCCGGTGTTGGGGATATGGGGGCTCCGGCGCTTTCAGAGAGAACAGGAGCGATTAAAGGAGCAAGATCGGCAGGAGCTGGACAGACAGTTTCAGGAGTGTATTTTGTCAGTGGCAGCAGGGTTGAAGGCAGGTTATTCCATAGAAAATGCTTTTCGGGAGAGTGAGAAGGACATGGTGGTTTTGTTTGGAAGAAAAAGCGTTATTGTAGGTGAGTTGCAGGAAATTTACGGAGGTATGGAAAACAACATTTCTCTGGAAAAATTGATCCGTGACCTGAGTAAGCGCAGGGACAGCAATTATATCCGAGAATTTGCAGAGATTTTGACAGTGGCAGGAAAAACCGGTGGCAATCTGGTGGAGATCATAGGAAACACTGCAGAAGTTTTCCAGGGAAGAATGGCAGCAAAAGCGGAAATCCAGGATGTTTTGAGCGGCAAGAAGCTGGAGGGCAACATCATGAAGGTGATCCCCTTCTTTCTTATGGCATATGTTCAACTGGACAATCCCGGGTATTTTGATCCATTGTATCACAATACTTTTGGGGTGTTGCTGATGACGGCTTGTCTGGGGGTGTACCTGCTGTCTTTACATCTGATTGAAAGGATCATGAATATTCCCATATCGTAAAGGAGGAAATGTTTTGAAGAGGCTGGCAAAATATTTGTATGACAAATGGGGAAGTTTGCTTCTGCAGGTGAAGGCAATACAAAGAATGCGGTACAAAATGGAGCGGCTACAGCCCGGAGAACCGGTAGAAGATAAGTGGAGAAACCATTGTGTCGACGTAATGTCTCAACTTCTTTGGATTTTGTTTTTAGGGGTATGCGGGGCTTTGGTGACATGGTGCATTTCTTTAAATACCGGAGAAAATCTGAGCGGGATAGAGAGAAATGAGTATTCGGAAGGCGGCAGGCAACTGACATTACAGGCAAGCCGCCAGGATGGGGTGGTCACAGAACATAAGATTTGGGTGCAGGAACGTCTATATACGCAGGAGGAGGTGCAGAAACTATTTGAGGAAATCTGTGAAGTTTTGGACAGCAGGATCGCCGGAGAGATATTTGTGGAGAAAGGAGAAGAGAACTTTGAAGAATTTCCTGCAGAGGTAGAAGGGTATCCCTTTTCTATAACTTGGAACAGTGATTATCCGGAAATTCTCAGTTCTGCAGGTAAAATAGGTGATCAATTGGCGGAAGAGATCACAGTGGTTACCATGACAGGGACTTTTCAATATCTGGAATTTGAAAAAACTGCACGCTGGCAGGTAAGGGTAATTCCTCCGGAGGCAGATGGGTGGACCGTATGGCAAAATCAAGTGACAGAAGCCCTTCAAAAGGCAGAAGAAAAAAGCACCTACCACAGGGTTTTAGATCTGCCTACGGAAGTGGCCGGGCAACAAGTCGTATGGGCGGAAAAAAAAAAACCTGGCCCTGGAAATCCTACTGTTTTCGGTACTTCTAGGAATAGTGGTATTTTTGCTCCGGTTTCAAGGGATTAGGGAGAAGGTTGCCGAGCGGGATGCCGGATTGGAGGCGGAGTACAGTACATTGGTAACAAAATTGACCTTGTATCTAGGGGCAGGGGTGAGCATAAAGAGAGCTTGGTTAAGTACTGCCGCCGGACAGTGGTCCGGGAAACACAGTTATGTTCGTGAAGAGATGCGTTTAATTTGCCGGGAGTTGGAAAGTGGTGTCTATGAGGATCAATGTTATGAAGCCTTTGGATGGCGCTGTGGCAGACAAGAGTACATTAAGTTGGGAGCATTGTTATCTCAAAACCTGAAAAAGGGCAACAGTGCGTTGTTGCAATGCCTCCGGCAGGAAGCAAAATTGGCACAGGAACAGCAAAAACATATTGTCAGGAGAAAGGGCGAAGAAGCATCTGCCAAATTGTTAGGTCCCATGATACTGCTTCTGGGTATGATACTGATCGTGATCATGGTTCCAGCATTTCAGAACATTGGTTGAAGGAGAAGTGAGGAGGTGAAAGCATGAAAACATGGAAAAATTTTTTGAAAGAGGAAGATGGCATGGGCACAGTGGAGGTTATTTTGATCATCGTGGTGCTTGTAGGCCTGGTAGTCATATTTAAGGATCAGATCGGTGATATCGTGGAGGGACTTTTTGATAAGATCACTAAACAGTCAAAAGGCATATAGTAAAACGTGGGTGCAGGGGTATTTGACCGTGTTTATCACGCTGACATTGACGGTGGTATTGGCTTTGTGTCTGACCTTGATTGAGGGAGTGCGACGCAATACCATACGGTTGGAAGCGGAGTGTGCGGTGGATGCCGGAATGAACAGTGTACTGGCGGAGTTTCACAGAGAACTTTTTGCACAGTATGATCTATTGTTTGTAGATACTTCCTACGGGACTTCTACACCTTCATATGAGCGGACAGCTTCCCGTTTGGAGAAGTTTGTGAAAAGAAACCTGGGAGAGGATGAGATACTCCTTTCTGCAATCAGTGGGGATCTTTTAGAAATGCATCTGGAGGAAACAAAAGTATTGGGGGTGTCTGTTGCTTCGGACCAATGCGGCGCATCGCTGCGCAGGCAGATTGCAGAGTATATGTATGAAAAGACAGGCGTGGTTTATTTTGAAAAACTGCTGGAATGGGTAAATATTATAGAAAAGAACAGTTTGCGGGAAAGCTCCTGGTTATCCAGATCAGAGGAGGCTGAGAAACAGTTAAATATCTGGGTGGAAGAAGCGCAGAAAAAGTATCCGGATAAAAAAATTTCAGTAGATGGATGGTTTCAAAAAGTATTATGGGCTTTGCGGGGCGGTATATTGAATTTAACGGTGGATATGGAGGAATTGTCTCATCAAAGCATTACTGCTGAAAATTATTTGTCACACAGAAAATTATTGACAGGAACAACAGGGCTAAGGGAAGCAATTTCCGGTCAGGCATCTTGGGAGCAATTTCTGGTACAGGAATATATTTTAGAAAAGACCGGCCGGTATGGGCAGGAAAAAGAAGGCTCCCTGCTAAAATATCAGACGGAATACATATTAGCCGGTCTGGAAAGTGATATCGACAATCTCAAGGCTGTGGCGGATGCCCTGTTTGTGGTGCGGGAAGGCGCCAATGTACTGCATATTATGGGGTGTGATGACAAAATGTCTGTGATACAGGAGATTTCGGATGGTTTGGCGGCCGCCATTATGATGCCGGAGGCCTCGCCTGTCATTCAAATTTTAGTCATCGCTGCCTGGGCAGGAATAGAAAGTGTGTATGATGTAAAGATGCTTTTGGCCGGTGAGGAAGTACCTTTGATCAAAACCCAGGAGCAGTGGATTTTTGGCTGGGACGCTGCAGTAGCAAATAAAACAGACCGGCAAGCCCACCAGATCGGGCTTTGCTACGCAGATTATCTTCGGATTTTCATGATGCTGCAGGATGTGGAAACCATGACAGATCGAATGATGGATATCATAGAGATGGATATCCGTCAAACACCGGGTAATGAGTGGTTCCGGCTGGATGGGTGTATAGATTGTCTGAAAGTCCAGTTTGAAATAACCGGCAAGAACGGATATACCTATGAGATTACAAGAAAATATGGATATTGAGAAGTGGTAGAGGAGGCAAAGATGTCTTTCTTACAATTTACAAAAAACTGTAAACATATAAAACAAAAACATTCTCTGACCGAAAAAGTTCCAAATTGGAAAATACCTCCCCTTAGTAAACAAAAAACAAGAATTGTAAGGAAGACGTCTTTGCCTGTTCTACCCTATCTTGGCGGCAGCATGACACTGGAAGCTGCCATGGTACTACCCTTGTTTCTCTTTTTCGTACTGAATATTTTATCTGTGATAGAGATGCTGCGATTTCATGGGAATATGACCTGGGCATTGCATGAAACCGGCAGTGATCTGGCACTATACGGCGGGTTAATTTATGAACAGGATGAAGAAGGAAATGAATGGCTGGAACAGATAGGAGAAGCAGTATTCTCTTATACATATGTCAGAAACCAATTATATCAAAAGCTTGGAGAGGACTACATAGAAACTTCGCCTGTAAAGAAAGGAAAAGAAGGCATTCTTTTTTCCAAGACGGACCTGGCGGATGAGGAGGATGCCCTTGATCTGGTGGCAACTTATCGTGTACAAATGCCGTTTTCTCTTGGAGATCTTTTGGATGTACGGCTTTATAACTGTTGTTATATGCGCAGGTGGACCGGGTATGAGGTTCCGGTAGATAAGGAGTTGGTCTATATTACAGAGACCGGAAGCGTGTATCATACGGAGAGATCCTGTATGTATCTGGATATATCTGTGAGGAAAGTAGGCAGAGAGGAGATAGGACAAGCTCGAAACAAACAAGGAAAAAAGTACACTGCCTGTGAGAAATGCGGCAGTAATCCGGGCAGTACGGTCTGGGTTACAGAAGCAGGGGAAAGGTATCATGGACGGGAGGATTGCAGTAGTCTAAAGAGGAGCATACGTGAGATAAAAATAAAAGATGCAAAGAAGCAGGGATATCCGGCCTGTTCCCAATGCGGGGTATAGAAAGGAAATGATATGAGTGCAGAGAATCTTGCGGCTTGGATTTTGCTGATAGCAGGCAGCATTTTTGACAGTTTTTCGAAGAAAATACCGTTACTATTGTTGGCAGCAGGAAGCATTGTGGGAATTTTTCTTGGCAACAGAGCAAGTCTTATGGATTGGATATATTGCGTGTTGCCGGGTACCGGCATGTTATGTCTGTCTTTTGTGACCAGAGAGAAGATTGGGTATGGGGACGGTGCCTTTTTATGTATGTTGGGTCAGCTTATAGGAGGCGGAAAATGTATAACGGTTTTAATGCTGGGGCTGTTTTTGGGCTCCTTGGCGGGAATTGTGTTATTGCTTTTTAGAAAAGGTACCGTTCAGACAAAAATTCCTTTTGTTCCTTTTTTGTTGTCCGGATATATCATACAGAGTTTGTGGGGGTAGATGTGGTGGAAGGTTATTTTACACTGGAAGCAACCTTGTTGTTTCCCATCATCATAGTGGTGTATTTGGGGGTCTTTTACATGGGTTTTTATCAATATGACAGATGTATAGCAGAACAAAACCTACGATCTGTGGTTTTGCAGGGCAGTCGTAGTATGGAAGAAATGACTTGTGCAGATATCGGTAGCCGGTATGAGAAATTGGTGAAGAATAGCTTGGCAGCTGCTACTGTAGAGGATGTGCAGGTAGAAATGAAACAAGGAAGAATTGAGGGAAAAGTAAAAGGGGTGCTGGATATTCCTGTGTTGTCCCTTGGGATAGTGGGGAAGGATGGAAAGTGGAGGTTTTCGGTTGGTACAGTAAGTCGAAAATGGGAGCCGGCATTTTGGCTACGCCTGCAGAAACGTCTTAGTAAGGAGCATGAAAGTGGAAAAAGTGACTAGTTTAAATCATCAGTACTTGAGGGTAACAGTAGATCAAATAAGTGAACAAGGCATGGAGGGGTATCGCAGCCGAATTTTACAGCAAAACAGGATAAAAGGGCTGTTGCAAATGGATAAACGGTACTTGGATAATGTCTGTTACTACTACTATGACGTGACTTCCATGAACAGTCTGGAAAATTTGATAGCGCAGGGAACCATAACAAGTGGGCGTCTGAATCGAATGTTTGAAATCCTGGGTGAAACGCTGGAGCATATGAATTCCTACCTGATGAAACAGGAGGATTTATGTCTGCGGCCGGAGTGTATGTTGGAAAAAGAGGAGACCGGAGATTGGTTTTTTTTGTATATACCGGAGTACCAGGAGAAGCAACGGCAAGATGCAGAGCATTTAGCGGAATTCATGCTGCAACATGTGGAGGGATTGGAGGAAGAAACGGTGGAAAATCTCTACCGGTTTTACAGTGATGTCATTCAAGTAGGAGAGGACCTTTCTGCCGGAGGATTGATAAAATTGTGGAACAGAGCGTTTCAGAAACAGGAGGAGGAAATTCTGGATGCGGAACCAAAGCAGGAAATGATTTGTGCGGAACCGGCTTTTGTTTATACCGGGGAGAAGTTATTCAGCAATGATCAAGACGGCAGGAAAAAACGGGGACGGATTTATCAAGTGCCCTACAGAGAGAAAGATTTCTCTGTAAATGATAACTGACATTGACAGAGTTTCTTTCAGGTGGTACGCTTTTTAGGGTGATAAAAATGAACAATAAGTGGTATGCCAGTGGCTTCATCATTGTGATTAACATCATTTTATTTCTGTTGTGTACTTTTGACGGAGGAATGTTATATAATATAGGTGGTATCAGTCCATATTCTTTCTTTGAGGAGAAAGAGTATTACCGTCTGGTCTCATCCATGTTTTTGCATGGAGATATTCAGCACTTGGTCAACAATATGTTGTTGCTGTTCGGGTTGGGTCTTATGATAGAGAAGGAAATCGGACATTTGGCCTTTGCAGCAGCATATATGGTTTCCGGTATTGGTGGAAATATAATTTCACTTTTTTTTAAGATTCATATAGGGGAATGGTATGTTGAGTCTATCGGAGCCAGCGGTGCTGTTTTCGGGCTGATCGGAGTGTTGCTGATGCTGGCACTTTTTTTACGGGGACGTCTACCGAATGTAACTCCAATAAGGATCTTAATTGTTATTGCCTATTCCATTTACAGCAATTGGGGAAATGGTAGGATTGATAATGCAGCGCATTTTGGAGGAGTCATAGTAGGGGCGACAGCAGGAGCTGCTATCTGCCTGATCAAACATTACATTACTTATAAATTATGAAGGAGAAGAAAATGAGAAAAGCAAATTGTATTTTTTGTAAAATTGCAACCGGAGAGATCCCCTCAAGGACCTTGTACGAGGACGATGATTTTAAAGTGATCCTGGATTTGGAGCCTGCAACCAAAGGACATGCTTTGATTCTGCCAAAATCTCATGCAGATAATCTGTACGAACTGCCGGATGAGATCGCAGAAAAGGTGCTGAAGTTGGCCAAGCAGATGGCAATTAACATGACAGAGAAACTAGGTGCAGATGGATTTAATCTGGTACAGAATAACGGCACGGTGGCCGGACAAACCGTGCATCATTTTCACATGCATCTGATTCCCAGATATGCGGATGATGGCCAGGATATTAATTGGGAGAAAAGTCAGCCGTCTTCCGAAGATCTGGATGCTGTGAAAGAGCAGATTGTAGGCTGAGATTGCAGCATAGGAGTGGATAAAAGGATGAGAAACATATCAGTAAAAGAAATTACTGCAAACATTAAGGAAATGTGTATTGAGGCAAATCATTTTCTCACGGATGATATGAAAGAAGCCTTGCATCGGGCAACTTATGAGGAGGTATCTCCCTTGGGGAAACAGATACTTTGCCAGTTGCAGGAAAATCTTCAGATCGCCGGGGATGATATGATCCCAATCTGTCAGGATACAGGAATGGCTGTGGTTTTCATGCAGATCGGCCAGGAAGTTCATTTTGAAGGCGGTTCTCTGGAGGAGGCGATCCATGAGGGTGTGCGTCAGGGATATGTGGAAGGATTTTTGCGTAAATCTGTAGTAAAGGATCCCCTTGAACGTGTGAATACAGGAGACAACACGCCGGCTGTGATCCACTATGAGATCGTGGCAGGGGATCAGGTTAAGATAACAGTTGCGCCCAAGGGATTTGGAAGTGAAAATATGAGCAAGGTCTTCATGTTGAAGCCGGCGGATGGGGCAGAGGGAGTAAAAAATGCCATTCTGACAGCAGTAAAGGACGCAGGCCCCAATGCTTGCCCGCCTATGGTTGTAGGTGTAGGTGTAGGCGGTACCTTTGAGAAGTGTGCTTTACTGGCGAAAAAGGCTTTGACAAGAGCTGTGGGATCAGCTTCACCGGTGGCCTGGGCACGGGAGATGGAGCAGGAGTTGTTACAGAAGATCAACGCAACAGGAATTGGTCCCGGCGGACTGGGTGGAAGTACGACTGCTCTGGCGGTAAATATTGAGACTTATCCAACGCATATTGCAGGACTTCCGGTAGCGGTAAATATATGTTGTCATGTAAACAGACATGCAGTAAGGGTTTTATAGGGGGAGATAATGGATAAGCATATAAAGGTTCCGATGAACAAGCAGGAAGCAGCTACACTGAGGGCTGGGGATTATGTTTACTTGACAGGTACGATATATACTGCCAGAGATGCCGCTCACAAGAGAATGTATGAAGCTTTGCAGGAAGGAAGAGAACTTCCTGTAGACGTAGAAGGAAATGTGATATATTATATGGGTCCGTCTCCCGCAAGAGAAGGTAGACCCATCGGATCTGCTGGTCCAACTACAGCCAGCCGCATGGATAAATATGCGCCGAAGCTGTTGGATCTGGGACTCATTGGCATGATCGGCAAGGGAAAGCGTTCCAAAGAAGTGATAGATGCAGTTGTTAGAAATGGTGCCGTATATCTGGCAGCAGTAGGCGGCGCGGGAGCACTGTTGTCCCGCTGTATCGTCAAGTCTGAGGTTGTAGCATATGATGACCTGGGAACAGAGGCGATTCGAAAACTGGAGGTAGAGAATTTTCCTGCAATCGTGGTAATAGATTGTCAGGGGAATAATCTTTATGAGACGGCCATCGAACAATATAGGAAGGATGTATAAGCATGGGCAGAATCGTGCTGATGGTACTGCGGTTAATCTATATAGCTCCATATTACATTTTTCGGATATGGAGATACAGTAAGAGTAAGGATGTTGATCTTGCAGAGAAATTTGCCTATATTAAAAAAGTGACCAAAAAGGCAAACCGGGCAGGGCGTGTTACGATAGAGGCCCACGGATTGGAAAATCTGCCGAAGCAGGATGGATTTATTTTTTACCCGAATCATCAGGGTATGTTTGATGTGCTGGTGTTTTTAGAGTCCTGTCCGGTGCCCTTTAGTTTTGTTGTAAAAAAAGAGGCGCGAAATGTTGTTTTGCTCAAGCAGGTGGGAGATGCGTTGGGTGCTTTGGCCATAGACAGAGAGGACCTTCGGCAGTCCATGAAGGTGATCAATACGATGGCAGAAGAAGTAAAAAAGGGAAGGAATTTCTTGATCTTTCCTGAGGGGACCCGTAGCAAGCAGGGGAATCAGCTGCTTGAATTTAAGGCCGGTAGTTTTAAGGGTGCTGTTAAGGCAAAATGTCCGATTGTTCCCTGTGCTCTTGTGGACTCTTTTGTGCCCTTTGACAGTGGGAGCGTGAGGGCCGTAACAGTGAAAATCTTCTACTTACCGCCCTTGTATTATGAAGAATATAAGGACATGAATACACAGGAAATTGCAGCAGAAGTAAAAAGGCGTATTGAAGAAGTTATCAAAGAAGTTATTTCATGATATAAAGGGGATTTGGACATGCAATTACAAAAAGGAAGACCGGAAGATACCAAGGAGCGTTTGGATAAGGAGATCAGAGTATATGATCTATTGGACAAACTGGGCATAGAATATTACAGAGTTGATCACGAGGCGGCGTTTACTATGGAGGCTTGTGAAGAAATTGATCGGATCATGGGTGCTGTAATGTGCAAAAATTTGTTTTTATGTAATAGACAGAAGACAGATTTTTATTTGCTTTTGATGCCGGGAGATAAGGTGTTTAAAACCAAGGAGCTGTCCGGACAGTTGGGTTGTGCCAGACTTTCTTTTGGGGAAGCGCAATATATGGAGGCGTATCTGGATATTACACCGGGTTCTGCCAGCATTATGGGTTTGATGAATGACACGGACAACAAGGTAAGGCTTTTGGTGGATGAGGATCTGCTGAAGGAAGAATATTTCGGTTGTCATCCCTGCATCAATACTTCCAGTTTGAGGATGAAAACGGAAGATGTTTTTGGAAAACTGATCAGAGAAATGCATCACGAAATGACGGTGGTCAGCCTGTGGTAAAGAGGCTGACCGTATACAAAATACCAAACAACACATGAACAAAGAATAAAAACCATCCGGTATCGATCAGTATATGTTTGATTTTTGTATCGGCCTGGGTTTTTTCAAGCACAAAAAGCCGCAGAGTGGAGGCCGTCCATACCAGCAGCATGCCGGACATCATAGGCCACAGAAAATCTGAGTGGCTCAATTTTATGCCACCTTCACCTAAAAGTGCGGCCTCCAGAAAGCCAACCAGATACCCGGTTAATGCCAGTCGTCCAAGGCTGTCTTTCAGGAAGAATTGTCCATTGATAAAAATCATAAACAGCGGGAAAGCCATACCCAATCCTATGGAAAGAATCACGTTTTCAGAGTACATATTCCACACTTCAAGCCATTTGGTGATCATGAAGGAGCCGTCAGCTCCATAGCTTCCGCCCCAGAAAAAGTAGGCCAGAAACTGTAACAGAATATATGCCAAAGAAGGGATAGCGCAGCAAAGCATGTGTAAGCAATATTTAAAATATTTGGAAGCACTGCCGTTTTTGCGCAGGATCCTCCCGATCCACTCCACAAGCATCACAATTCCCACAGCTGGAATAAACATTTCTGCAAAAGTGGGCTTTGCCATGGTGGAGAGCAATAACAAAACAGCCAGGTATATGTAGGGCTTTTTAAGTCCCTGCTTCATGTTGAAAAATACGCCGGTGTAGGTATCGTCCTTTTGCTTGTTCCAGAGATCATATACCAGGCAGTAGCAGAGCAGTGAAAATGGCCTCACAGTCATTTGGGTGGGATTATGAACAGGATTCATGGAATATGCGCCGAGAAATCTGTCACCACCGTCCAACCAGTAAAAGAACAAAGCCTGAATCAGACAAAAGCCAAAGGAAACTATAGCCGCTTTGGTTGAGGAAGTTTCCTTTCCGAATGCAGCTGTGTATTTTAGGATCATCCAGTAGATAACAAAGAAGGAAAAAAGTGCAAAAAAGCAACTTACATACGCGGCGGCGGCCTCGATGGGAACATGTAGAATGTGATTTAATCCCAAAACACTAAGATGCCAGATGCAGTAAGGAACGGTTTTCCATCCCTGAATCCAGGTTTCCGGATTGAATAAGGGTAAATATACGTAAGTATGTCCGTTATAATCAGACAGAATATAAGGTAGTTGATTAATGACTGTCAGGTAAGTAAGATATGCCAGCAAAACAGATAAAATAATAGCGGCAAGATTATCTTTTTTTGTAGGATTCATTTGATTGTCCTCCCCAATATTTGAAATGATGGTAAAATAGGTATTCGCCAGCTTCCTAGGAAAACAACTTGCTTATTTTCTTATTTGCCGTTATGATATACATAAAAGATTTCCAAGGAGTCAGCGAATTATGAAAAAGGTAAAAATGTTAATTTTTATTTTGGTGGCAATTGGGTTTGTTTTGTTACCGTTCCCGGCATCAGATCTCTATATTCGTATTCATTTTACAGAGATAGCGGGAAATGATTGCGGATTGTATTATACAACAAAAGATCAGCCTGTTTTTTCTCAGGAGCAGTACATCCCGGCTCCCATTGATCATGAGAAAAAAAGCGTGAGTTTCTGTCTGGATGGTTCTTTGGAAAACAAGCTGACAGGCCTTCGGCTTGATTTTGCCAATCAGTCTGATCTTGTTCAGATAAAAAGCATTACCTTGAGTAGTGCGGGAGTTGTTCAAAAAGAGTATAATCCCTGTGTTTTTTTTGCTGAGGAAAACGTAACTCACATCAATCAGGCAGAGATTATTCCCATACCGTCCAGGAATCGCGTTTGTATAAGCACATCGGACAATGATCCTTATGTGATTTTCTCGGATGGACTGGTAGGCGCAATAAAGAAACACTACAGTCATATGATAATTTCACGCATCTGTGTTTGTCTATTCATCGCAGGTTGCTATTTGATGGCTAAGAAACATATTTTTACCCACAAATAACAACACTATACTTATATCATATTTTCGTTGGATTGTCTATAAAACAATTGGATATGCTAAGAGATGACGGAGGTCTCGAAGCATATGTTAAGAAGCAGAATCAATTACATTAAGTGGATGAAACTTAGTATTGCTGCGCCCATTTCTATTGTAATTGCTCAAAAGTTAGGACTAAATTATGCAACGTCGGCAGGGATCATCACTTTGCTTACGGTGCAGGATACCAAAAAGGAAACTTTGGAGATTTCCACAAAAAGGGTATTGGCATTTGTGATCATGACCATGCTCAGCCTGTTTTTATTCCGGGTGTTAGGTCATGAAACCTTCACGTATGCGGTGTTTTTATGTATATTTCTTTTTGTATGTTATTGGACAAGGCTGGAAAGCGGCATTACAATGAATGCGGTCTTAGCCGGTCATTATTTAGCCTCCGGGAAGATTACGCCGAATATCATAGGGAATGAGGCCAGTATTTTTATCATCGGTGCAGGGATCGGGATGGCGGTGAATCTGATCATGCCGGAGAATCTAAGGAAAATCCGTGCAGAGCAGGCCAAGATTGATACAGCCATGAAGCACATTTTGGAAAGAATGTCGGTTTATTTGTGCCGGGAGGATAAAAGTGATTACACAGAAGAGTGTTTTGCTCAGGTGGAGCGCCTGTTGATATCCATGGAGAAAGAGGCAAATTTAAGGATCCGTAATACCTTTACGAAGGGGGATACTTATTTTATATCTTATATGAAATTGCGAATGCGTCAGTGTGAAGTTTTAAAAAGCATTTATGGCAGTATTATGTTATTGACGGGAATTCCGGTACAGACCGGAGCTTTGAGTCTTTTTCTGAAGGAGATCAGCGAAAGTTTTCATGAAAAGAACAATGCAAGGGGATTGATGGATAAGCTGTCAGCCATGCGCAGCACCTATAAGCTCAGCGAGTTACCGGCAAGTCGAAAGGAGTTTGAAAATCGATCGGTGTTGATGCAGATTACCAGGGATTTGGAAAGATTTTTAAGATTAAAGATTGAATTTATAGAGCAATTGACAGAAGATGAGCAACGAAAATACTGGGATAATACAGAAAGGTATCCAAAATGAAGACAAAGATCGTATGGTTTATACTTTTGGCACTGGTTCTTACTTCTTGTAAAGGGGATCCGCGCAAGGAGGACGTCCTGGCCGAAACCACAAACAGTAGCGAGAGCATGCGGGAGTCTGAAATACAGAGTTCACAACCTGAGAGTTCACAGCCGTCGGAAGTTCCGTCCCAGGAGCCTTCCACTGAAGAACCTTCTATCCAAGAGCCGGAGATCGTAACTTTGACAATTTCTGCTGCCGGAGATGTAACGTTGGGCAAGTTGCATACCCATAGCTATGACAGAACGTTGAATGAATATTATGATAAAAATGGACCGGAATATTTTTTTAGGGATGTTAAGCCGATTTTTGAGGCCGATGATATGACCATTGTCAATTTCGAGGGAGTGCTTACTCTAACAGACGATCGGGTAGAAAAGACGTTTAATATGAAGGGTGACCCGGAGTATGTAAATATCTTAAAAGAGGGTAATATTGAAGCGGTTAGTTTTGCCAATAATCACCGTATGGATTATGGGCAGCAGGGCAGTGATGACACGATAGCAGCGTTTGAAGAAGCAGAAATTGCCTATGCCTATGATTCTTACATAGGATACTATGAAGCGAAGGGCCTGACAGTGGGTTTTGTTTCCATCAATCAAGTGTATGACAGCCGGAAGGTGATTGAAGGATATTTGGAATCAGGCATTAATCAACTGAAGGAAGAAGGTGTGGATCTGATTATTGCCTGTTGTCATTGGGGTGCGGAGAAGAAGCATTATCCAAATGATTATCAGACCAAGCTGGGTCAAATGTGCATTGATTGGGGAGCAGATCTGGTCATCGGCCACCATCCTCATGTGCTGCAGGGAGTAGATGAATACAAAGGGAAGTATATTGTATACAGTTTAGGAAATTTTTGCTTTGGAGGTAATAAAAATCCCCAGATAAAGGATACCATGATTTATCAGCAGACGTTTACTTTCGTGGATGGGGAAAAGCAGGAGGATGCGGAGATACGGATCATTCCCTGTTATATCAGTTCGGCACGGGACCGAAATGATTACCAGCCGACTCTGGCGGAAGGAGACGAGATCAAGAGAATTATTGACCAAGTGAATACATATAGTGAAGCATTTGGAGTGCGGTTCGACGAGGAAGGTTATTTGGTGCAGGAGTAAAAGCAAGGAGGGAGAAGAATTATGGAAAAAAGGCAGATGAAAAAGGTAGGGCTGAACACATCATTGCTGGGATTTGGTTGTATGCGTTTTCCTGTGACGGAGGATGGTAAGATCATCGAGGCTGAGGCGGAGAAACTATTGGACAGAGCCATTGCAGCAGGGGTCAATTATCTGGATACAGCCTATCCCTATCACGGAGGTCAAAGTGAGTCCTTTGTAGGGCGAGTGTTGAAAAAGTATGATAGAGAGTCTTTGTATGTGGTCACCAAGATGCCTATGTGGAATCTGTCATCTTTGGAGGATGCCAAGCGGATTTTCGCGGAGCAGCAAGAGAAACTTCAGACAGAATATTTTGATTTTTATCTGTTGCATTCCATGGGCCGAAAACTATGGGATAAGGCCTTGGAATTAGGTGTGGTGGATTTCTTGGAAGAGCAGTGGAAAGCTGGCGTCATCCGTAATTTTGGGTTTTCCTTTCATGATTCTTATGAGGTGTTCGAGGAGATTTTAAACTATAGAGACTGGGATTTTTGTCAGATTCAGTTAAATTATATGGATGTGGATCTGCAGGCCGGCATGAGGGGATACCAGTTGGCTCAGGAGAAAGGGATTCCTCTGGTGATCATGGAGCCTATAAAAGGGGGCTCGCTGGCAGTTGTTTCGGAAGACATTCGAGAGATGCTGGATGAGCTTGATCCGAAAGCCAGTACTGCATCCTTTGCGCTTCGCTGGGTAGGTTCCCTGCCGGGAGTAAAGGTGATATTAAGTGGAATGTCCACCATGGAACAAGTGGAGGATAATATAAAAACCTTTACAGATTTTAAACCCTTGACAAAAAAGGAAGAGGAGACTATTGTAAAGATTCGAGAGACGATGCGTGCCAGAGTCCAGAATGGTTGTACCGGATGCGGCTATTGTATGCCTTGTCCTGCCGGGGTGAATATACCGGAAAATTTTAGGACTTGGAATACTTATCATATGTATCATAATTACAACATGGTCAAAGACCGGTGGGAAAACCATTTGGGCCAGGAGACGAAGCCGAAAAATTGTATCGAGTGTGGCAAATGCGAACAGGCTTGTCCTCAAAAAATTTCCATACGTGAAGATCTAAAGAAAGTCCAGGAAGATTTGGACAAAAAAGAGTATGTAATATAAAGGAGAACAGAAAAAATGAAGAAGACAATTTTAACAAAATTTGCCCAAGTGTTTGGAGATAATGAGGGAGCAAAAGCTTATTTTGCGCCGGGACGTGTAAATTTGATCGGTGAGCACACTGACTATAACGGGGGACATGTTTTCCCTTGTGCGCTGACCATCGGTACATATGGAGTTGCCAGAAAAAGAGATGACAACAAATTGCGTTTTTATTCCATGAACTTTGAACACCTGGGGGTGATTGAGTCTTCACTGGATGATCTGAAGCCTTACAAGGAGGCTGATTGGACCAATTATCCCAAGGGGATCATATGGGCTTTTGGAGAAAAAGGTATGCAGGTGCCTCAGGGTATGGATCTGTTGCTCTGCGGGAATATTCCCAATGGATCCGGATTGTCCTCTTCTGCGTCTGTGGAGGTGCTGACAGGCTTTATCCTGCGGGATCTGTTTGGGTTTGAAGTAACCAACACAGAACTGGCGCTTATCGGACAATTTTCAGAGAATAAATTTAATGGCGTAAACTGCGGCATTATGGACCAGTTTGCCATTGCAATGGGAAAAAAGGATCATGCGATATTTTTGGATACAGCAGATCTGTCCTATGAATATGCACCTATCAAATTGCAGGGAGCAAAGATCGTCATTGTATGCAGCAATAAAAAGCGTGGTCTGGGAGATTCTAAATATAATGAGCGCCGCAGCGAGTGTGAGCAAGCATTATCTGAGCTGCAGAAGAAGGCAGATATAAAAACTCTGGGAGATCTGACGGGGGAAAAATTTGAAGAGATCAAAGGTGTCATTGCCAGTGATGTCCGTATGAAACGCGCAAAACATGCGGTATACGAAAATCAGAGAACCATACAGGCCGTGCAGGCACTGAAAGAAAATGATATCAAGCAGTTTGGCCAGCTCATGAACGCATCCCATGTGTCTTTGAGAGATGATTATGAGGTGACAGGTGTGGAACTGGATACCTTGGCCGAGGAAGCCTGGAAGGTAGAAGGGGTGATTGGTTCCCGCATGACAGGTGCCGGATTTGGCGGCTGTACCGTCAGTATTGTAAAAGATGAAGCGATTGATACCTTTATTGAACAGGTGGGTGCCGCTTACCTGGAGAAAATCGGCTATGCGGCAGATTTCTATGTAGTAGAAGTAGGGGATGGACCTGCAGTGCTGTAAGTGACGGAGGTAAACAATGGTATATCATATTGTAATGTGGAATTTTAAAGAAGAGATCGCAGAAAGCAAAAAAGCCGATTTGAAGAAAGATATGGAAATACATCTGAAGGCTTTGGTAGGAAAGGTGCCCGGGCTTTTGACAGTGGATTTTGTGAATCAGCCTCTTTCTTCCAGCACGCATGATATTGCTTTGGTGACAACTTTTGAAAAGCCGGAGGACATCCGTGTGTATGCAGGGCATCCGGAGCATGTTAAGGTTGCAGATGATTACGTGCGTCCTTATGTCTGCAACAGAGCCTGCCTGGACTATGAAGCATAAGGCAAAAAGAAATGAAATATTACATTGAGGCCAAAAGCGCAAAAAGTGCTTATATACAGTTATATGAACAGCTGAAAAGAGATATTGTGGCAGGTCTTTTTCCTTATGGTGCAAAATTGCCATCCAAGCGGCTTTTGGCAGAAGAGGCAGATGTCAGTGTCATCACGGTAGAGCATGCCTATGCTATTTTATGCGATGAGGGCTACATCGAATCCCGGCAACGCAGCGGCTATTTTGTGCTTTATCGGGAGAGTGATTTTGTTTCAAATGCGGAGATCGGGGCGAATAGTTGGGAGCGCACAGGCCATGTCCATACAGGAAAGGGTGAATTTCCTTTTTCTGTTTTAGCAAAAACTATGCGGAGAGTCTTACTGGATTATGGAGAAGATATTCTGGAGAAATCTCCCAACCATGGTTGCCGGGAGCTAAGAACGGCTATCTGTGCCTACTTGGCCAGAAGTAATGGTATGCGGGTTTTGCCGGAGCAGATCATTATTGGTTCAGGAGCAGAGTATTTGTACAGTTTGATCGTGCAGTTGTTAGGGAGCGATCGCATCTATGGGTTGGAGACGCCCTCTTATGACAAGATACGCCGGGTCTATCAGGCAAACGGTGTTAGATGCGAAATGCTGCGACTGGGTAAAGAGGGAATTAAGACCCAGGAACTGGAAAGAACGTCAGCAACTGTGCTTCACGTGACACCTTATAACAGCTATCCCAGTGGCATCACAGCAGATGTGTCCAAGCGTTTGGAGTATCTTCGCTGGGCAGAGAAGAGAAACGGTTATATTATTGAAGATAACTATGATTCGGAATTGACTGTGTCCTCCAAAAATGAAGATACGGTGTTTTCTCTTGCTGAAAACGGATCGGTGATTTATTTGAACACCTTTTCGCAGACCATAGCACCGGCTATGCGTGTGGGTTATATGGTACTGCCAAAGCAACTATTAGAGGTGTTTGAGAACAAGCTGGGATTTTATTCCTGCACGGTTCCGGTGTTTGAGCAGTATGTTCTGGCAGAGCTGATCAGCAGCGGAGACTTTGAGAGACATATTAACCGGGTCCGCAGAATGCGAAGAAAGAAGACGGCGATTCAAAATTCAGGAGAATAACATGAATAGCAGAGAGCGGAATTATGATTATTTAAGAAGTTTATCCTGTATTGCAATTGTATTGCTGCATGTGTCGAGCAGTTATTGGAGTGCAGTCGATGTAGGGAGTACGGGTTTTTTAGTTATGACAGTCTATAATGCCGCCACGCGATTTGCGGTTCCGGTCTTTATGATGCTCAGCGGAGCTTTTATGCTGGAGCCAGAGAAAGAAATAAGCGTCAAAGGGACGATCAAACGCTTCAGCATATATTCGGTTAATTTTTATATCTGGTCTGCATTTTTTGCCTTCCAGGGTCTTGCAATAAAATTGATAACAGGAAAAGGGATCACCGAAGAAATGTGGGCAGGTTCCGTGCAGCGGTTTCTTTGGGGGCACTATCATATGTGGTTTATATTTCTGATCCTGGGTTTTTATTTGCTGCTGCCGGTTGTGAGGGCATTATGTGAGAAGAAAGCGGTAATAGAGTATTATTTGATAATATGGATATTCGCAATGTATGTTGTTCCGATAGTGTCAGCTATTTTAAAAATAGAATGGCTGAATGTGTGGATCAGTAAATTGTCCATGAATATGCTGGTAGGATATCTTGGGTATTTTATTTTGGGATATTACATCAGGAAGTATGGATTTTCCGGAAAACTCAGGATGGTGCTATATATAGGCGGAGTGTTCAGTTTTTTCTATACGGCTGCAGGAACAATCCTGCAGTCCCGTATGCAGAAGGCGTATGTTGAGGACTTTTTTAGTCCGGGATCATGGAATGTCTTATTATTTTCAATTGCAGTATTTACTTTTTTTGCCAAAAGGAAAGAGATCCGATGGGGATATTCTTTGATAAGTAAAATTGCAAGTTGTTCTTTTATTATTTATATGATCCATCCGTTCTTTTTGGAAAAGTTGAATCTGGTAGGGATAACAACTATTTCATTTAATAGCTTATTCAGTGTCCCCTTGCTGACAGTCGTAATATTTATATGTTCTTTGGGGATAGGCATAATTATTAAAAAAATTCCCTATGTAAATAAGTTGTTGCTGTAAACGTGCAGGGTACTGGTTCCATCTGGTCATATAAAACACTCTTAATTTGGATATTTATTTAATATCAAAATAAAATATACTCATGGTAAGAATACATAAACAAATAAGGAGTGACGATTATGGCATACCCTAAGATACTGACAATTCAAGATATTTCTTGTGTGGGACAATGTTCCCTCACAGTTGCACTGCCTATCATTTCAGCCTGCGGCATAGAGACTTGTGTGCTACCTTCAGCGGTGCTCTCAACACATACAGCGGGTTTTAAAGGATATACCTTCCGTGATCTGACGGAGGACATGCCGGATATCAGGGCCCATTGGGTAAAGGAAGGCATTGCGTTTGACGCTATTTATACGGGATATCTGGGCAGTACCAAGCAGATTGCGTATGTGGAGGATATTTTGCAGACTACAGGCAAGGAAAATTGCGTGAAGATCGTGGATCCTGCCATGGCGGACAATGGTAATCTGTATCCCGGTTTCGATGCAGCCTTTGTAGAGGCAATGAAGGGACTTTGCGGCAAGGCAGACTACATCCTGCCCAACATCACGGAAGCATGTTTTCTGACTGATACGGAATACAAAACAGAATATGACAGATCTTACATAGACCTGTTGCTGGAAAAGTTGTCAGCATTGGGTTGCAGGAATATTATCTTTACCGGTATTTCTTATGCACCCGGCAAGACCGGTGTGGTAGTATATGAAAACGGGCGGTATTCTTACTACGAGCACGATAAGCTTCCCAATAGCTGCCATGGCACGGGAGATATCTATGCATCTGCTTTCGTGGGTGCGTTGGTAAGGGGTAAGACAGCTTATGAGTCAGCTAAGATCGCGGCGGATTATACTGTGGAGTGCATCAAAGCCACTGCCCAGGAGGAGAATCATTGGTATGGTGCCAAGTTTGAGCCGGTGTTATCCAAGCTGATCGGTGCATTGGAAAAATAAACAATAGAGAACAGAAAAACTCCGTTTCCAAACTAGGGAACGGAGCTTTTTATCACGGATTTCTTCCCAGCCACATACGATAAACTGAGTAACAGAATAATCAATGCAGGAGAGGAAATTTTTATGGCTTTTTGTAAAACAATTGTTCATGTAGTGCAGCCGGGGGATACCTTTTATCGGTTGGCACAGAGATACCAGACCACAGTTCCGGAGATCATCCTTCGAAATCCGGGTGTGAACCCTTATAATTTGCAGGTGGGCACCCGCTTGTCCATATGCAACGGGCAGCAGAACAATACATCGTTTGAGGATGAAATGGATCTGAATAATGATATGAGAAAGGCCTGGATGCAGTATATTTACTGGCTTAGAATGTTTATGACCAGCTTGTTTGAAAACCTGGAGGATATGGATGCGGTGGAGGCCAGATTGATGAAAACACCGGAGGATATTGCCAGTGTGATGGATAAGTTTTATCCCAGGGCCCAGATCGTTCAGTTGATGCAGCTTATGGAAGAACACACCGATATGGGCAATCAGATCATGAGAATGATGAAGGAAAATGATATGCAGGCTGTGGAGCGGTTGGAGCGTCAGTGGTATCAGAATGCGGAAAAAATTGCATCCTTATTAAGCAGTTTGAATACAGAATATTCTTATGAAGAGATCTTGCGGGAATTGTCCAGACACATGGATATGACCAAGAGACAGATGATGGCGGCTCAAAACATGGAACATGACGAGGCTGTCAGAATTTTTGATGAAAGTGAAAACCAGATCTTGGAGTTGGCAGATTATCTGACCAAGGGCCTTATGAATCAGTTTTATCGTTCTTAAGACAATGTTCTTAACAGATACTGGAGGGCGGTATGTAATCGGACGGTGTAAAAACCTTCCGGTCATTTTAGCGCCCTCTGTATTCTTGCTTTAATATATTTGCCATTTCTTCCGGAGTTTCTTTACATCCATCTGCTAGCCACAATTTGATAATGGCATTCAGACCGTTTCGGAAGAATTCAATATGGTACTTGAGGTTAGTGTCTATGTGTTCTTTCTTAGCCCGTTCTGCATCGTATATTGAAACAAGGTGTTTATCATCGTAACACAGCTTAAAGTAGGTTTTATAAAAAATCTGGTTTTCTTTAATGTGAGTAAACATTTTTAACGCACCGCTGCGCTCATTAAAATAGTCGTAGTCGGCAAATAAGTCGGAAAATTCATTTTCCAGTTTTTTCCTTGTTTTATCGGCCAGTTCAAATATATCGATATAATTTGCGTAGAAAGTACTGCGGTTTAGTCCTGTAATTTTAATAAGGTCTGAAACAGTTATATTTTTGATCTCGTGGGTTTGCAAAAGTTCAATAAATGTTCTTTCGATCTTTTCCTGTGATTCTTTTCGTCTCTTGTTGTTCTTTACATTCATATAAACTCTCCATTATTCCAACAGATGTTGCAGAGTTGATGATTGTTTTGTTTCTTCAAAATCATTATACTTGAATTACAATAAAAAACAAGTGTCGGTTTAATGAAAGGGGATATTAAATGAAAAAAAGTAGTTTTGTTGCGCTTATTATGGGTACAGTGAGTGGAGTATTGTTTGCTCTTGGTATGTGTATGGCACTTTTGCCGGAGTGGAACGCTTTTAAGGAAGGAATTATCTTTGGCGTTGCAGGTCTGATACTCGGGGTCATCACATTTCTTGTGTGGTGTAAGATGGAAAACAAGAAGTTGCCAAAGATGAATGGTAAAAATATTTTGCGCACCATCTACGGTATTGTAGCTGCGTTAGTTCTTGGGGTAGGTATGTGTATGTGCCTTGTTTGGCAGCAGATTGTAGGGGGTACGCTGGTTGGATTGCTTGGTATCATTATGCTGATTGCGTTGATACCCATGATTAAGGGCATCAAATGAAAGCGAATGTAAGCATTATAATCAACCTTGCCTATGCAGTCGGTAATTGCATGATAGGTTTTTTTACACATTCGTGGTGGTTTATTACAGTTGGAGCGTATTACGCAGTTCTGACCATAACCCGTTTTTTTATATTGCAGATCAAGCAGAAGGAAAACAAAAATCTTGATATTGATTTTTTTGCAAGACGAATCACGGGAATTCTATTGGTTGTGCTTTCTTTCTGCATAGTGGGCGTTAATATTCTGTCCGCGCTAAAAGAGCGAGGCACCGCCTTCCACGAAATCGTGATGATCGCTATTGCAACCTACACATTCGCGAAAATTACCATAGCAATTATAGGAATGGTAAATGCAAGGCATACAGATTCACCGGTGATAAAGACGCTTAGAAACATATCTCTGGCAGATGCTTGTGTTTCTATTTACTCTATGCAGAGATCTATGCTTGTGTCTTTTGCCGGCATGAATGCGAGAGAACTTTTTATTTTAAATATCTTTACCGGAACGGCGGTATGGCTTATTGTACTGCTTTTGGGAATTAATTTGATAGGAGGAAAATACATAAATATGGCTAAATCTAAAATCGCCGGAGCAGTAACCGGTGGTTACAAGAAAATTGAAAAAGGTGTTGTTAGTGGATATACCAAGATTGAAGATAAGTTTGTAGATGCTTACCTTACCAAGGATGGGGAAACTGTTGAAGAAGCCAAGGCAAGACTAAAAAAAGAAAATAAATAAGTAAATGGCGGTAGGAAATGATAAATCTTCCTGCCGCCATCATTTTTCCGGATTGTATTGCATGGATGTTGTGAATAAGATAAAATGTTGATACTATGGAAAAGCAGGAGTTTATATCATGAAATTTTTATTGGTAGCCATCAATGCAAAATATATTCATTCCAACCCGGCAGTGTACAGTCTGCGCAGTTTTGCAGGAGAAAAGTTCCGGCCTCATATTGAGATTGGGGAGTATACCGTCAATCATCGGTTGGAGGATATTCTGGGGGATATTTATAAGCGTAGGCCGGATGCGGTGGCCTTTTCCTGCTATATTTGGAATTGGACCATGGTACAGGGGGTCATAACAGAGCTGCACAAGCTTTTGCCGGAGGTTCCTATTTGGCTGGGTGGTCCGGAAGTTTCTTTTGATGGTGCGCGGATTTTGGAACGGTATCCCATGGTGACCGGCATCATGATTGGGGAAGGAGAGGTTACTTTTCGGGAACTGATCGGTTGTTATGTAAACCGTGAAGAGGAGCTGCAGAATATTTCCGGGTTATTGCTGCCCGAAGGGCTTACGGGCGAGAGAGGGGTGACGGATCTGAGCAGCATCCCCTTTTTATATGAGGATCTGGAGCCCTTTGAAAATCGTATTATCTACTATGAATCCAGCAGAGGCTGTCCATACAGATGCAGCTACTGTCTGTCTGCCATAGAGAAACAGGTAAGGCTGCGGGACGTGGACCTGGTGAAAAAGGAACTAAAATTCTTTCTGGACCACAAGGTTCCTCAGGTAAAATTTGTGGACAGAACTTTTAATTGCAACCATGAGCATGCAATGGCTATTTGGCAGTATATTCTAGAACATGACAATGGTGTTACCAATTTTCATTTTGAAATTTCTGCAGATATTTTGCGGGAAGATGAAATTGCCCTGCTTAAGGATATGCGGCCGGGGCTGGTACAGTTGGAAATTGGGGTACAGACGGCTAATCCGGAGACTTTGGAGGCAATCTGCAGGCATACAGATTTGGATATTCTTTCCCGAAATGTGGCTGCCATTCGGGAAGGGGGCAATATTCATCAGCATCTGGACCTGATCGCGGGACTGCCTTACGAGGATTATGAAAGCTTTGGCAGGTCTTTTGACCTTGTGTACGGCATGGGACCTGAGCAGTTACAGCTTGGCTTTTTGAAGGTTTTGAAGGGTTCTCCCATGCAGGAAAAGGCCGGAGAGTATGGTATAGTCTATCAGTCTGCGCCGCCCTATGAGGTGCTTTATACCCGCTGGTTGTCCTATGGTGATGTGCTGAGGCTGAAAAAGATTGAGGAGATGGTGGAGCTATATTATAACAGCTGCCAGTTTACCCATACACTATTCTGGCTGGAGCAATGTTTTTCTTCGCCTTTTTCCTTGTATGAGGCGCTGGCGGATTTTTACGAAGAAAAGGGGTATTTTGTAAACAGTCCCTCCAGAGCTTATCGGTATCAGGTTTTGCTGGAATTTGCCCGGACCCGGGATAAGGAGCGGGAGGAGTTGTACCGGGAGGCACTGGTATTTGATATGTACCTGAGGGAGAACTTAAAAAGCAGGCCTGCTTTTGCAAGGGATCTGGAAGAGCACAAGGAAATCATACGTGACTTTTATGTATTGGAGGAGCAGACCCGCAGATATTTGCCGGATTATGGAGCGTGTGATGCCAGACAGTTGGCCAGAATGACCCATATGGAACCTTTCCGTTATCCGGTTTGGGATGCATGTGCCTGTGAAACAAAGGCATCCGAAAGGGTTTGGTACGTGCTTTTTGATTATAGCCGGCGCAGTCCGTTGACAAAAGAAGCAAGAATACAACTGGTGGATGAGACAATTGGAAAGGCGGACGAACTATGCCAAAAATAGTGGACACCTATGTGTGTATCGATCTGGAAACCACAGGATTAAATCCAAAGACAGATAAAATCATAGAGATTGGTGCAGTGCGGGTGGAGCATGGGGAACAGACAGGTGTGTTTGAGACCTTTGTCAATCCCGGAAGAAAGTTGGAAGAAAGGGTTGCAGCGCTGACCGGTATCCGGGATCAGGACTTACAACAGGCACCGGAGATTACAGCTGTTTTGCCGGAATTGTTTGCTTTTTTGGGAGATGAGGTGTTGTTGGGACACAGCTTGCTGTTTGACTATTCTTTTCTGAAAAAAGCGGCAGTGGATCAGAAACTGCAGTTTGAGCGGGAGGGAATAGATACGTTGAAGATCGCACGCATTTTTTTGCCGGAACTGGAAAGCAGGCGGCTGGATTTTTTGTGTGATCATTACGGGATACCTCATCGGGCCCACAGGGCATTGGAGGATGCCAAAGCTACCGTGGATTTGTACCAAAAATTGAGGGAGGCCTTTTCTTCAGAGGAGACTGAGAATGTTTTTCAGCCTAGAAAGCTGATCTATCAGGCAAAGCGGGACACGCCTGCCACCAAGGCCCAGATCGAACGGTTATATAAGCTGACAGAGAAACATAATATAATGGTAGAAGCGGATCTGTCCAAATTGACCCGCAGTGAAGCAAGCCGCTATACGGATCGGATCCTCGCAACGTATGGAAGATAGAGGTTTTTCTTGCAAAAGTGCAGGCTTTCATAGTATAATATTGCATCGGCAGTAAGTTATATCAGTTGCCCTGGTGTTGCAGGGGGAAAGTTGGTGTACAGATGTTTAATATGAACAATAAGAAAAGCAGAAGGATCGTATCGGCAGTGATCATTTTGATCTTGGTCCTGGCGATGATCCTTCCGGCCATAACATATGTTATTTCTTAAGTTTTGCAGATCATAGAAAGGATAAAAGAATGAATTTAAAAAGAATCTGGAAGATTTCCCTGGGTGTGGCGGCCCTGCTGTGTATGATTTGGTGGCAGGACGGAGCTGTGCAGGCCCAGGAAGACATACAGATAAAGACCGGTGTTTACGTTGGTCTGACAGAAGGCGATAAACAGTTGGATCTGTCCGGCATGACAGGGGAACAGGCCCGGGATGCAGTTGCGCAGTACGTGGAACAGCTGAAGGGGACCAAGCTTACCCTGGTAGCAGGAGGCGGCCAGGAGATCCTGGTGACGGCCGGGGAGCTGGGGCTTATCTGGACCAACCCGGATGTGATAGAGGATGCCGTGTATCTGGGAACCAAGGGCAATGTAGTACAGCGTTACAAAATGCTGAAGGATCTGGAACATGAGAATCAGGTTTTCGTGATACAGTTGGATGTTTCAAAAGAGAATATAGGGACCATCCTGACGGAGCGGGGCACAAAGTATGACCAGGAAGCGGTTGACATGTCCCTGCGCCGTGAAAAGGATCAGTTTATCGTGGTGGATGGTCAGCCGGGGTATGCTTTGAATGTGGAGGAATCCGTATCCGCATTATATACGTATCTGGAAGAAAAGTGGGATTATCAGCCGGTGAAGTTGCAGCTGGCGGTAGATGTAGTAGAGCCCAGAGGCACCAAAGAGGAACTGGAGATGGTGCAGGATATTATGGGCAGCTTTTCTACCAGTTTTGCAACCTCCAACGAAAACAGGCAGGCGAATATCCGGCATGCAGGGGAGCTGATAAGCGGAACTCTTCTTTATCCAGGAGATGAGTTTTCTTCTATTGACACTGCCGGACCCTTCAATACCCAGAACGGTTATTACAAAGCAGGTGCTTTTGTAAACGGCAGGCTGGTGGACAGTGTGGGCGGAGGGATCTGTCAGGTAACTACCACGCTGTACGGGGCAGTGCTGAGAGCGGAATTGGATGTGACCATGCGTTACAATCATTCTATGATGGTCAGCTATGTGCAGCCTGCAGAGGATGCAGCCATTGCTTCTTCCGCCGGTAAGGATTTTAAATTTGTCAATAATACCGAATATCCCATCTACATAGAGGGATATACCACGGATAAGAAAGAACTGGTTTTTGAAATTTATGGAGTGGAATATAGAAAGCCTTCCCGCACGGTTGAGTATGTGCCGGAAATTTTGCAGATCATTGCACCCGGACCGGATGTGATCACGGCGGATGCCACCAAGCCTCTTGGCTATATTGATGTGGATTCTGCCCGCACCGGCTACAAGTCCAGACTGTGGAAGATTGTGAAGGAAGATGGGGTGGAGGTCAGCCGGGAGCAGGTTAACAGCAGTTCCTACAAAATGTCTTCCAAAACAGCCATAGTAGGTGTAGCCACAGAGGATCCCAATGCACACAATGAGATCATGGCAGCTGTAGGCACAGGCAGTATCGATCATGTGAAAAATGTGATCGCCATACTCACAGCACCTCCGGTGGTTGAAGAACAGCCGATGCAGTGAAAGAGGCGGAAAGGCAGTGTATGAAAGTCGGCAAGGTGGCCGAAAGCGTTTTAAAGCGTTCGGTATTAAAACAGATAAAAACAGCAAATAGACAGGAATTGATCAGTGGCCCCTCTGTGGGGGCAGACTGCGCAGTCCTTGCTTTCTCTGAGGGTGAACCCCGGATGGGGGTCTGTACCCAGGAGACTGCTCTAAGATCACCGGCGGACATGAGGCGGATCCTACAAAGAGTTGCCAATAGTCTGGCATGTGGAGGCATGCATCCGGTGGCGGTGACCATCAGCCTGTTGCTTCCCGAAGTCATGTCCGAACAGGAACTTCAGGATATGATGGGTGTAGCGGGTCAGGTGTGTCAGGAGCTTTCTATGGCAGTGGCGGGAGGACAGACCAATGTATCCGGAGATGTAGCTTTGCCTCATGTGACAGTTACCGGCATTGGACAGATTCAAACGGAGGGGGCATTATTGCCCGGCGGCGCAAAGCCCAAGCAGGATATTGTGATAAGCAAGTGGATCGGTTTGGAAGGAACGGCAACCCTTGCTCAGCTTTATGAGGAGAAGCTGTTGACTCGATATCCGTCACATCTGGTGGACCGGGGTAAGTCATTTGACCAATACCTGTCTGTTTTGCCGGAGGCACAGATTGCCATGGAGTTTGGGGTAAGTGCCATGCATGACGTGTCGGAGGGCGGTATCTTTCGGGCCCTGTGGGAGCTGGCTGAGAGTGCAGGTGTGGGCCTGACGGTGGAATTAAAGAAAATTCCGGTGCGTCAGGAAACCATTGAAATATGTGAATTTTTTCAGATAAATCCCTATGAATTGGTATCCGGCGGCAGTCTGATCATGGTAACCGATGATGGCAACGGGCTGGTACGAGCTTTGGAGCAGGCGGGGATTGCGGCAACAGTGGCGGGTAAGATTACTGACCGTCGGGACAGAATCATTGTAAACGAGGAGGAAACCCGTTTCCTGGACAGGCCAAAAGAAGAGGAAATACATAAGGTATTATCATAAAATATAAAGAAAGAAGGAACAGTATGAGAAATCCATTAGCAGACAAAGTAGTTCAGCTCAAACCCTCAGGTATCAGAAAATTTTTTGACATCGTCAGCGAGATGAAGGACGCCATCTCTCTGGGTGTGGGAGAACCGGATTTTGATACGCCCTGGCACGTGAGAAAGGAAGGTATCGACTCTCTGGAGAAGGGCCGTACCACCTATACCTCCAATGCAGGCTTGAAAGAGCTGAAGATGGAGATTGCCAAGTACATAAACAGAACACAGGGGCTTACATACGATCATAATGGAGAGGTGCTGGTGACGGTAGGCGGTTCCGAAGCCATTGACATGGGTCTGCGGGCTATGTTAAATCCCGGAGATGAGGTGTTGATCCCTCAGCCCAGCTATGTTTCCTACGAGCCCTGCACGATTCTGGCAGGGGGTGTACCTGTGATCATCGATCTGAAGGCGGAGAATGAGTTTAGACTGACAGCCAAGGAGCTACGGGATGCTATTACTGAGAAGACTAAGGTTTTGGTACTTCCCTTCCCCAACAATCCTACCGGTGCAATCATGGAGAGATCTGATCTGGAAGCCATTGCAGAAGTGATTCTGGAAAAGGATATCTTTGTGATATCCGATGAAATTTACAGCGAACTAAGCTACAAGGAAAAGCATGTATCCATTGCCAGTCTGCCCGGTATGCAGGAGAGAACCATTCTGATCAATGGATTTTCCAAAGCTTTTGCCATGACCGGTTGGAGACTGGGCTATGCCTGCGGTCCTAAGGCGATCATTCAGCAGATGACCAAGATCCACCAATTTGCCATCATGTGTGCACCTACCACCAGCCAGTATGCAGCCATCAAGGCTTTGAAGGATGGTGAGCCGGATGTGGTGATGATGCGGGAGGAATATAATCGTCGCAGAACCTATTTGATGAAAACCTTTCAGGAGATGGGTTTGGACTGTTTTGAGCCCTACGGAGCTTTTTATGTATTCCCTTGTATCAAGGAATTTGGCATAACCAGTGATGAATTCGCAGTGCGCTTTTTGGAGGAGGAGAAGGTGGCAGTGGTTCCCGGTACAGCTTTCGGTGACTGTGGAGAGGGCTTCCTTCGTATTTCCTACGCGTACTCCATGGAACATTTGCAGGAAGCAATGGGAAGGATGAAGCGCTTTGTGGAAAAGCTGCGGGCGCAGAAGCAGTAAGAGTGGATAACGGAGAAAAATCCTATGCACATATTGTTACATCAGCCGGAGATTCCGGCCAATACGGGAAATATCGGGCGTACCTGCGTGGCAACAGGTACGTCCCTGCATTTGATTGAGCCCTTGGGCTTTCGCTTGGATGAAAAGTCCATCAAAAGGGCAGGCATGGATTACTGGGAGCATCTGGATGTGACCCGGTATATGAATTTTCAAGAGTTTAAAACAAAGCATCCGGGAGCAAAGATTTGGTACGCCACCACCAAGGCTAAATATGCATATACAGACGTGCAGTACGGTCCGGATGATTTTATCATGTTCGGCAAGGAGAGCGCAGGGATCCCGGAAGAGATCCTGGTGGAGAATGAGGAGCACTGTATCCGTATTCCTATGCTACCTGAAATCCGTTCTTTAAACCTGTCCAATGCGGTGGCCATTGTACTTTATGAAGCACTGCGCCAACAGGGCTTTGCGCAGATGCAGATGGAGGGTGAGCTGCACAGGCTACGGTGGCAGTGATCCATCATGAAAAGAAGGCTTCATACTTTCCCAGAGAGGTGTTTTCGCAGATCATACCGTCGATGTCTTTCAGGGAGCATTGTCTGTAGCCGGCATACTTGTCAAATTTCTCAGAGTCGCAGAGAAAAATTTTAGTGGAAGCATTTTTTAGCATGGTATCCCGAATTAAAATTTCTTCTCTGGTAAAATCATAAATATCACCTTCGGGGGACAGGGCTTTGGCAGCGAAAAAGCACAGGTCCGCGTGGGTTTTAGAAAAAATCTCATGGGCATCCTCGCCCAACAGGCAATTTCGGTTGGTATGGCTCAGGTAACCACCGGAGGAATATACTTTTAAGTCTGATTGGGAAAGGGAGGCCAGGATTTCGATATTGTTGGTAATAATAGTTACTTTTTTCTTATCCATCAGTTCGTTGGCTACAAATAGAGCGCTGGAGGACTGATCCAGAAAGATGATCTGTCCGTCTTCAATATAAGTCATGGCTTTTTTGGCCATGGCCTTTTTTTGTGCAATATTGTGGTGGATACGTGTGGAAAAAGGCACGATTCTGGAGCTTTCCCCGGCAATCTCCACACCGCCGTAGGTGCGTTTTACCAGGCCTTTGATCTCCATGGAAGTCAGGTCCCTGCGGATGCTGGACTCACTGGTAAAAAGCAGGCCGGCCAGATCTTTCACGGTCATGTAACGATTCTCGGTTAAAAGATTTAAAATCTCCCGTTCTCTTTCGTTGCTGTACATTTCTTGTACCCTCCTTTTCATTTTGACTTGACTTTGTACCAAGCAATTTGCGCAAAGTTGAAGAAGTTTAATAAAAAACCATATATATTGCCTATAATTGACCATTTGTTGAATATTTCTGCTCACAACACTATAATAATACTAATTCTCATAAATTACAAGTGAAAAAAACTGTTGCGGATCCAAAGACTGGGGCGAGGAATTGTCTTATCGAAAGACCCTTGAAAAACGCCGGCACTTGGCGAGGTTTCCCACGAGCCTAGTACCGCTGCGTTTTTCAAGGAGCGAAAGCCTGTCTGAGATAAGACAATTCCTCGCCCTGGTCTTTGGATCCGCAGCAGTTTTTCTTCACATATCATTTTGGAGGTATAGTTATGTATGATGTGATCGTAATTGGTGCAGGTATCATTGGTGGCATGATCGCCAGAAAGCTGGCGGCCTATGACCTGCAGGTGTGTGTGGTAGAAAAAGAGGGCGATGTGGCTATGGGTGCCACAAAGGCCAACTCTGCCATTGTGCACGCAGGATTTGATGCTGCGGAGGGCAGTCTGAAGGCCAAGCTGAATGTACGAGGTTCTGAGATGATGCCTCAGGTCACAAAGGAACTGGGCGTCAAGTATCGGCGTAATGGTTCTCTGGTCATTGGATTTGATGAGGAAGACAAAAAGACCATTCACGAGCTGCTTGCCCGGGGCCGGAAAAATGGCGTAAAGGATCTGCGGATCGTGGAAGGGGAGGAGCTGAAAAAGTTGGAGCCGGCTCTTTCTGATAAGGTAAGTTGTGCATTGCACGCGCCTACTGGTGCCATCGTGTGCCCTTATGAGCTGGCCATTGCAGCTATTGGTAATGCCATGGACAATGGAGTGGATCTGGAACTGGATTTTGAAGTAAGTGAAATCCGGGATTTGAGCGGCTGTTATGGGGTGATCTCAGCTACAGGCAAAAAGCTGGAAACCAAATATATTGTCAATGCCGCAGGTTTATATACAGATAAGATTGCCAAGATGATAGGAGATCTTTCTTTTGCAGTGCATCCCAGAAAAGGTGAGTATATCTTATTGGATAAGGAGTGTGGCAGCCTGGTTTCCCATACTGTCTTTCGTACGCCCACCAAGATGGGCAAGGGTATTTTGATCACACCCACTGTGGATCAGAATCTTTTGCTGGGCCCCACCTCTGTTGACAGAGAGGATAAGGAGGATACTGCTGCCACTGCGGAAGGTTTTGCAGAGATCATCCGGCAGGCCAAGGAAAATGTAGAGGGGATTCCCTTCGGCAAAACAATTACTTCCTTTTGTGGTCTGAGAGCAGTGGGAAGCACAGGTGATTTTATCATCAACAGTCCCAAGGAAAGATTTATCAACGTGGCAGGTATCGAGTCTCCGGGACTTTCTGCAACTCCGGCCATTGCAGAATATGTGTGGGAGCTGCTGGCCGCTCAGGGGCTTATCTTTGTAGAGAAATCGGACTACAATCCGATTCGCAAACCGGCCCATGCTTTTAGGGAGGCCAGTATGGAAGAAAAGAATGAGATCATTCGGAAGGATCGATCTTTTGGAAAAGTGGTGTGTCGCTGCGAGTCCATTACAGAGGGGGAAATTTTGGAAGCCATTCGCACCAACCCTAAGGCCAGGGACTTGGATGGTGTGAAGAGACGTACCCGGGCACAGATGGGAAGGTGCCAGGGGGGATTTTGTGGTCCTCAGATCGTAGAACTGCTGGCAAGAGAGCTGAACATGCCCTATGAGGCTGTGACTAAGTCCGGCAAAGGTTCTGTGATCAATATGGGAAGGACGAAGGAGGTATGAACATGACAGATTTAGTCATTATCGGCGGCGGTCCTGCGGGAATGAGTGCCGCTGTAGCAGCATATGAAAGTGGTATCAGAGATATTATGATCTTGGAGCGGGATGAAAACCTGGGCGGTATTTTGCAGCAGTGTATTCACAATGGTTTTGGCTTACATAGATTTGGTGAGGAACTGACAGGGCCGGAGTATGCTTGGCGCTATGAGCAGAAGGTGAGGGAACTTGGCATTCCTGTTAAACTTCGCACCATGGTCTTGGACATTACAGAGGATAAGGTGATCACCGCCACCAATGAGGAGGAAGGCATCTTCCAGATTCGAGCCAAAGCTATTGTTCTGGCCATGGGCTGCAGAGAGCGGGCCAAAGGGGCGTTGAACATTGCAGGAACCAGACCGGCGGGTATCTTCAGCGCCGGAACCGCCCAGAAATATGTAAATTGCAAGGGTTATATGCCCGGAAAAGAGGTGGTGATCCTAGGCTCAGGGGACATTGGTCTGATCATGGCCAGACGTATGACTTTGGAGGGTGCAAAGGTGAAGGCGGTTTGTGAGCTGATGCCTTATTCCGGTGGGCTTGCCCGCAACATCCAGCAGTGTCTGCATGATTTCGACATTCCTTTGAAACTAAGTCATACCGTGGTGGAGATTCATGGAAAGGAACGGCTGTCCGGCGTGACCATCGCCCGGGTGGATGAAAACAGAAATCCCATTCCGGGAACTTATGAGTATATTTCCTGCGATACCCTGCTGTTGTCGGTAGGTCTGATCCCTGAGAATGAATTGTCTAAGTGCGCCGGCGTGGATCTGGACAGGATCACCAACGGTCCGGTGGTAGATCAGGATAGATGTACCCAGGTGGAAGGCATTTTTGCCTGTGGCAATGTGTTACACGTACATGATCTGGTGGATTTTGTGTCCCAGGAGGCCCAGATTGCAGGAGAGGGTGCGGCGGCTTATATCCGTAGCCTGGAAGAAAAGAAGGGGAAAACCGGAGAGAGCATTTCTTTAAAAACCGATGGGAAGATTCGTTACACAGTGCCTCAGCGGATCACTGCGCACAAGGATGTGACCGTGTACTTCCGGGTGGGAGATGTGTATAAAAATGTAAAGATCAATGTCTGTAACGAAGACGGAGAAATTCTGTTCTCTAAGAGAAAAGCCAAGGCAGCGCCCGGTGAAATGGAGAGCTTGGTGCTGAAAAAAGAACTGTTAGAGCGTGCAAAAGAACTAAAATTTGAATTGGAGGAGATGGACAGGTGAAAAGAGAATTGACTTGTATTGTGTGTCCCTTGGGCTGCAGCCTGCAGGTGGAGTTGTCGGAGGCCGGAGAAATCCTGAATATCACCGGGAACACCTGCCCCAGGGGAGCGGTATATGCCCGGACGGAGTGCACGGATCCCCGCAGAACCATCACCACCACCCTGCGCTGTGAAGATGGCAGCATGGTTGCAGTGAAAACTGATAGACCCATTCCCAAGGATAAAATGCACGAAGCCATGAAGCAAATTGGTCATGTGGTAGTAAAACTGCCGGTTCAGATCGGTGATGTGGTGGCGGAGGACGTGTTTGGAAGTAATGTGGTGGCTTGTCAGAACAGAGATTTTACACTCCGTGATTGATATAAAAAAGGGATTATGATAAGATTTTGTGAAGAGAAGGTTACCAAAATGGGAGGCTACCAATGAAAATAGAAGATATCAGCAAGATCAATTTATTTTTATTTGATATGGACGGAACCCTTTATCTGGGGGAGCAGCTTTATGACTTTACCAAGGAGCTGCTGCAAAAGATCCGTGACAAGGGAAAAAGATATTTGTTCATGACCAACAATTCCTCCAAGAGCGTAGCCGATTATGTAAAGAAGCTGGAAAAGCTGGGGATTGCTGCCACAAAGGAGGATTTCATTACATCTTCCCAGGCGACAGCCTATTATTTGAAACTTCATCATCCGGGTGCAAGGCTTTATGTATGCGGCACCCGTTCCTTGAAAGAGGAGCTTGGCAGCCAGGGCTTTACAGTGACAGAGAAGCTGGAGGATGTGGACTGTATTGTCATGGGCTTTGATACGGAGCTGACCTTTCAAAAGTTGGAGGACGTGAGTCGACTGCTTCTTACGGGAGAATATCCTTATATTGCCACCAATCCGGACTATGTCTGTCCCACAGAGTTTGGCAGCGTGCCGGACTGCGGCAGCGTCTGCGACATGATCTACAATGCCACAGGCAAGCGCCCAGTGGTCATCGGCAAGCCCACAGCCCTGATGCCCCAGCTGGCCATGCAGAGGCTGGGCTACGGCAAGGATGAGACGGCGGTCATTGGTGATCGCATCTATACGGACATCAAGAGTGGATTGAAAGCGGGCATTGCAGGCATCTTGGTGATGAGCGGGGAGACCACCCGGGAGATTTTGGAGGCTTCTCAGGATAAGCCTCATCTGGTGCTGCAGGATGCGGGAGAAATGATGCCGTATCTGTGAGAAAGTGAATATAATTCTATTTTAAGAAATAATAACACGAGAGTTTCTGAAAATTGGGTGGTAAAATAGTCTTATCAAAAAAGATTATAATCTGATAAATTGAAAGGAGAAATGATTATGGCAGAAAAAAGATATGTTGGTGATTATCCCGTAATTGGTATTCGTCCTATCATCGACGGCCGCCGCGGACCTATGAAGCTTCGCGAGAGCCTGGAAGGACAGACTATGGAGCTGGCACTGGCAGCTAAGAAATTGTTTGAAGAAAACCTGAATTATTCTAACGGCGATCCTGTAAAGGTAGTTATCGCAGATACCAGCATCGGCCGTGTGCCTGAGGCTGCAGCCTGTGCTGATAAATTTAAAAAAGAAGGGGTAGATATTACCTTATCCGTAACTCCTTGCTGGTGCTACGGTTCAGAGACCATGGACATGGATCCCAATACCATTAAGGGTGTATGGGGCTTTAACGGAACAGAGAGACCCGGCGCTGTATATCTGGCAGCAGTGCTTGCATCACATGCACAGAAGGGCCTGCCCGCATTCGGTATCTACGGACATGAGGTTCAGGATCGTGATCAGGTAACAGAGATTCCTGAGGATGTAAAAGAAAAGCTGTTAAGATTCGGCCGTGCGGCTGTTGCTGTTGCTACTATGAGAGGTAAGTCCTACCTGCAGATTGGTTCCCAGTGCATGGGTATCGGCGGTTCCATCATGGATCAGGATTTCGTAGAGTCCTACCTTGGCATGAGAGTAGAGTCTGTTGATGAGGTTGAGATCCTTCGTAGAATGGAAGAGGGTATCTACAACGAGGAAGAGTACCAGAAGGCTCTGGCATGGACCAAGGAGCACTGCAAGATGGGTCGTGACGACAACCCTGATTTTGTACGTTTCTCTGACGAAGAAAAAGAAAAACAGTGGGAGTTCACTGTAAAGATGTACTGTATCATCAAGGACCTGATGGGCGGCAATAAGAATCTTCCTGAAGGCTGTGAGGAAGAGATGGTTGGCCACAATGCCATCGCAGGTGGTTTCCAGGGACAGAGACAGTGGACAGACCATTGGCCTAACTGCGACTATCCGGAAGCACTCCTTAGCTCTACCTTTGACTATCAGGGCGCTCGTGAGCCCTACACACTGGCTACCGAGAATGACGTTCTCAACGGTTTGGGTATGCTGTTCATGCGTCTGCTGACCCATCGTGCACAGATTTTTGCAGATGTTCGTACCTTCTGGTCTCCTGAGGCTACCAAGCGCGTGACCGGTTATGATCTGGAAGGCAAGGCAAAAGAAAACGGCGGTATCATCCATTTGCTGAACTCCGGTGCAGCCTGCCTGGATGCATGCGGCGAGTGTAAGGATGAAAACGGCAACGCCATCATGAAGAAGTGGTGGGAAGTTACCGATGAAGATATTAAGAAGATGACAGACGCTACCGTATGGTGCGAAGCAGGATATGACAACTTCCGTGGCGGCGGTTTTTCCAGCCACTTTACAACCCGTGCAGAAATGCCTGCAACCATGATCAGACTGAATCTGGTGAAGGGACTTGGCCCTGTTCTGCAGATTGCAGAAGGATGGACCGTACAGCTTCCCGATGAGGTTTCTGATGTACTTATGGAGAGAACCAATCCCACATGGCCCTGCACCTGGTTTGCACCCAGATGTACCGGTGAAGGCGCATTCAAGTCCGCCTATGATGTAATGAACAACTGGGGTGCTAACCATGGCGCAATCTCCTACGGACATATCGGTGCAGACCTGATCACCATGTGCTCTATGCTGAGAATCCCTGTATGCATGCACAACGTTCCCGAGGATCAGATCTTCAGACCCGCTGCATGGAATGCATTCGGCATGGATAAGGAAGGTCAGGACTACAGAGCATGTAGTGCATACGGCCCTCTTTACAAATAATCGGGAGGTCAGCTATGTTAAAAGGTATTCCTAAAATTTTATCTCCCCAGCTTTTAAAGGTGCTGGCAGAGATGGGTCACAGCGACAGACTGGTCATCGCGGACGGCAATTTCCCTGCTGAGTCCATGGGAAAGGATGCTATTGTGATTCGTATGGACGGCCACGGAGCCTGTGATGTGCTGGATGCGATTCTGCAGGTTTTCCCTCTGGATACCTATGTGGAGAAGCCCGTAAACCTGATGCAGGTTATGCCAGGCGACACAGTAGAGACTCCTATCTGGGATGAATATGCCAAGATTGTTGCCGCATATGATGACCGCGGAGCGGATGCTATCGGCAATATTGAGCGATTCGCTTTTTACGAGGAGGCAAAGAAGGCCTATGCTATCATTGCCACCGGAGAGAGTGCACTGTATGCAAATGTAATGTTGCAGAAGGGTGTCATTTGATAAATAAATCTACGCAAAAGCATATCGCAATGTCCAATTGCATATGCTATAAGGTCAGTAGACAGAAGGAAATTAGTGTCAATGCTAACACAAATCGAAAACCCACGAGCGGCAACTCGTGGGTTTTCTTGTCTCAGTTATTTTGGATGGTAAGACCAGACCATCAGGCTTATAGTTGTGATCGTATTTAAGATATGCTACTTTCGAAGTAAGAATCATATTTTGAAAAAGAGATCAGACGAATATTTCAGAAGCATGATCTCTCCCGCAATGCCTGCATGCTCTGTGACAGCAACAAAGAGCAAGATCCTTTGTTGTTTGACAACCGGGAGGGAGGGCAGGATAGGCTAGTGCTGCGCATTACCTCCGTGCGTGGAGAGGTGTTTTTGAAAAGTGTGAGGGTGTATTGAGCTTATTCTTATATTTCGACTTGCATTTTACCCGGATTGGGAGTAAAATGTCTAAGGCTTAAAATATTTGACAAAATATATTTGATAGAAGAGAGGGTTTTCAAATGAAGAAAGTTCAAAACAAGTGGGTCTGCGCTGCTATTCCGGCATTGTTGCTCCACTGCAGTATCGGTACTGTTTACTGTTGGTCTATTTTCAGTCAGGAAATTGCTAATTATATCGGTTTTTCCAAGGGTGCAACCGAATGGGCATTCAGCTTTGCTATCTTTTTCCTGGGCATGTCCGCAGCATTTCTGGGGAATGTCGTGGAGAAAGATATACATAAGTCTTCTCTGATCGCCACCATCTGCTTTGCCGTTGGTATGGCAGGCACCGGGTTTTTCATCTACTACGGCGGTCAGCAGTATATGCTGAATGGAGAGGGGAGTATTCTGGCGTTAATCGGTATTTATGTATGCTACGGCTTCATCATGGGTATCGGTCTGGGAACCGGCTACCTGTCTCCCGTTAAGACACTGATGCTTTGGTTCCAGGATAGAAAAGGTCTGGCTACCGGTCTTGCAGTAGCAGGCTTTGGTGCAGCCAAAGCCATTGCAAGCCCCATTATGGAGGCGCTGCTCGCAAACTTGGGTGAAGGCGGTATCTACAAGATGTTCTGGATCTTGGCGGCAGTATACTTTGTTATGATGTTTGTGGGTCACATTCTGCTCAAGAAGCCGGAAGGTTGGCATGAGCCTCAGAAGAAGGAAAAGGGCCAGAGCATGTTGGCTGTGATCAAGTCCAAACCCATCGGTACCTATATTGGTATCTGGCTTATGTTCTATCTGAACATTACCTGCGGCCTGGCACTGATCTCTCAGGAGAAGGCGATCATAAAATGTCTTGGCCTTGCAGGTATGGTAGGTATTATCTCTACCATATCCGCTGTCTTTAATGCGGGCGGACGTCTGGGCTTTTCCGCATGGGCAGACACTATGAAGGACAGAAATACGATCTACAAGCTGATCTTCGTGCTGTCCATCGTATTTACAGCTGCTGTGATCTTGACAGGCGGTATTAAGAACGGTATCAACGCTGATGGCAGCAGCAATATTTTGATGGTTATTCTGGTACTGGGTCTGATCTTTGTAGTAAATGCCGGCTACGGCGGAGGCTTCTCCAATGTGCCCACCCTGCTTTCTGACCATTACGGCATGGGCAATATCAGTGCCATTCACGGATTGACTCTGTCAGCATGGGCTGTTGCAGGACTTACCGGCAACCAGATGGCATCCTGGATCGTCAGCCTGTTTAAGGAGCATGAAGTGGTTATTGACGGATATACCGTTAATCCCACCGGCTATCAGACAGTGCTGTATGTTACCTGCGTGCTGTACGTTATATCTTTGCTCATCAGCATTTTCCTGGTAAAGCCGATCAAAGAGAAGAAATAAAATTTAGATAAAAGAATTAGGGCAGTTTCTTTGTACGAGAGTGCAGGGAAGCTGCCTTTTTACATGGTTTCAACGTATCTTCCATAAAAATTTTTCTTGCCGTGCGTATCCCTGGCAGAAGAACCGTTTAGAATCATATGTGGAGGGAATGCCATGAGAAAAAGAATAGTTACACTTATTATTAGCTGTTGTCTTCTGGGGGTAGGAGGATGTGGTCAGGCAGGCTTGCAGCCCAATGACGGCCAGTCATCCATGGACCAGTCTTCGACAGATCAAGTATTTATAGATCAGAGAGAGCGTCCGGAAGAACCTGTTTTGCTGACCAATATGGTACAACAGGACACTCTGCAGAATCTGGCTACATTGGAGCAGCAGAAGGAAGAGTTGGGCACAAAAATGCTTGCGGAAGGAATCAATGGGTTTGGCTTGGAGTTTTTTGGCAAGCTGAACACAGAGGAAAACCAGTTTTTTTCGCCCTATAGCATTTGCACCGCACTTTCCATACTGGACGTAGGAGCCGGCAGTCAGGCTAAGGAGGAGTTGGAGGGGCTGCTGGGTATTTCGGATCTGTCAGAGTGGAATCGGCAGATGAAGGGTTATATGGAGAAGGAATGGTCGAAGGATACCAGGCTGCTCACTGCAAATTCCTTGTGGCTGGATTTTGAGAGCAGTTTGTCTGAAACTGTAGAAGAGGATTTTCTGGCACCTGTGCTTTATTATTATGGGGGACAGGTTTTTGAAGCTGACTTTAAGTCTGACGGGGAAAACGTTGCAAAGCGCATCAATGCCTGGGTGGAGGAACACACAGACAGTATGATCAAGGACTTTAAAAAGGAGGTAGATCCGAATACTACCATGTCCATCATCAACGCGGTTTTCTTTGAGGGCAAATGGGAGCATCCATTTAAGGGGGAGGATACCCGAGCCGACGGCAGCTTTTTAAATATTGATGGAGAGCGTGAGCGGGACGTGCCCATGATGAAGCAGGAGAATGTGAGCCTGCGGTATTTTGAGACGGAGGATTTTCAGGCGGTGGAACTTCCTTATAATGACAGCAGTCTTGCCATGGATATCCTGCTGCCCTCGTGGGATACTGATATTTCCTGTTATCACAGTCTTTCTGTGGAGGAGCAGGATCAGCTGTGGAAGGCCCTGAGCGAAGCCTCAAAAAAAGAAATATCCACCCTTTCCATACCGGCCTTTTCCATGGATATCAGTGTGGAGGGAATGAAAGAGATCCTGAAAGAGATGGGCATGGAGTCTGCTTTTGAGTTGGATACAGATCTGGATCGGATCGGTCCTGCTAAATATGTGCAGGATGTTTCTCACAGAGCCAAGATCGAGGTGTGCGAGGAGGGGACCCGGGCAGCGGCTGTAACGGAGATCATGGTAGCAGATTCTGCAGAACCGATAAATGAAATTAATTTTGTGGCAAACCGCCCGTTTCTTTACGCCATAAGAGACACACAAACCGGCATGATCCTTTTTTTAGGTCAGGTTGTTTCGCTGAAATAGAGGTTTTCATAAAATTTTTTGAGAAAATTTTATGAAAACACTACACATTCGGACGATTTTCGATTATAATAGAGAAACATGCGATAAAAATGTACAAGCATACGCTTGTATCAGGAAGGAGATGTCCCAATGGCAGAAAACAAAAAGTCAAAGGCCCAAGCCACCGAAACTACAGAAAAGGTCATGACTAAGTACGATAAAAAGGTGCAGAAGAGAAAAGAAGAAGAGGCTAAGGCGAAGAAGCTGCGTCTTCGAAACAGGATCATTGCAATAGTGGTTGCTGTTCTGGCAGTAGCGTTTGTCGCTTATTTTCCCATCAGAAAATTTATTGCCACACAGACAGCCTATATAGAAGTGGGCGGAGATAAGGTTACGGAGGTTGAGTTTGAGTATTATTACAACTCTGCACTGGGTAATTTTGTAAATGAGAACGCTATGACGATCCTCTTTGGCGGTATGGATCCTTACGGTGATCTGACCAAGCAGAATTATACTGAGAATATTACATGGGATGAATATTTCCAGAGTCAGGCCGTAAATCAGTTGATCCAGACAAAGGCACTGGTTAAGGATGCCAAGTCTTATGGATTTACTTATGATACAACGGAGGATATGGAGAAATATCTGGCAGACCTGGATAAGGCAGCAGCGGATGCTGGCATTTCTGTGAAGAGATATGTGGCAGCAACTTATGGTAAGTTTGCAACCGTGAAAAAGCTCAAACCGATCGTGGAAGAGGCAATGTATGCAGCTGCATTCTATGAGGAGATGACAGAGAGCAAGAAGACCACGGATGAGAAAGTACTTACTACTTATTATGAGGCGAACAAGGATTCCTTTGACAGTGTGGACTATAGAGTGATCGAAGTTGCTGCTGAATTCCCTGAGGCAGAAGAGGACGAAGATGTTGAGATCACTGACGAACAGATCAAGGAAGCCATGAAGGAAGCGAAGAAAAAGGCAGAGGATCTGGAGAAGAAGATTGAAAAAGAGGCTGAACTTCAGGAGAATGCCAAGAAGGCAAGCTTAAAGAGTGTTTATAGAGATTGGTTATTCAGCGCAGACCGGAAAGAAGGAGAGACTACCATTATCGAGGAGACTTCTTTCAATAAGTACCATGTGGTACAGTTCCTAGGACGTTACTTGGATGATACCAATAGTGTGAATATGCGTGTGATCATGACAACAAATGATTACAGCGATGCAATCCTGAAGGAGTGGGAGAGCACAGGTGCTGATGAGGAAGCGTTCATCGCTCTGGTAAAAAAATATAGCGAAGATAGCACCAGCAAGGCTGAGGGTGGCTTGTATGAAAATATAAATGCGACTTCTCTGGCGGAGGAGAGTATTACTGAGTGGTTGCTGGCGGAAGACAGAAAGGCTGGAGATGTGGAGGCGATATCCACAGAACAGAGTGGCTATTATGTATTATACTACGTAGGCGAAGGCCAGCCGGAGTGGCAGCAATCTGTGCAGGCAACATTGCTCTCTCAGGCAATGGAGACCTATTTGACTAACGTTACCGCAGACGTGACTGTGGAGGATTCCAAAGGAAAACTGACTTATGAAGAGGCCTTTGCAGCTGAGGAGGCTAAATCTGCAGAGTAATATTGGAGCAACGTACCGAAACTACAAGTGTCCTGCGGGATGCTTGTAGTTTTTTCTTTAATAGGAGAGCAATTTGCATGAAGGTAACATACATTTGTCATAGTGGCTTTTTGGTAGAGTTGGAGAAAAAATATCTGCTTTTCGATTATTATAGGGGAGAGATACCGGAGCTAAAAAAAGAGAAACCGCTTTATGTGTTTTCCAGCCACAGACATCCGGATCATTTTAACTCGGATGTATTTCTGCTGGCGGGGAGACATTCGAATGTCACGTATCTGTTGTCCCATGATATTCGTATCAAGCCCTATTTGGAAAGAGAAAATCTACAGGTTAATCTGCAGGACATGATCCATACCATGAGGGCAGGACAAAATTATCAGTTTCCTGTGCAGGACGGTTTTATGGAAGAAGTTTCCGGGCAGGAGATTCAGATTACCACATTAAAGTCTACGGATGCGGGGGTGGCTTTTCTGATTCGCACGGAGGGAAAAGTGCTCTACCACGCGGGAGATTTGAATTGGTGGCATTGGGAGGAAGAAGAGGAACAGTACAATCATAATATGGAGGTCAAGTTTAAAAAAGAAGTAGGAAAATTGGCCGGATTGGATATCGATGCAGCCTTTTTGCCGGTAGATTTCAGACAAGGCGCGGCAGCCTATCTGGGATTTGAATATGTGATGAGCATAGCCAATATTAAGCATGCCTTTCCTATGCACACGTGGGGGCAGTATCATATCATAGATAAGCTGTGTAGCAACACAGCTGTCCTTCGGGTAGAGCGGGAAGGACAGCTGTGGAAGATTTAAAGGTTATTGTATTTTTTCGAAATCTGCGGCACCGTGCTTGCACAGGGGACAGATAAAATCGGCAGGCAGATTCTCATCTTCGTGGATATAGCCGCATATGGTGCAACGCCAACCGGTCTTCTTTGCTTCTGTTTTTGCAGGAGCAGGCTTGATATTTTTATGATAGTAATCATAGGTCAGGGCATCTTCTTGACTCAAAATATCTGCATCCACCACTTCTGCAATAAACAGGGTGTGGGAACCAAGATCCATGGTCTGTGTCACATGACATACCAGATATGCACAGGCATTATCGGTCAGATAGGGAAGCCCCTCTTCGGTCAGACTGTGAGGGAAGTTCGCAAATTTGTCCACGTCGCGGCCGCTCTGAAATCCGAAATGCTTAAAGAGATCAAAGGGAGTGCTGACGGACAGTGCGGTTACTGCACACTTGCCGGTGGCGAGTATCATATCATGAGTCAGATTTTGTTTGTTTACAGCAATGCTGACTCTGGTAGGAGAGTTGGCCACTTGTACCACAGTGTTTACGATACATCCGTTCAGTTTGTCGTTATCTTTGGCGGTAAGCAAATATAAACCATAGGAAAGTTTAAAGAGTGCTTTGTCGTTCATAAGAATTTCCTCTCTTTTTTTATTTTCTAACTACTATACTAGTAAAAAATGGAGGGGTTTGCAAGATAAACTTGTGTGTTTTTCTTGAAATTGGTATACTATCAGTAATATGAGCATATTTAAAGGAGGGTGACATGCTGAGCAACGATCAGAATAAGCAGCCGGATTTTATGATTGAGAAAATAAAGGAACGGCCGGTGAACAAGAAAAAGCTGTTGCGGCGAACCGTGATCACGGCATCCATGGCGGTTATCTTTGGATTGATCGCATGTTTTACCTTTTCTGTTCTGGAGCCGGTGATCAGCAATTGGCTCTACCCGGAGGAGAAACCGAATTATGTGGAGTTTCCTGAAGAGGAAGATGAAATGTTGCCGGAGGATATGATTGCAGAGAGTACGGAAGCAGACATTCAACAGGAGATTCAGGAAGGTATTCAGCAGGAGTTGGAAAACGTCTTGGAGCAGGGTGGTCAGATCCAGGAAGTTTTGGACAAGTGGAAATTGGATGCGGACAATTATAGTCAGTTGTACACAGCTATGTACACATATAAGACAGAGATCAGCAAATCTATTGTTACTATTACAGGAGTAACATCCGATACAGATTGGTTTAATAATATATATGAAAGTACCGGACAGGTATCCGGTGTGATCCTGGCAGATAATGGAAAAGAATTGTTGATATTGGGGGATAGTGCACCGCTAAAGAATGTAGACAGTATTACGGTGACGTTTTTTGATAATGTGCAGGTGCCCGCAGTTATTAAGGAGGAAGACAGTGGAACACAGCTGGCGATTTATGCTGTGGACTTAGCAGACATTCCGGAACGTACCCAAGAGAGGATCCTTATTGCCGGGCTGGGATCTTCCAGAAGTGGAGCGGTAGTGGGGACGCCGGTGGTGGCAGTGGGAAGCCCTATGGGGGTCACTGGTTCTGTAGGTTATGGAATGGTGACAGCCACTAAACCGGGATGGTCTGTACCGGATGCGAATTATACGCTGGTATTAACGGATATATATGGTAGTCAGAATGGTAATGGTATCATCTTTAACATGCGATATCAAGTGTTGGGCATTATTACTACCGGCAAGAATGAAGATGGTATGAATAATCTTGTCACCGGTTTGGGCATTTCAGAGCTTCGAAGAGTCATCACCCGGATGTCTAATGGCAGCCCGGAAACTTACCTGGGAATCAAGGGTACAGATGTGACGCAGAAGATCAATAAGGAAACTCAGGTTCCCATAGGTGCTTACGTGACAGATGTGGATATGGATTCTCCTGCCATGCTGGCAGGGATTCAGCCGGGAGATGTGATCATACAGCTGGAGGATGGTGCGGTCCGGGATTTTGAGGATTACACGAAGGAATTGATGGAATACGCGCCGGGAGATACAGTGGAAGTCACTGCCATGCGCCGGGTTCAGGAAGGTTATAAGGAAGTTGTGTTTAAAGTAACCCTTGCAGAGGGAAAATAGTAAGGAGCAGTAAAAGACATGAAGTATATTAAGGATTATAGAGAAGGCGACAGGGTATTTGATATATATCTATGTAAGCATAGGCAGTCTGCGGTAACCAAGAACGGAAAGCCCTACGACAACGTGATTTTGCAGGACAAAACAGGCACGTTGGATGCTAAGGTTTGGGAACCCAACAGTGCAGGCATTGCGGAGTTTGATTCCTTGGATTACATAGAAGTCTACGGAGAAGTCACCAGCTTTCAGGGAGCATTGCAGGTAAATGTGAAGCGTATCCGGGTTTGTCACGAGGGCGAGTATGACCCGGCCGACTACCTGCCGGTCAGCTCCAAGGACATAGGAGAAATGTACCGGAAACTTTTAAAGATGGTGGACAGTCTGGAAAATGAGTACGTGAAAAAACTGTTGAATGCCTTTTTCCGTGAAGATGCCCAGTTCAGCAAAGCTTTTCAGAAGTCTTCTGCTGCAAAAGCCATCCACCATGGTTTTGTGGGCGGTCTGTTGGAGCACAGTCTCAGCGTGACCATGTTGTGTGATTATTATTGCAGTGTTTATCCCATATTAAAGCGTGACTTGCTGTTAGCAGCCGCTATGCTCCATGATATTGGGAAGACCAAGGAGATTTCTCCTTTCCCGGAGAACGATTATACAGATGACGGGCAGCTGCTGGGCCATATTGTTATAGGCAGTGAGATGATATCCGAAAAGATTAGGGAAATCCCCGGATTCCCCCCTGTGCTTGCAGCAGAGATTAAGCACTGCATTCTGGCACACCATGGAAAGTATGAATTTGGCTCACCCAAGATACCGGCGCTGATCGAAGCATTAGCCCTGAATTATGCAGATGATACAGACGCCAAAATACAGACTTTCAGTGAAATTCTAAATGGCACACAGGAGCAGGGGTGGCTTGGCTATAACAGGCTGTTTGAATCTAACCTGCGCAAAACGAGACTGAACTAGTGAACGGTATTTTTGCCGGCGCAGTTGTACTTTGGCAAGGAGTATCATAGAATGACAGATAAGAATCTGACAAAAAACGATTTGGTTACGGTGGATATCGCAGACATCGGCGCAGATGGGGAAGGCATTGGAAAGGTAGATGGTTTACCGCTTTTCATCAAGGATGCTGTGATCGGTGACCGGGTGGAAGCCAGGGTGACCAAAACAAAAAAACATTATGGATATGCAAGAGTCGAGAGGGTGATCGAACCCTCTCCTTTTCGCGTACAGCCGGCCTGCGGATTTCACAGGCAGTGCGGCGGCTGTCAGATACAGGCTTTTGATTATGAGAAGCAGCTGGAATTTAAACAAAATAAGGTGCGAAATCACCTGATCCGGATTGGCGGATTTGGCGAGCATGTGGTGGAGCAGATTATGGAGCCCATCCTTGGAATGGAGGATCCGTGGCACTATCGGAATAAAGCCCAGTACCCTGTAGGCACAGACAAAGAGGGTAACCCGATCACCGGTTTTTATGCAGGTCGAACCCATTCGATCATTGCCAACACGGATTGCCGGCTGGGGCGGGTGGAAAATCAGGAGATTTTGGAAGCGGTCCTGGATTACATGAAGGTGAATCATGTCAGTGCCTATCAGGAGGAAACAGGCATCGGTCTGATCCGCCATATCCTGATTCGCACCGGCTTTGCCAGCGGCCAGATCATGGTCTGTCTGATCATAAATGCGGATAAGTTTGAATCCCTGCCGGATCAGGAGTACCTGTTGGAGAAGTTAAAAAACATTCCGGGAATGACAAGCGTGTCAGTTAATTTGAATACCCGCAGGGATAATGTGATTATGGGGGATCAGGTGCACACCATCTGGGGCAGTTCCACCATATCTGACACCCTGCATATTTATGGCCGCGGTTTGACGTTCAAAATATCTCCCCTCTCCTTTTACCAAGTCAATCCCCTCCAGACCGAAAAGCTTTACAGTCTGGCGGTGGAGTATGCCGGCCTGACAGGCCGGGAGACCGTCTGGGATCTGTACTGCGGTATCGGAACCATATCTCTGTTCATGGCAACTGCTGCCAGGCAGGTCTATGGTGTGGAGATCATTCCCCAAGCCATAGAGGATGCCAGAGAGAATGCCCGCATCAACGGCCTTCATAATACCACCTTTTTCGTGGGTAAGGCTGAGGAGGTGCTGCCAGCCTTTTACGAGAGGCAAAGCGGCAACAAGGAGCAGGTAGACATGCTGCACCCGGATGTGATCGTGGTAGACCCGCCCCGCAAGGGCTGCGATACAGCCTGCCTGGATACCATGCTGAAAATGGCACCGGAGCGCATCGTCTATGTGAGCTGCGACAGCGCCACTCTGGCGCGGGATTTGAAGATATTGTGTGAAGGCGGGTATGAACTGAAGCGTGTAAGACCGGTGGATCAGTTTCCCCATACGGTGCATGTGGAGACCGTCTGTCTCTTGAAGCGAGACGAATGACGATAGTTGGTATGAAAAAAGAAGAGATCTTGATACAATTGCATGATTTAAAAAAGGCAGTAGGTCATCACGTACATGTACATTCCTCGCTTAAGGCAGTAGGGGCGTTGGAAGGTGGTGGCGAGATGCTTTTGGAATGCTTGATAGAGTTTTTTGCACGAGAGGGCGGTTGTGTTTCCTTTCCAACGCATACATGGGATAAGAATGTGTTGGATATGCGAAAGAGGGAAACCTGCACCGGCATGCTGGGGAAATTGGCGTTGCAAAGGGATGATGGTGTGCGAAGTCGTAACACCACACATTCCATGGTGCTCTTTGGTGAAGGCGCAAAGGAGTATGCAAAGTGGGATGATACTGTGGAGTCTTCCACCTCGCCGGAGGGGTGTTATGGGAAATTATATGATGAGGACGGCTACGTTTTGCTCATTGGTGTAGGGCAGGAGAAAAACACCTGCATTCATGCGGCAGAGGAGCGCATGAATATAGCAAATCGCATCACTGAGAAAAGAGAAGATACATTGTTTATTGATGAACATGGAGTGGCAACGCACAAACCTATGCACTTGGTGTTTGAAGAATATGGAGATATTTCTGAGTTTTTTGGAAAATTGGAACCTGCCTTTGCATTTCACAATGGGATTACCTACGGCAGAATTGGAAATGCAAAGGTACAGCTTTGCCACGTGAGAACGATGTTTGAAACATTGCAAAAGATTCACGAAAGAAGCAATTATAAAGAAATCTTCTTAGATGACAAAAAATTGCCACGGGAGTGGTATCAGGGTGAACCGACCCCCAAAAGTTAGACCTAGAATCTAACGATTGGAGGTCGGTTTATTTATGTCAAAATATAGTTTTGAACTAAAGAAAAAAATTGTACTTGAACATTTAGATACAGGCATTGGTTCGAA
>SVFM01000017.1 GCA_015056865.1 Lachnospiraceae bacterium
TTCGAACTAATGCCTGTATCTAAATGTTCAAGTACAATTTTTTTCTTTAGTTCAAAACTATATTTTGACATAAATAAACCGACCTCCAATCGTTAGATTCTAGGTCTAACTTTTGGGGGTCGGTTCATATTGAGGCTACTTTTTGGCCTCTTTTTCTATTCCCCAAAACAACCTCCAAATTTCTTTTATTTTTGTATTGACAGTATAATCTTCATCTTGTAGTATTATACTATATTGCACGTAGTTATTATAACTACTTCTTAAATCATTTATGCTTCAGGAGGTGTTTTATGCAGATAACAATTCGAGAACCCGGTAGCGCTTTTACTCATTTGATCGGCATGTTGCTGGCCCTGTTTGCCGCAGTACCGCTGCTTACCAAGGCCGGAATCTCTCAGGGAAATACTTGTGTCTACGCCCTTGCCGTATTTATGCTCAGCATGGTGCTTCTGTACGGAGCCAGCACAATATATCATACCGTGAATCTAACAGGCAAGGCATTGAAATTTTTTCGCAAAATAGATCACATGATGATTTTCGTACTGATTGCCGGTTCCTATACGCCGGTGTGCATGATCATCCTGGGCGGTAAGCTGGGGTATGGGCTGCTTGCCCTTGTCTGGGGATTGGCCATCATTGGTATATTGCTGAAAGCGCTGTGGGTTACCTGCCCCAAATGGTTCTCATCCCTCATTTATATTGCCATGGGCTGGGTTTGCATTCCCATCTTTGGCCCCCTTTGGAATTCCTTGCCCCCCGCAGCTTTTTTGTGGCTGCTTGCGGGAGGTGTTATTTATACCATCGGCGGCGTGATCTATGCCCTTAAATTGCCTATTTTTAACGCCAAATATCCATACTTTGGCTCCCATGAAGTGTTTCATCTCTTCGTCATGGGTGGCAGCATCTGCCATTTTGTATTTATGTATAATTACGTAGCTTGAACAGTTTTATTGTACAAAAAAAGGAATATTCTCCGAAAAGGATATTCCTTTTTATCAGTTGATGTAAGTTTTTATTCAGCCATGTCAACTTTTCTTGCTTTGTTGAATGCTTTCTGGATCTCAGCCTTAACTGCTGCATCGGTCTCTTTGGACAGCTGATGTCTAACACGTGTTCTCATGTACTCGGTATTTACTGTAAGAGCTGCCTCACAAGCTGCGGTTCTGATCTCATTGTCATCATAATCCAGGTAATGGGTAATGTGATTGTTGGAATCCTCATCAGCAATCTGGCCCATAGCCTCTAACAGCTTGATCAGGGTCTCTTTGTCAGTCTTCTTCAGCATCTTAATAAGCACTTTACTTTTCTTTTTGGCAACAGCCTTGTCAATTTTGCTAATTACCTTCTCGTTGATCATTTTGTACCTCCTGATATGTAGTTCCCTACTGCGCACATTATTTCGGTATTATTCCGTAATCTACAGTTTAATTGCAAACCATGTACGTCACGTGAACATTTTGTGTCTCAAATGTTAACAAATTATAAAAATATTATAAACTATCTTTTATTCCTCATACCCGTTAGGATTGTTACTCTGCCATCTCCAGGCATCCTCACACATCTCGCGGATACCATTCTTCGCTTCCCAGCCAAGTTCTCTTCTGGCCTTGGAATTATCCGCATAGTTTACTGCAATATCGCCGGGCCGCCGGGGCTTGATCTCATAGGGAACCTTGGCGCCGGTGGCCTCCTCAAAGTTCTTCACCATATCAAGCACACTGTAGCCCACACCGGTGCCCAGATTGTACAGGCAAAGGCCTGCCTTCTCCTCGATCTTCTTCAGCGCCTTCACATGACCGTCTGCCAGATCCACCACGTGGATATAGTCCCGCACGCCGGTGCCATCCGGAGTGTCATAATCGTCGCCAAACACGCCCAGCTTCGCCAGCTTGCCCACCGCTACCTGGGTGATGTAGGGCATCAGATTGTTAGGGATACCGTTAGGATTCTCACCGATGGTTCCACTCTTGTGTGCGCCGATAGGATTAAAGTAACGAAGCAGGATCACGTTCCACTCCGGATCCGCCTTCTGGATATCTGTCAGGATCTGCTCCAGCATGGACTTGGTCCAGCCGTAAGGATTGGTGCACTCCTTCTTGGGTGAGCTTTCTGTCACCGGCACGCTGTCCGGAGTGCCATAAACAGTGGCAGAGGAGGAAAATATGATATTTTTCACACCATACTGTCTCATTACATCCAACAGGATCAAAGTTCCTGTAATGTTATTATTGTAATATTCCCAAGGCTTGGAAACAGACTCTCCCACAGCCTTCAAGCCTGCAAAATGAATGACACTGTCAATCTTCTCCTTTGCAAAAATGTCCTCCAGAGCCTGTCTGTCCAGAAGGTCTGCCTTGTAAAAGGGAACTGTTTTTCCCGTGATCTTTGCCACTCTCTCCAGGGATTTTTCACTGGAATTGCTCAGGTTATCCATCACAACCACGTCATACCCTGCATTCTGAAGTTCTACTACTGTGTGGCTGCCGATATAACCAGCACCACCTGTCACCAGAATTGCCATATTGCTCTCTCCTTCTTTTCCAAATTATAATTCTACGCCATTTTCCTGCAAAAGTGCTCTTGCACTTTCCACAGAATCGATACCGGTCTTATTCTTGATGGGAGCAAACTCTCTGTTTCGCACCACTTCGAAAGGCAGGCAGCTGTCCAGTTCATGGATCATGTCAAGTACCAGTCTCTCGTACTTATATCCATTGGGTTTCTCGGGCTTTACAGGATTGCCCTCCTCATCCAGGCAGGGAATCTTCTTCTCCACCACATGCAGGGGCAGTCTGTCATTATCCAGCATATCCTTCAGATCCTTGTCACGGAACAGATAATTCAGGATCACACCAAAGTTATAAGCGGGATCACCCTTCTCATCCTTGGTGTTCATCAGTTCATCCGTCAACTCATAATATTCTACAATAGAGGGTCTGCCGTCCTCCAGGCAGATGACTCCAACTTTTTCATCCGGAGCATTTTTTCTAACCACCTTGGCTCCTACAGCACAGTCTCTGTCGATGGTTGCACCTACAAAGACGGGATCTGCAATGCGCTGCAGCACATTGTCCACAGCAAATACATTGAGCCATTCCACGCCAAGATCCTGAGCAATCTTACGCACACCGCCCTTTTCCATGGAAGCGTACCAGCCACCGTTTCCGTTGGGAGAGGTGGAGATCACACCCTTCTGCTCCAAATATACTTTTCCGTTGTAATCGGACGCAGGTGCCATGTCCTGCTTAAAGAACCATACATAGTCTGCAGAATAACCAAAGAATGCATGCTCCCTCAGAAACTTCTCGGTAGCCACCTGATTCTTATCACTGGTCATGATGAAAAGGGGAATCCATGCCCCCGCCTCATTCACCACATCCATCATATTGCAGATCAGTCTCTCGAAAATATACATATCCTTGGTCAGGCCGATGTTGTACATGCCCTTGGGATCATCAGAGCCAAGTCTGGTACCCATTCCGCCTGCCAGCAACACTGCTCCTACCTTACCAGCCTTGATGGCCTCCAGACCGATGGCGCGGAATCTTTCTTTCTCAGCTTCAATCTCCGGAAGCTCCATACACTTCAGGGGAGAGATTTTTCCCTTCTGTCCTATCTCTTCCATGTGCTTGCAGGCATCCACCGCGCTGAAATCGGTTTCATCAATCTGCGTCAGCAAAGCCTCCTTCTGCCCTTCCTCTAACTCTGTATAATATTTCAGCAGATGCTCCTGCCCGAACTTTTCCAATTTTTCCTTTGCCTGATCATATGTCATATTCACATTTTCCTCTTTTCCGGCACCCTTTGCCTATTATTTTCTATATTATACTCTCATACTGCGACCTTGCGCAATAAAAATCGAATTAATTGTACCAAATCCACTATCCGAATTCAATATCTCAATTTGCACGATCCTACTGCGTTTTTGCACAATCTTGCCCAATTTTTCAAATCGCGAAATTCTTCCACGGCATATACTATAGAAAACCCTTTCGGAGCTTTCCATGACTATTTATACTGTTCAGCCCGGAGACACCGTAGATGCTATCGCAGCAGAAAATGGTGTCACTGCCGCTTCCATCATATACAACAACCAGCTGGTCTATCCCTATGGCTTGACCGTAGGCCAGGCGCTGCTTTTGACGCTCCCGGATTTCTCCTACAACAGGCAGATTCGAAGCGGCGGCTACGCCTATCCCTTTATCAATCCCTGGGTATTGGAACAGTCCCTTCCTTACCTGTCTGATTTGTACGTTTTCTCCTATGGTTTTACCGTGGAGGGAGAGTTGATACCGCCCTGGTCAGATGACTCAAATATGATTGCCGCTGCCAAAGCTGCAGGCACCGCCCCTATTCTGACACTGACTCCCTTTGACGCCAGCGGCCAGTTTAATAATGTTCTGATCAACAGCCTGATCAACAATCCGGCCGCCGTGGATAATCTCATAAATAATTTGTCGGCTCAGATAGTGTCCAGTGGCTTTGAGGGAGTAGATATCGACTTTGAGTTTATTCTGCCTCAGGACAGAATCCCCTTTGCCAACTTTGTCCGGCAGGTGCGGGAGGCAGTGAACGCACTGGGCTATCCGGTCTCTGTAGCCGTAGCCCCCAAAACCTCCGACGACCAGCGGGGCCTTCTCTACGAGGCAAAAGACTATAGGCTGCTTGGAGAGGCTGCCAATTATGTGCTCTTGATGACCTACGAGTGGGGATATACCTATGGTCCTCCCATGGCGGTCGCGCCACTAAATCAGGTGCGCCGGATGGTAGAGTACGCTGTGACCCGCATCCCTGCAGAAAAAATCCACCTGGGCATCCCAAACTACGGCTACGATTGGGCGTTGCCCTTTGAAAGAGGTGTCTCCATGGCCAGAACATTAGGCAATGTGGAAGCCGTACAGCTGGCTGTAGGCTACAATGTTCCCATCCAGTTTGACGAACTTGCTGCCTCTCCTTTTTTCCGCTACGAAACAGGTGGCATTACTCATGAAGTCTGGTTCGAGGATGTCAGGAGTTTGGAAGCCAAATTCGCTCTGGTAAATGAATTTGGCCTGCGCGGCATAGGCATCTGGCAGATCATGCAACTGTTCCGATCCGGATACCTGCTGCTGGCAGACCGATTTACCATACAGAAGTAAAACAGCGTCTCTCGGGCAGGCAGTCGGAGTATAGAGAGGGGAGTTGTCAGGGAAGTCCCTTGAAAAACGTCGGTACTTGGCGAGGTATCACGGCGAACTTGTTCGCCGACGAGCCTAGTATTCCGTTACGTTTTTCAAGGAGCGAAAGCGTGATCTGCCCTGACAACTCCCCTCTCTATACTCCGACTACCTGCCTGGGAGATACTGCATATTTCTGCCTGTACTTTCATATCTTGTCATAGGTTATTTACTTGAAAGGACATAGGTAGTAAATATGCGTCAAGACATCACTCCCCCAAAGACTACGGCGGCTGTGCGGGGTCAAAATATTCTGGAAGAAGCCAAACAAAAAACAGCTGTCCAGGCATTTTTTGAACAGCTGAATGACCCTTTGATCTTTATTCTGTTTGTGGCGGCTGCCATTTCCATGCTGCTGAGGGAGTTTAGCGACACTGCCATCATCCTGGTAGTCATTCTGGTCAACGCCATCATCGGCGTGATCCAGCAGGGCAAGGCGCAGAAAGCATTGGAATCCCTGAAACAGATGACGCGTCCCAAGGCACTGATCCGTCAAAATGGCCACCCTGTAGAAATCCCCGCCAGTGATCTGATCCCCGGTGATCTGGTGCTGTTGGATGCAGGAAGACAGATTCCCGCGGATCTGGAGCTGACAGAGGTAACCTCTCTGAAGGTGGAGGAATCCGCTCTGACCGGAGAATCTGTACCTGTAGAAAAAGACCTGCAACAACACAACAAGGCATACATGTCCACCAATGTCACCTACGGCAGAGGAGAAGGTGTTGTAACTGCCATCGGCATGGATACAGAGATTGGCAAGATCGCACGACTGATCAACGAAGCTCCAACCGAGTCCACACCGCTGCAAAAGCGTCTGGCCGATCTGGGCAAGGTGCTCAGTGTGGTATCCATCCTGCTGTGTGTAGCTTTGTTTATCATTGCAGTTCTCCAAAAGCGGGACATTATGGAAATGCTGATCACAGCCATATCTTTGGCTGTGGCCGCTGTACCGGAAGGACTGCCTGCCATTGTCACCATGGTACTGGCACTCAGCGTCTCCCGCATGGTAAAGGTCAACACCATTGTCAAAAGACTACCCAGCGTGGAAACCCTAGGATGCGTCAGTGTAGTCTGTTCTGATAAAACCGGCACCTTGACCCAGAACAAAATGTCTGTGGTCTCCTGCTATGCCGATGGCCGGCTTATGGAGGTTTCTGAACTGGAACCGGATATCCATAAACATTTTCTGGAAGGTTTTACTCTTTGCAATGATGCGGTGTTGGAAGAGCCCCAAGTCCCAAGCGGGCCCCGCACACCTTTGGGCAAAGTCCTCCGTGCCGCCGGATACGCCTCAAAAGCAGAACAGCCTGCTCGTCTGGGGGATCCCACAGAACTGGCACTGCTGGACATGGCAGCCCGCTATCGATTATATCGACAACCCTTGGAAACACTCAGTCCCCGCATTGGGGAGATTGCCTTTGATTCTGACCGGAAAATGATGACCACCCTGCACAGCTGCGGCGCCTCCTGCCTCTCTTACACCAAGGGGGCAGTGGATGAAATCCTGAAAAGATGCCGGTTTTACCTGCACCAGGGTCGCCCCATCCCCCTGACCTACGCCCACAAAAAAGAGATTTCCCAGACCGCCAAGACCCTCTCCTCCAAAGCCCTGCGCCTGCTGGCACTTAGCATGCGCATAGAGTCCGGTCATACCAAAACGCCGGTGGAAAACGACCTTACTTTTGTGGGACTGGTGGGCATGATGGATCCCATCCGCCCGGAAGCTGCAGCCGCCGTAAAAGAATTTGACAGTGCAGGCGTGCGCACCATTATGATTACCGGTGACCGGAAGGATACCGCCTTTGCCATTGCGGCTGAACTTGGTATAGCCACCCTGCCCACCCAGTGCATCACAGGTCAGGAGATAGACCAGCTAAGTGACAGTGATTTTGTGGATGCCCTGTCTCATACTCGGGTCTTTTCCCAAGTCTCTCCGGAACACAAGGTGCGCATCGTAAAGGGTCTGAAATCCAGCGGAAAGATCGTAGCCATGACGGGAGACGGTGTAAACGATGCCCCCTCCCTGAAATCTGCAGACGTAGGGATAGCCATGGGCATCACCGGCACAGATGTAGCCAAAAATGCCGCCGATATCATTCTGACAGATGACAATTTTGCCACCATTGCCAAAGCAATTGCCCAGGGCCGATGCATCTATGCCAATATTAAAAAAGCAGTTCTCTTCCTGCTTTCCTCCAATTTTGGCGAGATCATCACTATGCTTGCCGCGATCCTGCTGGGGCTTTGTTCTCCCTTAAAGCCAAGCCATATCCTTTGGATCAATCTGATCACAGATTCCCTTCCGGCTCTGGCTCTGGGTATTGACGCTAACGACACCTCTAAATTTATGAAAAAACCGCCCCGGTCAAAAGATGAAAATCTGTTTGCCGGGGGCGGCCTGGCCTGCACACTTATATACGGTTTTCTCATTGCCGGCATCAGCATGACCGCTTTCTTGCTGCTGCCCTGTACCCTGCTGTACAGACAAAATGTCCCACTTTCTTTGGATAATATCAGGCAGGTACTGGAAATCCCTGCCGTTTTGTCCAGAGCCCAAACCTACGCTTTTACTGTGCTTGGTATTTCCCAGATTTTCCACGCCATTGGCATGCGTGATACGAGCACCTCCGTATTTTGTATGAAGCATTTTTCCAATAAACTGATGATAGCCGCCTTTCTGGTTGGCTTCGGACTACAGATGATGGTGACAAAAATACCTTATTTCATCAATGCCTTTGGCACCTGCGCCCTTTCGCCAAAAGAGTGGCTTCAGCTAATCCTACTATCCCTCATGCCTTTGCTGGTTCATGAACTCCTGCTGTTTGCACCCAAATCCCTTTTTAGAAAAAAAGACGGCTGACTGCCAGCAGGATCAAGAGGATACCACCCATCCGAGTGAGATCGGTGTGAACCTTGCCCGTAAGCAGCTTTCCCACCCTGCTTCCCAGACACATCAGGCATAAATTGATCAAAAAGGCTGCCGGAACTGCCAACAGCATCTGCCCTGATGCCAGGCCCATTCCCACACCGGCGGCCGCACTATCAAGGGAAAGAGCAAGCCCCAGAAAGGCTGCTTCCCCGGCAGCCAACGCTTTATCACCGTCCCGATCCGCCTCCTGAATGTCCTGCTCATCCGTGCCCTTTAAAAGCTGGACCAGTCCAAGAACCATCAAGATCACAAAACCGATCTGAGACCCAAAACACTCCGGCCAAAAGCTGCTGAGCACCCGGCCTGTTTCCATGGCAAGGCCCAGCATCATAGCTGACACAGCAGAGACAATACCAACAGAATACAGGGGCATCCTGATCCTGCTCATACCATAAATGAGACCTGCCCCAAGAGCATCCACCGATACGGCAACCACCAACATAACTATCTGCACTATAATCATAAAACACACCAAAAATCTCTTTTTAATTATGTTATTCAGAGATTTTCGGTGTGTTCTTTTCTGTTCATCCGACAAATGCCGGGCTCATTCTAGCACATCTTCAAAAGTCTTACATAAAATTCCACGCATTTTACCAAAGTAGCCACAGGAACTCTCTCATTGTTGCCGTGGATCATGCCACGCTCCTGCTTAGAAAGCTTCATGGCTGAAAATTTGTAAATACGGTCTGTGATCTTGCAGTAATACCAGGAATCGCTGCAGGCCATCATCAGATAGGGAGATACCAAGGCCTGCTGCCAGGTATCTGTCACAGCCTGGCAGAGTCTGTCCCATTCCTGACAAGAAGTGTCGGACTCTGCAGAAGGATTTCTGCCTTCGAAGATCTGCACATCGATCCGGGGATTGCGGATCACTTTCTCCAGGTATGCTTTGGCACTTTCCGTGGTATCTTTTCCGATCAGTCGCAGATTCATGCCAACCTTGGCCTGCGGTGGAAGCACATTGAAGGCCTTACTGCCCTCCATCCGGGTCACGGCGCAGGTGGTGCGCATCATAGCATTCAGTTCACCGCCGGATTTTTTGCAGACCAGATCAAAAAGCCCTTCAAAGCACCAAAGATTTGCAAACAATAACTTGTATACAAAAGAAGAATGACGCCCCAGAGTATCCAACATCTCCCGCACCGGCCGGGTCAGCTGCCTAGGGAAAGGATGTTTCTCCACATCCACCACCGCCTGGGCAAGTTCCCCCACAATGGTGTGGACCGGTGGCGTGGAAGCATGTCCGCCGTTGCTTTTTTCGCAAAATTCCACATTCAGCATGCCCTTTTCTGCAATGCCGATGACCGCACACTCCTGACTGACGCCGGGAAATACATTTTCCACCACGGCGCCGCCCTCATCCAGTACCATAGCCGGACGGATCCCTTGCTTGGCAAACCAATCTACTATGGCCTCACAAGAGGTCCCGTTGATCTCTTCCTGACCGGAAAAGGCAAAGTATACATCCTTTTCCGGTACGAACCCTTCTCCCAACAATTTTTCCGCCGCTTCCATAATACTGCAGAGTGTACCTTTGGTATCCAAAGTTCCCCTGCCCCACAGCACACCATCCTCCAGAATCCCCTCAAAAGCAGGCCTTTCCCACTGAGATTCCTCCACAGGGACCACATCAAAGTGAGACATCAGCACCACCGGATCTCCCTCTTTTTTACCTTTCCAGTGATACAGGATCCCCTGTTCCCCGATCAGTCTCCTCTGACAGTTCTGGTGCACACGGGGATACAACCGGGGCAAAAGCTCCCGAAACTTTTCAAATTCTGCCTCATCTATCAGACGGCTGTCATTGTAAGAAATTGTTTTACAACGCAGCATCTGCTGCATATCTGCTACGATCTTCTCTTCATCCAACTCTACTGTTTGTCCGGAAGGCACCAAAGCCTTGCGGGGCTTAAACATAGCAGCGCGTATAAAAAGCACTGCCAAAAACAGAACGATAACCCCTAGGATTACTCCTCCAATGATCCAACCCATAACATTCCCTCCTTACACCAGATTGCGCTTGTACAGGATTCTGGCAGATCCAATGGCGATCAGAGCACCTACCGGCACCAGTACACCCACAGAACCGGACAGGGACGGGATCAACAGGAACAAAATTACCATAAATACCAGCGGTGCAACCGCCAGTTTCCAGCCCTTACTTACATAAACCACTGCCAATCCGCCAAACAGCGCCGGCAGAATATTATCAAAGGCAGGCTTCACCACCGGATTATCCAAAATCGGTGTCAAAGGCACCAAAAGCGCTACACCCAGAGCAATGACAATTGTAGTTACAATAGAGGAGGTGGCCACCGCAATGGTGGAGATCACTTCTCCCTCCTCGGTACCCGGTTTTACTCCTGCATTGTCCATAGCTGTCAGAGCTGCAGGCACCTTCAGGTTGGTCAGATTACCGGTCACAAAGCCCAGATAAGAACCCGCTGTTCCCAGCATGGGCACAAAGGTAAGCACCTCGATCAGTCCTACCGTCCAGAAAATAGGAGCCACACCCAAAAGGCCCGAAAGCACCGGTTTCCATCCCGGCCAGGCACCATAATAGATACAGGTCACGATGGGATAGGCAAAGATCATACCCAGGGCGCAGAGGATCCAAATTCTTCCATAGATATGAGTCATATCATCATAACTTCTTTTTTTCATCTCACACACGCTCCTTTCCTCATCATCCACCGATCACCGGAGTGATCACAGCTGCAAACACCATTGCTCCCAACATGCTGATGGGGATCGCATAATTTTCCAGCCACTTCAAGTTACATTTTTTGATCAAAACTCCGCACAGTGCCATCAAAACCGCCGACACCAACAGTACAAAGATCGGGATCCAACCGGCAAGTCCTGTTCTGATGTCTGCAAACACCATTCCCAGGAAAGCAGAGATCATACCCAGGAACATGGCATTCATCAAAAGGTCTCCCCATTTATCATCCTTGCCCTTCATCTTTACCAGGCCCTTCTGGATCTTCTTTGCAAACAAAGGCACCCAGAGCAAGCCCGGAAAGATTCCCAGAGTCATCACCCAGCAGATGGCTGTATACACCTTGGGATCCATGACTGTCTCAGACAGAGATACCCCCAGAGCATTTGCCGTGGAAGTTGCCGCAGGCAGCTCATATGTAATGGCACCGATCACACTAAGCCTCAGCCAAGGCAACGGCAGACCAAGAAACTTTGAAAGTGTGATCACTCCCAGCAAAATAGACACTGCCGGTGCAATGGTAAATACAGCCGCACTGACCACCGTCTTTCTTAACTTCCCCGTTTCCAGACCCAGAACCTTAGCCCGCCGCCAGGCCCGTATCAGGAAAAACAGAGACTGGGCGATCACAAATACAATGACCGCTCCGGCCAACAAAAATAAAATCGTACTGTTCGGATGAAAATTCATCACCTTTTACCCCCTTGTAAAATATTTCTAAGAAGACGCCAGATCTTCATAATTATCTGTCCAATACAGGGAACCAGAATAATGCCAAATGCAATAGCCCCCGCCTCCTTCAGCACCAGACTGCCGTAATACGCGCTCTGCACCGCGTCTCCCCGGACCAGATTGCTGGTGGTATAAAACAGATCACTTCCCGGGATCAGCGGGATTAGGATGGGCACCAAAAGAATGGTCACCGGAGCTTTCATCACTCTGGCAAGCACCTCAGAGATCAGTGCTGCAGCCATGGTGGCAAACAACAAGCTGATCACCTTATCCTGACAATTGCTGTAAACCAACAGATAAACCACCCAACAGACGCCGGCCCCAAGGGAAACCGCCACCAGTTTTCCTCTCCTTACATTAAACAACAGGGCAAATCCGAAGGCGCCGATGATCCCCATAAGGGTCTGAATCACTGCCTGTATCATAAGCCACCTCCAAACTGCAGGATCACCAACGCACAGCCACCGGCGATGGCCAATGCCTTGATCAGGGCCTCGCACACACCGGTCAAACCACTGATAAAATCACCCCAGAGCAAATCCCGCAGGGAAACTGTCAGAGCAATTCCCGGGATCAGGGGCATAATATTTCCGATCACGATCATGTCCACAGATCGGGCTACACCCAGCCTCACCATCCATATGGCAACCAGGGCTGCTGCGCCGGAACAGAATATATTGAGAATGATACTCTGGATCTTCAGCCAGATCCCCAGCTTTTGCACAATTCTCATAATGATACCACTGATAAAGGAACCTATGGCATCTCCCAGCCCACCGCCAAAAAAGACTGTAAAGACTGCAGATATCACACCATACATCAAAAGGATCGTCCAATCCGAATATCCCTGGGCGTGTCGGATATCCTCGATCTCCCGCTCCAACTCCTCCAGAGAAACCTTTTCCCTGCACACCCGTCTGGAAAGGGCATTGATCCGCTCTACCTTGCGCATATTGGTATCTCTGGCCGCGATTCGTCTGCTCTGAGTAGCGCAATTTCCCTCTCCATCACGGATAGTTACCACTATACAGGATATCACTGCAAAAACATCCACCCTGGCGTAGCCGTATGCCGCCGCCATGTGACCTATGGTATTCTCTACCCGATTGATCTCACCTCCGGAAGCCAACATGATCTCTCCGGCATCCAGGATCGCATTCAAAATCCGTTCTTTGTTTTCCATCCTCTATTCCTCGCCTGTATTTTCATCCTCATAAGGCAACAGCTGACCCATCTCTGAAAGCAACTGTTCCGTCAATTCCAATAGCTGCCTGGCATCCTTTTCCACAAGACCCGTAGTACGATACCGATAGGTAAAAAATGGTGTGCCGTAAGCTGTAAATTTCAAATCCTCCCGGTGTTTTTGAATCAACTTCGGGATTCCTAAAGGATTGATCTTTGCATCCGCCCGGAAAGTAAACTGTATACGCTGGTTCTTACCCTTGACCTCCGTCAGATATAATTTGTGGGCTGCCTCCCGGATCAGCGCAATGCGCAGCAGGTTCTCCACCGATTCCGGTATGGCCCCGAAACGATCCAGCAGTTCATCCCGCATGTCATCCCGCTCCCGGATATTTTCAATTCCCGCTATTCTCTTATAGATATCCAGCTTCTGCACTTCATTGACAATATACTCCGCCGGAATGAATGCGTCAACATCCAGATCCACGGTAGTGGTAAAATCCAAAATCGTGGAGATCCCTTTTAGATTTTTTACCGCCTCATTCAGCATCTTACAATACAGATCATATCCCACAGCTTCCATGTGGCCGTGCTGCCTCTCTCCCAGCAGATTCCCCGCTCCCCGGATCTCCAGATCCCGCATGGCAATCTTAAAGCCACTGCCCAGATCAGTAAATTCCTTGATGGCTGCCAGACGCTTTTCCGCAATTTCCTTCAGCATTTTATCCCGCTTATACATCAAAAAGGCGTAGGCCGTTCTGTTGGAACGCCCTACACGACCCCGCAGCTGATACAGCTGTGACAATCCCATATTGTCGGAATCGTGAATGATCATGGTGTTCACATTGGGGATATCCAGACCGGTTTCAATGATGGTGGTGGATACCAACACATCAATTTCCCCATTGATGAAATCATACATGATGCGCTCCAGTTCCTGCTCCTTCATCTGGCCGTGGGCTACCCCAACCTCAGCCTCCGGTACCAGTTCATGAATAGCCGCCGCGATGTCGGCTATGTTATTCACACGATTGTATACATAATACACCTGACCGCCTCTGGCCAGTTCCCGGACAATGGCCTCCCGGACCATTTCCTCATTATACTCGCACACAAAGGTTTGGATCGGCATACGATCCTGAGGTGCTTCCTCCAGCACACTCATATCCCGGATCCCCACCAGACTCATGTGCAGGGTTCTGGGAATAGGAGTAGCTGTCAGGGTCAGCACGTCCACATCTTCTTTCAATTTCTTAATCTTTTCTTTATGTGCCACGCCAAAGCGCTGCTCTTCGTCCACGATGAGCAGACCCAGATCCTTAAACACCACATCCCCGGAAAGCACTCTGTGGGTACCGATCAAAATATCCACAAATCCCTTACGCAGATCCTCCACGGTCTTTTTTTGCTCCCCTGCCGTGCGAAATCTTGACATCAGATCCACCCGCACGGGAAAATCCTTCATACGCTGCACAAAGGTATTGTAATGTTGCTGGGCCAAAATAGTGGTTGGCACCAGATACACCACCTGTTTACCCTCCTGCACCGCCTTAAAGGCTGCCCGGATGGCAACCTCCGTTTTACCATATCCCACATCCCCGCAAACCAGCCGATCCATAATCCTTCGACTCTCCATATCCCGCTTGGTGTCCTCGATGGCCTGCAGCTGGTCCGGCGTCTCCTCATAGGGAAACATCTCCTCAAACTCTCTCTGCCAGACAGTGTCTGCACCGTACTGAAACCCTTCAGCCTGCTGCCTCTTGGCGTACAATTCCACAAGATCTCTGGCAACTTCGCTGACTGCACCCCGGACCCTGGTTTTGGTCTTTTCCCACTCCTTGGTGCCCAACTTATTCAGCTTAGGTTTTCTGGCATCCGCAGAAGCATACTTCTGGATCACATCCAGACCGGTTGCCAGAATATACAGGTTGCCCCCATCCCGGTATTCAATCTTAATGTAATCTTTGACGACCTTCTCTACTTCTACCTTTTCTATCCCTTTATAAATACCAAGCCCATGATTCTCGTGAACCACGTAATCTCCCACCTTCAGCTCCGCAAAATCATTGATCTTCTGTCCTTCATACCGGGGCTTTTTCTTCTTTTTCTTCTTTTCTCCACCGAAAATGTCACTCTCTGCAATGACTACAAACTTGATCAGGGGATATTCAAAACCCTTGGCCACATGCCCATAATAAGTCAGCACTTCACCGGGCTGTACCTGACGCATGGGGTCTTCCGTGTACACTGCCGTCAGTTCTTCCTCCCGCAGGTCCTCTGCCAATCGTTTGGCCCTGGTACGGGATCCGGAAAGCAAAAGCACCCGGTAATTATTTTTCTTGTACCGCTTTAAGTCCCTTACCAGAGACTCAAAACTATTGTTATAAGAAGACATACTTTTGGCCTGAATGTCAAATTTTTTCTGCGCCTTGATCAAAGGATTCTTAAGATCCATGGCCGCAATGGTTACCAGAGCAGAACGCTCCAACCTGGCTGCAATCTCCTCGCCGGAGTACAGAAGGTCCATCTGTCCCGGCAGGATATATCCTTTTTCAGCCCTATGACTCATGCTCTCCCGGAACTCAAACTCCACCGCCTCTGCCTGCTCCCGGATACGGGCCGGCTCGTCCAGATAAAAGCACAGACTCTCCCCGCCCAGCTTTTGCAGGATCTCCGGCAAGCTGCTGACCTTCTCACAAAAATACCGTATATATCCTTCCAGATTCACAATACTGCGAAACTCCAAAAGCTGCTCTTTCAGTTCCTTGATCTGACTTTTGACACGATGAGCCTCCTCCGTCAAAAAAGCATCCCGAAACACCTTTTCCTGTTTCTTCGCTTCCTCATCCAAGCGCTCCAGCCCGCGCTTTAACTGATCCTCTCCCAGCACAAATTCCGTAGCGGGATAAATACGCACAGAACTGAGCTTTTCAAGAGAACGCTGGCTCAAAACATCAAAACTCCTGACCGATTCCACTTCTTCACCCCAAAGCTCAATGCGATAGGGATTTTCTTCAGTCACGTCAAACACGTCTATGATGCCGCCTCGGACAGAAAACTGCCCGTGGGACTCCACCTGATAGGTCTTCTCATATCCCATTGCCACAAGCTGTCTGGCAAGCGCTCCTTCGTCCACACTGTTTCCGCTGCCGATCAATACGGTGTCCCGTTCCTTCTCCCACTCTGACTGGGGTGTCAGCAGGGCTGCAAAAGTAGTAACGATGGTAAATGGCTTTCCCTCCAACAATCTGCGCAGCACCTTCACACGCTCTCTTGTCAGGTTGCTGCCATGAATATCTGCCTGGAAAAAAATCAGGTCCTTGGCCGGATAAAGGAATACATTCCTGTCATAAAACTTATATTCCTCATAAATTTCTTTTGCTCTAAGGTCACTGTAAGTAACGATGACTTTGTAGCGAAAGCCATCGGACAGACCATAGATCATATGCAGTTTCTGGGAATCCACGCACCCGCTGATCGAAGCAGAGCCATGGTGTTTTTTGATAATATCCCGTATTTCCTCGTACTGTGCAAGCTCCCGCAACGGGCCCAGCAGTGCCTCCATAACAACCTCCGAAATTTATTCCGCTGTTTTAACCTTCTGATTATATCGGTTCATAGCAGCATCTGCCCCCTCCCGAAGCATCATGCGGATGGCATCAGCCGCTTCTGATGCCGCCTTTTCCATAAGTTTCTTCTCATCCCCGGTAAAATGTCCCAACACATAGTCCGCCAGATCATACCCTTTGGGTTTCTCTCCCACACCCATCTTGACACGTTGAAACTCGTCATGACCCAGATGCTGAATAATGTTTTTCAAACCATTATGCCCTCCTGCGCTGCCCTTCTTTCGGATCCTCAGCTGACCGGGTTCCAGACTCACGTCGTCGGATATGATGATCAATTCTTCTTTTTCATCTATTTTGTAATAATCCACCAGTTCCCTGACACTCTCCCCACTCAGATTCATATATGTTTGGGGTCTGGCCAGGATCACTTTTTGTCCACCGATATAGCCCCGTCCTACCATGGCCTTATGCTTGCGTTCCAAAACTCTGATCCCTTCTTGTCCGGCCAATGTATCTATCACCTCAAAGCCGATATTATGTCTGGTTCCTGTATATTCCTTGCCGGGGTTCCCCAGCCCTACAATTACATACATAGTCTCTCCTACGCTTTCCTTTTCCAAAGCCCACACACCAAAACAACACCCCGATCACGTTCTCTTTCCGCGTATCCGGGTGCGTATGGTACATCTACGCTCTCTTAACTTTGATGTCTCTTTCGTATGTTTTTGCAAAAGCATGTGTTTTCTTTCCTCTTTGCTGCCAAATCTACCTGCCACTATCAAAAACAACACACTTCTCCTCTGCTGTGGTAGCCAAAGGCTTTCAGGAGCAGCAACAGGGGATGGTTCGGGTCATACTCAGGTTGTATTCCCCATTTCGCCCTCCTGAAATTTCTTACAGCTCTTCCGGCTCTAAAAGCGCCTGATCGTATGCGTCCAAAATGATCCTCTGAATGGCATCACGAGTGGAAGAATTGATGGGATGTGCAATATCACGATACTCACCATCTGTAGCCTTCTTGCTGGGCATTGCAATAAACAGGCCTTTTTCTCCCTCGATGACCTTGATATCATGCACCACAAACTCATCGTCAATGGTGATGGATACGATGGCCCTCATCTTGCCCTCTTTCGTGATCTTCCGAACACGCACGTCTGTAATTTTCATTTGTATGACCCCCTTTGATAGGAATATATTAAATGACATATCTGTCATTCTTTTCCATCACGACCTTAATTCCGTCCTCACCACAGTAATAACCGTGAGCCCGGATCGTACCGCGGCTCTCCACGATACAATTCTCAATATGTGTGTTATCTCCGATATACACATCATTTAGAATGATGGAATTCTTAATATAACAGTTGTTGCCAATATAACTCTTTTTAAATACCACTGAGTTCTCCACCGTGCCATTGACGATACATCCGCTGGCAACCAAACTGTTTTTCACCTGTGCTCCCACGTTGTACTTTGCCGGAGGCAGATCATCCACTTTGGAGTAAATATCAGGATGTTTATGGAAGAAATAGTCCCTTACTTCCGGCTTTAAAAAGTCCATATTGGTGTTGAAATAATCTTCCACAGAGGCAATATTGCGCCAATAATCCCGGATCTTGTAGCCATATATCTTTTTCACGTCCTTATAACGGATCAGAATATCTCTGACAAAATCATACCGGCCTTCCGCCCCGCATTTCTCGATCATCTCAATAAGCTGCCTTCTGCGAATCACATAGATGCCGCAGGAAATGGTATTTGTCTTGGCCACCAGAGGTTTTTCTTCAAACTCCTGGATCTGGCTTTCCTCATTCATCTTGATTGTTCCAAAGCGCTCCACATTGATACCCGGTTCCATATCACGGCAAACTACTGTGATATCTGCCTTTTTCTGGATATGATACTCCAGCAGCTTATTGTAGTCCATCTTATAGACACAATCCCCAGACGCGATCACCACGTAGGGCTCATGACTGCTCTTCAGGAAAGAAAGGTTCTGATAAATGGTATCCGCAGTTCCCCGATACCAGTTGCTGTTCTCCGCCGTCACCGCCGGTGTGAACACATATAAACCTCCCTGCTTACGGCCAAAGTCCCACCACTTGGAAGAACTCAGGTGCTCGTTCAAACTTCTGGCGTTATACTGTGTAAACACAGCCACTTTTTGAATACGTGAGTTGGACATGCTGCTCAGTGCGAAGTCAATACTTCTGTAGCTTCCTGCAATAGGCATGGCACTGATGGCACGCTTTCTGGATAATTCCTTCATAAGGTGATTGTTTCCACCTGCCAAAATAATTCCGATCGCTCTCACTGCTGTTCACCTGCCTTAATCAATGTTTTTCCGCCTGCCAGCCAAAGATCCTCGTAATCTTCTTCGGTTGTCACGCCAAAGATCACTGTGTTCTTACCCACACTCACGCCTGAGGGGATCACACTCTTTTCTCCCACAGTAACCAACCCATGATCGTAGATATGGGGCGACGTTTCATTTGGCACCTCATCGCCCACACCTAGACGTACATGATCCTTTACCACCACCTTCTCCGCAATAATGGCCTTATCCACCTGACAGCCCTTGCCGATCACAGTCTGATTCATAATGATGGAATCCCGCACCACAGTATCTGCGCCGATCACAACACCGCAACCGATGACTGAATTATATACCTTTCCATAAATCTCAGATCCCTCACCCACAATGCTTCGCTCCACCACGCTGTCAGCAGATATATATTGAGGAGGTAAAATCTCGCTCTTAGTGTATATTTTCCAATATTCTTCATACAAGTTAAATTCAGGCACAATATCGATCAGCTCCATATTGGCCTCCCAATAGGAGTTTAAGGTTCCCACGTCCTTCCAGTACCCGTTAAATTCATATGCATAAAGTGGCATCTTCTTCTCGTGGCAGTAGGGAATCACATGTTTTCCAAAGTCCAGTGCATGCTGGCTGGCCATAGTGATCAATGCTTCCTTCAGTGTATTCCAATTGAAAATATAAATTCCCATGGAAGCCAGATTACTGCGGGGATTGGCCGGCTTTTCCTCAAAGTCCTGTATCCTGTGTTCCTGATCTGCAATGATAATGCCAAAGCGGCTTGCCTCCTCCATAGGAACAGGCATAACGGCGATGGTCACCTCCGCCCCATTCTCTTTGTGGAAATCCAGCATCACTTCATAATCCATCTTATAAATATGGTCACCCGACAGGATCAGCACATATTCCGGATTATAGCTTTCCATGTAATCAATATTCTGATAGATTGCATTGGCAGTACCTGTATACCATTCACTGTTGGTATTGCTTTCGTAAGGGGGCAGCACCGTAACGCCGCCCACATTTCTGTCCAGATCCCAAGGAATACCGATTCCGATATGTGTGTTCAGACGTAAGGGCTGATACTGGGTAAGCACACCCACCGTATCCACGCCGGAATTGATGCAATTGCTCAGCGGAAAATCAATGATACGATATTTGCCTCCGAAGGCAACTGCCGGTTTTGCAACCTTGGATGTAAGCACTCCCAGGCGGCTGCCCTGACCACCTGCCAGTAACATGGCAATCATTTCTTTTTTTATCATAGATACACCTCGTGTTGTTTTATATAATTTGCCATTTTTGATTATAGCACATTTATTTCAAAAAGTGAATAAGTAATAAAAATTTCATGTGGAAAATAAACATATTCCAATCGCGTTTTTAATTTATTTTGTGCAATTTGGACTATTGGTACTCCACAATCGTATTTTATCATTTATTGAGTATGTCTGCACAGGTAAATAATTCCATTTACTATTTGTTTTTTCACTGGAAAGTACGTATAATATATTATATGATATAGAAGTAGACATATTCCCTTGTCCTTCCATACCTAATTTTTTAAGAAAGAAGTGTTGTTCATGTATCAAGTTAATTTTCAGCATCCCCTACACATATATTTTGTTGGCATCGGCGGCATCAGTATGAGCGGCCTGGCCGAAATTCTGGCCGACGCCGGCTTTACCGTCTCCGGCTCCGACAAGAAAAAATCTCCGCTTACCAGCAGACTGGAAAGTAAAGGTATCCATATAAATTATGGACAAAGAGAGGAAAATATTACTCCTGACATCGAACTTGCTATATTTACCAGTGCAATTCACGCAGATAACCCGGAATACATTGCCGTGCAAAAAGCCGGGATCCCTTCTTTGACCAGAGCACAGCTTCTGGGACAGATCATGAAAAATTACGCTACTCCCATTGCGATCAGCGGTACTCACGGCAAGACCACTGCCACCTCCATGATATCTCAGATCCTGTTGGAAGCCCATGCTGATCCCACCGTATCCATCGGTGGAATGTTATCTTCCATCGGCGGAAACATCCGTGTAGGAAATTCCGATCTATTTGTCACAGAGGCTTGCGAATATACGAACAGCTTTTTAAGTTTTTATCCCAAGATTGCAGTCATCCTGAATATCGAAGCGGATCACCTGGACTTTTTCAAGGATCTGGCAGACATCCGCTCCTCCTTCCGGCGCTTTGCTCAGCTACTGCCTGCAGACGGTACACTGATCATCAACGGCGAGATTCCGGATTACCGGGAGATCACAGAGGGACTTCCCTGCCGTGTCATCACCTTTGGACATGACAGTTCCTTCGACTACTGGCCTCAGCAGATCCGATACAATGAACTGGCATGCCCTTCCTTTGTGCTGCATGGTCCGAACGATTCCCGGTCCTCCATACAGCTTGGCGTTCCCGGGGACCATAATATTCTAAACGCCATGGCTGCCCTTGCTCTGGCTGATCTGTTGGCAATTGATCGAAAAACCGCCGCCACCGCCTTGACAACCTTTACCGGTACCGGCAGGCGTTTTGAATACAAAGGAAAGATCGGCGGTGTGACCATCATAGATGATTACGCCCATCATCCTACCGAGATCACAGCCACCTTAAAAGCTGCCGCCGGTTATCCCCACAAAACTCTCTGGTGCGTTTTCCAGCCCCACACCTACAGCCGCACCAAAAGTTTCCTCGGGGAATTTGCCCAGGCCCTATGCCTTGCTGACAAAATCGTGCTGGCAGACATCTATTCTGCAGACAGGGAAACCGATAATTTGGGGATCAGCTCCCAAACTCTGCAGCAAGAGATTGAAAAACTGGGGCATGAATGCTATTATTTCCCTACCTTTGATGAAATTGAAAATTTTTTATTAGAAAATTGTATCAACGGTGACCTGTTGATAACTATGGGGGCCGGAGATGTGCTTAAAATCGGGGAAAACCTCTTAGGAATTTAATTATCCACAATATCCACAATTTTAATTTAAAGATTTTAGAATTGAGATTGTGGATATTTTATATTTTATGGTGGATAACTTTAATTCCTGTTTTTGCCTTAATCTCGAGAAAACCCGCTCGTTATTTAACACTTTTCCACAATTTCCACATTATCCACAATGACCGGAAATTCCCTGTTTACAAGGGTTTGCAGGCAAATTGCCTATTTCTTTTTGAACTAGGATGTGTTATACTTCTTTTTGCTTAAAACTACCGGAAGACAGGTGAAAATATATGGGCCATTTTACAATTTACAAGGACAACTATGTAGATTCTACAGTTGTATCCAATCGCTTTATCGACGAATATATGAAAGATGCCAATGACGCTCAGCTCAAGATCTATCTCTATCTGATCCGCATGATGAGCGCTAATCTGTCTACCAGTGTGTCCGAAATTGCGGACAAGTTTAACCATACCGAAAAAGATGTGATGCGCGCTTTGAAATACTGGGAAAAACACCAGCTGCTGTCTTTGGACTATGATGAGGCCAAGACACTGGTGGGTATTCACCTGCAGGATCCTTCTGTGGCCCCTGCCCCTGTTTCCCAGCCTTCTGCCCAGGTACTGTCTCTTGTACCAAGACCTACGCAGGAGACCAGGACTCCGGAGGCGGATCCTTATGCAAAGCCCTCCTACTCTTTGGACCAATTGCGCACCTTTCGGGAGCGGCAGGAAACAGAAGAATTGTTTTTTGTGGCTGAGACCTACCTGGGTAAGCCTTTAAGCCCTTCCGATATGAGATCCATTCTTTATTTTTCGGATCATTTGCACTTTTCCAACGACCTGATCGACTATTTGATCCAATATTGCGTGGAGCGGGGCAAAAAAAGTTTTAAATACATAGAGGCCGTTGCCATTGGCTGGGCCAAGGAAGGTATCACCACCCCCAAGCAGGCACAGAAATACTCCGCCAAATACGACAAATCTGTATATGATATTATGAAAGCCCTGGGCCGGGACGGTTCTCCCACGGAAAAGGAAATCTCTTACATCAGCCGCTGGACCAAAGAATACGATTTTTCTTCCGATATCATTCAGGAAGCCTGCGACCGCACTGTCCTGGCTACGGACAAGCATCGTTTTGAGTATGCCGACAGTATTTTGCGCAGCTGGAAACAGGAAAATGTACACCACAGATCAGATATTCAAAAGATAGATGACCTATACCAGAAACGCCGCGCCCCCAAGCCGGCTGTTGCCAACTACAAATTTAACCAATTTTCTCAGCACGACTATGATTTTGATGCTTTGGAAAAAGAAATCTTAAGCAACTGATAGGAGACAGCAAGTGGCACTTACAAACGCACAATATGAATCCATACGAAGAGGCTATGAAGACAGGCAAAACCAAAACCGCTATGAGATGAACCGCCGTCTGGAACAGGTTTATGCAAACGTAGCAGGATATCGGGAACTGGATGAGCGGGTTTCCTCCGTCTCATTGCAACAGGCGCAGAAACTGCTGGATGGTGACACCGCCGCCCTACAGGATCTGAAGATTGCCTTGGCGAAACTTTCTGCCCAAAAGAGAGCATCCCTTCAGGCTGCCGGTTTTCCCACAGATTATCTGGATCCTATTTATTCCTGCCCCGACTGCCATGACACGGGCTACATGCAAGGCAAAAAATGCCACTGTTTCATCAGGCAGATCACCGAGCTCATGTACGAACAGTCCAATATCCGTCAGATGCTTGCCCGGGAGAATTTTTCCACTCTCTCCTACAAATATTATGAAGGCGAAGATCTGCTTCGCTTTCAAAATGCAGTTAAAAACTGCAAGATTTTTATTGAAAATTTCAAAACAGACTATGCCAATCTGTTATTTTATGGTAAAGTAGGTACTGGAAAATCATTTCTGTCCGGCTGTATCGCCAAGGAATTGCTGGAAAAAGGCCATTCTGTCATTTATTTCAGCAGTGTGGGACTTTTTGACGCACTTGCCCGCCGCTGCTTTGATACCAACGCAAGGGAAGAACTTCATGACACTTATGAAGATCTATATAATTGTGATCTGATGATCATTGATGACTTGGGAACCGAAATAACCAATTCCTTTGTCATGTCACAATTGTTTTCCTGTCTGAACGAGAGACACCTGCGTAGGAAGGCCACTATCATTTCCACCAATCTTTCTCTGGAGGAACTGCGTGACCGTTATTCCGACAGGATTTTTTCCAGAATTACCAGTAATTATCAACTATATAAACTATCGGGACCTGATATCCGAATGTACAAAAAAAGAATAGAAAACAGAAAGTGAGGATTTCTCATGCCAAACCGTGAAGAGAAACGCAATCTCGAAACAATCCCTGTAGGCTCTCTGGGCATCATTGCTCTGGAAGGCTGTAAGTCCCTTGGAGGAAAAATTGACCAATACCTGGTAAAATGGAGAACCGAAAGAGAGAGCGAGCACAAGGACAGCCTGGCCTTTTCCGGCTATCAAAGACCGTCCTATCTGCTGCAGGCCAAAGTTCCCCGTTTTGGTTCCGGCGAAGCCAAAGGCATGATTCTGGAATCTGTGCGCGGCTCCGACCTGTATCTGTTGGTGGACGTAGCTAACTATAGCCTGACTTATTCCCTGTGTGGCCAGCAGAATCACATGTCTCCCGATGACCATTATCAAGATTTAAAAAGAATCATTGCTGCTGTAGGTGGCAAAGCCAGACGCATCACCGTTATTATGCCATTTTTGTATGAGAGCAGACAGCATAAGCGTACCTCCAGAGAATCTTTGGACTGTGCCCTTGCCCTGCAGGAACTGGTTCGCATGGGCGTAGACAATATCATTACCTTTGATGCCCATGACCCCAGAGTGCAGAATGCGATTCCCTTAAGTGGTTTTGAAACCGTGCAGCCTGCCTACCAGTTCATAAAGGGGCTCCTGCGCAACAAAAAGGATCTGCAGATCGACTCCCAGCACATGATGGTGATCAGCCCCGATGAGGGCGGAATGAGCCGTGCCATCTATATTGCCAACGTATTGGGACTGGATATGGGTATGTTCTATAAGAGACGTGATTATACCCGCATTGTAAATGGTCGCAACCCCATTGTGGCTCACGAATTTCTGGGTACCAGTGTGGAAGGCAAGGACATGATCATTATTGATGATATGATCTCCTCCGGTGACAGCGTACTGGAAGTAGCCGCAGCCCTGAAGGCCAGAAAAGCCCGCAATATTTTTGTATGCTGTACTTTTGGACTGTTTACAAGTGGACTGGATAAGTTTGACAAGGCCTATGAAAAGGGTATTATTGACAGAGTCCTGACCACCAACCTGATCTACCAGACTCCGGAGCTCTTAAGCCGTCCTTGGTACATTAACTGTGACATGAGCAAATATATTGCTTATATTATCGATACTTTGAATCACGATTCCTCCATCAGCGACCTGCTGAATCCCAATGAGAGAATCCAGAACATTGTATCTAAGTACAAAACCGGGGAACTGTAAAAAACCCCGCCCTTGGTGAGTTCGAAACCATCCTCACCCATCCGTCCAGACGGAGAAAAAACAAAACTAAGGAGAATAAAAATGAAACGGAACAAGTATGCAACTCTGATTCCTCAGGCAGCTATGATCGCTGCGCTTTACGTCGTGCTCACGCTGGTGGCCAGTGCCTTTGGCCTGGACCGCTATGCTGTGCAGCTTCGATTTTCCGAAGCGCTGACCATACTGCCCTTTTTTACGCCTGCTGCCATACCGGGCCTCTACGCAGGATGTCTTTTGGCCAATCTACTGACCGGTTGTATCATCTGGGATGTAATCTTTGGCCCCGTGGCCACACTGCTTGGCGCCGTGGGCACTTATCTGCTGCGCCGCCACAGCAAATGGCTGGCACCCCTGCCAGCCATTGTGAGCAATACTCTCATTATTCCTTTTATTCTCATATATGCATACCACTTTGAAGGAGCCCTGCCTTATTTCATGGTCACCGTAGGTCTGGGCGAGATTGCCTCCTGTGGGTTGCTGGGTATGATCCTTCTGTTTACTTTGGAAAAACACCGGGGACGAATCTTTTCATAGAACTTGGACGCAAATCCCCGGCCTGTGTATATCTCTCCATGATGGACCCTTGAAAAACATCGGCGCTTGACGAAGTCAGGTGCGCCTCGAGTCTAGCGTCCGCTACGTTTTTCACGGAGCGCGAGCGCGTCCGAATGAGAGATACACATAGGCCGGGGATTTACAGACATAGTTTCTATTTTATATACGTGATAAACCCGTTTCCATTTTCCTCCAGCCAGGCAGTAGCATCATTGATCCCCTTCATCTCCAATTTCCCTGTCAGAGGATCCATAACCACAATGTTATACTGGTTAAATCCAACAATAAGCACCGCATTACCATCACTTAAAGATGCAAACACAGGAATATCCTGATCCACATAATACAGGACCGCATCCAGCCCGCACCCCTTCAGGTCCAAAATCTGTGCATCCGTCAGATTGCTCTCCAAAATTGAATAAATGGTTTGGCCACTTTCCAGCAAATCCTCCGTGCCACGCAGGATACCTTCAAACTTCAGCATGGTATCCAGGCAAACAGCTACACTGTCTTTTTCTTCCGTGACTTTGCTTGCTGTAATGGCCATGATCTGATTCTTCTGTGCCCGATTGCCTCGGATCCACACATATTGTCCCTGGTCATTCAGCACTACCCCTGATATCTCATAGGCCAGATTGATGGCGTTTGCAGGGCTGCTGAAGATGCCGTGAACACCATCCATACCGTAAACATAATAGCGAATCTGCTCCGCCCGCTGCGGCAACACCAAGTCCCGGCTGCCCTCAAACAAAACCTCCTCCGGCGTCAGCTTTTGTACTCCGCTTTCATTGATGGCTTTTTTGACTGTGATCTGCAAGATTTTCTGATATTTTTCAGTGATCACCGTGCCCACACGGTTCTTGCTAACCTTTTCCTCATCGGTGTTCATGATCTGGTCGCTGGCAGTTTCCAAGTAGCCTCCGGCCTCGTTTTTCACACAACGTTGTAAAACGATCTGATTTTCCTCAATGGTACAACCTGTAACGTAGACATCCGGCTGCACATATTGCAGCAATACCGTTCCATCCGTCCTTAGGATAACTACCTTATACATAGGAAAGGTAATGCGCCCGGCACCATCTATATGAATTTCCGCCTGTCTGGCATATCCATAGATCAGATCTTCTCCCATAAAGCCCAAGGTTCTGACATACTCTCCCTCCACTGCGCTGATTCTGTTCTGTTCTCCGCTGTTTAAATCCATCAAGATCAATTCCCGGCAGGAATACATATGGTCACCCACCTGCCATGCAATCACCTGCTGGCTGTCTGATACCTGCAAGCTGTCATCCTGACTTACAGAAAAGATCTGCCGGTATGTCTTGGCTTCCAGATCCACTTCATAAATCATTCCCTCCAGCGCAAAATATAATTTTCCGTGAGGATTAAGATACAACAGTTTTTGCATTTCATTCTCCATCAGCAGTGCTGACTTTTCATAAGGAATGTAAACCAGCTCCTCCACTGTGTTGCGCATGCTGTCATAGTTACAGATCTGAATCCCTACCTGCCCCTCGTGCCTGCCTCGGTTCATGTAACCATATACGGCAAACTGCACGTTGCCTGACTCATCCACATTCAGAATCTTGAAATCGTGATGATTATAAATGGTGCGCACATCCCGGTTATTTTCATCGTAAAAGCTAAACAGTACTGCCAGTTTATTCTCCGTCACACTATAGCTGCACAGCTTATTCTGCATCACAAACGCAAAATAATTGCCATCCTGGCTCTCCACGAAAGGAATATCTCCTTGGCCGATCCCTAACACAATTTTATCATTCACATAATTTTCTGACTCTTCCACAAAAAAGCGAGTCATCTCTCTCTGGAAATCCAACAGATAGGTTCTGTCCTTAGTGTATCTTATCCTGTAAAATTCCTCCACGTAATAATACTGTTTCTTACCGTTCTCCTGTAGCGAAACCACGTAGTGCAAACCGATACTTGCGGTCTGGGATGCCAGTTCTTTCAGTTCTGCCACAGGTTGCAGTTCTCTTTTTACTGCAAGATCTCCCCAGGACACCTGAGATAATGTACTGTGGATCGTAACCTTAGCCAGTGTGGAGTTGTCCCCCTGTGAATTGGTCTCCATATATTTGGCAAGTTCCTCTACAGCTTCCTTGTCAAAAGTCTTTTCATTAAAATCCATTACATAAGCCAATTTCTCGGCAGCCGCATAATCCGTACTCCAGATTACTCGGGTATAATACCTTATCATCTGCCCCCCACCGGTCTCAAGCAGAAAAATAAGAGCATACTCTTGATTGCGCTCTATCAGATCCTTCAATGCAATATGTGCCATTATGGTACCATTTTCGTCCTCGTAATCCATGACCCGGGTATTTTCAATCAACCGCTGTCCGTCTACGCTGCGCACCTCAAAAGAAAGCCCTGTCACATCGGTGCCATAGGTTTGAACCGCAAAATCAAGTTCTCTGTCTTCGCCAAGCACTGTAATATTTTCCCTCATGTAGGGAATCTCCATTGCCTGCGCATAGCCATGCAGTTCATTATAGGCATAACCGTCCAAGCTCATATATAGAACTGGAAAACCGGCCTCCTGCATCTGGGCAGTCATGTCTGCATTTCCTTTATTCATAATCCTACTTGCCACAATCAATGTAAGAAAAAAGACAAGTCCTAATACGGTTCCCTTCAAAATGGATTTCTTCATCTATATTTTCTCCTGTTTCAGTTCAGCCAGCAACCTCTGCAACGTAACAGATAAGTGCAGATGCTCACACATATCATCCAGAGTTTTCGACTCCTTAAGTGCCACCTGCATTCCCCGGCGCCTGACGGCTCTTATTAATATATTCTTGGGCGTATGTTCCATATCTATAAATTCTAATATCTGTGTATCATACCCCTCTTTTTCCAACAAGTTTGCCCGCACCGCATCCGTAACAAGCGCTGCAATCCTTTCCTTGATCAGGCCATACTTTAAAATAGGGGCCAGCTCCGGACAGGCAATCTGCCTGTTCACTTCATGCTGACAGCAGGGCACCGCAAAGATTACCTCTGCCCCCCATCGTACCGCCTTCTCCAGCGCATAGTCGGTGGCTGTATCGCAGGCATGCAGACTTACTACCATATCCACCTGCCCCTCACTCTCATAGGTGCTAATGTCTCCCCTCTCAAAGAAAAGCTCCTTATATCCGTATTTTTCAGCCAGTTCATTGCAGTGCCTGATCACATCCGTTTTGAGATCCAATCCTGTGATCCTGACAGGATATCCCTTAAGCACATGCAGATAATGATACATGGCAAATGTCAAATAGGATTTGCCGCAGCCGAAATCAATGATCCGCAATGTCTGTCCCTGCCGGAACTTAGGTAGTACATCCTCAATGAATTCCAGATAACGGTTGATCTGCCTAAATTTATCATATCTGCTTCGAACGATCTTCCCCTCCTTGGTCTGTACCCCAAGGTCAATCAGGAACTGCACCGGCTTTCCTTCTTCCAGGATATATTTTTTTGTTCTGTTATGTTCCAACGCTCTGCTCTGAGACGCCTGATTTTGCTGCCTCTTTACACGCAAAGTGACTTTACCCTTTTTGCTAACGAGAACAGTGACTGTACCCAACACCGATTGGATTTCTCCCTGCCTATAATTATCTGTAAGCCTCTTTATGATGAGTTCTGCCATCTCCTGTCTTTCATGGTTACTGTGAAACACCTGTGTACCCAAATAGATTGTTTGCTGGTAAACGATCTCCCCCTTCAGCAATATGGGGCGTATCTTTATCTTGCTCCCTTGCTCGGTATCCCTGGGATTACTCAAAATAATTTGGTATACATTTTCATCTAACCATTCTTCTAATATTCTTTCTAATTGTTCCATATTCAAAACCTCGTCATACGCCTGCTTAAAAAATAGTCATAGTGCCCGGTGCACCATGACTATATTTTACTGGCTTTATGCTAAAACCTCAACTAGAAATTGATGAAACTTTTTCTGGAACAGTGTCTTCTCCTATATATCTCATGGAAAAGCAGGATCTGAATTATGTCAGCCACCCATTCCCATTTTTCCGCCGAACCTTCTATCCCTTGTTCTTCATCCTCTCTTCTGATAATCTCCAAGATACTTTCCGCCAGCCTGTATAGCTGCCATCTGTCCGGATATTCGTCATAAATCAAACTGCCCTCGTAGTCCATCTTATCTACGATCTCTGCAATCCGCCGTTGATACTTTTTTGCCTGGGACGGATATAATTGCTGTAGATATTCCAAATCCCTGGTTACATTGTTTTCTTCCCTGATGTGCCACGGCGCCTGATATGTCATATAAAAAGGAACCACCCTATGCCTGTAATCCATAGTGCCTCCGTTGCTCTTTTTGTTAGCATATGCAAAAGGCCGCAAAAAAGCTACGGGTATTTTTATTTCAACACTGATATCCGGGCCAATGCTCGCAGCAATGCCGTTTCTGCTCTGGCTATATCCGTCTCGGGTGTCTTGGTTTGCAAACGCTCCTGGGCTCTTTGCTTGGCCGCCAAAGCTCTCTCTTCATCGATCTCATCCGGCCATTCTATAACTTCCGCAAGAATTGTCACCCGGTCCTGAAGGATTTCTGCAAACCCTGCATGCAGGGCGGCGATTTTCATCTGCTCTTCTTCGTAGATCGTCAGAACTCCCGGCTTTACAATAACCGTCATGGGCACATGCGCCGGAAGAACTCCGATCTGCCCTTCCGTGGTGTTAAACTCCACCGCCGTTACCGGTCCCTCAAAGAAAACTCTGTCAGGCGCAATGATTTTTAATGTGAATTCTTTCATCCTACTTTACCTTTGCCAAAACATCATCAATACTTCCTGCATTCAGGAAGTAGCTTTCCGGTATGTCATCATGTTTGCCTTCCAGAATCTCTTTAAATCCTCGGATGGTCTCTGCAATAGGCACATACTTTCCTTCCAGGCCGGTAAACTGTCCTGCCACAAAGAAGGGCTGGGATAAAAATCTCTGCACCTTTCTTGCCCGGGATACCACCAGCTTATCTTCCTCAGAAAGCTCATCCATACCCAAGATTGCAATGATATCCTGTAATTCCTTATATCTCTGCAAAATCTCCTGCACACCACGAGCTGTACGATAATGCTCCTCTCCCAGGATACGGGGATCCAAAATGCGGGAGGTGGATTCCAGCGGATCCACTGCAGGATAAATACCCAATTCTACAATAGAACGGGAAAGTACTGTAGTTGCATCCAAATGTGCAAATGTGGTTGCAGGGGCCGGATCCGTCAAGTCATCCGCAGGCACATACACCGCCTGTACGGATGTGATGGATCCATTCTTCGTAGAGGTAATACGCTCCTGAAGGGCACCCATCTCTGTCTGTAAAGTAGGCTGATATCCTACTGCAGAAGGCATACGCCCCAACAGGGCAGATACCTCTGAACCTGCCTGGGTGAAGCGGAAAATATTGTCAATAAAGAGCAATACATCCTTGCCACCCTTATCTCGAAAATACTCTGCCATGGTCAATCCTGTAAGTCCTACCCTCATACGTGCTCCGGGAGGCTCATTCATCTGACCAAACACCATGGTAGTTTTGTCAATAACGCCTGATTCCTTCATTTCATGATACAGATCATTACCCTCACGGGTGCGTTCGCCCACACCTGTAAAAACGGAATATCCTCCATGCTCTGTGGCAATGTTTCGGATCAGCTCCTGGATCAGCACCGTCTTGCCTACTCCGGCACCGCCGAACAGACCGATCTTACCGCCCTTCTGATAGGGGCAGAGCAGGTCAACGACCTTGATACCTGTCTCCAACAACTCCGTCTCTGTAGACTGTCTGGCAAATTCCGGTGCAGGCTTATGAATAGGCTCGTATGAAACATCCACCGGCTCCGGTCTATTATCAATCGGCTTACCCAGAACATTGAAAATACGCCCCAACGTATTCTCACCCACCGGGACTGAAATAGCGGCACCGGTGGCATTTGCCTCCATACCTCTGGTCAAGCCGTCTGTGCTGCCCATTGCAATACATCTTACCGTATCATCGCCCAGATGCTGAGCCACCTCCACCGTTAATTCCTCTCCATCCCTGGTGGGAATCACAATTGCTTCGTTAATCTGGGGCAGGCTGCCGCCCGTAAATTTAATATCCAATACAGCACCGATAATCTGAGTAATTTTTCCCTTATTTACTCCTGTCATCATAGTTTCCTTTCTCTGCTGCAGATCAGGAGATTGCCTCCGCACCTGCAATGATTTCTGTCAACTCTTGTGTGATAGAACCCTGTCTCGCTCTATTATACAATAACGTCAGATCCTGGATCATCTCCTCTGCGTTACTGGTAGCCGAATCCATGGCCTGCATTCTGGCACCGTTTTCGCTGGCTACCGACTCTACCAAACCTCCATAGATCAGACTGTTCATGTATTTGGGAATGATCATATTCAAAGCTTCCTCATCCCCAGCCTCAAAGTTCATGATCGCCCCGGCTGTGGGCTGTTCCTCCTGCACCTCTACCGGAAGCAGCTTGATCATCACAGGCTCATGGCTCACTGTGTTTTTAAACTTTGTATAAGCCAAATATATTTCACCGATCTGGCCGGCAGAAAATTTATCAAGAACTTTACGGCCAAGGGCCATAGCATCAGCATATGCCGGTTCTTCCACAATATCAGACCAGTCCTCTTCAATGCGATATCCGTTTCTCTGCAAGATTTCCTTACCCTTACGACCAACTGTATAAACCAGTACATCCTCTTTTGCCCACTCGCTGCGAGTGAGCAGCTTGGTGATATTGGTGTTATAGCCACCAGCCAACCCTCTGTTGGAAGTTATCACAATAACCGCCTTCTTAGAGGACTGACCCGATGTCAGATAAGGATGTCTTAGCCCCACCGTCTTTGCTAAAATGGATTGTACTGTACGATACATGCACTGAAAATACTCCTGGGAACGTTCTGCATTCTGCCTTGCCCGCTGCAGCTTTACAGTAGATACTAACTTCATGGCTTTGGTAATCTGCTGGGTACTCTGTATGCTGCCCTTACGGCGTTTTATATCACGCATGGATGCCATTATACTTTACCCTGCCTTTCTATGCATCTAATGTTTAAATTCTGCCTTAAACTCTGCAATGGCCTTTTTCAGAATTTCTTCCGTTTCCTGGTCAATCACTTTGCTGCTTGCAATATTGCCCGGCACTTCCGGATACTTGGTATCCAAAAATTCAAAGAACTGGGTTTCAAAGGCAGTGATATCTTCCACGGCAACATCCAGCAGATATTTATTTGTCACCACATAAATAATGATTACCTGATACTGCACCGGTATGGGCTTGTACTGTGGCTGCTTGAGCACCTCCTTGATACGCTCACCCTGTGCCAGTTTTTCCTTGGTATCTGCATCCAGTTCTGAACCAAACTGTGCAAACGCAGCCAATTCACGGTACTGGGCCAGTTCCACTCGAATAGGTGCCGCAATTTTCTTCATCGCTTTAATCTGGGCCGCACCACCTACACGGGATACTGACAGACCGGCATTTACAGCAGGCCGAAACCCGGCATTGAACATCTCTGTCTCCAGATAGATCTGACCGTCTGTGATAGAAATTACATTGGTGGGAATATAAGCTGACACATCCCCTGCCTGGGTCTCAATGATAGGCAGGGCGGTCAATGATCCGCCACCGTACTCCTCGTTCATCCGCGCAGCACGCTCCAACAGTCTGGAATGCAGATAGAACACATCACCCGGATAAGCCTCTCGCCCAGGGGGACGTCTCAAAAGCAACGAGAGTGTTCGGTAAGCCACCGCGTGCTTACTCAAGTCATCATACACTACCAGTACATCCTCTCCCTTTTCCATCCACTCTTCTCCGATCGCACATCCGGAGTAGGGTGCAATATACTGCAGCGGCGCCAGTTCACTGGCTGTTGCAGCCACTACGGTAGTATATGCCATGGCTCCAAATTCCTCCAGCGTCTTTACGATAGATGCCACCGTGGAGGCTTTTTGCCCGATTGCCACATAAATACATTTGACGTTTTGTCCTTTTTGATTGATGATCGTATCTATTGCGATGGCAGTCTTACCGGTCTGCCTGTCGCCAATGATCAATTCACGCTGTCCCCTTCCGATAGGTACCATGGAATCGATCGCCTTGATACCTGTCTGCAGCGGTGTATCCACGGATTTTCTGGTAATAACCCCGGATGCAACTCTTTCAATTTGGCGATAGGTATCCGTTTGAATAGGCCCCTTGTCATCAATGGGCTGGCCAAGGGCATTCACAACCCGGCCCAGCATAGCATCTCCTACCGGCACCTCCACCACTTTGCCGGTGGTCTTTACCATGTCACCCTCATTAATATTTTTCTGATTTCCCAGCAGAACCGCACCTACATTGTCTTCCTCCAGGTTCAGCACCATGCCGTAAACCTCACCCGGAAACTCCAGCAGCTCGCCCTGCATGGCATTTTCCAAACCGTGCACCCGCGCAATACCATCTGCCACCTGGATAACTGTGCCCACATCAGACACCTCCAGCTGGGACGCGTAACGCTTAATCTGATCCTTTATTACAGAACTGATCTCTTCCGGTCTTAAATTCATGGATCTGTACGCACCTTTCCTATTTTGATTGCAGCTGAATCTTATACAGCTGCCTGGTTAATTTCTCTAATTTTGTTCTGACACTGCTGTCTACCACCCGGTCCTTGATGCGGACGATCATGCCCCCGATCAAGCTCTCATCCACCTCATAGAACATTTCCATCTCCCGGTAGGATGTAGTCTCCAGCAAACGCCTCTCGATTCGCTTTTTCTGCTCCCCAGAAAGCGGGATGGCCGTGGTCACGTATCCGGTCCCAATGCCTTTTTCTTCCTTGACACGCTCCGTAAAATACGAAAAGATCTGCCCCAGTTCCTTATAGCGGTCCTTTCGCAATATGAGTGCCAAAAAGCCCAGAATTTCACTACTGATCCTTCCCCGGAACACGGTTTCCAAAACCTGAAGTTTTTCCTCTTTGGAAACTTTTGGATGATTCATCAGGCTGCCAAACTCCGGATTCTCGTCCATGATCCGCCAAAGAGTGGTCACTTCCTCCAAAAAATCATCGGTCTTGCCTGTCTCCGCCGCCAATTCAAACAGAGCATCTCCATATGTTTTTGATATCAGCTTAGCCATGTGTTCTCACCCATTTCCTTCAAGGTCTCATCAATGAGAGCCTCCTGAGCCGCCACGTCAATGGACGCAGCCACAATCTTTCCGGCCATCATGGATGCCAACTCAACCATCTGGCGTTTCACATCATCTGCTGCCTTTTGTTTCTCCAGCTCCGCTTCCCTGTGAGCTCTGTCCATAATGCGGTTTGCTTCTGCTCTTGCACGCTCCAGGATCTGATTCTCATTGGCCAAAGCTTTCTTTCTGGTCTCGCCCAGAATCTGCGCCGCTTCCTTATCAATTTCTTTTAGTTTGCCTTCGTATTCTTCCCGCAAAGCCCGCGCCTCTGCCATATCGGCAGCTGCACTTTCCAGCTCACTTTTGATCTTATTCTGTCTGCCCTCCAGCATCTTACGTGCGGGGTTGAACAGAAAATAAGACAATGCGATAAACAGGAAGAATAATGCGACGATCGTCAGCCCTGCATCCGCGATCAGTTGCAGATCCAGATCAAAAATCCTGGACATTTCAGCCCCTGATTCCAGCAAAGCCGCCCCTGTTTTTGCTAAGTTATTCACCCTGCGCTCCTCCTGTTATTAGGGTAATAAGGGTTTCAGGAACAACAACAGAAATGCGATCAGCAGACCATACAGACCGGTGGTCTCTGCTACCGCCTGACCCAAAAGCATAGTGGTAGTAATATCAGATTTAGCACCGGGATTACGTCCTACCGCTGATGCAGCATGTCCTGCAGCAATACCCTGTCCTACACCGGGACCAATACCTGCGATAAGCGCCAGACCTGCGCCGATTGCTGAACATCCCAAAATAAAATTCTCGTTAAATTCCATAGTAATTTCCTCCTTGATATAATATATAATTGATTATCCGAGTCCTTTATTCTGCACCCGATTCAATAGCATTATTGACATATGTCATGGTCAACATACAGAACACATAGGTCTGTATCGCTCCCGAGAACAGATCAAAATAAACATGCAGTGCCGCAGGCCAGATCAGTGCAAACTTTTGCAGCAGACCATATATCAAGGCCATCATAACCGTACCTGACAACACATTTGCAAACAAACGCAGGGAAAGCGAAATGGGTACCGCAATCTCACTGATAATATTGATCGGAAACCAGATCGGCAGCCAGGGTGGCAACGGCGAACACATATCCCGCCAGATAGCCTTCGGCTTTTGGTATTTGAACTGGTTAAAATGGATCAATATAAATGTCAGAACACCCAGCGGCAATGTTACCCCATAGTCCGCTGTAGGCGGTCTAAGCCCTAAAAGCCCCGAAAAGTTACTGATCAATATGAAAATAAAGACCGTCCCGATGTAGTTCCGAAAACCTCGGGCATTCTTTCCCATGGAAGCGCCAACCATGCCATCCAATTTCTCTACCACCAATTCTACCACATTCTGAAACCCCTTGGGTATCTCCGTGGCCCTGCGCATGACAATATTGGCGGCTACCGCAAAGCCCAGAATGATCAGAATCACAATTAGTAAACAAACATGGGTGGTAGTGATCCACAATTCCTGACCAAACAGCTTATACTTAAAGACTCCATGTATCATAAAGTCTATGTCCGCTCCGCCGGAAAGCAAAATGCTCCGTGCCATTTCTTTACTCTCCTCCTTCCACAATGGTCTCCTCCACTTCCTCTAAAGGCTGAGGAATGGGATCAGATTCCTGAAAATATCTATTTGTCAGCTTATGTGCAAAAGGCTGAAGATAAGCCCCCACCTTAAGCCCCATGATACCCACAAAAGTCAAAATCGGATTACCAACTCCAGATAATACCACCAGAGCAAATACCGCAACAATCGCCACATACCTAAAAAGGTTGGAGACCGTCATTCTCCTGGCCACATTGCCTGCAGGCCCTGAAAAAGCCCGATCAAGAGAAATATACATATGCAGGCCCGCAAGGATCGCAATCATAATCCCTATCCAAAGTCCCACCGAATAAGATATAGCATCTTTCACAAACCACACGCCGGACACTTGACACAGTAGTCCCCAGAAAAGAATACCGCATTCCAATTCCAGCACTGTTCTATTCCATTTTCTGATCTTTTCCTTCATGCGCTCCACTGCTCTCGCTACGATATATCCTCTTAGCCATCTTAAAAATATTGGTAAACCCTGCCAATGCACCCACAAAGAATAGCAGAACCGTCCAGTAACCTGTGTTCAGCTTTTCATCCAGAAAAACGCCAAGCAGCACGCATAATACAATGGGTACAAGCATATTGATGCCAAACTGGCTGATCAGCACCAACGATCGATATACATTTCGATCATACCCCTTCTTTCTCATCCGGCCACTCTTCTCCCTATTTTTGTGTGTTGGAATATATTATACACTTACATCCGTCAATTGTCCAAATATTTTTATATTTTAAGCAATAGTATTACCAAACCTTGCATTTTACATCCATTTAAAATGGCACTCACTGCATTCGATCACAGTGTGTGCCATTCTTCAGCATGTGATAACGCTTAATAAAAAATATGTCCCCCGATACGAATACCAGTCAAGCCTTCAATGGGAGTCCTGAAAAACAGACAATTTCCCACATTGGTTACACCGGCCATAGCCTCATCTGCAGCCCTGTAGCATTTTTCCGTAGCTCTGTTTTGGGACAAAGCCAAGGCATATCTACCGCTTTTCACAGGCGAGAACTGATTTTTTTGATAAATCACACCGGTTATTGTGTTCGGAAACTTTGAGCTTAGCAGACGATTGATGACTACAGCGCCTACGGCCACCTGGCCTTCATAAGGCTCTCCACCCGCCTCACAGTATATCAGGTTTGCCAAAAGATATCTGTCCCCCTCAGCAAAGGTCACCTCTGAGATATCACGCCAGGCCGCATTTGCAGCTGCCGCAGCCAGAGCCTTTTCCTCTTCGATCTTCTTTTTCAGCGCCTTGATGTCTTTTTCCTTTTCCTTGATCTGTGCCTCATAAGCACGGATCTGAGCCTCCACGTCCTCTATCTGTTCTTCATAGTTGGCAATAGAATTGGTGGTCTGTCCAATCAAGCCAGACACTTTACTCTTCTCTGCCTCCGCCTCCATTTTCAGCCCATCCAGTGCTACTTTCTCCTGATTAAGGCGAAGCTCCTCGCTTTCAATGTACTCCCTGTTTGCCACATACTCGTCAAACATCATCTGATCATAGGCCGTCAGCTGTTCAAAATTCTCATTGAAATTCAGGAAATCCGCAAAGCCACCCATCTCAAGCAAAGCATTTAGAACCGATTTGTCATTCTGTTCATACATAAGCTGGATGCGCTTTTTCATACACTGGTACTGCCAGGATTCCAAGTCTCTGGCATCTGCCAGATCCCGAATAATATCGGCAATTTCTTTTTCTTTTACTGCAATCTGATCTTCCAAATCTGCCAGATGTTCGCTGACTTGGGTCAACTGTTCGTTCAGCTTGTTCAGTTCGCTTTTCAGATTCTTCTGTGTGTTTTCCAGATTATCCAGCTTATCATTGCTGTCCTGTTGCTGCTGTTCCAGCTTGTCCTTGTCCTTTTCTGCCTGATCCAGTTTGTCCTGCGTTGACGTCGCATAAGAAATTGTTGGCACGCAACCGGCCAGCAACACAATTGTCATAAACAAGGCAATCTTATGCTTTTTTCGTTTCCACATCTACTTTTCTCCTTTACAGTTCCAGAGACACTACGCGCCCTGCCCGGACGTACTGCCGATACTCTACCCCTGCTGCATCAAACATTTTCTTAGATGCTGTATTAGCAGGTGTTTTATCATATTTATCACTGTCATATACAATGCTCTTAATCCCGGCCTGAATGATTGCTTTGGCACACTCATTGCAGGGAAAGAGAGACACATACAGCTTTGTTCCTTCCAGAGAACCCCCTCTGTAGTTCAAGATAGCATTCAATTCACTGTGGGTAACATACGGATACTTGGTCTCCAAAAAATCTCCGTCCCTATCCCAAGGAAATTCATCATCTGAACAGCCTATGGGAAAACCATTGTATCCCATAGACAAAATTTTATTGTCTTTACTGACAATACATGCTCCCACCTGGGTATTTGGATCCTTAGATCTCATGCCGGCCAAGTGTGCAATCCCCATAAAATACTCATCCCAGGAAATATAATCCTGCCGCTTACGGCTTTGCATTTTTACCATAAATCAAACTCCCTGTTTTATTTGGTACCAAATATTCTATCTCCGGCATCTCCCAGCCCGGGTACAATGTATCCGTGATCATTCAGTTTCTCGTCAAGTGCACCGATATACATATCTACATCCGGATGGGCTTCCTGCATTTTTTGAACACCTTCGGGTGCCGCAATGATACACATAAAATGGATCTTTTTGCATCCTTTGTCTTTCAGCATCTGGATGGCAGCCACAGAGGAACCCCCGGTGGCCAACATGGGATCCACTACAAATACTTCTCTCTCTGCACAATCAGCAGGCAGCTTGCAGTAATATTCAACGGGCTCTAAGGTCTCCGGATCTCTATACAGACCGATATGGCCCACCTTTGCTGCCGGGATCAACTGCAGTACGCCATCCACCATACCTAATCCCGCACGCAGAATAGGTACAATAGCCATCTTTTTGCCTTTCAGCTCCTTAGCCTTTGCTGTGCAGATAGGCGTTTCTATCTCCACCTCTGCCATCTGCAGATCTCTGGTAGCCTCATAACAGATCAACATGGCAATTTCACCAATGGTCTGTCTGAAGTCTTTGGTTCCGGTTTCTTTTCTTCTGATGTAACCAATCTTGTGCTGAATCAAGGGATGATCTGTAACTACTACTTTCGACATTTTCCTGCCTCCTGTTTTATCTTTTTTACTGTATTTTATACATATATTATGTGATAGCCCGCTGCTTTAAGTAAGCGATTCATAATAGCCTGTCCCACACCGGCTGTATCAAAGGCCTCCGAATACATGATTTCTACCTTTTCTTCATCAAACTCTCTTAAGATACGGTAAAGCTCCCTTGCAATTCTGGCTTCATCATCACGTTTTCCGATATTTTTCACAACATCCGCTAAGTACTTGTCCCTATTCTCATCTGTGCAGATCACTCCGGTCTTCTTACCGGCCGACTGACTAAGCTTCTCATTGATCCAATGCACCACCCGCTCCGGCTCTCCTGCCACAATGGTCAATTCCCCGACTGGTGCATAATGTCTGTATTTCATCCCCGGTGCCTTTGGTGCCTGTCCTGTGTCTGCTGACATAATTGTCACATCAGTTTTCACCTGGCCCAATACTTCCTCCAGCATCTCCCGGGTAATATATCCCGGCCTAAGGATCTCCGGCACATCCGTGGTCAGATCCACAATGGTGGACTCTAACCCGATACCAACCGGCCCACCATCCAGGATCATGTCAATCCTTCCATCCAAATCCTCCAGCACGTGACCGGCCAGAGTAGGGCTGGGCTTTCCGGAACTATTGGCACTGGGTGCTACCACATATCCCCCTGCAGCATCGATCAATGCCAATGCTATAGGATGATTTGGCATCCGCACTGCCACCGTATCCAGACCGCCTGTAACTTCATAAGGAACCCTGTCTGCCTTTGGCAGGATCATGGTCAAGGGCCCCGGCCAGAATTTTTCTGCCAAAAGCATGGCTTCCCGGGGTACTTCAGCCGCAACCATTTTTAAATCTTCTATCCTGCAGATATGCACGATCAGTGGATTGTCAGAAGGTCTGCCCTTGGCCTCATAGATTTTCCGGCAGGATCCCGGATTGAATGCATCTCCTCCCAAGCCATAGACTGTCTCCGTAGGAAATGCTACCAGTCCACCTTCCTGCAGAATTCTACCAGCCTGCGCCATATATTCTTTCTGTTGATCTATCTCAACAAATTTTGTCCTCATAAATGCCTCCGTGGGCACTTGCCTGACGCTCTGTAAAGCTCACGGCAATACCCTGTACGCACACAGTATAACACATTAATTTGATTCTGTAAATTTATTACAAATTTGTTTCATTTAAATATTGTAAAATTCCCATGTGAATGGACCAGGCTATCTTCTCCTGGTAATGAGGAGATATCAATTTTTCTGCCTCTGCCCTGTTGGAAAGAAAGCCACACTCCACGATCACAATAGGCCACTGGGTCTTTTTCAAAAGATAATAGCTGTCGTTGGCCTTGATCCCTCTGGTGTTTTGGGGATCCAGATCTTCCACCAGTCTGGTCTGAATCTTCTGTGCCAAATCTTTCCCCACCGTACTGTCTGTATAATAAAACACTTGGGCACCATGTACATATTCTTCCGAATAACTGTTCTGATGAATACTGACCACCAGATCCGGCTTTACCTCCTCGATCAGCGCAATCCTGCGCTTCATGTCCTGCACCTTTTTATTGGAGGCGTCCGCATCATTGAGCCCGGCATCCTCCTGTCTGGTCATGATCACATCCACATCATTTGCTGTCAAAAATTTCTCCAGCAGCTTTGCAATCTGCAGATTAATATCCTTTTCCAGTGCATCATTGATACCCACCTTCCCCGGGTCATGTCCTCCGTGTCCCGCATCGATCACCACACAGGGCCTGTTCTTTTCAAGTGTTGTCCCCGCATCTGTGTTGAGTTTTACCACTTCCAGGGATTTGTCTATCACCCACAACACCGAGGCTGCAAGGAGCACCCCCAGCACTGCAGAAAAAAGTTTCTCACGCATCTTTCACGCCTGCCGTCCATTCCCTCTTACCTCATGTATATGAACAGCTCCGCCCGAAAATGCGCTCACACCGCCCTAGTTGCCGATATAAGCTGAAATAGCGTCCCAAACTCCGTCTGTTTCAAAACCAAGACGCCAGGCGGCCACACCGCCCAGATCATACTTCTGCATTACATTGATCTTGGCCAAAATGGACTGGGTATCCTCGATCCAGATCTGATACAGAGCCTTGTCCGTCTTCTTTTCCGCATAATACTGACCGGCAGTTTCATCCCAGGAAGGTTCCATACCATATTCCTTTAACAAACCTTTGACAGCGGATAAGCCGTAAGCCCTGCTTTTAACCTTCGTCCCCTCCGTGGTCCACAGCCGGGTGTAAAAGGGCAGCGCATTGACTATCTTGTTAGAGGGCATCTGGGACACTGCGATGTCCAGACCCTGAGTCACATATCCCAAAGACGCCACAGAACCTGCCACACTGCTGTCTCCGCCATGCTCATCATATCCCATAATGATCACATAATCCGCCACCACACCCTGCTCTGCAATATCATAGTGGGCATTATAGTTGAAAGGCACCGGCACATCTACAGAGAAGATCAACTCTTTTGCCCGGCACTGTATAGACAATTCCCGTAAGAACTGTACATAATCCTGGCCAAAGGAAGCATCAATCTTCTCAAAATCTATATTGATGCCATCCAGCCCCAGCTCCAGGGCCTTGTTGATCAGATTTTGAATCAATGTGGTCCTTGCTGTTGTGGCAGAAAGTACTGTCTTGGTATCTATATTATTGGGCTTATTATTGGCGGCATAGTTAAAATTGTCCACCACACCCCATACTTCCAAGCCCATCTCATGAGCCTTGTCCACGTAAGTTTTGGTTCCAAAGCTGGCAAAGTTCCCCGCATTGTCACTGAGGCTGAACCAGGTGGGGGCGATCACATTCATCCCGGGCGCATCTGCCACTACCTCACCGAGGGTATCATTGCCCGACTTGCCGTACACTGCATGCCACCCCAAGGCGATTTTTTTATCCTTGGTCAGACTGGTATATTCGGGCACTTCATAGTCCGTCACTGCCGACGGCGTTTCTTTCCGCTCATTCTCCAATACTTTATTCTCAATATATCCAATAAACCCATCCTGAGTTTTTACTTCACACCAGGTCTCCATTTTATCCAGAACCACCAGCGTATCCCCGGCTGCCACATCGGTTAAAATCGGACTCTTAACCCCCCCCAGAACACGCACCGCATTGTCGCTTCTTACATCCGCCACAGTCCGCTGGTCCCACTGGGTATAGACCTGCATACGGTTGGGCTGTGCAAACACCTCATAAGAATAATTGGTGTACTGCTTCACAAAATCTGCCGCAATATAATATATGGTATCTTCGCCCACTATCCTGCTGAAGGACAAAGTATATCCTGCATCTGTCTCCATACCGTCCACAGAATACACAGAGCTGCCCAGGACCGTGCGAATGATCTCTGTAGGGGTCGTATACAGCAAAAGCCCTTCCACCCGGTCCACATAAAACCGGTCATTAAAATACTTGTGCACCGTATCCAAGTCAAAATAACATACGTTATCCACAAGGATCGCATCTTCTTCCACCAGTGCATCCTGCAGGATGATAGGCACCTCTTCCTCTTTTATGATATGAAAATATTCGTACAAGTCTGCCCGCTCGTCCGAATAAGTATATTTCTCCGCCACTTTTTTACCAAAAGTAAGCCAGCCAATGACTGCAATAAGTACGATCGCTACAAAAACCGGTATGATCTTCTTCATCTTTCTACCTCCTAAACGATTTTATTATAGCAGACAATCTGACTATCGTCATTACCAATTTTGACAAATTTCTATTACAGCTTGGCCGTGGTCGAAAACATCCATCCTCACGGCCAAACCGCAATGTTCTGCAGGGGCATCGGTCAAGAGAGGCGCTCCCATATTTACTCTGCTCCCCGCAATGGGCTGATATACTATTTCCAGCAAGAGACCCTGTCATACCTCAATTCCCGCAGGATCCCCTTGTCATCCAACACATAGTCAGCCATGTAAACCGTATCTTCGCCGACACATTTCCCGGCGATCTCACTGGGAAGTGCCGGAGTCCCTTCCAAAAACAGTGCCACACCGTTCTGAAAGGCATTCTCCAGCCGTTCCTCCAGTATTTGTTTTTCTTTGTTATTCAATAAATTCCTCCTTTTCTAAGTTTGCCCACCAAAAGAAGATCCCGTGATATACTGGGCAAACAAATTTTAGAGATGCCTGGGCTGTACGCAAAAAACACTACCATGAATTGAATTATAACGTTGATTGTTATTTGGAAATCTTTGATCTTGAACTCAAGCACATAAGCTCGTAAGACATTATCATACTATGTATGTAATGAATGAAAAAAAGAACATCTTGATCCAAATAGATTGCTTAAAACACTTTTAAAGACTCAGAATATAATATATAGACTACAGTGCCTCCTTCCAGTACGGATTACCGAAGGCATCTCTGGGTATGATTATATAGTAATGCATGACTTTTTTCAAGCATAATTATAAAAAATTATTAAACTGGCCCGGTTCTCTTGACTTGCAACACTGAAAAGTATAATATACATTTAGTCAGATGTTTTCAGGGATTTCAGTCATAGAGCCGTGTCACTGCAGTATCTTATTTATATAGTGAGGACGTGATAGCATGAAGATTGAAAAAGTGAATGAAAACCAGATTCGTTGTACTCTGACCAGAGAAGATCTGGCCAGTCGCGAATTAAAAATCAGCGAATTAGCTTACGGTACCGAAAAGGCAAAGAGTTTGTTCCGCGATATGATGCAGCAGGCTTCCTTTGAATTCGGTTTTGAAGCGGAGGATATTCCGCTCATGATAGAGGCAATCCCGTTAAATTCCGAATGCATTGTACTCATCATTACCAAGGTGGAGGATCCGGAAGAATTGGATACCCGTTTTTCCAAATTTTCTCCTGCCATACATGATGATTCAGATAAGAACCTGGATGATATGCTGGAGGAATTGTCAAACGGTGCCGATGAAGTGCTGGATCTGTTCAAGCGGATCCACGAAGGCAAAAAAGCAAATTCCAAACAGACATCACTGCAAGACACAGCCAAAGCGGCAGACCCGGATCTGATACAAATTTTTATCTTTGATTCCCTGGGCAGCCTGGTGGATGTTTCCGCCATTTTGTCGGAATCTTACAGCGCTCGAAATTCGCTCTACAAAGATGAGGAGGACGGCAGATACCTGCTGGTGATTTCCAAAGGCGATCATACTCCGGAAGAGTTTACCAGAGTCTGCAATGTTTTGTCAGAGCATGGTTCCACCAGACGGATCCCGTCATCGACCTACTCCTTCCTGGAGGAACACTACATGCCGCTGATCGCAGATCATGCCATACAGTCTCTGAGTCAGATGAATTAGGCGCACTGCTTATTGAGCAAAAAGAGAACGGCCACACCGTTCTCTTTTTTGTATTTCTAGAGTTTCTTCATCGCCTTTTTGAACTGCACCCCAAACAGCACCGCTGTAAAGGTTACCGCTATCACATCCGCCGCCGGCTCCGCCAGATACACTCCCATGGTTTTATCCGCTACCAGATGAGGCATCAGATAAATGAGCGGAAGCAATAAAACAAACTTTCTGACCACTGCCACCACGATGGAGCAAGCTGCGTTTCCAATCGACACAAAGGTCATCTGACAGGCAATCTGTATGCCAAAGAGCAACAGTGCACCACAGTAGATCCGAAGGGCTTTCGCTGTAAATTGAAGCAGCTTCGGATCCGGCGTAAAAATACCTGCAAACACTCCGGGAAACAGCATGATAAGCGCCCACAGCACCACAGAATACGTCAGGCAGGCGGTCAAAAGAAGCCGGAAAGTTTTCTTTACCCGTTCCACATTTCTTGCTCCATAATTATAGCTGGAGATCGGCTGGGCTCCCTGGGCAATGCCCTGCATTGGCAACATGGCAAACTGCATCACACTGGTCAGGATGGTCATGGCTCCCACCGCAATATCATCACCATATTTTAACAGGGACGAATTAAAACACACAGAAATGATGCTTTCGCTGCTCTGCATTACAAAGGCCGCAAGGCCAAGGGCCACACAGGGAAGCACAATCCTAAAGTCTATTTTAAAATTTTCAACCTTCAACCTGAGTTTCGTCTTTTTTCCGGTCAAAAACCAAAGCACCCACAGACAAGAAACTGCCTGAGAGATCACAGTTGCAAGCGCTGCTCCGGCAACCCCCATATCAAACACAAAAATAAATAACGGATCCAAAGCAATATTACAGACCGCCCCGATCAGTACCGTTATCATCCCGATCCTGGCAAAGCCCTGGGCCGTGATAAATGCCCCCATTCCCAGGGTCAACTGTACAAACACGGTGCCCACTGCGTAAATGCTCATATATCCGGCGGCATAGTCAATGGTATTTTCACTTGCTCCGAAAGCCAGCAAAAAATCCCGGTTCCAGATCAAAAGAATTGCTGTCAGAACAAAGGATATGAAAATCTGCAGGCTAAAGCAGCCGCCCAGAATTTTCTCGGCAGTCTCATGTTCTCCACGCCCCATAAAAATAGAGGCTCTGGGCGCCCCACCTGAACTGATCAGTGCTGCAAACGCCGAAACGATCATGATCACCGGCATGCACACTCCCACACCGGTCAAAGCCAAACTGCCCTCCTCGGGAATATGGCCTATGTAAATTCTATCCACAATATTATAGAGCATATTGACCAATTGAGCGATCACAGTGGGGATAGCCAGCTTCCAGAGTAACCTTCCTACCGGCTCCGTCCCCAGTATTTCCTTTTTATCTTCCATCCTTCAACCCTTTCCTTGCACATTCTCCATAAACTTCAATACTTCATTCTTCGCAGACTGCCTTGACTAAAAACATATTCCGGCGTTTCAAAGGGATATGACACTTCCTCCATGTAATACCAGGGATCCTCCTCATGAGCAGGATTTTTCAGCACATGAAACTCCTGGGCCGGCATATAACCCTGAGCCAGCAAAAAGGCTTTCTGTCCCTGCTGATTTTCACACACATCCACCACCATTACCACATGTCCGGGACTTCCGCCCTTTAAAAACACATCTCCGGCCTGTATTTCCTCTAAGGAAACCTCCTCCGACTCCCTTACCATGGAAAGGGTGCTGGCATAGGCAAACACCATCCGCATATATTTCACAAAGGTTTCGTAGGAATCATCATACTGCTCCGTCTTCACCCAGGACACATCATTGCCTTTTACAGAAATCCTGTATCCCTCCCGCCATTTATCATATTCTGCGGCGAAACCGCTGACAAAATAGAAGCATATCCGTTCATACTGCCCTGTGGCATAAAAATATTCCCCATACATGCGCATAACCGAATCTGCACACTGCTGCAAATCTCGGTTTTCTATGGGAAGAGCCAGAACTGCCGCGTGGGCAGACTGATTCCCTTTCTTCCTGCCATCATACAAAAGTACCGGACTTTCATCCTCTTTTACCGGATACTCCCGCAGGAACTCTCCAAAGCTTCCTTCCTCAGCAGATACACGTTCAAACCCATCCGGCGTCTGAAAACGAGTCTGCACTGTCATCCCCGATGGATCTATGATCTGTACTTCCCAAGGAGCAGACGGCTCTTCCCCCATAGGCGGGATGGATGTTGCAGGTTTCTCCTCGGAGCTTGATGACTCTGTACTTTCCTCAAAAGACAGCTCACTGTCTACCGCCAGACTCTCACCGCCTTCCTGCACAGACATCTGCCGGCCACAACCTCCCAGCAGGCAGATCCACACTGCCAGAAGCAGTCCGTAAATACATCCTTGTTTCCTCATCCGCTTTCCTTTCCCGGAAATACAAAGGGGTAAACCCGAAGATTTGCCCCTACTGTATCAATCATATCTACCGACTAAAAGCTGCTTGTCCGCTGTTTGATTATGCCTCCAGCGCATCGATCTTTGCCATCAGTTCATCCACATCCATGCCATGAACCATAGCAGCCTCTTCCAAAGACTCAGCCTGTGCAGAAGGGCAGCCAAGGCAATGCATGCCTGCCTCCAATAAAATGGGTGCCACCTTGGGATTGGTTCTCAGGATCTCACCGATAGTCATATCTTTCGTGATCTTTGCCATATCTATTTCCTCCTTAATATAAATCTTCTTTATATTTTCATAGTATAATACTTTCCTCCAGTCTTGGCAAGTATTCATATTTTGTATTTTTTCGGAAACACGCTTCAAATCAGCGTTTTGTACCCAAAAAAGTACATTGCTTTGCTTGACTCGCTCTTTCCTTTTTCATATAATTATCCCATGGAATAATATATTTTTATTTTTATATTTTATCAATTCTAATAGGAGGAAATTTTGAAATGAGACCTGAATGGAAAGATTTTGTAGGCGGCAAATGGGAAACCGAAATCAACGTACGCGATTTCATCCAGAAGAACTATCATCCTTATGATGGAGATGAGTCCTTCCTTGCCGAAGCTACACAGAACACAAAGGATTTATGGAACATGGTACTGGATCTGCAGAAGAAAGAGCGTGAGGCAGGCGGCGTCCTGGATATGGATACCAAGGTTGTTTCTACCATCACTTCACACGGCCCCGGCTACCTGGACAAGGACAAGGAGACCATCGTAGGTTTCCAGACCGACAAGCCTTTCAAGCGTTCCCTGCAGCCTTACGGCGGTATCAGAATGGCTGAGAAAGCTTGCTCCGACAACGGATACGAAGTTGATCCCGAGATCAGTGAGTTCTTCTCCACCCACAGAAAGACCCACAACGCAGGCTGTTTCGATGCTTACAACGCTGAGATGAGAGCTTGCCGTTCTTCCCATATTATCACCGGTCTGCCCGATGCATACGGCCGCGGTCGTATCATTGGTGACTACAGACGTATCGCTCTGTACGGTATTGACAGACTGATCGAGGATAAACTGGCTCAGAAGGATTCCACCGGCCGCGTTATGACCGATGACATTATCCGTCTGCGTGAGGAAATTTCCGAGCAGATCATTGCTCTGAAGATGATGAAAGAGATGGCTGCTTCCTACGGCTGCGATATTTCCAAACCTGCTACCAACGTAAAAGAAGCTATCCAGGCTACTTACTTCGGATATCTGTGCGCAGTAAAAGAGCAGAACGGTGCTGCTATGTCCCTGGGACGTACTTCCACCTTCCTTGACTGCTTCGCAGAGAGAGACCTTGCAAACGGCACCTTTACTGAGCAGGAGATCCAGGAATTTGTTGACCACTTCATTATGAAACTGCGCTGCATCAAATTTGCACGTACTCCCGAGTACAACCAGATCTTTGCAGGCGATCCCGTATGGGTAACCGAGTCCCTGGCAGGCGTTGGCGTTGACGGCCGTCATCTGGTATCCAAGATGAGCTTCCGTTACCTGCACACCCTGACCAACCTTGGTGCTTCTCCGGAGCCTAACCTGACCGTACTGTGGTCTCCCAGACTTCCTGAGAACTTCAAGAGATACTGTGCAAAGATGTCTATCCTGACCTCTTCCATCCAGTATGAGAACGACGAGTTGATGAGACCTGACCATGCTGATGACTACGGTATCGCTTGCTGCGTATCCTCCATGGTTATCGGTAAGGAAATGCAGTTCTTCGGTGCTCGTGCAAACCTGGCAAAATGTCTGCTGTACGCTCTGAACGGCGGTGTAGACGAGGTTACCAAGAAACAGGTTGGTCCTAAGTACCGTCCTGTAGAAGGCGACGTACTGAACTATGATGATGTTTACAGCAAGTTCATCGACATGATCGAGTGGCAGGCAGATGTTTATGTAAACACCTTGAACATCATCCACTACATGCATGACAAGTACTGCTATGAGAGAGCAGAGATGGCTCTGCATGACAGAGACGTTAAGCGTTACTTCGCAACAGGTATCGCAGGTCTGTCTATCGTAGCTGACTCCCTGTCTGCTATCAAATATGCAAACGTAGAAGTTGTTCGTGACGAAGACGGCATTATCGTTGACTTCAAGACCACCGGCGACTTCCCCAAATATGGTAACGACGATGATCGCGTAGACTCCATCGCTCAGGACATCGTTTCCAAGTTTATGACTGCTGTAAGAAGACATCACACTTACAGAAACGGTATCCCTACCACCTCCATCCTTACCATTACTTCCAACGTAACCTACGGTAAGGCTACAGGTAACACACCTGACGGACGTAAGAAGGGCCAGCCTTTCGCACCCGGTGCAAACCCGATGCACGGCCGTGATACCCACGGTGCAGTAGCTTCCCTGTCTTCCGTTTCCAAGCTGCCCTTCAAGGATGCACAGGACGGTATCTCCAATACCTTCACCATCATCCCCGGTGCTCTTGGTAAAGAGGATCAGGTGTTCGCAGGCGATATCGAAATTGACTTGAACAAATAATAGCCTTACAGAAAGGAGCACCTATGGACCAAAAAGCAATGATTGACGATCTGGTAAAAATGCTGGATGCCGGCATGGCAAAAGGCGTAGGACACGTAAACGTGGACTGCACTACCGAGAGTACAAAAGCGAAAGAAGTTCAGACAATGGGGTGCAGCGACTGCTCCAGAACCCCCTTGGCTTGCAGTGTTCCCACATTGGAGCAGGGCTTAGACGATTTCAAATAATATGTTTTCAGGGGTTGGGACGCTCTGGCCCCTGAAGACAAACACATTTTTAAACAGGAGGAAAGAAAAATGGCAGAAGTAAATCAGGCTCAGGTTGACAACCTGGTAAATTTATTAGATGGTTATTCCGTTAAAGGTGGACATCACCTGAATGTAAACGTTTTAAACAGAGACACTCTGTTGGACGCTCAGAAGCATCCCGAGAACTATCCTCAGCTGACCATCCGTGTAAGCGGCTACGCTGTTAACTTCATCAAGTTGACACCGGAACAGCAGGCAGACGTTATCTCCCGTACTTTCCACGAGAGCATCTAATCTGTCTACAGATTAAAAAACATGTAAGATGCGCTGCTTCCGGCAGCGCATCTTTTCACCTTACATCATTATGAAAGGACTACTATTATGCAGGGAAGAATTCATTCTTTGGAAAGTTTTGGCACCGTTGACGGCCCCGGCGTGCGCTATGTGGTGTTTGTGCAGGGCTGTCCCATGCGCTGTGCCTACTGCCACAATCCGGACACCTGGTCCATGACAGGCGGCACCATGATGGACCCGGAATATATTATTGAACAATATGAGCGAAACAAAGGCTTTTATAAAGGCGGCGGTATTACCGTTACCGGCGGCGAGCCCCTGATGCAGGTGGATTTTTTGATCGATCTGTTTACGCTGGCTAAGCAAAAGGATATTCACACCTGCATCGACAGCTCCGGCATAGCTTTTAAGCCCGGCAACACAGATTTTATTGCAAAACTGGATCAGCTGATGCCTCTTACTGACCTGGTCATGCTGGACATTAAACATATTGATCCAGAGAAGCACAAGGAACTTACTGAGCAGCCCAATGAAGGCATTTTGGCCTTTGCCGAATATTTGAACGACCGAAATGTGGATATGTGGATCCGGCACGTGGTGGTACCCGGCATTACGGATGATGACAAGTACCTGTTTGATCTGGGTTACTTCATCGGTAAGTTCCATAATTTGAAAGCTCTCGATGTACTTCCCTATCACACCATGGGCGCCGTAAAATACGAAAAACTGGGCATTGAGTATAAGCTGAAGGATGTTCCTGCCATGGATAAGACCAAGGTGATCGAGAAAAAACAGGTGATTTTGGATGGGATTAAAAAACGCCGGGCCGAAATGTCTGAAAACGACAAATAGGACTTGTATTTCTCACGGATTTATATTAAAATTAATTACACTTGAACCATTGTAAGGAGGATATAGATATGGCATATGTAATTGGCGACAGCTGCGTTTGTTGCGGTGCATGTGAAGCACAGTGCCCTGTTGGTGCGATCAGCATGGGAGATGGAAAGTTCGAGATTGATCCCGACAAGTGTATTGACTGCGGTGCTTGCGCAGGCCAGTGCCCTGTTGGTGCTATTTCCGAAGGCTAATTCACACAGAAGAATAAAATCGGCTGATGAGTTTCATCAGCCGATTTTAACGTTTTACCCACTATTTGCTCATAATTTACTTGCTTTTTACCCATCTTTTTTGCCAGGAATGTTATAATAAATACGATAGGGGATGTGAATTGCCCCAAATATAAAAAAGGCAGGGAGATATTATGAGTATTTTTGATGTGCTGAATCTGATCGGAGGACTATGTTTGTTCCTGTTCGGTATGAATGTTATGGGCGCCGCCTTGGAAAGACGAACCGGCAGCAAATTGCAAGGTATTTTGAGTAAATTGACCACCAATAAAATTGCCGGACTTCTTACCGGACTTGGGGTGACTGCAGTCATTCAAAGTTCCTCTGCTACTACCGTTATGGTAGTAGGATTCGTAAACTCAGGTCTTATGACTCTAAAACAGGCCATCCATGTGATCATGGGCGCCAACATTGGTACCACAGTTACAGCATGGGTTTTGAGCCTGAGCGGCATCAGCAGTGATAATCTTTTTGTGCAGCTGCTAAAGCCCACTTCTTTCACTCCTATATTGGCATTGATCGGCGTAGTTCTTTACATGTTCTGCAAAAGCGATAAGAAAAAGGATATTGGTACCATCCTGCTAGGCTTTGCGGTCCTGATGTTCGGTATGGACACAATGACTGGCGCCGTATCCGGGCTGAAGGATATTCCGGCATTCCAGGAACTTTTCATTATGTTTAAAAATCCTATTCTGGGCGTACTTGCCGGTGCTGTGCTGACCGCCATCATCCAGTCCAGCTCCGCCTCTGTAGGTATTCTACAGGCACTGGCTATGACCGGTCAGGTTTCCTATGGAGCTGCAATCCCTATTATTATGGGGCAGAACATTGGTACCTGTATCACAGCTATCCTTTCCTCCTTTGGCACCAACCGAAACGCTAAGCGCTCCGCACTGGTTCATCTTTGCTTTAATGTCATTGGTACCGTTGTATGGCTCAGCGTGTTCAGCATCATAAATTACACCATAGCACCAGCGCTGTTTAATGAACCTGCGTCTCTTTCCGGCATCGCAGTGGCTCACTCAGTCTTTAACATAGCCGGCACCCTGCTGATGCTTCCCATGACTTCTTTTCTTGAAAAACTGGCCTACAAACTGGTGCCGGAGACCAAGATACCGGATACCATCGTGGAGCTGGATGATCGTCTGCTGGCAACCCCTGCGGTGGCTTTGGAGCGTTGCCATACGCTTGCAGTTGACATGGCTACCGAGGCCATTGGTGCTATGAAGATCAGCCTGCGCTGCCTTACATCCTACGATCCTGAATTGGCTAAGTCCGTGCGGGATGCAGAGGAGAAAACTGACCACTATGAAGATATTATTGGAACCTATCTGGTAAAACTCAGCACCAACAAAGTCAGCGACAGAGACAGTGCAGAAGCCGCCATGTTACTGAAGGTAATCGGTGATCTGGAGCGTATTTCCGATCACGCCAAGAACCTGATTGCCTCTGCTGAGGAAATGAAGACAAAAGGTCTTACTTTCTCTGAAGAAGCAAACGGGGAGCTGACAGTCCTCTCCAATGCACTGGATGAGATTTTGAGTCTGACATATAAATCCTTTGTAAACAACGACATACAGTCAGCTACTACAGTTGAACCTTTGGAACAGGTGATTGATAAGCTGAAAGAGATGATGCGAAACAAGCACATCCTACGTCTGCAACAAGGTTCCTGCAGCATCGAAACCGGATTTGTCTGGTCAGATATTCTTACTAATCTGGCTCGTACTTCCGATCACTGCTCCAACATTGCAGGCTGCCTGATCGACAGTCACGAAAGGAACTTGAACCTCCATGAATCACTCAGGATCATGAAGGCCTACAGCCCCTACTTTAAAGAGAGCTATACTGCTTTTGCTGCAAAATACTTGCCTCACGAGATCAACTCATAACAACAACCCGGCTACTCATCATTCAAGAGCGGCCGGGTTTTCTTTTTCCTCATGACTTTTTTAGCAGTCTCCTTTTCTTTCTCAGAAGTTCATCGATCTTCTTAAAGTGCTCCTCCTCCCGTCTAGTCTGCTCTGCATACCGTTCATCCTCTTTTTCTTCCTGAATCCGGAACTGATAATCCAGCTCCTTCAACACATTTTCCTTTACCATCTGGCAAAGTTCCCTGTTGTTTTCCTGCAGGGTCTCGCGAAACAGCTGCTGCAACAGCCACTGCAGACGTTTTGCCTTATCCTCAGGTGCCACCGTGGCAACCTCCCCTGATGCCCCTGCCTGTGCAGCGGGTAAATTTTCCTGCTCCCTGGGAGTACACTTAAGGGAGTTCTGTTCCTCCTGCTCTACCGTTTTCTTGGAATCCCCAGAAGATTTAACTTCTAAATTGCCATTTTTCAAGATCATTCGAATTGCCTTCAATTGTAGTCCCCTCTCTTTCATGTTCTTGATTTCCTGGAATCTCTTTACATCATCTTCTGTATAAAACCTATGCCCAAGCTCGTTTCTTTTAATAGTAAGGCCTAATTCTTCCTCCCAGTAACGAAGCACATGGGCTTCCACGTTTACTTGCTTAGCAGCATCAGAAATTAAATAGTTACTGCTCATTATTCTTTCTCCTTTCCATGCAAAAAAGGACAGCCACTTAAGCTTGTCCTCTTTCGTATCATATCTTATTATTTTTGTAAGTTTGCAAATTTCGTATAATTAGGCAGCCATGCCAGTTCCACCGTACCGATCGGACCGTTTCTTTGCTTGGCTATGATCACTTCGGCAATGTCTTTTTTGTCCGTATCATGATTGTAATAATCATCACGATACAAAAACATAACCACGTCCGCATCCTGCTCGATTGCTCCTGATTCTCTCAGGTCGGAAAGCATCGGTCTATGGTCCGGCCTTTGCTCCACCGCTCGGCTCAGCTGGGAAAGTGCCACCACCGGCACATTCAGCTCTCTTGCCAACCCTTTCAGGGATCTGGAAATATCGGAGATCTCCTGCTGTCTGGAATCCGTTTTGCCGCTTCCTGACATGAGCTGCAGGTAGTCGATGATCACAATAGACAAATTGTGCTCCAGCTTAAATTTGCGACATTTGGAGCGCAGTTCCGCTATACTGATACCCGGCGTATCATCAATGATCAACTTGGATTTACCGATAATACCCGCACTCTCTATAAGTTTCTCCCACTCCTGGTCCGACAGCTGTCCTGTCCTGATATGCTGCGAATCCACTCTGGACTGCATGGCAAACAGACGGTTTACCAGCTGTTCCTTTGACATTTCCAAACTGAATATGGCCACTGTGTTGTCCTGCTTGAAAGCCATATACTCAGCAACATTCAATACAAAAGCCGTTTTACCCATAGAGGGTCTTGCCGCGATCAGCACTAGATCGGAAGGCTGCAAACCAGCAGTTTTGTAGTCCAGATCCACAAACCCGGTGGGAATACCGGTTACCGCTCCCTTATTCTTGGAAGCTTTCTCGATCTTTTCCATGGCATTCATAACAACCTGTCTGATGGGTACAAAATCTCCGGTATTTCTCTTTTGTACTAATTGGAAAATCTTTTTTTCTGTTTCCTCCAATATGACTTCCAGATTTTCCTTTCCCAGATAACAGGTATTGGCAATCTCTTCATTCAGGCGGATCAGCTTGCGCAGTGTGGATTTCTCAGCCACAATATTGGCATAATGCTTAATATTGGCGGAAGTAGGAACTGCCGTGATCAGATCTCTGACAAACTCCAAACTGCTTACCTCCGGAGGCACATCCTTTTCCTTCAAACGATCCTGAAGAGTAACCAGATCAACCGGTCTGCCTTCATTATTCAGTTCTATCATCGTTTCAAAAACAATCCCGTACTGTTTGTTGTAAAAGTCTTCCCCGGTAATCAATTCCGAAGCCACCACAATGGCCTCCCTATCCATGATCATAGAACCAATGACCGATTGCTCGGCTTCTACACTGTGGGGCAGGATCCTCTTTAAAACGCTCTCCTCCATTGTAGCCACATTAAGCCTCCTGTACCTTTACACGCAGCTTACCGCTTACCTGCGGATGCAGCTTAATGGTTACTTCATATGCACCAAAGCTCTTCAGTGCGTCCGGCAGCTGTATCTTCTTTTTATCCAATTCAAGACCATGCTGCTCCTTAAATGCAGTGGCAATCTCTTTGGAAGACACGCTTCCGAAAGCTCGTCCACCTTCTCCGGCCTTCATCAAAACTACCACTTCCTTGGTCTCCAGTAAAGCTGCAAACTCTTTTGCCGCATCCAACTGCTCCTGAGCCACCTTTTCCTCGTTTGCTTTGTGAAGCTTTAAGTCATTCATGTTTTTGGCAGTAGCTTCAACACCAATCTTTTTCGGTAAGATGTAATTTCTTGCATAACCGTCACTGGCCTCAATAATATCCCCTTTTTTTCCCAGCTTTTTTTCATCCTGCAGTAAAATAATTTTCATAACTATATATCACCTTCCTCTAACATAATATCTATCGTCCCTTTTAATCTGCCAATGGCTTCCACAAGGCTGATACCTTCCAACTGGCAGGCTGCCATGCTCATATGACCACCGCCTCCCAATCTCTCCATAATGATCTGCACATTCACTTCATCAATGGATCTGGCAGACACATAAATCTTGCCTTGGTAATCCGTCAACACGAAACTGGCCTTGACTCCTTTGATGTTTAGCAGTTCATTCGCCGCCTGAGCTCCCACAACTGTAGGACTGGGGATATCTTCCGCCATGCATACGGATATTGCAAAAGCCTGTCTGTATATCTCTGCCTGGCTGACAGCATCCGCTCTGGCCTTGTATTCGCTGGCATCCTCTCGGAACAACTTACGCACCCGTGTCACATCCGCCCCATTACGGCGAAGGAATGCTGCCGCCTCAAAAGTCCGGACACCGGTCTTGCTCATAAAATTATTGGTATCGATCATAATGCCGGAGTACATACAATCAGCTTCCTCCGTGCGGATCTTTATATTGTCATAAGTATACTGCAGTATCTCGGAAACCATTTCACAGGAGGATGAAGCATAAGGCTCCACATAGGACAACGTAGCGTTTTCAATGGTATCCGCCCCCTGCCTGTGATGATCCAGCACAACAATCGATTTGCATAGCCTAAGCAGATCCGGACATTCTGTAATGGCCGGTCTGTTTACATCCACCACCACCAAAACGGTACTGTTGCTGCTACCGGCTACTTCAATGGCCTGCTGACTGCCAATGATCATATCCGTGTCATATTCCGGGTTGTTTAGGAACAATTCCACCATGGGCTGTATGGAAGAACTGATATCATTGAGCACAATGTGTGCCTTTCGCTCCAAAGTCTGGGCAATACGGTAAATACCCACAGCCGCACCAAAGCTGTCCACATCTGCCCCTCTGTGTCCCATGATGATCACTTTGTCCTTACCTGTAATGATTTCCTTCAGGGCATGAGCTTTGACTCTCGCCTTTACCCTGGTATTCTTCTCTACCTGCTGGCTCTTGCCACCATAATAGGTGATGCTGGCAAGCGTCTTGATCACTGCCTGATCTCCGCCTCGTCCCAAAGCCAGATCAATAGCGTTTCTGGAAAACTCATAATTCTGAGCATAGCTAAGACCATCCAGGCCTACACCGATACTGATGGTCACTGCCATTTCATTACCAATGTTTACAGTTTTCACATCCTCCAACAGATCAAACCGTGTCTCTTGTAACCGTGCTACAGACTTCTTGCGCAAAACTGCCAGATACTTATCTTTTTCAATTTTTTTAACAATACCATCCAGGGCTGCAATGTATTTATTGATCTTTCTATCGATCAGTGCAGTCAGCAAAGACCTGCGCACTGCTTCCACGCTCTCCAATGATTCCTCATAATTATCCAGATAGATCAACCCTACTGCCAGACTTTGATCGTCAACCTCCTGCAATGCAATGTGCAGTGCTGTCTCATCAAATAAATATACTGCGATCAAATAATTGCTGTATCCGGCAGACTCTATGACATCACTGTTTTTCGCCATATCGCTCAATGAGATTCTTCTAAATTTGGCAAGATACTCTCTACCCTCATAATTCAACTCATACTGGGCCTCTTCCATACCCTCTCCATCCGGCAGCTTGTCCCGGGTAATGGTGGGAAACAAGCCGGTAATGGATTTGAAATATCCACCCGGATGATGTACCGTGGTGTCAAACGCACGGTTACTCCAGACCACCTTCCCACTGTCATCCAAAAGTGCATAAGGAACTTCCAGTTCTCGAAGCAGCTGCTTTTGCACTTGTCCATACTGGGTGGCAAAGCTGATCAGTTCATTCATAAAAATAGGCTTATTATAGAAATAAAGCGCTAATGTCACAATAAAATAAAATATAGTAAAGCAACCTAACAAAAGTGCTGCCCTATAGTCCAACAGGAACAAAAAAATGTTCACAACAAAAAGCAATATCCCGAGATATATGGCAAACAGTAAATATGTTTTGATTCTTCCCTTTAACTTAACTCTTCTCTTCATGTGTACCCCTTCATTTCAAACACCATGCAAATCTGAAAACTCCGTTTTCAGATTCACGGGCTTCGCTTGACGCCCCATGCTCACGATTTCGCCATGCGAATCCGAAAACTCCGTTTTCAGATTCACGGGCTTCGCCCTATGCTCACTCGCAACCAAGAAATAACATGCAAGCATGTTTTTCTTTCTTGCTCATTCGCGCATGGCTCATTGCCTACGCGTACATTATAACACATAATATGGAAATACGCTACACGTTAATTTTTGTCGTACTGTAAGATGTATTGTCAAATATTCGTTGTAAAAGTAAAAAAGAATTTTGCTCGCGAAATTCTCCGCCTGCGACGGGTCTGCGAAGCAGACATCTTCCACTCCGTCGCAGTGCGATCCCCGCGGAGCGTTTTTAATTTACAGGAACAAAATTTCGCACTCTAGTGCGACAAGGTCGTTCCTGTAAATTAAAAAACTGCCGGGTCTTTTAACCCGGCAGTCGTCTTACACATTATTAGTCCTGAACATAAGGCATCAAGGAGATGTGACGTGCGCGCTTGATAGCAACAGTCATTGCTCTCTGATGTTTTGCACAGTTGCCTGTGATTCTTCTGGGAAGGATCTTTCCTCTCTCAGAAACGTATCTCTTCAGCTTGTTGGAATCCTTGTAATCGATTACATTATCCTTACCGCAGAATACACATACTTTTTTTCTTCTGCGCATTGCGCCTTTTTTTCTCATAGGCGCATCTGCTTTGTCAGCTTTGTCTGCTTTATTGTAAGCCATGTCAGTGCCTCCATTCTACAAAAATAAAAGGTTAATTAGTTAAACGGCAATTCCTCATCAATTCCGTCAGGGATATTCATAAAACCATCAGCAGCTCCGGAAGGTTCGGCTTTACGGAAGCTGTTGCCCCCGGTATATCCGCTGTCACTTGAAGAAGAACTCTTGCTCTCTGCAAATTCCTGATCTTCTACAACAACCTCAGTGGTGTAAACCTTTACGCCATCTCTATTGGTATAACTGCCTGTCTGAATCCGCCCTGTTACCACCAATTTGGTACCTTTGCGGAAATACTTCTCTGCAAACTCGCCTGAACGGCCAAAAGCCACACAGTTGATAAAATCTGCAGTATTGTCATCTCCGCTGTTACGGACATTTCTACGATCCACAGCAAGTGTATATCTGGCAATTGCCAATGCATTTTCTCCCTGTGAGTATCTCACCTCGGGATCTCTGGTCAAACGTCCCATAAGAATAACTTTATTCATTGTCTATCTCACTTTCTGTATAGCCAGATAGCTTCATCCGGCATATACTATGCCTCGTCCTGTCTTACTACTAAATATCTGACAACATTGTCCATAATACGAACACGGTTCTCGATCTCAGCGGGAACACTGCTGTCAGCATCGAACTGGATGAAATAGTAGAACGCTTCTTTCATCTTCTGAATTTCGTAAGAAAGTCTCTTCTTACCCCATTCATCAACGTTCGTGATCGTTCCACCGAATCTCTCGATCAGAGCCTTGCACTTGTCCACAACTGCTGCTCTCTCATCGTCTTCGATCTTAGCACTAACAACAACGGCTAATTCATACTTGTTCATGCTTCATTTACCTCCTTTTGGTCTCTGGCCCCTGTTTATCAGGAGCAAGGAATATATCACGGAGACTTATTATACCTTATAAATCTCGTAATTTCAAGCCTTTTTCAGTATTTCTCTCAAATTTTTTTCCACCAATTTCCTGGCTATCATGATCTGATGATTGCAGCCCATGCATTTCAATCTGAAATCCGCTCCGATCCGCAATACCTCCCATTCCTGACTGCCGCAAGGATGCATTTTTTTCAGTTTTACAACGTCTCCAACATTGATATCCACCGTCTTACTCTCCTTTATAATTGTTCGAACACATCCCCAATATTTCCCTGGATGACAAACTCTGCGGCATTGTCCCGTGGCGTGGGTGTTTTGTTGATAAGGATCAGATGCTCTCCCCGAAAATAATCGATCAGGCCGGCTGCCGGATAGACCGCCAGAGAAGTTCCGCCGATGATCAAGGTCCCTGCCTCGCTGATCGCCCTGACTGCACCTGTCACAGTGGCCTCATCCAGCCCTTCTTCGTAGAGCACCACATCCGGTTTTACCGCTCCGCCGCAAACCCTGCACTTTGGCACGCCTTCCCCGTTCTTTATGTATTCCACATCATGAAATGCATGACACTTTTCACAAAAATTACGCAAAACCGATCCATGCAGTTCAAATACTTTTTTACTTCCCGCCGCCTGATGCAACCCGTCAATATTTTGGGTGATCACTGCTTTCAGCTTACCTGCCTTTTCCCACTGCACCAATTTCAAATGAGCTTTGCCGGGCTTAGCATCCAAAAACAGCATTTTGTTTCTATAAAACCGGTAAAACTCTTCTGTATATCTTCTATAAAAGGTGTGACTTAAGATTGTCTCAGGTGGATAATCATACTGCTGATTGTACAGCCCATCCACACTTCTAAAATCAGGAATTCCGCTCTCCGTGGAGACCCCCGCTCCGCCAAAGAAAACAATATTATCACTTTCTTCTATGATCTGCTTTAACTGAGTGATCTTTTCCTCTGTGGTCACCTTTTTACCGCTCCTTTCGTAAACGCTACATATTTCCAAACAGATAGTCCTTGGTTACCCCAAAGAACTCCCGCAACATGTTGTTTGGCTGCAAGAAGGGATAGGATGGTGCGGCAATGCCGCAGACATTTTTATAACCGGCTGCCTGCGCAATGCGGGTCGCCCGGAACACATGAAAATTATTGGTAATAATCCCTATCTTGTCCGTCTCTTTATCTAAAAACTCACTGCTGAAAGCGATATTCTGGGTGGTACTAGTGGACCTGTCCTCCCGAATGATCCGCCCCGGATCGATGCCCCGTTTCACCAGATAATCATACATGCCCTGCGCCTCTGTATCCGGCTCATTTGCTCCCTGACCGCCGGATACGATCACTTGGGTATCCGGATTGGCCTCCAGGTAATCATAGGCCGTATCCAGCCTTAGACGTAGCACCTGACTGGGACCACTGGGTTTTAGCTGAGCCCCCAGCACAATAATATAGTCCAGTTCCTGTTCGCCTTTGGCCCAAAATCTGCTTATGATCAGCCCTTCCACAAACACAAAGCAAAGCATTCCAATAACAAAACATATGCCGGTCCCACGCCTGAGCCAAATCGGCAGGGCAAGCCATACACCTTTTCTGCCAAGAAATCCCCACGCAGAAAATGCAATGCCCATAAAAAGCCAAATAAAGTAAAAGTTTGTGCCATGTCCCGTAAAAAACTCAATACATAAAAAGTAAAAAATGAATAATACACCAAACCCCATGCCAACAATATGCCCCATTTTTAACCTCCGCACCACTGATTTATTATAGGGTCAGTTTAATTCCTGGACCGTTCCAAGTCAATTAAGATTCCTTCAAGATTCTTTTAAAATTCTTTTAACCCTGATTTATGAAACACATCTGCCTCTTGTAGTATAGCATAAATCATTGTACAATAATAGAAAAAAAGCCTAGTGGAAGAGGAGCTCATTATGATATTTGAAACGTTAAAGAAAAATTTGGAAAACAGAGGCTACCTTGTATCCTGCTTTGATACAGCCCGCCAAGCCGCAGACTATCTGGACGCCCAGATAGACCATAAAACCGTGGGTATGGGTGGCTCCGTAACCTTAGATCAAATGGGGTTGTATGAGCGCCTGGCCAGCCATAATCAAGTCAGCTGGCACTGGAGAATCCCCCAGGGCAAAACCGTTGCCGATATGCGGGCAGAAGGAAACGCCGCACAGATCTACCTTTCTTCCGTAAACGGACTGGCTGAGACCGGTGAGATCATCAACATCGATGCCACCTGCAATCGGGTGGCCGCCATCTGCTACGGACATGAAAAAGTATATCTGGTAGCAGGCTCCAACAAAATAGCTCCGGATTATGACAGTGCCCTGCACCGGGCCAGAAATATTGCCGCTCCCCTAAATGCCAAACGTCTTGGAGTGAAAACCCCCTGTGCTGAAAAGGCTGACCGATGTTATGATTGCAACAGCCCGGGAAGGATCTGCAGAAATTTATCCGTTCTGTGGGAAAAGCCTCTGGGCGGTGAGTTCGAAATCATTTTGATCAACGAAGCCCTTGGCTATTAAAAACTTTTGAAAACCACCGCTGTTCTGGAGGGCAGGTAACATGGAAATCCAATTCCCCTCTGTGTTTGTTTTGCCTCATACACATGGGATATCTCTACCCGACTGTGGCCGCCAAAAACGCCATCATCGGAGGAGAGCAGGACTTTATACTTTCCCTCCTGTCCCACCGGCAAAAAATATCCTTCAAAGGACTTCTGGGGATGGAAATTAAAAGCAAAAACAAGTTTGCCCTTGGTAAAAATAATGATCTTGTCCTCCTGATGGATCCACCTGCTTTGGGCTTGCAAGGGCAGTACCTGTTCTTCTTTTAACACACGGAGCATTTCCTTGTCAAAATCATTCAGTTCCCTATATCGCAATCCCTGATTGTCCACCAGACTCCACTGACGCCGGCAATAGTGATAACTCCAACCGTTCCCCTCCCTGGGAAAATCAATCCACTCCGGATGACCGAATTCATTGCCCATAAAATTCAGATATCCCTCACCTGCCAATGCAGCTGTGAGCAGGCGTATCATTTTATGCAGTGCAACTCCTCTGTCCACCACCAAACTTCCACCAAATTTGTTCATATGCTCATACATCTGTGCATCGCAAAGGCGGAACATAATGGTTTTATCCCCCACCAAGGCCTGATCGTGAGATTCACAGTAGCCAATATTTTTTTCCTCAGGCCTGCGACTGGTCAGTTCATACCAAATCTGGTGCATGTTCCAGTCTTCATCTCTGGATTCTTTTAACAATTTTATCCACAGATCGGGGACCCCCATGGACAACCGATAGTCAAAGCCCATACCGCCATCTGCTATCGGAATACACATTCCCGGCATACCGGACATATCCTCCGCAATGGTAATCGCATCAGACTTCAACTGATGGATCAGTTCATTGGCCAGCTGCAGATAAGTCACTGCATCCAAATCTGTGTTACCGGAAAAATACATGTCGTAATTCACAAAAGCAGTTCCCAGTCCGTGATCATAGTATAACATAGATGTAACACCGTCAAAACGGAATCCATCAAAATGATAAATCTCCATCCAATATTTCAAATTTGAAAGCAGGAAATGCAAAACCTCATTTTTGCCATAATCAAACAGCTTGGTTCCCCAAGCGCTGTGATTGCCCCTCTCTCCCGCATGAAAAAATTGATACTCTGTGCCGTCAAATTCATTCAGGCCCTCATTTGTATTTTTTACTGCATGGGAATGGACCACATCCAACAGTACCGCTATCCCCATATTGTGGGCTCTGTCGATCAACTCCTTTAACTCATTGCTGGTACCGTAACGGGAGGAAGGTGCATAAAAATTGGACACCTGATAGCCAAAGGATCCATAATAAGGATGCTCCATGATCGCCATAATTTGTATAGTATTATAACCAAGGCTTTTCACCCGGGGCAACACATTCTCCCAAAATTCCCGATAAGTTCCCACCCCATATTTTTCCTGAGCCATTCCAATATGACACTCATAAATAAGTGGTGTCTCAGGTACTTTGAACTTTTCATCTGTCCACTGATAAGGAAGCAAAGTCTCCTCCAACTCTGCGCACCAAACCCATGTATCCGGATCCTGCACAACTCTGGTGGCATAGAGAGGCACGCGGCGCAGCATTCTGCCGTTGTTCAAGACAATGGCTTGTATCTTCTGTCCGGGTATCAAAGCGTTCTCGCCCTGCAATTTCACTTCAAAAACACCGTTTTCCAAGCGTTGCATGGGACAGGAGGTCATGTTCCAGTCATTAAAATCTCCGGTTAAGTACATGCCCTGAGCTCCGGGCGCCCACTCCCGATATACCCATCCCTCCCGGGTGCGGTGGAAGCCAAAGTATTCATAACCATTCGCAAAATGGACAATGTTCTCCGTTCCATCCAGTAATTCTCTTTTCTTTCTCAGATAGCAGTCCATGCGCAGCTGGATATCCTGCTCATAATTCCTTAGTAAAGGATCCGTCGCCAGAATCTTATATGACATAGCATCTCCTTCAAATTATCATTTCCTATAACTAAGTATGACACAAAAAAATCTCTCAAAACCGAAATTTCAAGAGATTCTTTAGAGGCGACAACCAGATTTGAACTGGTGATCAGGGTGTTGCAGACCCACGCCTTACCGCTTGGCTATGTCGCCATACTCCCCGAGTAGGGCTCGAACCTACAACAACTCGGTTAACAGCCGAGTGCTCTACCATTGAGCTATCGAGGATGACTCCAACGGGAATCGAACCCGTGTTACCGCCGTGAAAGGGCGATGTCTTAACCGCTTGACCATGGAGCCAAATTATCAACTATTATATTATATGAGGATATTTCAGCATTATACCCTCAAAACCGAACATTGAACAACATTGAAACCAACCTATTGGTTAAGCATTCGACCGATTAGTAAATGTCCGCTGAACACATTGCTGTGCTTACACTCCATTCCTATCTACCTCATAC
>SVFM01000036.1 GCA_015056865.1 Lachnospiraceae bacterium
CAGTTGGTAGAGCACCTGACTCTTAATCAGGGTGTCCAGGGTTCGAGCCCCTGGCGGTCCACTTGGAAGTCTTGAACTTAGCACAGATGCGGGTTTGGGGCTTTTTTTTGTTTCTCAAAAAGTCAAATCCTGGAAACCTTTTATATCGGAAAAACCTTGTCTAAATGAGAGATACACCCTCTGGCGCCGATGATTTCATTGGCATGGTGCAGGTATCTGCGAGTCGTTTCAATATCTTCGTGTCCCATTAATATCATCAACCTATAAATATCTACTTGACCAACTTCTTCATATTGATCGATACAATAATTGGTTGCAAAGTTATGTCTCAGTTTGTGGGAAGATAATTCAAAGCCCACTTCTTTGGACAATTTGTTGACAAAGATTTTTACGGCATTATTGGTCATCGGCTCGCCTCGTCTGGTTAAAAAAACATCTTCTCATTCATAAGGACATTTCCTAAAGAGTTCTTGTAAAAGGATTTCCGTTAGTCTGCCGAGAGGTACTGTCCGCTCCTTATTTCCTTTTCCCATAACGACCATACGTTTTTCGGCAAATGAAATATGGCGTTTTTGCAACGTACATACTTCTGATTGACGGATACCGCTGTCGTAAGGTATCTAATATAGCAGATTCATCGTCAGCCAAGAGTACATTGTACAAAAAAACACCTCCTATTTTTTATCATGAATTATTTATTTAAATTATACATAGAGTGTCTGATATAGTCAAATATAAAAGGATGAAACGTTAAATAGTGTAATTTTCTTGTTTTTTTGTTATTTGCAAAACGAAAAGATGACATAAACAATATATTTGCAGTTATAAGTTAGCAAACACAAGACCATTCCCGTACTGAAAATACAACCACTATCGCAGTCCCATAACTTCAGCCAGCACCTTACCAATAATATTTGACATTCGATAGAATCCCAGATCGTTAGGGTGGGTGCCATCAACGGTACAGCTCATGCAACAGTCACCGGCAAAAAAGGTCTCACCGTCGATAAAATAGACATTCCGGTCGCCATTTTCCCAGGCTTTTTCATAAGAAGCCTTTATAATATCTCTTCTTACAGCGTTCGTCTGTGGATTTCTTCTGAAATCAGGTTTCGTAATCATGACATAAGGTATCTCCGTATATTTCTCACGTATCACCTCATAAAAGGAATAATGCGTCGCCTGGAGATGCTCAGCATTTGCTGCATTGTGATCGTAATCGCAGACAAATACGCTCATCTCACGTCCGGCAATATACTGCGCCATTTCGCGCTCTCCCCTTGCGCTTCCAGCGAAGCCCAGATTAATATAATTCAGATTATATTTTTGAGAAATAAACGCTTCATAAGTATTTCCCGGATGACTGGCAGCTGCGCCGTGAGTGATGGATGATCCATAGAAAATCATAGGCTTTTCATTAACATATTTCTTACCACTTTTAAGTGTACTTCTTTTCATCAGGCCTATGTATAGCTTTTTCACTTCAGCAAAGCAGGGCATATTCAAGGTGTAGAAAACACCCGAAGATGCTGTTTCCTTCGCAGGCATTCCAATCATATCATAAACTGACAGAAAAGCACAGTGGTTCAGCTCATTTTCTCCGGGTCGGAAGGTACGTAAGAATGTCTCCATGCCAGTCTCATCCACGGTATACAGATCAAAGCCATACGCTGCACACGCGCTGAGACAGGTGGCATGATTGCCCTCTGCATATTCTGCTTTGACTGCAATGGTCAAGGAATCGGTATAAAACCTGACTCTACCGCCTGCTGCAAAGCCACCTTGCAATAATACCCCTTCATTCACAGTCTCTGCAATATCTTTGGGGAGTCTCTGAGAAAGGATATTTCCGTTTCCTCCATCAAAGCCATATACATCAAAGATGCCCTGACCGACATCATGCAGACAATATTCTCATCAATAACAGGATTATCTACTGCCATATTTTTGTCGTATACGATTTTCATATTAATCTCCATTCCGAAGCGCTGGCGCCAACAAGCATATTCGCTGGCGCCATAAAGCATTACAGCTTTCTCTCTTCTATATTTCCAGACCGCCAATTGATGGCATTCAAATTTGTCCACTACAAATTTAATATACCCCTGTTCCTCTTCAAATGCAATATCCTTTTCCTGTGGAGTTTGATGGATGGAGGAATCGGAGCCCTTAAGATTTATTTCTTCGGTTTTGTATGGCGTTGGAGTTTGCTGGCCAGACTGCATTTCAGGCGTTGGGGATGCAAAACACGCGATTTTCTGTTCTCTGTTGCGCAAGGCCTTTATAGTGGTGCCGTTGACATTGCTTTTGCCCATGGCAGGGTTCGGCGTGAACGGCGTGTTCCTGGCAGAACCCATATCCAATGCTATCGGTGGGATATTCTGTTAACTCACTATGCTAATGACCGTATATAAAAAGCTTAGTGAAAAAATGAGTTATAAGCCGGGTGAAAGGCCTAGTAAAAGAACTTAGTGTATAAAAGTCGCGTGAATAAACTGCACTAATAAATGGAAAACTTCAAGAATGCAACTGCACTGGCAGCTGCTACATTCAGAGAATCCACACGATTGCCAGCTTGTCTATGGATTGCAGCCGGGGATCATCGATGGAGATGGAATTGTCGCTTAATGCCATGGCGGCAGTCTGAAAGCCCAAGGCCTTTAGTGTATCAGAAATCTCGGAGCTGAGGAAGGTCCAGGGAATCTAAAAAACGGTTCCCATACTGACACGGATTGCTCTGTGGTAAAGCGGATCGCTGCAGGTGGGAGTAAGCAGTACGGCATCTATATTCAGTGCAGCGGCAGAACGGAAAATGGCACCTACATTAGTGGGATTCATCACGTTTTCAAGTACAGTGATACGGCGTGCTCCAGCGCATACTTCTTCTACGCTCGGAAGAGTGGGACGGTACATGGCGGCCAGCATACCGCGGGTCAGATGAAATCCTGTAAGCTTTGTCAAAACATCAAAATCTGCAGTATAGACAGGGATATTTCCACAGCGAGCAATAATGCCGGCGCCTTCTCCTGTAATATGTTTTTTTCGACAAAAGGGAGTTCGGGATATATCCGGCATTGAGTGCCCTCTCTATTACTTTAGGGTTTTCTGCGATAAACAGCCCTTTTTTGATGGGTTCATGGTAATGAAGCAGTTGTGCCTCGGACAGTTTGGCATAGAGATCCAGTTCCGGCGAAGCAAAATCGGTTATTTCCATAATATTCGGCATATGTGTTCTTCTCATCCTTAATAGTTCTGTTTTTTCTATTTCTTTTCTTTGTTCTCTTGCCTTTGGGGCATCAAGTGATTCTTATACCGACCTTCTCAGCCTGGCGGGGGTGATATGATAGGTATCCTTGAACAAATGTGACAGGTGGGACTGGGAGCAAAAGCCGCATTGCAACGCAATTTCTTCAATGGACATTTGGGTGGTGGCGATCAGTTCATAAGCTCTTGCCAGTCGCTGCCGCAGGATGTATTGGTGGAGGGTAATGCCGGTATTCTTTTTAAAGAGGTCGTTCAGGTAGTAAGGGTGGTAATTCAAAAACGCTGCCAGGGTGTTGTTGGTGTAATGAAGGTTCTGAGCAATCAGTTCCTTCGCACGGATGCACAAAGGGTTTTCCAGAGCGGGGGTGGATACCCGGCGGTATAGTTCCAACAAAATAATACTCATATATGCGCTTTGGAGCTGGTGGGAACAGAGATTTTGGCGAACTTCTTCGCTGTAGATCTGCTGCAGACAGTTCTCAGCCCAGAGCGCATTGGGAAGATAACATATCTTGGAGAAAATGGCTTTCCCTTGGGGGGAGAGATTTCCGCTGATACTACAGAGTATGGCCTGATGGTCGTACTCTTTTGTGTTACCACGGATTGGTCCGGCGAACTGCTGTGTTTGAGACTCCCTGCAGATCGGTTCGGCATGCTGCGGTATTTGCAATTCCGGGCTGATTTGCCCAGCAGAAAGCGGGCAGGGGCTCAGCGGACCTGTGATATGTGCAAAATCCTGAGTAAAATCAAAATTTACGGTATAAAACAACATGCTCTTTTCGTCGGGCTCTGCTGAAATGCGATAGGGTATCCCATAGGGATAATACAATAGGGTATGAGGAATCAGAGGATAAATCCGGCCTTCACATTCAAAAGTCCCGCGGCCTTCCAACAGGTAGAGCAGCCTGCAGTCCCGGGCGGTTACGAGCATGTTCATATAATATGTGGTTTTTGCTATGTAACGTACAAAAGGATTAATAATGATGCTCATTGTAGGATTCCTTGTCTTTGTTTTATGCAAAAATATCTTTGCAATATATCTGGATTATAACATCTGCATCTGATATTATCAAGAAAATACTTAAAAAAGAACAAGTAGATATATGCAATATGTTATGTAAAAATAAGGTTTGAAATAAGAAGGAGGAATTACATTGTGAGAACCCCATTTATTGTGATGTCTGCCATAACCGGCAGACCTGCGGAACAGGAAATCGCAGCTTATTTGGAACAGCTTCGGGAGAACGGTATTGAACAGTTCATGGTATATCCCAGATCGGGCTGCGAACTGGAATATCTGAGTGAGGAATGGTTTGTTACCATTGCTCATTTTATTGTGCATGCAAAACGTCTGGACATGAAGATGTGGCTATATGATGAGTTTAACTGGCCTTCGGGAGATGCTGGGGGAAGAGTGACTGCAAAGGGATATCGGCTGAGAGGAATCAAGATCAAGGGTGAGGATAAAGGCAGGATCAGCTGGGATTCTCTTCATAATAGTGACATGTTCGGGAGCAAGCTGTTTCCGGATCTGCTTTCCCATGAGGCTATGGATTATTTTATAGAATGTACTCATGAAAAATATTACGAGTATTTCGGAGAATATTTCGGAACTGTGATACAGGGAATGTTTACGGATGAGCCCTCTGTTAATTATGCCTGCGGGCAGGAGGATGTTCCTTATTATGATGGCCTAGAAGCCGATTATTTCAGGAAATGCGGGCGAACATTCGCAGAGGATTTGCAGAAGGAGCATGAGGAATTGTCGGCAATCTGCCTGAAGCTGGTGTCGGAAAGATTCCGGGAGTGTTTCCTGGATAAAATAAGCAGCTGGTGCCGGGAACATGAGCTGATCCTGACGGGACACCTGATGGCAGATGATGCGTTGTTTGGATCCACCAGAACCAACGGAGATCTCTTGGCTGATCTGCAGGCCTTTATGTTGCCGGGTGTTGACGAGATCAGGACGGAGATGGAGCAGCCGCATCGTGTGACGCTCTTTAACAGTATAGAGTATGTGAGAAGCAGAAAAAAGGCTTCCGCAAAAGCGCAGAAGGATTGCGGTGCCATGGCGGAGCTGTTTGCGCTGGGCCCCTGTGACATGTCCTACGCAAAAAAGCGATGTATGCTTTATTATGCATCTTGCTTTAAAATCAATCACTATTTTCTGGCAATATCTCCCATGGATATGCGGGGAAATGCTAAGATTACGGATTATTTTAACTGTTTTACGACGGCTCAGCCGGATTTTGCAGGCATGAGGCTTCTGGCTGAGGATGCAAAGGATGCAGCTGCCATGGCAGAACTGGATTTTGTACCGGATGTACTGGTGCGCTATGCTGTGTCACTCTGTGCAAAGCATATCACGGATGAATCCAGAGATTACGTTTTTATAGAGCTTGCAGGAGCGCTTTCTTTTCGTCAGCTGCAGTGGAAATACATTGCAGAGGGAGAGGTGGCAAACGGTGTGCCGGTGATTGAATTTACTGATGAGTTTGCCTATTGTCTGGATGGTTTTGTGACCGGGGATCCGATGGAAATCTGTGACAGACTTTCGGAAAAATGTCAAAATGCCCTTCTGGTTTCTGACTTGGAGGGGAATCCTGTGCCTGGACTGTTTGTGAGAAAATATGATAACGGAGATGTGATCGTACTGAATCTGTCTGCACCGGCCGGGGAATATCTGATTGCGGGCAAAGCAGTCTGCCTGGATCCATATGCCGTGTATAAAGTATCTGCGGCTGCGGAAAGAACTGTCGCTAACGTTACATTTATAGAAACTTTAGATGGCAGACAGCCGCTGCGGGAGCCGTTTGCGGTTTCCTACGGGAATCCCAATATCATCCGTACCATGTACCTGAATGAGCAGACACGGGCAGAGGTTCTCTGTGAATGTGAGGAAGGATTAGAGGTGGTCTTTTCAGTAAGAGAGGGCGTGAATGCCCGCCTGGGAGAAAAGGCATTGGAGTGTCCGGTGCCGGATGAGATCATGCCGCAGGGATTTCGGAAATTTTACGGGATGTCAGATTCCTGTCATCTCAAAAAGGGTGCAAATCCTGTGACTGCGGAGAAGGATCTGAAGTATTTCCCCAGTGTATTGGTCAGCGGGGATTTTGCTGCAGAAGTACAGTCCGGAGAGCTTTGCAGGGTTGTTTTGCGGGAGAGAAAGAGAGAGTATCGTTCCGGTGAGCGTTTTGCCGATTACGGCAAGGTAGAATATGCCGCAATAGTGGTAATCCCTGAGGGGGCAAAAGCACTTGCCCTTATCGGTACGACCCTGTACACCAGAGTCAGTATCGATGATAGACCGGTGGGAGAGCGGATTTACAGTCCTTACGTGTTTGACATAGACAAGGAACTGCAGGGCAGGACAGTTACGCTGAAAATAGAACAGTTCTCAGGATTAGGCCCTATATTCGGTGATACGGATTACTATGATAAGCATTCCAAAAAGGTGGGATGGAAGGGCACACCGGCTACAGGTACCACGTTGTTTGGTTTTGAGGAAATGAACTGGATCGTGTGTCAGGAGGAGATTTGAGTATGAGGACAATGATCATAGGCACTCTGGGTGTGCGGTCAATGTAATCATTTATCAGCAAAAAAGCAGAAAAAGTTTGTTGATCTATAAACTGTCTTCCAATGTGTTGTGGATGCTGCACTACTTATTACTGGCAGCTTATTCGGGCGCAGCCATTGCAGGGATCGGTATTTTTCGGGAACTGATATTTTGTCGCCTGCTGTGCAGTGTGGTGTCAGCGGTGTTTACCTGGAAGCGCCCCTTAAGTGTGCTACCGGCGCGTGTTTCGATCTTTTGGTGATCACCTTTTGGCAGAGACGGCCGAATCTCACCAGATATCTGGCTTTCCCGATCACCTGCAGCATGCTGACTTATGATGTGTTTGCAGGGTCTGGTATGGGACTTGTGAACGAGGTATTTACCCTGATTTCCACTACCGTGGGTGTGATCCAGCATGCGCGGGAACACAGAAGTAAGAGGACGTAAAAACGATGCACTGCCGTGGAAGAACGTAAAAGGAAATGCTGTAATCATTACCACCAGCTTAGCTGGTGGTTTGCTCTGCGGCTATAAGCCGCTGTTCCCTGCTTGCCTCTAAAGAGGCTCCGAAAAGTTCGCCTTCCGCACTGCGGCCACGGGCTGGCTCTAAAGAGCCTCTTTTATTTGCCCTTTTCTACCGGCTCACCCGTGAACGGGTCAATATACTCTTTTAATGACATTTGATCGTATTCTAAATCTTCCTTTAACTGATTTCGGATATACTCTTCGATTTTCTTCGCATTTTTACCTACTGTATCGACATAATACCCTCTACACCAGAAATGACGATTCCCATACTTATACTTCAAATTCGCATGTCTTTCAAATATCATTAGCGAACTTTTTCCTTTTAGATATCCCATTATCTCTGCTACACTATACTTTGGTGGAATTTTTACAAACATGTGTATATGATCTGGACATACTTCTGCTGCAATAATTTCAATTCCCTTCCTCTTGCATAGTTCACTGAGAATATGAGCTATATCTGCTTTAATTTTTCCATAAATAACTTTTCTTCTAAATTTCGGTGCAAATAAAATATGGTACTTACATTCCCATTGAATATGTGCTAAACTGTTCTTGTCCATCTTGGATACCTCCTGTAATATAATTTCGTGCGGTTGGCGAACCTGCACTCATTATATCACAGGAGGTTTTGCTTGAAGCTAAAGCTATTTGGGAACACACCTGCAGAGCAGGTGGTTTATTTTTATTGCGATTACAAAAAGGATGCCGTTCCCACCATAGAAACTGCATCCTTTTGTTTTTTCCTTATAACACTCTCATGCCGCCGTACTTACGTACTTTCAGCACTTCACAGCTACCTTCCCCAAACACCTGCTCCATACCT
>SVFM01000018.1 GCA_015056865.1 Lachnospiraceae bacterium
GTTTTTGATTACCAGGAAATGTTTTACTCATAGAACTCCTTTCTGCGCAGACTGGTAACCAATATCATCATAAATCTGTGCAGGAGTAAATTCTACATTTTTTTGGTAAAAAAAGAAAATGAGGTCAGAGAGCGTAGAATTTAGTTTTTTACTTAACGAAATAAAAATATCTCTTGCAAGGATTTTGGATTTGTGCTAGAATCAAAACAGAACATATGTTCGGTAGAAAGGGTGGAAATGGATTATATAGTAGAGAGTAAGATGACAGCTCTGGAGAAGCTGGGAATATTGAGTGATGCGGCCAAGTACGACGTGGCCTGCACCTCCAGCGGCGTGGACAGGCAGTCTGGCGGTGAGGGTATGGGGAATTGCGTAGCGTCAGGTATCTGCCATAGCTTCAGTGCCGACGGCCGGTGTATTTCTTTACTAAAAATATTACTTACCAATGAATGCATATATGATTGCAAGTACTGTATCAACAGACGGTCCAATGATGTGCCCAGGGCAACCTTTACCCCGGAGGAGGTATGTGATCTCACATTGCAGTTTTATCGGAGGAATTATATAGAGGGCCTGTTTCTGAGTTCCGGTATCCTTCATAATCCCAACTTCACCATGGAACTGTTGTACAGGTGTCTGTATCTGCTGCGTCATGTGCATGGATTTCAGGGATATATTCATGTGAAGGCTATACCGGGAGCGGATGCCAGGTTGATTCAGATGATTGGATTTTTGGCAGACCGTATGAGCATTAATTTGGAGTTACCCACGGCAGAGGGACTTAGGGTACTGGCGCCCAATAAGCACAGGAAGACCATTTTGGCCCCCATGCGCCAGATCCAGACCGGTATAACGGAGAATAAGAATGAGATCGTGCTGTACAGAAACGCACCCCATTTCGTACCAGCGGGGCAGTCCACCCAGATGATCATCGGTGCTACCCCGGAAAGTGATTTCCAGATTATGAGCGTGGCAGAAGGGTTATATCAAAAGTTTGCCTTGAAGAGAGTTTTTTATTCTGCCTTTGTGAAGGTCAACGAGGACAGTACCCTGCCTGCCCTGCCGGAGGGGCCGCCTCTTTTGCGGGAGCATAGGTTATATCAGGCAGACTGGTTGCTGCGGTTTTATGGATTTCAGGCAAAGGAGCTTTTGGATGAGAAGCGACCTTACTTTAACGTGTTTTTGGATCCCAAGGAGGATTGGGCGGTGCGACATTTGGAACAGTTTCCGGTGGAGATCAATCGGGCTTCCTATGAGATGCTGCTGAGAGTGCCGGGGATCGGCGTAAAGAGTGCACAGCGCATTGTGCGGGCCAGAAGAACTGCAAGATTGGATTTTGATGCACTGCGCAAGATCGGAGTGGTTTTGAAACGTGCGCTTTATTTCATTACCTGCAGCGGAAAGACCATGTATCCCATCAAACTGCAGGAGGACTATATCGTACGGAACCTGACGGATGAAAAGGAACGGGTCTCTTTTTCTCATGATGGTATGAGCTACAGGCAGATGTCCTTATTTGATGATGGCAGCTTCTGGAGTGCTCCCACTGTTGTGGACCGGCAGCAGGCAATTTTGGGACAGCTTTGATGGACAGGGATAATGGAGGATTTGATTGTGGAGGAAATGGTACTGATATGTGAGGATAGTCTGGAGGGGGTGTTCACTGCTATCTATCAAGTGTATGCCGGGCATCTGCAGGAGAAACCGGTGCGGATCCAGACATGTGAGGATGAAAATTATAAATTGTTTGTACAGTATATTCATGTGGATACAGATGTGACCAAAGCAGTCAAGGTCATGCGAACCTTGCGGCAGAGGTTTGGTGAGGATGTGTATAAGGATCTGTGCATGGCATTGGCTGCGGAGGATATCGATAAGGCGCAGGCGGTGTACAGAACTGTGGCATGGGGGCTTAAGCACACACAGGAGGGAAGAAGGGGGCGGATCATGGATCATCTGGCGGATCCTTATGTGCGCAAGGTGATGGAGCTTAGCCGCAGAGCCAATAATGAGCTACTTCATATGCGCGGATTTTTACGTTTTCAGGAGCTGGAGCAGGGTATGCTGTTTGCAAGGATCGGTCCTCGGGATAATATTTTGGCCATGCTGACCCCTCATTTTGCAGACAGGCTGTCTGCAGAGAATTTTATAATCTATGATGACAAACGCAACGTGGCGGCAGTGCATCCCATCGGCAAAGAGTGGTATATGGTGTCCGATGTGGACAAAATTATGGAGGGATTGGAAGGGCGGTATTCCACGCAGGAGAAGAGGTATCAGGAACTATTCCGTTATTTTTGTCATAAGATAAGCATAACTGATAGAAAAAATCTGGATCTGCAGAGAAATATGCTGCCCCTGAGATTCCGAAAATACATGGTGGAATTTATGTGATCCTATCGCAGTTTAACGGCAAACAGCTACAAATTCTTACGTAAATAGCAAAAAAGTACTTTACAACCAAAAGGAATTGGGTATAATATACATCAACAGTCTAAAAGCAATGTTTGTAAATGAAGAAAGGGTGTATTGTTATGGAGCGTAAGATTAAGTTGACCCAGGATAAAGTGGATCACTTTATTGCAATAACCTCGCAGTGTGATTTTGACATTGATATTGCTTACAACAGGTATGTTGTGGATGCCAAGTCTTTTCTTGGTGTTTACAGTATGGATTTTTCCAAGGTGTTGACGGTCCGATATGACGGTTATGATGCCAAGTTGGAAGAATTACTCAAAGCCAATGAAATTGCCTGTTAAAGACAAAGAGAAGAAATAGACTCCCTGCCATGGATATTGTATTACATGACAGGGAGTTTTTGAATGAGGAGCGGAAATTGAACAAAGCAGAAATTCGTATATCTGTCAGGGAACTGGTAGAGTTTATTTTGCGTTCCGGTGATATAGACAATCGTCGGCTTGGAGCACCGGAAAATGCAATGCAGGAGGGCAGCAGGATACATCGTATGATCCAACGGCTTATGGGGCCGGACTACGCTTCGGAGGTGTTTTTGCGCTACCGATATGAAACGGAGCGGTATATTTTGACCATAGAGGGCCGGGCAGACGGTATCTTTACGGAGAAAACCCAGGAAATACGCATGGTACCCCAGCTGCAGGACGGCGAAATGGTGGTTTCGGCCCAGGAAGAGCGAGTAACAATAGATGAGATCAAGGGTACGTATAGGGCTTTGGAGAAGATCAAGGCGCCTCAGCCTGTGCATCTGGCACAGGCAAAGATTTATGCATATATTTATGGGATCCAGCAGGAACTGAGCGAAGTGCGGGTGCGCATGATCTACTGTCATATAGAAACAGAGGAACGAAAGGTATTTCTGGAAGAGTTTACTATGTTTCAGTTGCGCCAGTGGTTTGAGCAGATCATGCAAGAATATAAAAAGTGGGCTGATTATGAGAGTGAATGGCGGGCCATCAGGCAAGCCTCCATTAAGGCTATGCAGTTTCCTTTTGCATACAGAGAGGGACAGCGTGAACTGGTAAAATATGTTTATCAGACAATTTATCATAAGCGCAAGTTATTTGTAGAAGCACCTACCGGTGTGGGAAAGACAATTTCAACAGTGTTTCCGTCCATAAAAGCCATGGCGGAAGGTATGGGGGACAAGTTGTTTTATCTGACTGCTAAAACCATAACACGGACAGTAGCAGAAAAAACATTTGATGTCCTTAGGGATAGGGGACTACAGTTTAAAAGCGTGATCATCACGGCAAAAGAAAAAATCTGTTTTATGGAGGAGACGGAATGTAATCCGGAACATTGTCCCTATGCCAAGGGTCATTTTGATCGGATCAATGCTGCCATTTATGATCTATTGACCAATTGTCACAGTTTTTCCAGGGTGAATATCGAGGAGTATGCCCGCAAACATAAGGTTTGTCCATTTGAATTTTGTCTTGATATGAGTCTTTTTGCAGATGGTATTATCTGTGATTATAATTATGTGTTTGACCCCCATGTGTACCTGAAAAGGTTTTTTGGGGAGGGAACCGATGGGAAATATATTTTTCTGGTGGATGAAGCCCATAACTTGTTGGATCGGGGCAGAGAGATGTACAGCGCGCTACTTTGCAAAGAAGATTTTATGTTGCTGGCAAAGCATGTAAAAGAAGCCGGGGAAAAGTCTATGTCCAGGATCAGGGATTATGCCCCCAGTTTGGAGAAACAGCTGGAAAAGTGTAATAAGGAACTTCTGTTGTTAAAGCGGGAGTGTGATAAGATGCAGGTTGTGGAATATATTGATCCTTTTGTACACGCGCTGACCACGCTTGCTTCTACCATGGATAAGTACCTGGATGAGTATGATGACAGTGCAGTCAGGCCTGAAATATTGGACTTTTACTTTGAAATCACGCATTTTCTGGACATTTATGAGAGGATAGATGACAAGTATGTCATATACACACAGTTGGCGGAAGAAGGACAATTTATCCTGAAATTATTGTGTGTTGATCCTTCTGTTAACCTGCGAGAATGTATGGCACGAGGTCGAAGCAGCATTTTGTTTTCGGCCACTTTGCTTCCCATTCAATATTATAAGAAGTTGCTTGGTGGAAAGCAGGAAGATTATGAGGTGTATGCAAAGTCCATTTTTGATCCGGAAAGAAGAGCCTTGTATATTGGAACTGATGTCACAAGTAAGTACACCAGACGATCTGAGGAGGAATATTTCAATATAGCTGCGTACATTGATGAGATTGTAAAAAACCGGCATGGTAATTACATGGTCTTTTTCCCTTCTCATGCTTTTTTGGAGAAAGTTTATAACTGCTATATGGAGCATTTTTCTGATGAGACCAGAGAATGTATTGTACAGGAAGATTACATGGATGAGGTGTCCAGAGAGGCATTTTTGGCCAGGTTTGCAGGAAATCCGGATTGTGATTTCTCAGATATCATTCAGATGGACGTGGAGATAGAGGACAAGATTCTGATCGGGTTTTGTGTGATGGGAGGCATTTTTGGAGAAGGGATCGATCTGAAGGAGGATAGTCTGATCGGGGTGATCATAGTTGGCACGGGTCTGCCTCAGGTATGCTATGAGAGGGAGATTTTTAAGGAATATTTTGATGCCCAGGGCGAGAATGGATTTGATTATGCTTATCGATATCCCGGCATGAACAAGGTATTACAGGCAGCAGGGAGGGTAATAAGGACTGTGAATGATGTGGGGATCATTGCATTGTTGGATGAGCGATTCCTTCAGGCATCCTATCAGCGTATGTTTCCCAGGGAGTGGGAAAACTACGAAGTAGTGACACGAGGAGGAATCGCAAAGAGGATAGAACGCTTTTGGGATGCCTGGTTGTAGGCCGGGGCCTTCCTATGCCAGGTCCTCCATAAAGATAAACTCGTAACCTGCCTCATGGAGCATTCTGCCCATTGTAAATATTTTTTCTGCATAGTCCGGCTGATAAGCAAAGTAATCAGGGTAGAAATACTGCTCATGGTTTCCGATATTGATATATTCTTGTCCAATTAGTTTGTTCAAATCATTTGTAATTGTTTCTGTGTTGCACAAGTTTAATACCAGATGAGCAGAATTATTAAAGTGCATACCTGTTTCTGGGTCTTGATAGGTATCGCAGGTTTGATTGATCTTTTGGTATTGTTCTGAACTGAGGTGATTGTAGCCACAGATGGAACGGGTAATTGCCTTATCATAAGTGGATCTGGTAAACAGGCAGGTTTCCGGCTTTTTGTTGTGGAGAAGGCGGTTGGCGTGGCCGTAAGGCAAAGAAGAGGCATCGCCATCATAGGGTATTTTTTCTCCCCAGGTTGCATAGGTTACTTTGACACCGCAATCCCGCAGGGCAAGTACCCCTTCCTTACTGATAGGGGCCCAGTGAGGAACGATGGCCCATGCGATGGAGGAGTTACCCGCAAATCTGCGGATCTGGTTTACAATCAGATTGAAATTATTTTTTACCAAGTTATAGTCTGCATTCACATAAGGATAATCAGGGAATTCCTCCTTGGAGTGGAAAGCTAATTTTAGCCAGTCGGAGGAAGCTACCCATTCTGCCTTATAGGCATCGGTCATTTCTGACAGAGAAAAATCATCGTCACCATAAAAAAAGCTGGTTCTGTAGAAAACATTGAGCTGTGTCTTTACACCATATTCTTCATGTGCAGTCTTGAGGGCCCCCAGAAAAGGGTGATCGAACATGGAGACAGGGCGCTGGCGCGTCAGATCCCGAAACAGCCAAATCACATCATCAATAAAAAATTGTACTTTCTTTTTCACGATATATCCCATCCTTTCTAGTGCCATTATAGCATTTTCTATCAAAGATTCAATAAAGTTATGTTTCAAAATCGCACTGTTTTGTAGGATAGGGTTACATAATTTTATCTGTCAATTCTGTAATTATTTTATACAAAAGGGGACATGACATTCATTTTTCATCGTTTGTCACGTGTGGAAATCCAAAAATGACACAGATGTTTTATGTGGATAAGTATGTGGAAACTGTGGATTTCTCAAAAAAAGTCTCTCAAAAGCGACACAGATACCTATTTTTCAACAAAAAGCGACATTGCATGATAAGATGCAAAAATACCGGAGTAGTCAATATTGTTATGTAAATGTCTTTGGAATTATCTCCAAACCATAGAAGATGTGGACAGTATGTAAATTTTCATCTATAATAATTTTAGGTTGTACTAAGAGAGGATGAGACAAACATGAAAGGCTGCAGAATATTTTGGACAGGAGTGTTATTCGGTTTGTGGTTGTTTGCAGGACAGGCAGTCCGGGCGGAAGAAATAGAAGGAAACTATGTGCTGTCAGATGGACAGGAGCTGGTGCAGTTGACCGATGGTGATTATAGTACAGGATATAAATTCAAAGAAGAAGACGTGCTGACCATCACACCTGCTGGGGACAGAGAGATCCGGGGCGTTTATGTTCTGTGGGACAGTCCCGTGAAGCCATGGGAACTGGAGACCTCAGAGGGCAAAATTTCTTGCGGAGAAAATGGGTTTTTGCATGAATATGTGCCCTTGGAGAATGGATATAGTGAGTTGAAGCTTCACATGCCTGAGGGCGGAGCAAGGATTTGTGAGATACATATCTTTGAGGAAGGAGAATTGCCGGACTGGGTACAGGTATGGCAGCCCCCCTGCGAAAAGGCAGATATTATCATGGTATCTTCCCACGCAGATGATGAGATACTGTTTTTTGGCGGGATCATTCCCACTTATTATGTGGGGCAGGGGGCTAAGGTACAGGTCATTTATATGACCGAGTATTGGACAGGACAAAAGGTGCGTGAGCATGAAAAGCTGGACGGGCTCTGGGCATCGGGACTTGACATCTATCCGGTTTGCGGTAATTTCAAGGATGTGTATTCAGAGAATTTGGAGCAGGCCATGAAACAGTATGACACGGAGGCAATGGTGGATTATCTGGTGGAACAGTTCCGGCGTTTTAGGCCCCAGGTGGTAGTCAGCCATGATATAGACGGGGAATATGGCCATGGTTTTCATATGTTGACCAGCAAAGTGGTCAGGGATGCTGTGGAGGCAGCACCTTTGGCGGAGCACCATGAGGCATCGGTACAGACTTATGGTACTTGGGATGTGCCTAAGACCTATCTGCACCTTTATGAGGAAAATGAGATTTTTTTGGATCTGCGGAGCCCGATAGAGGGGATGGATGGAAGAACAGCCTTAGAGGTGGCCACAGAGGCCTACAAGCAGCATAAATCTCAGCAGTGGTGCTGGTTTTATGTGTCTGATGATTATAAGTACAGCTGTGCAAGGTTTGGGCTGTATCGCACAACGGTAGGTGAGGACACTGGGGATGACATGTTGGAAAATATCGTCACTTACCAAGAGCAGGAGCGTCAGGAGGCCGAACGGTTAGAACAGGAAAGTCAGGAGGCAGAACGCCTTAAGCAGGAACGCTTGGAGGCCGAACGTCTGGAAGCAGAGCGCCAGGAGGCAGAACGCCTTGAGCAGGAACGTCTGGAGGCGGAGCGCTTGGAGGCCGAACGTCAGGAGGCCCAGCGTCTGGAAGCTGAACGTTTGCAACAGGAAAAAGAACGAAGAAACAGGGTGATTCTTTATAGCGGATGTGCACTATTCTTTGTGGCAGGGGGTATCGTAGGAGGTGTTTTGCTACGACGAAAAAATAAGTGTTTGTAATTTAGTGATAATTCATGTATAATGTGCAAGATGTCCGAATTGACAGTTCGGGTTATATAGTGATAAAATGAGCAAAGCAGAATTTATGTCAGGAGGGATTTTTTCGTGCCGAAAAGAACAGACATCAACAAGGTATTAATTATAGGTTCAGGACCGATCATTATCGGTCAGGCTTGTGAGTTCGACTATTCCGGAACCCAGGCTTGTAAAGCGCTTCGCAAATTGGGATATGAGATTGTGCTGGTAAATTCCAACCCGGCAACGATCATGACGGATCCGGAGACCGCTGATGTGACGTATATTGAGCCGCTGAATGTGGAAAGACTGGAGCAGATCATTGCGAAGGAGAGACCGGATGCGCTTTTGCCAAATCTTGGCGGACAGTCCGGATTGAATCTGTGTGCAGAGTTGCATAATGCCGGAGTTTTGGATAAATATAATGTAAAGGTTATCGGTGTGCAGGTAGATGCCATCGAGAGAGGTGAGGACCGTATTGAATTTAAAAAGACCATGGATAAGCTGGGGATTGAGATGGCCCGCAGTGAGGTTGCGTATTCTGTGGAGGAGGCACTTGCCATTGCGGACAAGCTGGGGTATCCGGTAGTGCTTCGTCCTGCTTACACCATGGGTGGAGCAGGCGGTGGTCTGGTGTATAATAAAGAAGAGTTAAAGACTGTTTGTTCCAGAGGTCTGCAGGCCAGTCTGGTAGGCCAGGTGTTGGTAGAGGAGTCCATTCTGGGATGGGAAGAACTGGAACTGGAAGTGGTTCGAGACGCGGAAGGCAACATTATTACAGTTTGCTTTATTGAAAATATTGATCCTCTGGGTGTGCACACCGGAGATTCTTTCTGTGCAGCCCCTATGTTGACAATTTCCAAGGAGTGTCAGAAGAGACTGCAGGAGCAGGCCTACAAGATCGTAGAGTCTGTGCAGGTGATCGGTGGTACCAATGTACAGTTTGCACATGATCCGGTGTCGGATCGTATCATTGTTATTGAGATCAATCCCCGTACCTCCAGATCCTCTGCATTGGCATCCAAGGCAACAGGTTTCCCCATTGCATTGGTTTCCGCTATGCTGGCAACCGGCCTGACTTTGAAGGATATTCCCTGCGGTAAGTACGGTACCCTGGATAAGTATGTTCCGGACGGAGATTATATCGTGCTCAAGTTTGCCCGCTGGGCATTTGAGAAATTTAAAGGTGTTCAGGACAAGCTGGGTACACAGATGCGTGCCGTAGGCGAGGTTATGAGCATTGGTAAAACTTATAAAGAGGCCTTCCAGAAGGCCATCCGCTCTCTGGAGACCGGGCGTTACGGCTTGGGCCATGTCAAGAATTTTGGTAAGCTTTCCAAGAAAGAGCTGCTCAGAATGTTGCAGACAGCCTCCAGTGAGCGTCATTTTGTGATGTACGAAGCTCTGCGCAAGGGTGCTACTGTGGAGGAGATCCACGAGATCACCAAGGTAAAGGCATATTTTATTGAGCAGATGAAGGAACTGGTAGAGGAAGAAGAGGCTATTCTGGCATGTAAAGGAAGCCAAATTTCTGATGATATGCTGATCACAGCCAAGAAGAATGGTTTCTCAGATAAGTATTTAAGCCAGTTGTTGGAAATTTCCGAAGATGAGATACGTGATCGCCGTATCGCTCTGGGCGTTGAAGAGAATTGGGAAGGTGTGCATGTGAGTGGCACACAGAACAATGCATACTACTATTCCACCTATAATGGAGCAGATAAAAATCCTATCAACACCGATAAACCCAAGATCATGATCCTGGGTGGCGGTCCTAACCGTATCGGTCAGGGTATCGAGTTTGACTACTGTTGCGTACATGCGTCCATGGCACTGAAGAAGCTTGGCTTTGAGACCATTATCGTAAACTGTAATCCGGAGACAGTTTCTACAGATTATGATACCTCCGATAAGCTGTACTTTGAGCCGTTGACTCTGGAGGATGTGCTCAGCATTTATAAAAAAGAAAAACCTTTGGGTGTGATCGCACAGTTTGGCGGTCAGACACCTCTTAACCTTGCTGCGGATCTGGAGAAGAATGGTGTGAAGATCCTGGGAACCGCTCCTTCTGTGATCGATCTGGCTGAGGACAGAGATCTGTTCCGTGCAATGATGGAAAAACTGGAGATTCCTATGCCTGAGTCCGGTATGGCAGTGGATGCAGATGAGGCCATTGCCATTGCTGGCAAGATCGGCTATCCCGTTATGGTGCGTCCTTCCTATGTATTGGGCGGCCGCGGCATGGAAGTGGTTTATGATGATGACAGTATGAGAGAATATATGAATGCGGCTGTTGGTGTAACTCCCGACAGGCCGATTCTGATAGACAGGTTCTTAAACCATGCACTGGAGTGTGAGGCAGATGCCATCAGTGACGGCACTCACGCTTTCGTTCCTGCGGTAATGGAGCATATTGAGCTTGCAGGTATCCATTCCGGAGACTCTGCATGTATCATTCCTTCTGTACACATTTCAGAGGAGAATGTAAAAACCATCAAAGAATATACCAGAAAGATTGCGGAAGAAATGCATGTGAAAGGTCTGATGAACATGCAGTATGCCATTGAGAATGGCAGAGTGTTTGTACTGGAGGCCAATCCCAGAGCATCCCGTACCGTACCCTTGGTGTCCAAGGTCTGCAATATCCGCATGGTGACTCTGGCTACGGAGATCATTACTTCAGAGATTACCGGCCGTCCTTCGCCGGTGCCGGCTCTGAAAGAGCAGCATATTCCTAACTACGGTGTGAAGGAGGCAGTATTCCCCTTCAATATGTTCCAGGAGGTAGACCCGATTTTGGGACCTGAGATGCGTTCCACCGGTGAGGTATTGGGCTTGTCATCTTCCTATGGTGAAGCGTTCTTTAAGGCCCAGGAGGCCTGCCAGTCCAAGCTTCCTTTGGAGGGAACAGTGCTGATCTCAGTGAATGACAAGGATAAGCCGGAAGTGGTAGAGGTTGCCAGAAGTTTCGCAGAAGATGGCTTCCAGCTGGTGGCTACAGGCAGAACCTGCGATTTGATCGCCCAGGCAGGCATCCCTGTGACCAAGGTAAAGAAACTCTGTGACGGCCGTCCCAATGTGGGAGACATGATCACAAACGGAGATATCAATCTGGTGCTGAACACCCCCAGAGATAAGGATGGTATGAGTGATGACAGCTACCTGCGCAAGGCTGCTATCAAGGCTAAAGTTCCTTATTTGACTACCATTGCGGCAGCCAAGGCAACGGCAGAAGGTATTCACTATGTAAAGACCCATGGCGGCAGTGAATTGAAATCCCTGCAGGAACTTCACAGCGAGATTCACGATAAAATGTAATTGAGGAAATGAGATGAACAATCCTGAAAGACAGCAGATAGCAAAGATAGCAGATCATTTCGCCTATGAAGGGAAATTGATCGGAATCAAGGAGCACGGAAATGGTCATATCAATGACACCTTCTTGTTGACCTACGAGATCGGAAATATGGGAACCATCAAAGTGATCCTTCAGAGGATGAACAAGGAGATCTTTGCCAAGCCCGAGCAGATGATGGAAAATATTTTGGGAGTGTCTGCTTTTTTAAAAGAAAAGATCATAAAACGTGGCGGTGACCCTTACAGGGAGACTGTGAATGTAATTCCGGCCAAGGATGGCAAGCCCTATTACGTGGATGATACCGGAGAATATTGGCGTTCTTATGTTTATGTGCTGGACACCTGTAGTTTTGATATGGTACAGAGTAAAGAAGATTTTTATGAGAGTGCATATGCATTTGGCCATTTTCAGAGTTTGTTGGCGGATTACCCTGCAGAGACTTTGTATGAAACCATTGCCAACTTCCACAATACCAAGATCAGATTTGCTACCTTCCTAAAGGCGGTAGAAGAGGATGTTATGGGCAGGGCAGATGAGGTCAGAGAGGAAATACAGTTTGTTCTGGACCGGGAGGCGGATGCTAACTTTTTTACAGACCTGTTGGAGCAGGGAGAACTTCCCCTGCGGGTTACCCATAATGATACTAAGCTGAACAACGTATTGTTCGATAATGTGACCCACAAGGGGGTTTGTGTGGTGGATCTGGATACAGTAATGCCCGGTCTTGCCATGCATGATTTTGGCGATTCTATCAGGTTTGGTGCCAGCACTGCAGCGGAGGATGAGCAGGATCTGAGTAAAGTATCCTGTGATATGGAGTTATTCGCCATATATACCAAGGGTTACATCGAAGGCTGCGGCGGCAAGCTGACAGCCAGAGAAATTGAACTTTTGCCCATGGGCGCAAAGATCATGACCTATGAATGTGGCATGCGCTTTTTGACAGACTATCTGCAGGGAGATGTATACTTCAAGACTCATAGGGAAGGTCATAACCTGGATCGGTGTCGTACTCAGTTTAAGCTGGTAGCTGACATGGAAGCCAAGTGGGAGACCATGCAGGAGATCGTAAAACAGTACCTTAAATAATTCCGTGCAAATATTCCCGTGGCGTCATATTGGTCACCTTTTTGAAAACCCGGGAAAAATAATGAGGATTATTAAAGCAAAGCATTTCGGATATTTTGGAAAAGGTATAATTGTTTTCACGGATCAGCTTTTTGGCCTCGTTTATTTTCAAGTTGGTATAGTATTCAATAATAGTACAGTGGCAGTTTCGGTTAAAGATTTTGGAAATGTAAGCTTTGCTGTAATTTAGTTTACTACAGATTTCATCTACGGTAATAGTACCGTAGATGTTTTCGTTTAACAGCTCCAAAACCGCCCCCACCAGGTGATTGTCCATACTTTCTTTATCGGGAAAAATGTGGGGCTTTTTTGCATGTTGCTCCTGGGTTCTGACCAGTAAGATCAAAAGCTGCTCTAAGGTGGTACGTATGAGTTGTTGGCCGCCGAAAGGGGAGCTTTCTTTTAGTGTTAATTCACGTAAGCCCGGATTATTAAAGGGCAGATTGAAGGTTTCGTGGCCTTCCCGCATCAGAGTCTTGATGTAAGGGCGAAGCTGCTCGGGCAGTAACATTTTACGATTTCGGAAATAGGACATACTTTTGGACACCGTAGCAAAGGAGATGACAAACACATTTGCCGGTGTTTTTTTGTTGGAGGAGATGGTGTGAAATTCATTGGGTTTGTGAAAGATGATTTCTCCTCTTTTCAGGACATAGCTGTTTTTGTCAGCGTTGATCAGTACCTCACCGCTGTCTATGTATACCATCTCCCAGAAATCATGTACTTCTCCGGGGAAGTGAAAATTTTTATCAAATTCAAAATAATGCAGGGTGACGATTTTGGTAATATTGATCACATTATCCAGTTTACGTTTGATATAGGTGGGACGGTTACTCTGTGTCTTCACAATTATACTCCTAAAAACAGATTGTTTACAAAAGTGTACTTTCAGGATAACAGATTACATTTACTCTTGTCCAGTGGTATTTTATGATAAAAGTGGAAAGATAAAAATACGCAAATCAGGAGGTGTTGTATCATGAAAAAAGGAATCAGTATCTGGTCATTCGCGGAACCTGACCTTAAGAAGTGTTTCCAATTGGCAAAGGATGCAGGCTTTGACGGTGTGGAAGTTGCTTTGGACTTGCAGGGACCTGTAAGCATGGATTCCACCAAAGAAGAAATGCTGGAATTGAAGGCTTATGCAGAGAGTCTTGGACTGGAACTTTACAGTGTGGCAAGTGGTCTTTACTGGACGTACAATTATACATCTGCCAATGCGCAGAACCGTGCAAAAGCAAAAGAGATTACCAAAAAGCAGTTGGAAATTGCGTCCTGGCTGGGCTGCGATACGATTCTGGTAGTGCCGGGTGCAGTAAATGTTGCTTTTGAGCCGGACAGCGAGATCGTAGAATATGATGTGGCATATGCGAGGGCATTGGAGGCGTTAAAGGAGCTGGCTCCTGTTGCAGAAACATACAAGGTATCTATCGGTGTGGAAAACGTATGGAATAAGTTCCTGCTTTCTCCCGTAGAAATGGCAGATTTTATTGACAAAGTAGGCAGCGACTACGTGGGATCTTACTTTGATGTGGGCAATGTGCTTTATATCGGTTATCCGGAGCACTGGATCAAGGTTCTGGGAGATCGTATCAAAAAGGTACATTTCAAGGATTACAGAAGAAAGGCAGGAGATTTGCACGGTTTTGTAGACCTTTTGTCCGGCGAGGTAAACTGGCCTGCTGTGATGGAGCAGTTGAAAAATATCCAGTATGATGGCTGGGTAACCGCAGAAATGTTGCCGCCGTACACACATTATCCGGAGACAATTCTGTACAATACATCAAATGCCATGGATAAGATCATAGGTAGATAAAGGGATAAGGAGAATAATCATGTTAAAAGTAGGTTTGATCGGATGCGGTTTCATGGGAACCATGCATGCCAACTGTTATAAAAACATTGAAGGTGTAGAATTGGTTGCTGTTGCGGATATCCGCAGAGAAAAGGCAGAGGCCTTGGCAGCAGGCGAAGGTACACAGATTTTTGGGGATGGAATGGACCTGATTGCTCAGGCTGATGTGGATGTGATTGATGTATGTCTGCCCACTTTCCTGCATGCAAAGTATGCACTGGCAGCCATGGATAAGGTAAAATATCTGTTTGTTGAAAAACCGGTTACCCTGACTGTGGAAGAGAGCGAAGCAATGATTGCAAAAAGTAAGGAGACCGGATGTCAGGTGCAGATCGGACAGGTAATCCGTTTCTGGGATGAGTACGTGGAACTGAAGAAAATTGTGGATGCCAAAACCTATGGCAAATTGATCAATGCCAATTTCCGCAGAATCAGTCCCCGTCCGGATTGGGGCTGGCAGGATTGGTTGCTGGATGCAACTCTTTCTGGTGGAGCAGCTCAGGACTTACATATTCATGATATAGACTATGCCCTGTCCCTGTTCGGTGAGCCTGAGAACTTTTATTCTGCAAAGAATGTATTAGGGGAAAAGAATTCCTATATCAATACTCTCATGAAGTATGATGATTTTGTAGTAACTGTGGAAGGAACCTGGGGATTGCCGGGGATCTATCCTTTTGCAGCAACCTTCCGTGTTGTATTTGAAGATGCGGTAGTAGAGAATGCAGGCGGTAAATTCCTGCTTTATACCGACGCAGGCGTAGAGGAGATTGTGATCGAGAAGAAACAGCTGGCAGGCCAGGTGGAAGGCGGTAACATTTCCGATCTGGGCGGTTACTACAATGAGTTGGTTTATTTCTGTGAGAGAGCGGCGAAGCAGGAGCCCATTGACAAGGCAACATTGGTGGATGCAGCAGCTTCCTTGAAGTTCCTGATGAAAGAAATCGCTTTTGGAGAAAAATAATAGTACGAGAACGGCGGTAGGGAAAAATCTCTGCCCTACAATCTAAAATCTATCTGCCGGGGCATAGCTTGAATAGTGCTCCGGCAGATAGACTTATCTGGCAAGTGAAATCTATCTGTTAAAAATTCCTAAAATCTGCTATTAGTTTCATCCGTAAAATGTACGAAAGAAGAATTTATCTGCTTTGAGGAACTAAAATTGTTCGAAAATAACTACTTTAGACGTATATTAGCAATCTATCTGAACAATGGTAAGCGCACGAACAGTAGATATATTGGCGCTGTTTATCTATGGCAATGCCTTGGATATGCTCTCCGTTCCACAGGCCGGTGTAAATTTTTGCAGGTAGGTTCAATGTATTCATACAAAAGTTCCTTTCCGGTTAGCAGTATTATAATGCTGCCAGGTAACAGGATGCAAATGTTTTCTCAAATCTCTTGTGCGGTTGGAGGATGCGTGCTATATTGTCCGTAAACACACACCAGATGGGAGGACATCATATGGATACACTTTATTTTGAGAAAACTGGCAATATCGTAAAGGTGCGCCAGGGAAAATCTGTGTATGAGATCAAGCGTCATACGGATGAAAAGATCAATCTTGATACTTGGAGGATCTACAGCGGAGAGATCAACAATGTGAGCATTTGGAGGGGCACAGATATCGAGGGACCGATCAAGCAGACGGGCACGGTAGATTTCATTGGCGGCTGTCACGGTGATGAGCGATATACTCAGGTGAATATTCTTTTGGATGGAAAAGTAGTCGGAGAGCAGCAGGATGTTTCTCTGACAGAAGGAACCTGTGTGGTGATCTTCGTCAAGTCCGATGTATATTTCTGCAACAATACGGAGCAGGTAGCTTTCAGACGCTGTAAAAGGTTGGAATTCAGAGAAAGAAAGCTGATCGTGTCCAACAAGTGGACCTACGTGGGATATGAGACCTTTGATGTGGAGTGTTTTACAGGGTGCGGACTGTATTCTGTATACAAGGATCTGTTGGTGGGTTATTCCACTGACTATGACAGCGAACTGGTCAATGACAGAGGCAGTGAACTGAGACCGGAGATCAAGACCGCCTATTTTTATGGCGAGAACTTTGTGATCACCCTGCGTATGCTTACAGGTAAGGGCAAGCATTATCTTGGGCAAGTGCATGATTTTGCTAAGGAGTCAAGGCCCAGATTTAAGGCTTACCTGTTTGGCGTTGGTCGGGGTACCGGCAAGTATCTGATGGAGCAGGGAGAGGAATTGAGCGCTTCCTTTGAGATTGAAATTATATAAAAATCCAGCAGATGATACGCCGCAGGAGGCTTTCGGGCCTTGCTTTCCGGGCGGGCCAACTGTTGGATTTTTATATAAAAACTATTGACAAACAACTGGATCAGGAATAAATTATTAACTAGTTAATATTTAACTAGTTTCTTTTTTGAACAAGCATATGAGGGGAAATGTGCCAGAAAAAGTCGTGATAAGGAGGCGAGGAAATGGGCGAGCAGGCGCGTGAGGTGGCGGCGCTTCAGCGGCGCGTGGATCGATATCTGCGGCGCTATATTGAACTTAAGGTCAGTGACACCGGTGTGTACCGCGGGCAGCATCAGATACTGATGTGGATGGGCAGAAATCCCGGGTGTTCCCAGACTCAGATTGCGGAGGCTTTGGAGATTTCTACGGCAGCAGTGACCACTTCATTGAAAAAGCTGGAAAAGGGCGGCTATATCGTCCGGCAGATGGACCGGGAGGACAACCGGGTCAATCAGTTGGAGATCACCCCCAAGGGTGTGGCAGTCATTGAACAGAGTAAGCACATGTTTCAGGAGATAGATAGTTCCATGTATGCCGGTTTTAGCCGGGAGGAGCTAGATCAGCTACAAAAATACTATGAAAGAATTTTACAAAATCTGGTGGAACAGACAGAGAAGGAGGCAATGAATTGAAAAGGTATTTTAAGTACATCAGGCCATATCTTTCCTACTTTATTTTAGGCCCCATCATGATGATCGTGGAAGTGATCGGCGAGGTGCTGATGCCCTATATGATGGCTTTGATCATCAATAATGGTGTGGCTGAGCGGAATATTCCGTACATTATTGCTGTTGGCGGTGTCATGGTATTGATTGCACTTTTTATGATGGCTGGCGGGATTGGCGGTGCTTATTTTGCCGCCAAGGCTTCGGTCAATTTTGCTACGGATCTGCGCCATGATGTGTTTGCCAAGGTGCAGCAGTTTTCCTTTGCCAATATTGACAGCTTCAGTACGGGTTCCCTGGTGACCAGACTGACCAACGATGTGACCCAGTTGCAGAACATGGTCAACATGTCTCTGCGCATGATGCTGCGCGCACCGGGTATGATGATCGGTGCGATCATCATGGCGTTTATGATGAATGCCAAGCTGGCTGTGATCATTTTAATCGTGATGCCTCTTTTGACGGCAGCCATCGTGACTATTATCAGGATTGCATTTCCCAAGTTTGGAATCATGCAAAAGAAATTGGATGGTCTGAACTCCAAGATACAGGAAGCCTTGACCAATGTCCGTGTGATCAAGTCCTTTGTGAGAGGGGATTTTGAGCAGAAAAGCTTTGAGCAGGCCAATCAGGAGCTGAAGGACAGCAGTATGAGCGCCTTTAAGATCGTAATCGCTCAGATGCCTATCATGATGGCGGCTATGAATCTGACCACCTTGGCGGTGGTATGGTTTGGCGGCCAGCAGATCATTGCAGGTACCATGCCGGTGGGAGATTTGACTTCTTTTACCTCCTACATCGTTCAGGTGCTTATGTCCCTGATGATGGTGGCCATGATCTTTCTGCAAAGCTCCCGCGCTCTGGCTTCTGCCAAACGTATCTCAGAAGTGCTGGATACCCGGGTGGATCTGACGGATGAACAGGCGGAGTGTAAGGACATGGTTGTACAAGAGGGAAGAATAGAGTTTCGTCAGGTGGGTTTTCGCTATTACAAGGATAGCCAGGAGAAGGTGCTGGATGACATTAACCTGACCATTGAACCGGGGCAGACTGTGGGAATCATTGGATCTACAGGCTGCGGCAAGACGACCTTGGTACAGATGATCCCAAGACTCTACGATGTGGATGAGGGAGAGGTGCTGGTAGACGGTGTAGACGTAAGAGAGTATTCCCTGCATAATCTGCGAAACGGTGTGGGCATGGTGCTGCAAAAGAATGTGCTCTTTTCTGGTTCCATTATGGAGAATCTGCTGTGGGGTGATGAGAATGCAACAGAAGAGGAAGTGCGTCAAGCTGCGGCTGCGGCACAGGCAGATCCTTTTGTCACATCCTTCACGGAGGGGTACGAGACTCAGTTGGGACAGGGCGGCGTGAACGTTTCCGGCGGACAGAAACAGAGGCTTTGTATCGCAAGGGCACTGCTGAAAAAGCCCAGGATCTTGATTTTGGATGACTCTACCAGTGCAGTGGATACAGCTACAGAAGCCAAGATCCGGGAGGCTTTTGCTACTACATTGAAGGATACTACCAAGATCATTATTGCCCAGCGGATCACCTCAGTCATGGAGGCCGATCAGATTTTTGTCATGGATGAAGGCAGGATCGTAGGTGCGGGCAATCATGAGCAACTGCTTGAAAGTTGCGTGGCATATCAGGAAATTTATGCCTCCCAGATGGAGAGCCGGAAGGAGGTAGGTGCATAATGGATCAGGAAAGAATAGAGAGATTGCAGAAGAAGTATGGGGCAAAGCAGTCATTTTATCCCGGGGCCCCCGGCCCCGGAAAAGGGCCCGGGGGCCCCGGCAGAGGACCGGGCAGACAGGGAATGCCCGGTGGAAAACCAAGAAACGTGAAAAAGACTATGGGCAGGCTGATGGGCTACATCAGCGGAGATATGCCTAAGCTGATCATTGTATTTATCTGTGTTATTTTGGGGACTGTATCCTCTTTGGCAGGAGCCTATATGTTACGTCCCATTATCAACAATATCACGGGTGGCGCCGGTCTTGGCGCGTTGGCACAGGGACTTTTGGTCATGCTGATAATTTATGCTATAGGCGTGGTGTCCCAATATTTACAGCAGAGGATCATGGTCAGTGTATCTCAGAAGGCACTGCAGAAACTGCGGGACGACCTGTTTGCCAAGATACAAAGGCTCCCAGTGCGCTATTATGATACTCACAATCACGGCGATATCATGAGCCGCTTTACCAACGATGTGGATGCGGTGGGAAACATGATGACAAGCACCATTGTGCAGCTGATCTCAGGTTCCATTACTTTGGTGGGTACCTTCTGTTTGATGGTGTATACCAATATCTGGTTGACTCTGGTCACTTTGGTTATGATCCCGCTGATGATGCAGGCAGCCAAGTGGGTGGCTGGACACAGCCGTAAGTTTTACAAGGATCAGCAGGCAGCCATTGGTACTTTGAATGGATTTGTGGAAGAGACAGTTACCGGACAGAAAGTAGTCAAGGTATTTTGTCATGAGGATGTTGCTACGCAGGAGTTTACCTTCCTTAATCACGATCTGCGGGATAAGCAGATCAAGGCCCAGTTCTACGGAGGCATCATGGGTCCGGTAATGGGAAACTTAAGTCAGGTAAGCTATGCACTGACAGCTTGCGTAGGTGCGGCGCTTTGTGTGCTGCGGGGCTTTGACTTGGGCGGTTTGACCATCTTTGTGGGTTATTCCAGACAGTTTTCCAGGCCCATCAATGAATTGTCCATGCAGATGACAATGATTTTTTCAGCCATGGCAGGTGCGGAGCGTGTGTTTGACGTGATGGACAGTGAGCCGGAGCCGGAGGATGCTCCGGATGCATGGCAGATCCGGCAGGTGGATGGCAGGCAGGTATATGTACGTAAGAACCGGGATCCGGAAACTATGACGCAGGAAGAAAAGGACGCGCTTATTCCGGTTAAGGGTGCTGTGACTTTGACAGATGTATCCTTTGGTTATGTGCCGGAGAAGCAGGTGCTGAAGGGGATCTCCTTATATGCCAAACCGGGCCAGAAGATTGCTTTTGTGGGATCTACCGGTGCGGGCAAGACTACCATTACCAATCTGATCAATCGTTTTTATGATATAGATGGAGGCACCATTACGGTGGACGGCATCGACATCCGGGACATTGAGAGGGATAGTCTGCGCAGGAACATTGCCATGGTACTGCAGGACACACACCTGTTTACGGGAACGGTACGTGAAAATATTCGCTACGGCAGACTGGATGCCACAGATGCGGAGGTGGAGCAGGCAGCCAGGGTAGCCAGCGCCCATTCTTTCATCATGCGTCTGGAAAATGGTTATGACACTATGATAGAAGGAGATGGAGCCAACTTAAGCCAGGGTCAGCGGCAGCTTTTGAATATTGCCCGGGCGGCTATCTCCAAGGCTCCCATCCTGATCCTGGATGAAGCCACCAGTTCCGTCGATACCAGAACGGAGAAGCATATAGAGCGGGGCATGGATCGTATCATGGCTGAGCGGACCACCCTGGTTATCGCTCACAGACTCTCTACCGTGCGCAATGCCAACGCCATCATGGTGCTGGAAAACGGAGTTATCATAGAGCGCGGCGACCACGACGATCTGCTGGCCCAGAAGGGCAGATATTACGATCTCTATACGGGGCTTACGGAGTTGGAATAAGGGTTGAAGCGAACAGGCTTCCCGTCATTTAATATGAGTGGGAAGCCTGTTTCATAATCATTGTTCATACATTTCAATTTCTTGCATAGAGATATGCTTTTGAATCTCCTTGAAGTTTCGTCTGGTGTACCATTGTAGTAGGCTAAATCCATCTGCACCAATACTGTGGTAAAAAATTGTATTCAATCTGCACAGGAGGAAAGTCAATAAATTTTACAAAAAGATATAGAATTTTTTTCCTGCAAATAGCGATTGTTATGAGTAACATACTACGGTATTGTTGAATTACAGCTGAAATAATATTACTGCAGTAATCGAAAGGAAAATAAATGAGAAAAAATATTGGAGAAGTTGTTAGAGAATTACGTAAAAAAGAGAATATTACTCAGGAAAAATTAGCAGAAGCACTAAATGTATCATTTCAAAGTATCAGTCGTTGGGAAAATGGTCTTGCGTATCCTGATGTTACACTCATCCCGGTTATTGCAAACTATTTTCAGGTGACAACAGATACGCTGTTTGATATGAACGCTACTGAAAACCAGAAAAGTAAAGAAAAATATGAAGCAGTTTATAAGCAACATCGACAAAACGGAGAGTTAGAGCTGTGTAGGGATATTATGATTGAAGCAAGGAAAATTTTTCCACGAGATTTTCATGTGATGATGAACCTGGCTGAAACATTGGATTTGTATGAAGGCGGTACAAAATTACAAAGAGAACAATATGTTACTGAGAAATATTCCAACCAAATATATTCACTATGTCAATGTGTTTTAGAGGATTGTAGGGATGAAAGCGAGCGCTGCAGGGCTACAAGATTATTGTGTGAGTATTACGCTAAGGCCGGAAATGTTTTTGAGGCATTACAGCTTACCAAGGGTGTTGCAGATATGGAACACTGTAGAGAAATTCTATTAGAACAGATACTGTCCGGAGATGAAAAACTATGTCAGTTACAAAAAAATATGATGAAAGCTGTTGATTATGTAGCTGCAACATTGGTGAAGATAGCTTTACAAAGGGAATATGGCTTTTACGACAAATTGTCTTTAGATGAGAAAATCTTATATGTTGAAACTGCAAATAAATTATATTTTATAATGATGCCGGATGGTAATTTTCAGTTTTATCATAGAATGGTAGGGTGGAACTATCGCAGATTGGCAGAACTACATCTATTAAAGAAAAATAAAGAGAAAGCATTTGAATATTTACTGTTGGCAGAAAAAGAAGCAACAAAGTATGATGAGTTACAAGATCATAAATATACATCAATATTTACTAATTTATTGGAATATGTGCCGGAAGAGTATTACAAATGCTGGACTGGAAGTGAGAGAGGAATGCTTTTGTATCGAATACAGGAAATGCAAGAGTATTTCGGACAATATGAAGGTGTGAAAAAAATGATAGAGAATCTTAGCAAGATAACGGAAAAAGAGAAAAAAGTGACATTGGGTTGACATCCACTCCTTTTTTGCAGTATACTCTTAAGTAAGAAAGCGTACATAGCTTTTTAATATCACAAATACTCATTAGGAGGGAATTACAGTGGAAAAAGGTAATTTAGGTATCAGATTAGGTTTTTACGGAATCGCAGCATTTATTCTGGCTTATATGGGGCAGACTACTTTATTGTTCCTGTTGGCAGGCGTTGTGATCGTTGCTGAGAAGAACGAGTGGGCAACCCGTCAGGTGCTTCAGGCGATCGGCCTGTGGTTTGCGAGAGCAATTATTGTTAATTTCCTGGGTCTGTTTGATATAATCGGCAGAATTCCCATCCTCGGCTCTATCTGGTATACTTTCACAGATATCATCGAGTGGTTGCTGAGAATCGCAGTTCTGGTATTTGCTATCATTGCTATCATCAAGAATGCGAAGGGTAAAGATGCCGGTGTTCCTTTGGCAAACAAGTTTGCTGATTGGGCTTGCGGTATCGTTAGACCTAAGGCAGTAAAGGCAGTTCAGCCTCAGGCACAGGCGCCTGCACAGGGCTTCTGCACAGGTTGTGGCGCACCTCTGACCGGCGGTGCATTCTGCAACAATTGTGGCAAACCTGTTGCACCTCAGCAGTAAGATCATTCCACTATAGTAAATAAAACATCCACAGAAAAAGGTAAGGACAAAGAGGAGTAGGTACACCTGCGCATCAGAGAGAATGTCCCGGGTCTCCCGGCTGAAAGGACATTTGGCGTCAAAGGATACTGAAGGTAGCTTTGGAACCGGAGAGCTGAAAACAGGGCAAGCGCACTGCAAAGTAGGTTCTCACGCATTATCCCCGTTAACGGATAAAGTTTTGGCATCTGTTTTATTTTGAGATAAAACGGATAAGAAACTACTGAGGCAGTGATCGCAGCCAAGCGAGAACTGTAAACAAAGGTGGTAACGCGTTTCTAACGCCCTTTGCCGTATGACACGGCAGAGGGCGTTTTTCGCGATAAGCAAAGTCATGTGCTCGGAAGATTGGTGCGCCGGACTGGTAGGGTGGGCTTTTGGTTTAGTGAAGGGCCCTTGAAAAACGCCGGCACTTGGTTTTTTCAAGCCGTTTGCGCAGAAAAAATCTTAGTACCGCTGCGTTTTTCACGGAACGGGAGTGAGCCCGAACTGAAATAAAAGCCCAGCGTGCCAATCCGACGTATCAATCTTCTGGTACAAGAAAACACACTCAGAAAGGAGCAATCATGAGCAAAGAATTAGCAAAGACCTATGACCCTAAGGGCATAGAAGACAAATTGTATCAAAAATGGCTAGACAAAAAGTATTTTCATGCGGAGGTAGATCATAGCAAGACCCCTTTTACCATTGTGATCCCCCCGCCAAATATCACCGGTCAGCTGCATATGGGCCATGCGCTGGATAATACCATGCAGGATATTCTGATCCGCTTTAAGCGTATGCAGGGTTACAATGCACTGTGGCAGCCCGGTACGGACCATGCCAGCATTGCAACAGAGGTCAAGATCATTGAGAAGCTGAGGGAAGAGGGCATTGACAAGTGGGATCTGGGAAGAGAGAAATTCCTGGAACGCGCTTGGGATTGGAAGAGAGAGTACGGTGGACGTATCATTTCCCAGCTGAAAAAACTGGGATCTTCCTGTGACTGGGACAGAGAACGTTTCACCATGGACGAAGGCTGCAACAAAGCAGTTACGGAAGTGTTCTGCAAGATGCATGAAAAGGGTTGGATCTACAAGGGAAGCCGCATCATCAACTGGTGTCCTGTATGTAATACCTCTATTTCTGATGCAGAGGTAGAGTACCAGGAGCAGGCAGGTCATTTCTGGCATATTAAATACCCTCTGATGGATGAGAACGGTCAGCCCAGCACCACAGAGTTTTTGACCTTTGCCACTACACGTCCCGAGACCATGCTGGGCGATACTGCTGTGGCTATTCATCCGGAGGATGCGCGGTATCAGCATTTGATCGGCCGCAAGGTAATGCTGCCCTTGATGAATCGGGAGATTCCCATTGTCACAGACAGTTATGTAGATATGGAGTTTGGTACCGGCGTTGTAAAGATCACACCGGGCCACGACCCTAACGACTTTGAGGTTGGAAAGCGTCATGGATTGCCCATCATCAATGTGATGAATGATGATGCCACCATCAATGAAAAGGGCGGCAAATATGCAGGTATGGAGCGCTATGAAGCCAGAGCAGCCATCGTGAAAGAATTGGATGAGATGGGACTTTTGGTAAAGATTGAGGATCACGTTCACAACGTAGGTACCCACGACAGATGTAAGACCACCATTGAGCCTTTAGTAAAGGAGCAGTGGTTTGTGAAGATGGATGAGCTCATAAAGCCCGCTGTTGAGGCTGTGAAAAACGGCGAGATCAAGCTGATCCCCGAACGTATGGAGAAAACTTACTATAACTGGACAGACAACATCCGTGACTGGTGTATCAGCCGTCAGCTCTGGTGGGGCCATCGGATCCCTGCTTACTATTGCGATCAGTGCGGTGAGACAGTGGTAGCAAAAGAGGCGCCCGAGAAATGTCCCAAGTGTGGCAGTGTTCATATGACTCAGGATCCGGATACGCTGGATACATGGTTTTCTTCTGCATTGTGGCCCTTCTCTACCTTGGGCTGGCCGGAGATGACCGAGGACCTGAAATATTTTTACCCCACAGATGTGCTGGTAACAGGCTATGATATTATCTTCTTCTGGGTAATCCGTATGATCTTCTCCGGATACGAGCAGATGCAGGAGAAGCCCTTTAAAACCGTGCTGTTCCACGGTCTGGTTCGTGACAGCCAGGGTAGAAAGATGTCCAAATCCCTGGGCAACGGTATCGATCCCTTGGAGATCATTGAACAGTACGGTGCGGATGCGTTGCGTCTGACTCTGATCACAGGCAATGCACCGGGCAATGACATGCGATTCTACTATGAGAGAGTGGAGGCCAGCAGAAATTTTGCCAACAAGGTTTGGAACGCTTCCCGCTTTATCATGATGAACATGGAAGGAAAGACCGTGACAAAGCCAGCAGATGCAGATCTGGCACCTGTGGACAAATGGATCCTTTCCAAAGTCAACTCTCTTGCAAAAGAAGTAACGGACAATATGGAGAACTTCGAACTGGGTATCGCAGTGCAGAAGGTGTATGACTTTATTTGGGATGAGTTCTGCGACTGGTATATTGAGATGGTAAAACCCCGTCTGTACAATTCCGATGACGCAGTAAGCCAGAATGCGGCCCTTTATACCTTGAAGACAGTTTTGATGGATGCCCTTAAGCTTTTGCATCCTTACATGCCTTTTATCACGGAGGAGATCTTCTGCAGCCTGCAGAGCGAGGAAGAGTCCATTATGATCTCAAAGTGGCCTGAGTTTACAGAGAGCCGGGTATATGCCAAGGAAGAGAAAGCCATTGAGATCATTAAGGAGGCAGTTCGCGGTATCCGCAACGTGCGCACCGAGATGAATGTTCCCCCCAGCAAGAAGGCTTCCGTATATGTAGTCAGCGAAAACCAGGAGATTCTGAATGTATTCGCAGAGGGCAAGCTGTTCTTTGAATCCTTAGCCTACGCTTCCGAGAGCTTCATGCAGAAGGACAAGACGGGCATTGCTCAGGATGCAGTTTCTGTAGTGATCCCGGATGCCACACTGTATATTCCTTTTGCTGAACTGGTGGATATCGCTCAGGAGATAGAGAGACTGCAGAAAGAAGAAAAGAGACTGCAGGGAGAGTTGGCGCGTGTCAACGGCATGTTAAACAATGAAAGATTTATGTCCAAAGCACCTGAAAGCAAGGTGGCAGAGGAGAGAGAAAAACTGGCCAAATATACCCAGATGATGGAGCAGGTAAAGCAGCGTCTGGAGCAGCTGAGCTAACCATGAAAAAGCAAATCATAAAGAACTATGAACAGGCAGTGGAATATCTGTACGCTGTCCCCAGATTTACAAAGAAAAGTCAGATGGAGGATACCCGGCGCTTTTTGGCGGCGCTGGGTCATCCTGACAAAGACATGCGGATCATCCATGTGGCCGGTACCAATGGAAAAGGATCCGTGTGTACTTATCTGCGCAGCATTTTGATGGAGGCTGGATACAGCTGTGGTGTATTTACCTCGCCTCATCTGGTGGAGTGCAGAGAGCGTTTTTCCATAGATGGGCAAATGATCTCCAAGGAGTCTTTTTACGCAGCATTTATGGATATTTATGATAGGTTGGATTGGGAAAGCCTGAAGAAGGGTGAGGGATATCACCCTACCTTTTTTGAATATTTGTTTTTTATGGCCATGCTGATCTTTCGGGATCGAAAACCGGATTTTTGCATTCTTGAGACAGGACTTGGGGGAAGGCTGGATGCCACCAATGCGGTGGAGAAAAAGGAACTTTCAGTGATCACTCGGATCGGTATGGATCATATGGAGTATCTGGGAGATACTTTGGAAGAGATCGCGGGAGAGAAAGCAGGTATTATTGCTGAGCAGGTACCTGTGGTATATTTGGCGGAGCCTTCGGAGGCAGAGGCAGTGATCCTGGGTCAGGCCACGAAAAAAGGTGCCCCTGCACATAAGGTGTCGAAATCCGACTATGCATACTTAAATTTTAAGAATAAAAGCATTGATTTTTCCTACCATTCTCGGTATTATGATTATATTAGACTTTGTCTGCACACCATTGCCCGTTATCAGATGGAAAATGCTTCCCTCGCCATCCGGGCTGTTGAGGTTCTGGATGAGGGAAGGAGCATTACCCGGGAGCATATCACAGCGGGAATCAGCAAGGCATTTTGGGCCGGACGCATGGAGGAAGTGGCAGGTGAGTTTTATGTGGACGGCGCTCATAATGAAGACGGCATCAGGGCTTTTTTGGAAACAGTCATATCAGATGGTTGGCAAGGTAGCCGTCATCTGCTGTTTAGCGTGGTAAAGGATAAGGCCTATCAGTCCATGATAGCCGGCATTGCAGGCAGCGGTTTGTTTGACAAGGTCAGTTTTGTACAGATGCAGGGTGGCAGAGCCTTGCATACGGAACAAATCGTAGAAATATGGAAACAATATACGGGGAGCGTTGGTACAGTCTATCTTTCAGTGGAGCAGGCTGTCAGGGCACTTCTCTCTGGGAGAGATTCTAAGGAGAGAATATATGCTGCAGGTTCTTTGTATTTAGCAGGCGAGATAAAAGACGTGTTGGAGAGGTGCGCACATGATCAACTTTGAAGAGGAATTGAAAAAGTTTCATCCCAGTTTGGAGGTGGAGGATGCAGCGGACGCCATCTATAACCAGGACTTGACAGATGTGGCGGATATATTGGTAAAGATGGTTAAGGAGACACAGGTAGAGGAAGAGTAGAAAGGACGACGGCATGAATTGTTATAATTGCGGCAGTAGGCTGTCTGAACATGATTTTTGTACTGCTTGTGGCGCCGATGTAACGTTGTATAAGAAAATTATGAGAGTATCCAATCTTTACTACAATGAAGGATTGGAGAAGGCGGGCGTCAGGGATTTGACCGGGGCAGTGGTCAGCCTGCGGCAAAGTTTGAAATTCAATAAAAATAATGTAGAGGCAAGAAATTTGTTAGGCCTGGTCTATTTCGAGATGGGCGAGGTTGTGGCGGCACTCAGTGAGTGGGTTATCAGCAAGAATCTGCGGCCACAGAAAAATGTTGCGGATGTTTACATCAACATGATACAAAACAATGCCTCCCGTTTGGAGTCCATCAATCAAACCATCAAAAAGTATAATCAGGCTCTTGCCTATTGTCTTCAGGACAGTAAGGACCTGGCCGTGATCCAGCTGAAGAAAGTGCTTTCTCTGAATCCAAAGTTTCTGAGAGCACATCAGCTTTTGGCCCTGCTTTACATTGACAGTGAGCAGTGGGAAAAGGCCAAGAAAGAGCTGGTAAAATGTAGTGAGGTTGATGCAAACAACACGCTAACCAGGCGATACATGAAGGAAGTAGACGCCATGCTGGAGCCTGATGAGGGTGTCAGGGGTGAGGCGAAACGCAAGAAGGACGAGGCGGTGCGCTATCAGAGTGACAATGAGATCATTATTCAGCCCCTTGGTGTCAAGGAACCCAAGCGAAGTGGAGTCAGCACCTTGCTCAACCTGGTCATCGGATTGGCCATCGGTATGGCAGCCATTTACTTTCTGGTGTTGCCGGCAGCAGTTGGCAAGGAGCGGGAGAAGGCCAATCAGCAGGTGCTTCAGATCAGCGGACAGCTGGATGGAAAGACATCTACCATTGCTGAGATGGAGCAGCAGAACGAAGATCTGCGCACAGAGATAGAGGAGTTGGAAGCCAAGCTGAACGGCTATGTAGGCGAGGGAGGTACCCTGAATACCATAGACGGTCTATTGGAAGCCGCAAAGGAGTATTTGAATACTGGTGATGTGGTGGCTACAGCCGAGCGCCTGCAGGAGATTGCGGATACCGTGACCCGGGAGGATGCCTCTGAGTCCTTCTGGAATTTATATGATGTACTGTTTGCCAAGATCGGTCCGGAGATGTCAGCGTCTTATTATGCCACAGGCAGTAAGGCATATGGAGATGCATTGTATGACGATGCGATAAAGGATCTGACCCAGGCAGTGTACTACGATCCGAAGAACAGGGATGCTTTGTTTACTCTGGGCAATGCCTACATGCGCAGTGAGGACAATGAAAATGCCATTGCCACTTATGAGAAGGTGATAGAGCTGTTCCCCGATACACAGGTTGCCAACAGAGCGCAGTCGTATATCAAACAGCTGCAGAGCGAATAAAACATAAGAACAGGAAATCCTGAATTTACCAAGGAAGAACTTATAGGAAATCTATAGGTTCTTTTTATATTAATAATAGGTGTTTGCGAAATCAGGCCGGCAGGGGCGCAGGGGGGACCAGGGTGGTGATAGGCCCTTAAAAAACGTCAGCACTTGGATTTTTCAAGCAGTTTTGCGCAGAAAAATCCATAGTACTGTTACGTTTTTCACGGAGCGAAAGCATGCCTAACGCCGCCTTGGTCCCCCCCTGCGCCCCTGCCGGCCTGATTTCGCGATCACCCAATTATTTCTAAGAAAAGGAGGACAATATGGAAGATTTCAAGGTAATTGACAATTATCTGATGATCAGGATGCCGGAGGAGATAGATCATCACAAATCAGGTTATATCAGTGAGCGGGCGGACCGGTATATTTTGCGGGAAAAGGTGGACAACATCGTATTCGATTTCGAGGACACCCGCTTTATGGATTCCTCAGGAATCGGTATCATCATGGGACGTTATAAAAAGATTTCCTGCTTTGGCGGTAAGGTCTTTGCTATTCATGCGGACCGACAGATCAAAAGGATACTTTACATTTCGGGACTGCATAAGATTGTTGAGATAATGGAGTGAGAAAGGAGAACGAGGATGATCGGAATAAAAGAGGAAGTGCATTACATACTGCAGGAAGGAAAAAAGATAAAAAATGAGATGAGCATGGAGTTTGATGCGATTTCAAGTAATGAAGGCTTGGCCAGAGTGGCTGTTGCAGCCTTTATCGCCCCCTTAAATCCTACTTTGGAGGAGGTGTCCGATGTGAAGACTGCGGTATCCGAAGCGGTGACCAATGCTATTATCCACGGTTATGAAAATACATACGGATACGGTAAACATGGGCAGGTTACACCTGTATACTGCCATATCCGGGAAGGAAAAGTCTATTTAAGGTGCAGGATAGAAAAAAGCATTTTATTTGTGGAGGTGGAGGATAAGGGAGCCGGGATTGAAAATTTGAGCCAGGCCATGGAGCCCCTGTTTACAACCAAACCGGAGCTGGAGCGTTCTGGTATGGGATTTGCTTTTATGGAGGCCTTTATGGATGATCTGGATGTGGAATCCGCACCCGGTCAAGGAACCATTGTGAAAATGAAGAAGAAGCTGGGGAGCGGAGCATGGTTGCCGGAGGAAGGTGAGGATTAGTCATGGAGGAGGTATCAGTACTGATTGCTAAGTCACAGGCCGGAGATAAAAATGCCAGGGAAGTACTGATAGAAAACAATTTGGGATTGGTGCATCACATTGTAAAGAGATTTTTGGGAAGAGGACATGACGCGGAAGACCTTTTTCAGATAGGCAGTATTGGGCTGATGAAGGCCATTGATAAGTTTGATCTGTCTTACGATGTGAAATTCTCCACCTATGCAGTACCTATGATATCAGGGGAGATCAAACGGTTTCTTAGGGATGACGGTATGGTTAAAGTGGGGCGTACCCTAAAAGAGAATGGATTTAAGGTAAAGATTGCCAGGGAAAAGCTGACCCAGCGTCTGGGAAGGGAACCTCATATTCAGGAGGTGGCCGCAGAGTCCCAGCTTACAGAGGAAGAAGTGGTTATGGCTATGGAGGCAGGTGCAGAGGTGGAATCCATTTATCAGTCCGTGTACCAATCGGACGGAAGCGAGATTTATCTTGTGGACAAGCTGGTAAGCGAGGACAGGGACAAAGAAGACCTTCTCAATCATATGCTTTTGGAACAGCTTCTTCAGGAACTGGACGAGAAGGAGCGGGAGCTTATCAATATGCGATATTTTCAGGAGCAAACTCAGACAGAAGTAGCCAAAAGGCTTGGCATCAGCCAAGTACAGGTCAGCCGACTGGAAAAACGAATCCTGATTAGGATGAGAGCAAGAATCACATAAATAATTATGCACAACCGAAAAAGGATCCGCCCCTCCACCAAGAGTCATTTAGTTAAGTGAAATTTCAGGATGTAAATTTCGGTTGCTTGAATGCAACAGGCTTTAGTGATAAAATAATTCCATCCAAAAGGAGGGATGATCATGCTAAATAAAAATATCAAAGCACTCCGAAAGGCTAAGGGATTGTCTCAGGAGGAGCTTGCTATCAAATTAAATGTGGTTCGTCAAACAGTTTCAAAATGGGAGAAAGGTATATCAGTTCCAGATGCTGGAATGGTAATTCAAATCGCAGAGGTTCTGGATACCACGGTTAATGTTTTGCTTGGAGAAGAAATACCAAAGTCTGAGGAAGCTGATTTTACAAAAACGCTGGCGGCTAAACTGGAAGTATTGAACGAGCAGTATTCTAAACAGAGTGAGCATCGCCGTAAAATTTGGAGAATTGTGTTTGCTACAATTTTGATTGTCTCGGCGGTTTCATTGATTAGATATGTGTTTTTCTTTGCTTCAATATATCAAATGCAAAGTTTGGGGGACGCATCTACAAGTGTCACTGTAATCGGTGGTGGCGCTGTTCCGGCATATATTCCGATTTGGTACTATTTTTCTGTGTCGAAGCCTGTATTGCTTAGTGCGCTTGCAGCTATTGCATCAGCTATTGGACTCTATCGAACTAGAAATAATGCATTGTGCAAAAGGCAATGTTTCTAATTGAACAGATAAACAAATTCAAGTTTTTCTAATTATTTAATGTGGAATGGTCTCCTTTTTCCGGTTGTGATTCCTTAATTTTTTATGAATTCCACCAGTTTCCACTTTATATACAGCAAAAAATAAAGTATAGTAGAATAAAGAACCTGTTCACCCGAAAGTAAGGATACAAAGGTACATTGCATGAAACAGAAGAAAAAAGATACGATATTTTATGTGTTCACTGTAATCAGCTGTCTGGTTGCCATGATCGTGGTTGTGATTGCGGCGCTGCTGGTATATGACAAAATCAAAGAAAAGGCGGCGGAGAAGGCCCAGAAGGAAGCACAGGAGGCTCTGGCACAGACACCTCCGTTGATTTACACCCAGGATGACGTGGATCTTATGGTGACCAAAGCAGTCAATGATGCTCGGGAGCAGGCCAAGGTGGAGGGAGAAGGCGCTATTTTGTCAACCATTCAGGAGAGGCTTGCACAGGGAAGTACTGTGATGGAGACTTTGCGACCTCTGTATCCAGATAAGTTGGTCATCTCCAGTGGAGGGATCTATCATTTTGTTCCCATTCAGTATGACCTGAAGATGCATGAGCGCAAGCAGGAGAATTTGTCAGTGCTGGAAAGTGGAGAACTGCAATATAAGGTGGACGAAGAGGTGGTTACCCAAAAGGGAATTGATGTTTCCAAATATCAGGGTGATATCGACTGGAAGAAGGTAGCCGAGGACGGCGTGGAATATGCCTTTATCCGGGTGGGCATCCGGGGATACGGAGAAGAGGGTAAGATTGTATTGGATGACAAGTTTACCAAGAACGTGACCGGAGCCAAGAAGGCAGGTATCAAGATAGGGGTTTATTTCTTTGGACAGGCGATCACAGAGGAGGAAGCCAGGGAAGAAGCTGCCTTTGTACTAAAGCAGATCGCGCCTTATGATATTGATTATCCGGTGGTTTATGATCTGGAAAGGGTCAGCGCCGAAAACGGCCGTATGAATGCCCTGACTCCTACCCAGCGCACAGATGTGACCATTGCTTTTTTAGAGGCCATCAAAGAGGCAGGATATCAGCCGATGCTGTACGCCAACACAGAGATGTTGGGGGTACTGGTGGAAATGGAGCGTCTGGAGGATTACGAAAAATGGTTTGCCTATTACGGTACAGAGATGTATTTCCCTTATGATTATGCTATTTGGCAGTATACGGATAAAGGAGCCGTAAATGGCATCAAAGGAGATGTGGATCTGAATATCAGCTTTAAAGGATGGTAAAAATCAGGAGATGCGTTTACTCGCATCTCCCTTTTATTTTTGCCGGAGAAGGTTGATAGTCTTCGGGTAAATCATAAGGATAAAACCCTGCAGGAAGATTTTTCCACCGGAAAGATTTCAGGTTGGAAGCTCCTGCACCGGGGGTGTCTGCAAAGCATATCCTGCCTGCAAATTTGCCGTAAGAGGCTCTAAAAGAGGTATTGGCCTTGACCACGATCAGATCGTACAGGGTAGGCTCTATGCCAAAGTGGCGAAGGAGCTGGGGATCGCCGGTGGATTTGGGGGCATCACATACCATGATGTCAATATTGCCAAAGCTGATCACCGCAGCCGGGCCCACATAATAGTGGGCGCCTTTTCCGGCCGGTCCTTCGTTGAAAAAGTGACCGTCGTGCAGGGAGCGGACCTGTCCTATGGCCTTGATGGAGCCCGGCAGGTTGGGGGTAAATTTGGCGCCAACCTCAAATTCTGCACGGTTTCCTACACCTACCCGGAAGGCCTGCTTTACTGCCTCAGGATCCTTTGCATACATACCTGCCCGGATGGGAGAATTCCGTTCCAGAAGTCTTTTGGCCACCACCAGGCTGTCACCTACGGCGCCTCCGTTGGCGGAGTCTGCAGCGTCAATCAAAAGCACAGGTTTAGGACAGGAAGGATCCTGGGCCAAATCGATTGCTTCATCTATGGACATCAGATCCGGCCAGTAGCTGTCCCGGCGGCGGAACAATTCTGCGGCCAGAAGATCTGCGCAGTCGGCAGCGGTTTTAGGATCGGAAGCAATGGCAATGACGGTGCTGCCGATAGTTGGAATATCCAGCCAGGGCTGCACCTGGAAGGTGGTGTAATCCAGCAAGGTTTTATTTTGGATCAGGTTATTTCCGGTATCGATCACTTCCTTAAAGGCCCCTTCCAGAGAGGTATATCCTGCAGGCGGTACCATCATGGGAAGGGTGGTGGCGGCCATATGCATCGGCTCGCCGGCAAGCAGTTTCATACAAAGGCTGGCAGCCCGATAGCCGGTTTCATAGAAATCTGTATGAGGATAGGTCTGGTAACCGCAGATGATGTCTGCGTTTTTCAGCATTTTTTCCGTAACATTGGCATGGAGATCGCAGCTGGCACTGATGGGTCTGTCCCCGGCCAGTGTTCTTAGAAATTCCAGAAGGTCACCGCAGGCATCATCTCTTTCGGTGGTGCAGGTGGCTCCATGGAGACTGGCGCATATGGCGTCGAAGCCGCCTGACATCTTGGCATACTGTGCGATCTGATCACAAAGCAGCCGGAAAACAGATTCCTCTACACGGCCGCCGGAGGAGGCCCGCAGAGAAATGGTGGGTATGACCAGATTACCGGCATCTTCAATGGCATCAAAGATACCGTGGGGGGCACAGGGAATCTTGCGGCATTGGTCATAAAATTCTTGCCCCTGAGCATAACGGACAGCTTTGAAATTTTCCAGACCGTCAGGAATGGGGTTGAATGTATTGGATTCCTGAAGAAATTCCAAGACCAGAATTTGTTTTGGGGAAGTTGCGCTCATAAGTTAGTCCTCCTTATGATTCATTTCATGAAATACAGGTTTTAGTATGTCATATAAATGTCGGAATACATTATAATTTTTCCGATAAACCGAAATGCATTTTGGCTGGGGCTTATAGCTTTGTTTGATTTTTATGTTTTTTGCTGCATCACTGTAATCCTCGCAGTAGCCCAGGCCGACCAAAGCGCAATAAGCAATCCCCCGGGCACCAATATGGCTGGCTCCGTGGGGTACATGTATGTTTTTTTCCATGATATCTGCAAGCATTTGCATCCACACAGCATTGTTGGTGCCACCGCCGGTTACATAAATGTCATCTGCTTGATACCCATATTTTTCTTGAGCATCCATAGCACGCATTTTCAAGTGGTAGCAGATGCCTTCCAGAGTTGCTCTGGCCAGATGACGGCGATCATGATTGGCCCCGAGGTTTAAAAAGCATCCTCTGGCATCGCTTCCAAAGAGTGGTGGACTATCCCCATAGAACCAAGGAGTAACGAGAACGCCTTGTGAGCCTGCAGGGATTTGCGCCACATCATGCTCCAGCAATTCAAATACCTTATCCCCCGTTTGTTGCAGTTCTTCTGCATACAGTCTGTGTACAACCCAATTAACGGAAAGACCGGTTGCTTTCATGCCAAATGTTGCCACATCACGGTATTCATCAAAAGCAGAGCTGATCAGTTTACCAGGTAAGTGAGGGACCGTGTATCCGGTCCAACCGGAGGAACCCAGATAGATATGTGCGCCTCCTATTTCGGGACAGCCGGCTCCGATGGCCATGGCTTGTATATCATTGCAGCCTCCAAACACAGGTGTGCCGGGTTTTAGACCTAGCTGTAAAGCTGCCTGTTCTGTCACATAGCCCACCAGTTCCTGAGATTTTACAAGCTTGGGAAATTTATCTTCGGAAATTTCTGCATGTTTTAAGGCTTTTTTATATAATTGATCCAATTCCAGATCGAAAGAGTGGACAAAACAGTTGCCTATGTCCGTGGCGGTTTTTCCTGTGAGCTTCCACTTTAAATAAGAGTTGGCATCTAGGATAAGTGCTGCCTTTTCAATGATCTCAGGCTTATTTTCCTTCAGCCACATTAGTTTTGCCATATAGTCCAGTCCGCTGAATTCACCGAATTGTTTTCGCAAAAAAGCCTCTTGATCCTTTGCACGCCGATCCAGCCAGATAATGCTGCGATGTAGCACACAACCCTGACTGTCCACGGGGATAATTCCTTTCCATTGGGTTCCGGAGGCGATTCCTTTTATGCAGGTGCAGTCATTGCCTATGCTTTCCAGAATCTCTCGGGTAACATGACAGATGCCGGACCAGTAATCTGCAGGATCCTGCTCTGCCCAGCCATTTTCAGGAGTGAACAAAGGATAGGCGACGGTTCTGGCAGATGTAACCTCGCCATGTATAGTCACCAGGGCGGCTTTTACACCACTGGTGCCAAGGTCATAAGATAGAACAAATGATTTTTTCATGTTTTTAATAATTCCTCCATACAACGGCCCTGGGCCTGGGGCATTTTCTGGCCCAGTATCCTTGCCAGAGTAGGTGCCACATCAACCAGTTTTGCAGTGTGCAGGGTAGCACCCTCCAAAAAGGACGGCCCATGACCTAAAAAGATGGGCTGGGGTCCCTTTTCCGGGGCGTAACCGTGCATGGCTTTCGCAAAGGGATGGTCAATGACCGGCTCTGTCCATTCTTCGGTGAAGGAGCTGGATCCGTCGGTTTCCACCATAAAGGAGAAGGGGCCGTAGGTTCCGTAGCGCTCCCTTACTTCCTCTACCGTATAAATCTTGGAAATGCCCCAGGTACCTTCTTTTTCTAACTGCAGCAGATAGTCATAAACTTTGGCTCGCAGAGCCTCATTGTGGGGGTCTCTCAGATAAATACTGGCAGACATGCCATTATATTGGGCATAGGCCTGCCAGTCGTAGAGAGTTCCGTTGGGGGCAATGTCCAGAAATCCTCTCTGTCGAAGGAGGGCATTTATTTTTATCCTGCGGGTAACATCCAGTTGTCCGTGGTCACTGAGGATCACAAAATTGGTGTCATCGTACACACCGGCTTGTTCCATGGTTTCGATCACTTCACCCAACCATTTGTCCATTTGATCAAGCCCTTCCTTTAGGATGGGATCAAATACGCCGTTGCGGTGGCGAAGGGTATCCAGATGACAGTTATGGATCAGCAATACATCCGGCTGCACATTGCGGATCAAAGAGCAGGTGCAGCCCATAATAAAGTCATCAAATTCAGAAGTGAGCAAAGAACCCTGGGAACCTCTGTTAGTGGGATAGCGGTGCATATTTTCCCGGATGGCCTGCAGGGCAACTTCGTCACTGCCCTGGCCGGCAAAGGTCTCCGGTACATCTTCGTCGGGATAATAGAAAAAGTATTCATTGATCACATGGTCGATGTTGGGATTACAGCCTGTGATGGGCCAATATACCGCAGCAGTGCTGCAGCCTGCACGTTTGGCGGCTGCAAAAAGGTCTTCTGTGCGGATGGACTTGTGATACAGATACCAGTGGGTAATCCCATCCTTATGGGTCTCAAAGGGGGTGTTATTGTAAATACCATGTTTACCCGGATAGCAGCCGGTCATCAAAGAAGTATGGGCCGGATAGGTCAGGCTGGGATAGATGCCATGTACCTTTTCTACCTTGGCACATTTCTTCATGATTCTGGAAAAATGAGGCTTCGTAAGCATGTATTCCACATCTTCATGGACCATAGCATCCATGGAAAGGACCAATAATTTTTCTTTCATGAAAAACTCCTCCCTTTTCCCATAGGATTTTTAAAGGATTGATTTGGTGGCAACCATATCGATTCCGGTTTCACATATATTTTCCACGATCACGTCATAACGCTTGACGGGAGCTGATACCTCCACTTTGCGGATGACTTCCATACAGTCAAACAACTTTTCCTTGGGCAAGGGGGCTGCAGATCGAACTGTCAGAAGGTCGCCCGGAATCCCCGCGATTTTTACGGTGGTGGTGAGGATGCGCACAGGATGGGTAAATTCCTGAGAGGCATATTCCAGACCCCTCTTGCAGCCGTAGCCTTCTACGGAAGTAACTGTTTCGCCCTCACCGATCACATCTATATGGCAGCCTCTGGGGCAGACGGTGCAAATGATTTCTTTTTTCATTATATCAGTCCTCCTTGATCACTTCAATGGTGACAGTTTCCCCGGTCAACTTTGTACTGTTCACGATCAGATGATTCATCTCACCGGGATTGACCCGAAATTCATTTTTTTTCGCAATGATCTCATCACCGCAACGGGCGATCAGTCGGACATTTTGCTCCGGCCAGAGTACCCGGAAGTAGAGGCTGATCTGCTCGGTTTCTTTGGTGACTTGAATGGTCTGGGGGCACAGGTAACGGACGTTACGTCCGGTGACACAGGATACCGTTTGGAAGGTCTCGGGGAATTGGTTCATGGCATACCGGGCAGCGTACTTACCTGCTTTGGCGCTTTCTTCGCTGACGTTATCCACCAGGTCATTCACATGTACCACGTTGCCGCAGGCAAACACAGAAGGGGCAGAGGTCTGCATATACTGGTTGACTGCAGGGCCGTTGGTGATGGGATCTATGGCAATCCCTGCACTGCGGGTCAGTTCGTTTTCGGGTATCAGACCCACGGAGAACAGCACAGTATCGCAGGGAACAAATTCTTCCTGTGCCTTGATCGGTTGTTTGTTCTCATCTACAGGAGCTACCCAAACACCGGTGACACGTTCAGTTCCTTCGATGCGGGTAATGGTATGGGCCAGCTTTAAGGGTATCTGGAAGTCATCCAGACACTGTACCCGGTTGCGGGTCAGGCCTGCCAGATAGGGCATCAGCTCCACTACCATGACAACCTGTGCACCTTCCAGGGACATCCGTCTGGCCATGATCATACCGATATCTCCGGAGCCAAGAATGACCACTTTTTTGCCTACCATGATATTCTGGCGGTTGACCAGGCGTTGGGCTGCACCTGCGGTATAAAGGCCTGCAGGTCTGCTGCCGGGGATCATGATATTGGCTCTGGTGCGTTCCCGACAGCCCATGGCCAGTACCATACTTCCGGCATGTACCCGGGTCATACCATGTTCACTGTTGGTACACAGGATCTCATTGGTCTCATGGTTGATTTGCAGTACCATGGAATTTAACAGATAGGATACCCCAAGTTCGTCTGCCTGATCTACGAAACGGCCGTAATATTCAGGGCCGGTCAGTTCTGCGTGAAATCTTGTCAGGCCAAAGCCCGGATGAATACATTGCTGCAGGATTCCGCCCAGAGCATTGTCACGCTCCAGGATCAACACATCCTTAGCACCTTCTTCTTTTGCCGCGATGGCTGCGGCCAGACCGGCGGGGCCTCCGCCGATGATTGCTACATCACATTTGATATCATACATAAGGTCTTCACTCCTCTCTAACCGGTATCAGCGGGTGGTTCCCACTGCCATTTGGGAACCGGTAATGTTTTTGTTGATCTGGGAAGGATCGCAGTTAAGTTCCCGGGCCAGGATCTCGATGACCTTGGGCCCACAAAAGCCACCCTGACAGCGGCCCATTCCGGCACGGACACGGCGCTTGATAGCGTCCACACTTCTGGCACCTAAGGGGCGATGAATGGCATCCAGAATCTCTGCTTCCGTAATGGTCTCGCAGCGGCAGATAATATTGCCGTACAAGGGATTTTCCCGGATGAGAGCTTCCTGTTGTTCCAAAGAACACTCATGGAATTTAACAATACCTTTACGTTTGGCAATATAATTTGTCTTTAATTTCAGATCCAGGCCGTGATACATCATCTGCTGTACCACATATTTGCCCATAGAGGCAGACAGAGTAAGGCCTGTGGAGCGGACGCCGGACAGATTGATGTAACCCTCCAAGTCCTCATACATATCAAAATGTAAGCCCTCGGGATTGCGGTTGGGGCGCAGGCCGCTGTATTGGGTGATTGTATCCCGGATATTCACGTTAGGAACCAGATTTTTCACATCTGCGGTAATGCTGTCAAGTCCCTCTGCAGAGGTGGATTTGTCTGTCTTGGAGTCCTGGTCTTCGGCGGTGGGCCCAACCAGCATATTGCCGTGGATGGTAGGGCACATCAGTTTGCCCTTAGTAACCTTGGTGGGAATGGGAAGCACAATGTGCTGCACCTTGCAGGAAGTATTTTTATCAAGGATAAAAAATTGTCCTTTTCTGGCAACAACTTTATAGTCTGCTTTGCCTACCATGTCAGCGATCTCATCACAGTAAAGACCTGCACAGTTGATCACATAGCGGGTCTCGATATCACCGGAAGTGGTCTCTACGGATTTGATCCTTCCATTTTCGGTCTGAATACCGGTGACCTTGGTGTTTAGCAGGAATTCCACACCGTTCATATTCGCGTTTTCTGCATAGGCCTGCACCAGGATAAAGGGATCTATAATGCTTTCCCGGGGTATGTAGAGTCCTCCCTTTACCTGAGGATTTAAGTTCGGCTCCATGGCAAGCAATTCTTCGCCGGTTTTAAACTCTACATCGTACACATGGTTGCGGAAAGCTTTTTCCTTGATCTCCGGTAGCTTTGCATACTGTTCCTCTGTGATGGCAGGCAGGATGGCGCCGATCTTGGAAAAGGGCACATCCAAGTCTCGGACGATCTGTTCGTACATAGGATTGGCTGCAACCACCAGCTGTGATTCCAAAGTTCCGGGCGTGGCATCGTAACCGGTGTGGATGATGGCACTGTTGGACTTGGAGGCATCGCCGCCCACATCCTCATTTTTGTCCACCACCATAACATCGATTTCATATTTGGAGAGCTCCCGGGCAATGGCACAGCCCACGGCTCCCGCACCGATGATTAAAACATCAGTTTTTAACACGTAAAACACCTTCCTTTCGTAAATAACTAAAAGCATCATAACATATCGGCAAGATGTTGGCAAGATATTTGCAAAACATTTGCAAAAAAAGGAAGGGCGCGCAATGTCGTAAAGAAAAAACCGCCCATTTTGTGAATGGACGGAAAATCTTCTTTGGAACATTATTGCATTATTATTCCGCAATGATCACCCTCACGCCTGCCCGTTCCAGAGTCTTGACGATCTGTTTGGGTGCCTTGCTGTCGGTCACTACGATGTCGATTTCCTGAAGGGTGCACACGTTGGTCATGGCCCGCACACCGAATTTGCTGGAATCTGCCAATACAATGGACTGTCTGGCATTTTTGATCAGCCGGTGGTGCAATCTGGCTTCTCCTATGTGGTAATCCGTAACACCGGTTTCATTGATACCTCCAATGCCGATAAAGGCTTTGTCCACATTGAAATGCGAGATACATTCCTCCGCGGGGAATTCCGATAAGGTCAGTTCCTTGGCCCGAAGCTGCCCTCCAGGCAAGATAACGGAACATCCGGGGGATTCAGTCAATGCGATGGCGGTACGCAGGGCGTTGGTAAAAACTGTGATTTCTCCAAGGTTTTTAATGTGGGGGGTCATGGCCTGCACTGTGGTTCCCACACCCAGAAAAATAGAGTCGGAAGGGGAGATTAGCTTGGCTGCCGTGGCAGCAATGGCGTTCTTTTCCTCAGAATGTTCTTTGGATCTGCAGATATATTCCGGCTCGCTGCTCAGGGAAGAATTTAACACAGCACCTCCGTAAACCCGGCGCAAATAGCCCTGTTTTTCCAAATATTCCAGGTCACGCCGGACGGTTTCGATGGAGATATTGAAACGTTCCATCAGCTGTGTATTCTGAATTGTTCGCTGCTGCGTGATCATATCAATGATTTGATTTCTTCTATCTTGATTCACAAAAGTGCCTCCCCTCATTTGCTGCGAAAAATCTAAAACCCTTCCTTTTGGCGCATCAGCCGCAGTTCTCTGCGTTTGACAGCGTTTTCCCATTCCATGTGCTCTGCCTCGTTATCCAGGATCAGGGGCGGTGCGGGAATTGGCTTCCCCTCCTTGTCCACACTGACCATGACCAGGTAGGCCCGGTTGATGGGGAATCTTTTGCCGGTGGAATCCTCCCGGTAGGTGTCCACCCGGACCTCCAAAGAGGTTTTGCCCACATGGGTCACTCTGCCGATCAACACGATGATATCATTCAGGTATGCTCCGGCTTTAAAATACAGGTTATCGATGGCGATAGTTGAGACATTGCTTCCGCAGTGTCTTCTGGCGGTAGTGCCGGCAACCTCGTCAATCCATTTAAGGAGCTGGCCGCCAAACAGGCGGTCTTGTCCGTTGATGTCTGTATACATGATAGCATGAATTTGTTCCGTTCTGGAATCAATGGCTTTTTTTCCTTCCATGAAAATCTCCTTTTTATCCAATAATCTTGCGACTATTTTAGTTTAGTATATTTCCCCGGTAATTGCAAGATATGTATATTTTTTGGTAAGCTTCACAAACTACAAGTAAAAATTGTAAATAAAAACAGGGGAAAGGGAGCATGGCTGAAAATATCGTGTACATGAAGCTGGAGAGAAATATAGAAGTCCAGTCTCCGGATGCATTTTTGTCGGATGTAGCTACGGTCCGGTGCAGTGACAAAGAGGTGACTGCAAAGGTCAAGGCCATCAAGATACACAAATTTAAGGAAAATGAGCAGAAACGGTGTGTGATCAGTGTGCTGAAGCTCATTGAACTGATGGAGCAGGAATGCCCGGGGATCCGTGTGGAGAGTCTGGGTGAAACAGATGTGCTTTTGGAGTGGGTGACGGTGAGTAAGTATAAGGGCTGGCAGCAGTGGTGGAAGGTGGCACTGGTGGCAGCAGTCAGCTTTTTTGGCACAGCCTTTACCATCATAGCTTACCACAACGATATCGGCATCGTGAATGTTTTTGACCAGATTTATGGGATTGTGATGGGGCAGGAGTCAAAAGGGGTATCCGTGCTGGATGTGTCTTATTCCATAGGTCTGGGGCTGGGGATCATCCTGTTTTTTAATCATGTGGGTGGCAGGCGTATTACCAAAGATCCCACACCCATTGAAGTGGCCCTGCGCAAGTATGAACAGGATGTGGATATGACACTGATTGATACCGCCGACAGGGAGGGCAAGATCATTGATGTGGATTAAAACGGTTTTTCTGGCTGTTACCAGTTGCAGCTTTGGGCTGTTGGCGGCTGCGGGAGTATTTACCGTGCTGGCGGCGGTAGGTCTGGTCCCCAGATTTGCCGGCAAAACGCACACAGGGAAAAAGGTAATCTTATATGAAGAAATGGTGATTGCAGGAACCATCATCGGCTGCTTTGTCAGTGTTTTTGAAAATTACAGTCAGCTGGGCATGTGGGCCATGGGACAAGGTGTATCGGAGGGCCTCTGGCGGATCATCGGTGGTCTGCTGCAATGTGTGTTTGGCATTTTCGCCGGCATGTTTGTGGGCTGTCTTGCCTTGGCCATTGCGGAAATGTTGGACAGCATCCCTATATTTACCAGGAGAATTGGGTTTCGACACGGGATAGGAGTGACGGTTTGTGCCATCGCAAGCGGTAAGGTATGCGGTTCTTTGATATACTTTATTTTTCAGTTATATCAAGCCGTGGAATAAAAAATAGAATCGAGGAGAAAAAAATGAGTGGGAAGCAGAAAAAGCAGATGCAGGCAAAAGAATATGAAAAGTACGTTCAGCAGATGACTCCTACCCATAATCTGGGGTTACAGATGCTAAAAGCCTTTATCACGGGAGGAATTATCTGTACGCTTGGCCAAGTGATCTTAAACTATTGTACCAATACTCTGGGGCTGGAAAAGGAGATCGCAGGCAGCTGGTGTTCCTTGATATTGGTCCTCATCAGCGTGCTCCTTACCGGACTGAATCTTTATCCACGGATCGTGAAGTGGGGCGGCGCAGGAGCGTTGGTGCCTATTACAGGTTTTGCCAATTCGGTGGCGGCGCCAGCCATTGAATTTAAAAAAGAAGGCTGGGTTTTTGGCGTGGGATGTAAGATATTCACCATTGCCGGGCCGGTGATCTTGTATGGGATATTCAGTAGTTGGGCGCTTGGATTGATCTATTGGTTAATGAAAATAATGGGAATAACTGGTTAAAACAAATGTATCAGAAACATGATTTTGTGTTATGTTTGAAAAAGTCCCTCATTTTTTTGTAATATATGTTGCATAACTCCCTCATTTTTGTGCAAGGCAGGTAGGAAAGACGGAATTATTCCAGAATGGATCCGTCGAAGAAATTCGAAGCCGGTGAAACGATTCTGATTTTTGATGAGTTACAGGAGTATCCTGAGATTGCCACATCTTTGAAATTTTTCAAAATTGATGGAAGGTATGACGTAATCTGCAGCGGATCTTTGCTGGGAATTCAATATAAACGAATTGAGAGTAACAGTGTTGGGTACAAAGTTGATTATAATATGATGTCAATGGACTTTGAAGAATTCCTGTGGGCGAAAGGCGACAAAGATACTGACATTGAAGATATGTTGTGGCATATGGAAAAAGAATTGCCATTCAACGAAACTGAGATGAAAGTGTATAGCAGTTTGTTTCTGGATTACTGTATTTTGGGAGGAATGCCCGCCGTTGTGAGAGAATATATCGCAAAGGGAACCTTCGAAGGTACGTTGGATATTCAGCGCCAGTTACTTGCAGATTACCGTGAGGATATCCGAAAGTATGCGGAAGGAATGGACCAGACCAGAATTTTAAATGTGTTTGAACAGATTCCGGCACAGTTGTCAAAAGACAATAAGAAATTTCAGATTACGAAGGTGGCAAGTGGAGCCCGCTTTAAGGATTATTGTGGATGTATAGAATGGCTGAAGGATGCAGGGATTGTTCATATTTGCTACTGCTTGAATTTCCCAGAACTGCCTTTGAATGGCAACTATGATGATACAAAGTACAAATTGTACTTTTTTGATACCGGTATTTTCGTTGCAATGCTGGATGAAGAGGCCCAGGAAGATCTGCGTGCAAACAAAAATCTGGGTGTGTATAAGGGTGCACTGTATGAGAATATCCTGGGAGAAGCACTGACAAAGTGTGGATATGGTTTGTATTATTACAAGAAAGATGATTCCACGCTGGAAGAGGACTTCTTTGTAAGGACAAAAGATTATTTGTTGCCTGTAGAGGTAAAGGCGAAAAAAGGGACGGCAAAGACGTGATGCCGCTCCCTTTTTTATTAGATTTCCTTAATCAGTAAGCAACTGTTCGGGGTCAGTTCAAACGAGAGATCGTTCACTATATAGACGCTAATTTCAAATTGCCTATTACCTTTAAGTGCTTCCTACTTTAACAGAGTTTTTAAAAGTATTATTGGTTGTTCGCCTTCGGTTTACAGAAAACTCCTGACCGGAAACAGTATTATTTAAAATAAAAATGATTGATTTTCTCCACTAATTGTAATAAAATACAAATAAGAGGTGAAAATATGATAAAGACTTATGCAATGTTAATGGAAGAATTAAGCGAGTATCGTGCGCCTGCAAATAAGTTGGGACGAATGGTGAAGGAAGAATCCTGTGTTCAGGTCATACGAGGATTATATGAAACAGAAAAAGCTACATCGGGTTATCTTTTGGCGGGAAGTATTTATGGACCATCCTATCTCTCGTTTGAGTTTGCACTTTCCAGGTATGGAATGATACCGGAAGCAGTTTATGTTTTTACTTCAGCCACATTTGAAAAGAAGAAGGCCAAAAAATATGATACAGACTTTGGAACATTTACCTACAGAGATGTTCCTTCTGACGTATATTCTTATGGAATTCAGTTGGAAAGGGAAGGTGATTATATATACCAGATCGCGACTCCGGAAAAGGCACTTTGTGATAAGTTGTATACGTTACCGCCGGTAAATAGTAAAAAGGAAATGGTGAGCCTTCTATTTGAGGATTTGAGGATTGACGAGGCAGAGTTTGCAAAGTTACAAAAAGAGCGCATGCTGAGAATTTGTGAAGCTTACCGCAGTACAAACATGAAAATATTAGCCAAGATTGTGAGGTGATTGTTGCATGAATAGCATAATTGAACAGATGCTTAACCAATATCCGGCACAAAATTTGCATGATAAAAAGAACGCCATAAAAGAGATTATGCAGGAAATTGTGTTATGTGGACTGAGCAGGGCGGGCTTTTTCAAGGAAGCAGCATTCTATGGAGGAACTGCGTTGCATATTTTTTACGGCCTTGACAGATTTTCGGAAGATTTGGATTTTTCCCTTATGGTAGAGAATCCGAAGTTTGAATTGGCGGAGTATTTTCCTGTGTTGGAAAAAGAGGTTCGCTCTTACGGGTTGAATGTAACAATAACCGAAAAGGAAAAATTCCAGGATTCAAACATAAAATCGGCCTTTTTAAAGGGTAACACAAAAGAACATTTGTTGTTGTTTTATGCAAATCAACCAATTGCTGGAGTTGCTGACTCAGAATTGATAAAGATTAAATTTGAGGTGGATATCAATCCGCCAAAGCATGCTACATTTGAACACAAATACCGGTTGTTGCCGGCTCCCTACGAAGTAAATATGTATGATTCGGCGTCGTTGTTTGCCGGTAAAATTCATGCAGTTATCTGCAGGGCATGGAAAAGCCGGGTGAAAGGCAGAGATTTATATGATTACGTATTTTATCTCTCGAGAAGAACGCCTGTAAATCTAAGACATTTACGGGAGCGTTTGCATCAGACAGGATATATTACAGAAGATGACCTGTGTACGTTAGAAGATGTAAAACAAATGCTCCGGGAACGATTTGATCAGATTGATTACGATCAGGCAAAGAGGGATGTAGAACCGTTTATTAGAAATACGGATTCCTTGAGGGTGTGGGGAAACGACTTCTTTCAACAGATTACAGAAGGGTTAACAGGAAAATGAGAGGTTTTGTTTTCAAATCTCTTTTTATTTGTTATAATGATCTCATGACATTTTTAAGAAGGAATGATTGCAGATGAAGAAGAAATATTTTTATCTCCTGGCATTTTTGCTTCCTTTTGTGGCTATGCTGGGAATTTGTATTGCGAACGGTGTGTATCCTTTTGGAAAGAATAGTTTTATGCACTGTGATATGTATCATCAGTATGTGCCCTTTTTGGTGGAGTTTCGGCGTAAGATCCTGTCCGGCGAGAGTCTGTCCTTTGTGTGGAACCTGGGGCTTGGCAGTGATTTTACATCAGTCTTTGCCTATTATCTGGCAACCCCCAGCAACTGGCTGGTGGTTCTGTGTCCGGAGAATCTGGTCATAGAGTACATGACATTTATGATCCTGATAAAGATCGCCCTGGCAGGTCCCACGTTTGCTTATTATCTGCGGTATCGTTTTCAGACCGCCAGTCCCATCGTGCTGGGATTTTCCACATTATATGCCATGTCCGGCTTTGTGGCGGCATACAACTGGAATCATATGTGGATGGATACCATCTGGCTCACTCCCTTGGTAATGCTGGGGGTGGAGAAGCTGGTGCGGGAGAAAAAGTGCAGGCTGTATTGCCTGGCTCTGGCCGGTTCCATATTTACTAATTATTATTTGTCTGTTATGATGTGTATCTTCCTGGTGCTGTATTTTGCGGTGCTGTTGTTTACCAGCGGGCTGAATATCAGGCAAAAAGGGGGCACAGTGCTGCGGTTTGGCGGCTATTCCCTGCTGGCCGGGGGCATGACTGCGGTGCTTTTAGTGCCGGTCATGTATGCCATGCGGGCAACAGGTTTTGATGATTCCTCTTTCCCCAAAAGTCTGGAATTTTATTTTAACGCGTTGGAGGTGATCACCAGACACTTCCTGACCATTCCTAAGCATATCGGTTTGGATCACTGGCCCAATATCTACAGTGGGGCGGCGGTCTTTTTCCTGATCCCTATGTATTTACTCTGCGGCAGGATTCCCCTGCGTCAGAGGATTGGCAAGATATTGCTGGCGGCATTTATGATGCTCAGTTTTTCTACCAATATTTTGAACTTTTTGTGGCACGGATTTAATTATCCCAACAGTCTGCCGGCCAGACAGGCTTATCTGTATGTTTTTCTGATCCTGACCATGTGCTTTGAAGTGGTGATAAGCATGAAGGAGTGGAAGAAACTCTGGTATGTGATTGCAGTGGGGGTCGGCGGTGTGATCATGGCACTGTGCGGCATTTTTGTGACCACAGATGGATTTACGGTGTGGGTGGCTGCTATCACCTGGTGCTTCTTTTTGGCATATGTGGTGTTGATCGTGCTTTACTTTGTGCGCCCCGGATGGCAGAAGATTTTGCCTTGGGTGGGCACAGGTATTCTGGTGGTAGAGTGTATTGTGAATATGAGTGTGACCAGTGTGTCGGTGGTGCAGAGGACTTATTATGCCACGAAGTGGAGCAACTATGAAAAGCTCCTCCCGCTGGCCAGACAGGAAAGTGGAGAGCAGGAGCTGTACCGCTTTGAGAGCTTTTGCGGCATGACGAAAAATGATGGTATGCTTGCCTCTTACCCGGGAGTATCTATGTTTTCCTCCACCACCAACAGCTATGTGGCCAATCTCTATAATAAGCTGGGCATGGAGGGAGGAAAGGTGTCCTATTACACGGACGGCGCCACAGCCTTTACCAGTGCACTGCTAGGTGTGCGTTATACGTTCTCTGAACGGGAGGAGGATGAGAACCTGTACCGTCTGGTGGGACAGAGCGGCAACATGTATCTCTATGAAAATATTTATACCTTGCCTGTGGGCTTTGGGCTGGACCGGGAGACCGTGGATGGATTGGAAGCTGTGATCAAAAAAGGCAGCGGTATTGGCTTGGAGAGGCAGGGTAAGATGGCCAAGCAATTGGGCGTAGATACTTTGTTTACTTATCTGGGTAAAAAGGAGACTTGGGAGATTGAAAAGACGGCTCATTATTATGCTTATATTGCAGGAGATCCGGGAGATACGGTGATCCTGAGTGAGATACCGGGTGAAAAGGACCAGGATGCCGCCCAGGCACGCACCAGGGAGTATGATGATCTGAAGAGCAATTGTATTTTGGATCTGGGACAGCTGGAAAGAGGAAGCGTCTGGGAGATCCTTCCTACAGAGGTAAAGGATGGGGAGGAGAAAAAGCCTCTGAAGGTATACTTATACAGGCTGGAAGAAAAGGCTTTGAAGACTGTGGTGGAGAGGCTGGGAGAGCAGCCTTTGCGGATAGAGGAATATAAAGATGGTTATCTGAGAGGGAACATCGAGATGGAGCAGGAGGGTGTTCTGCTTTTGTCTGTTCCTGCACAGGAGGGATGGACCGTACTGGTAGATGGGGTGGAAACCCGGGTGCAGGCTTGGGCGGATGCATTTATCAGTATTCCGCTGGAGAGTGGGCAGCATGTGGTAGAACTGCGTTATCATCCCAATGGATGGCTTGCGGGTTTGGTGATTTCTCTGGGGTGTCTGACAATGTTTATTTTACTCGCTAGGAGGAAGAAGGCGTGAGAAGAAGCGGTATTTTACTGTCTATATCCGGATTGCCGTCCAGGTTTGGTATCGGAGGATTTTCTAAGGAAGCCTATGGGTTTGTGGATTTCTTGAAGGAGGCCGGGCAAAAGGTTTGGCAGATCCTGCCGCTGGGCCCTACGGGGTATGGTGATTCTCCCTATCAGTCTTTTTCGACTTTTGCAGGAAATCCTTATTTTATTGATTTGGAGGCTTTGATCGAGGAAGGGCTTTTGCAGGAAGAAGAGTGCAGTGCCTGTGATGTGGGCGGCAGTGAAGAATATGTGGATTATGAAAAAATATATTATTCTCGTTTTCCGCTTTTAAGGCTGGCCTATGAGCGGGCATTTACAGAGCGGGGCTTTGCAGGGCGGGAGGACTATCGGAAATTTGTGGAGGAGAACGCTTTTTGGCTGGAGGATTATGCTCTTTATATGGCCATCAAGGACAGCCGGGGCGGCAGGAGCTTTACAGAGTGGGAGGAGGATGTGCGCCTGCGAAGGCCTAAGGCTATGGCGGAGTGTAGGGAAAAGTATCAAGCGGACATAGAATTTTACCGCTATTTGCAGTACCTCTTTGCAGTGCAGTGGAACCGGCTGAAAAGCTACGCCAATGAGCGGGGGATCCAGATTGTAGGGGATATTCCTATTTATGTGTCCATGGACAGTGCAGATGTGTGGGCCGGACCGGAACTGTTTCAGTTGGGGGAGGATGGTCTGCCGAAGGCTGTGGCAGGATGTCCGCCGGATGCCTTTTCTGCCACGGGGCAGCTGTGGGGCAATCCTCTTTATGATTGGCAGTATCACCGTGAGAACGGATTTGCTTGGTGGATCCGGCGCCTTGCCCATTGTTTCCGACTTTATGATATTGTGCGGATTGATCATTTCCGGGGCTTTGATGAATACTGGTCCATTCCATATGGGGATCCTACGGCAGAGAATGGCAAGTGGGTAAAAGGCCCCGGATATGAGCTTTTTGAAACCATGAAAAGGGAGCTTGGGGATCGTCCTGTGATCGCGGAGGATCTGGGTTTTTTGACGGAGAGTGTGCTGGAACTTGTGGCTAGAACCGGCTATCCCGGGATGAAGGTGCTTCAGTTTGCCTTTGACAGTGAGGGCGACAGCGATTATCTTCCCCATAATTATCACAAAAATTGTGTGGTCTACACAGGGACCCATGATAACGATACCACCGCAGGATGGTATAGGCAGTTGTCTGAGCGGGTGGCCGGGAAGGTACATGCATATCTGGATTTGCCCATCTGCGGTGCGCCGGAACAGAAGGAAGAGTGGACTACCGTGGTCATACGGAAACTGGTGCGGGCGGCCTTTGCCAGTGCGGCGGATACGGCCATTATCCTTCTGCAGGATTATTTGGAGCTGGGCAGCGAGGCCCGGGTCAATACTCCATCCACCTTGGGGGATAATTGGAAATGGCGGATGAAGGTCGGTGCCTGCACGCCGGAGCTGGCAGAGAAGATAAAGGGCATGACGCGGATATATGGAAGATAAAAAGTAAACTGTTTTTTAGGAGGAAAAAGGAATGAAAAAAATTCGGTTAGGTTTGATCGGCTGCGGTGGTATGATGAAGAATCACATTTCCGGTGTGAATTATCTGAAGGACAAGGTGGAATTGACGGCGGTATGTGATATCATTCGGGAGAGAGCGGAGGATGTTGCCAGTGTTCTGGACAATCCCTACATAACAACGGATTACAAGGACATGGTGGAATATGTGGACGCAGTGCTGGTGGCTTTGCCACATGATCTGCACTATGAGTGCGGTGTGTTCTTTGCCCGCCATAAGAAGCATGTTCTGATGGAGAAACCTCTGTGTAATTCAGAAGAAGAGTGCCAGACCCTGATCAATGTCTGCGAGGAAGAGGGTGTCGTGCTCATGTGCGCATATCCTGTGCGTTTCTGGCCGGGTATCAACAAGCTGAAAGCAATGGTGGACAGCGGTGAATACGGCAAGGTGATCATGATGTCCATCTGGACGGAGCAGCTGACCATCTGTGCAGAAGGCGGCTGGGGCAACAGCGCTCGTTTAGGTGGCGGACAGTTCTTCAGCCATGGCTGTCACTATGTGGATATTATGCTGTGGTTTTTGGGCAACCCTGTGAAAGGGATGCACTTTGGTACCAGAGTGGGTACTCCTTGGCTGATGAAAGAAGGTACCAGTGCTGCAACCATTCAGTTTGAGAGTGGGGCCATCGGTTATCACGCTGCAACATGGGGAGCAAGAGGTACGAAGATGGGCTATGACTTCCAGATCCATACAGAGAAGGCGATGCTGGAATATGACCATTATGCAGGTGAGGTAAGGGTATACAACGATGAAGTGGAACATAAGCCTGGTGAGGCAGATGAAGGCCATGGCAAATATGAAGTAGTATGGCGCAGAGAAAGAGAGATGAGCAAGGAGACCGAGTATGAGATCTCTCACTTTGTGGATTGCATCAACGATGGTACCAAGCCTCTGACGGACGGCTATTCAACCCTGCAGGGCCTGCGCGTGATCTGGGCGATGTACGATGCAGAGAAACATAACGTGGTTGCAGACCTTCGCGGTCTGGGACTGAATCAGTAACAGGCGTAACCTGGTAATAGTAAACCTCACCGCGGGGATCGCACTGCGGCGGCGCGGAAGATGTCTGCTTTGTAGACCCGCCGCAGTGCGATTATTTATCCCTTTTTAGTTTTCAACAGCTGTTCTAGCTGGGCTATTTTATCTTGCAGTGAGTCGATGGTGTCCTTTTGGGAGTCGATGGTGTCCTTTTGGGAATCGATGGTGTCCTTTTGGGAATCGATGGTGTCCTTTTGCGCATCAATGGTGTCCTGCATTTCATCGATCATGTACTGCACTGTATTTTTATCCAATTCTTCCAATTCTTTAGAAAATAGTCTCATCATACGCTCCGTGTTCCTGCACATTTCATAGACCTCCTTGTACAGTTTTTCGAAATCTGGGTACGCCTTGATAAGAGCAAGGATCGTGTCCGGATCGTCTTCGCAAAGGAAGGTCAGCCATGCCTCAAGTCTGTTTTCGATTACCTTTTTATTTTGCAGCTTTTTGCGGAAGATGTCAAGTGTTATGAATACGTATTCTTGCAATAAATCTATTTGGATTCCCGTATCTGACTGTTGTTTCATGTGATGGATGTAGTTGTTTTGAAATTGGTGGAATTGGTGGATGCTTTTTTCGAAAAAGACGATGGTATAGACTTTTTTGATGTCTCGATAACTGAATTTTTTGCCCTTTTCGCCTTTAAGGCGCTTGTATTGGCGCAGCAACAGGTCGGCTGAGTAGCAGGCGCTGCGTTGGCCGGGAAAGGCGTAGCCGATCCTTTGGATCTCTACGTTGGCAATGCTCCCGTCCTCCATCTGGACTACAATGTCCAGTATCAAAAGAGAAGTTTCCGCGGCAATGCGGGCGGAGTCGTTAGGCAGAACTTTCAGTATTTTGATCCGGGTTTCTAGGAGTAGGGATAGGATTTCTTCCAGGCGCTCCGGCGTACTATCCGGGTTGATGATCTCTTTGAAAAACTGATCGTAGAGTAATTTGACGCCCCGGACGCCGGTGCAGTAGTCCAGGAATAGTTGTTGTTGCTCCTGCGTCCAGTGAGTAAATATCATATCCAGCTCTCTGCGGCTGTGGATTTCGCTCAGCACCTCCTCTCTGTCTGGTATCATGGGAAAATGTTGTCGTAGTACTGTGGTCATAGTAATCCTCCTGTATTTTGTTAGTAAGTGATTTTTCCTCGAACAGAGGGTGAATTAGTGAAAGCCCGGTCAAAGAATGTGACCGTGAAAAC
>SVFM01000003.1 GCA_015056865.1 Lachnospiraceae bacterium
GCATTATAGGACTGTTTGAAAAATTGCTTATACTTGCCGTTGCTATACTTATCATAGGCTTTGTGCTTGGCATAGGTTGCATTGTTGCAGTACAAAAAAAGTACAATAAAGGAGTATTCTAAATTCTATTTTGCCTCTAAAAGGCAATTAACTTTTACCATAATAAACAACAAAAACAATAAGGAGGACTGAGAAATGCTTTTCATATGTTATCCCAAATGCTCCACCTGCCAGAAGGCTAAAAAATGGCTGGACGAGCAAGGTCTGAAATATACAGAGCGCCATATCGCACAGGACAATCCATCTTATGAGGAATTAAAGGAATGGTGTGCCCAAAGCGGACTTTCACTTAAGAAGTTTTTTAATACCAGTGGCCTGTTGTATAAGGAGATGCAGCTTAAGGAAAAGCTGCAGTTCATGAGCGAGGAGGAACAGTTGAAGCTTCTGGCGACCAACGGAATGCTTGTGAAGCGTCCATTGGTCATTGATGGTGACAAGGTGTTGGTTGGCTTTAAGGAAGCAGAGTGGGCGGAAAAGTTCAGTTGATTTACAAAGTAGGGAAATAGGAATGGAAGAGATCTGGATAAACGGAAAGGCACTGCATGTGCCGACCGGGATGCTTTTGAGCAAAGTTCTGCAGGAGAATAGTGATTTTAAGATGCCTTGTTCGGGAAAAGGGCATTGTGGAAAGTGTAAGGTATCTGCTATAGGACAGTTAAGTGTACCGGATGATGTGGAGAAAGGCCTGCTTCGCCGGGAGGAACTGGATGGTGGGATAAGGCTTGCATGCCGCACCCAGATTCTGGGGCAAGCAAGGATAGAGTGGAAACAGCCGGAAGAGATACAGGTCCTTTTGGGAGAGCAGGAGGTGCCCGGAGAACATCGGATGTTTCGGACTCTTGGTGCGGCTGTAGATATAGGAACTACCACCTTGGCGGGGCAATTATACGATACAAACGGGCTGGCAGCTCAGGCCGGGTGTGCCAATCCCCAGGGGGCCTTCGGTGCAGATGTGATCTCCCGCATAGAACGAAGCCTTGCAGGAGAGGGAGAACTTCTGGCAGAGGCAGTGAGGCAGGGAATAGACCAGCTCTTGACACAGATGTGCCTGGACAGCGGCTACGATCCGGCTGAGATTGATACGGTGGTAATTACAGGGAATACAACTATGCTGTATCTCCTCACAGGAAGGGATGCGGAGTGCTTGGGGCATGCACCCTTTCAAGCGGACTGGCTGGCCGGCGAATGGTTGACCGGAGCAGATTTAGGGCTAAGCTGTGGAAGGGCAAGGATTTGGCTGCCGCCTTGTATTTCTGCCTTTGTGGGAGCAGATATTACCATGGGGCTATTGGCAGTAGATATTTTGCACGAAAAAAAGAGCAGACTTTTGGTGGATATCGGAACGAACGGCGAGATTGTATTGTGGAAGGATGGGAAACTATTGTGCGCTGCAACCGCGGCAGGACCTGCTTTTGAGGGGGCAGGCCTAAGCATGGGGATGCAGGGCGAAAATGGTGCCATCAGCCATGTGAAGCTGCAGGATGGCTCTTTTCAGGTGGAAGTGATCGGCCAAGGGAACCCCTGTGGCATCTGTGGCAGTGGTGTGATCGATGCAGTGGCCTGTCTGCTGGACAGCGGATGTTTGGACGAGACCGGTTATTTGGAGGGAGAGGTAGTCCGGATCGGAGGCGGGGTAGCTCTTGATCAGCAGGATATTCGAAAGATTCAGCTGGCCAAGAGTGCTATATGTGCGGGAATAGAGACCCTGTTGCACAGAGAAGGACTATGCATGGACCGGCTGGATGAATTGCTGGTGGCAGGAGGATTTGGAGCCTATTTAAATCTGGATAGTGCTAGGCGGATCGGGCTTTTGCCAAAAGCCCGGGCAAGAGAGACAAAAGTCTGTGGGAATAGCGCTCTGAAAGGTGCGGCAAAGGTACTTTGCAATGCCAGAAAGAAAGAAGAGGCAAGCAGAATCGTCTTCGTGGCTAAAGTAATAAATCTTGCCACGGATGGGTATTTTACAGAAAAATATCTGGAGAAAATGTTCTTCTGAGCAATTGTCTGTGGTGTGATATTTTGTTATAATTGGTCAACAAGGAGAGTTTTATGGAAGAGCAATATATTAGAACAGCGATGCTGTTGGGAGAGAACGGTATCCGCAATTTACTTCAGAAAAGAGTCGCCATCTTTGGGCTTGGGGGTGTAGGCGGATATGTGGCAGAGGCATTGGCCAGAAGCGGTGTGGGAGCACTTGATCTGATCGATCATGATACGGTGTCACTGTCCAATCTGAACCGTCAGCTTATAGCAGATTACCATAGTATAGGCCAGCAAAAAACAGAGGCAATGGAAAGGCGCATTCGCACCTTTCGCAAGGACTGTGAGATCCGCCGGTATGATGAATTTTATTTACCGGAGAAGGCATTAGAATTTCCTTTTGAGGAATATGATTATGTAGTGGATGCCATCGATACAGTAACCGCAAAAATCGATCTGGCTGTGCGCATGGAACAAATGGGGATCCCATTGATCAGCAGCATGGGAACCGGAAATAAGCTGCAACCGGCCATGCTGGAGGTGACGGATATTTACAAGACAAGTGTTTGTCCTTTGGCCAAGGTAATGCGCAGAGAACTGCGGGCCAGAGGCGTAAAAAAATTGAAAGTAGTCTATTCCCGGGAACAGCCCATCGTGCCTTTGGACTTGTGTGAAGACAACAAGTCAGGGCGCCGGGCAGTGCCGGGCAGTACCGCTTTTGTACCGACTGCGGCGGGACTTTTGATTGCCGCAGAAGTGGTGAGAGACCTGTGTGGTTTGGAGGCTAGAAATGATATTTAAGTGTAAAAATTGCGGGGGAAATGCAGTTTATGAGCCTTCCAGAGGAAAGATGTATTGCCCCTACTGCGATAGTCTGGATAGTGAAGAAAAACAGTGTGAGCAACAGGGGGTAAGTGTGTGCGTGAACTGCGGTGGTGAGCTACAGATCGGTGATTATACCTCTGCCAGTCAGTGCCCCTATTGCAACAGTTATATCATATTTGACGAACGGGTTCAGGGCGAGTATACGCCCCATCTGATACTGCCCTTTAAAGTGACGAAAGAAGCGGTAAAGAAGATGCTGCGGGATAAGTTCAAGTCCAGTGTTTTTGCGCCTTTAGACTTTTTTTCGGATGCCAAGCTGGATAGTATGCAGGGGATGTATGTGCCTTTTTGGCTCTATGACTATCAGGCCAAGGGATACTATGACGGAGAGTGCACCAAAGTGCGCACATGGGTAGCAGGAGACAAACAGTATACCGAGACATCAGTTTATCATGTGGTCCGGGAGATGGATGCGGCTTTTGACAAGGTGCCGGTGGATGCCTGCGAGGGGATGCCGGACAGTACCATGGACCTGATGGAACCTTATGATTATAAGGCATTAGAGGCGTTTCGCGCGGAGTATATGTCGGGGTTTTATGGAGAGCGCTACAATCAGAATGCGGATGACATGGAACACAGGGCCAGGACAAGGGTGAATCAGGATGCATCTTCCATGCTACATAGCAGTATCAGCGGCTATACCAGCAAGAGAGCAAACAGGGATGGTGTGGAACTGAGCCGCACAGAGGCCAATTATGCATTGTTTCCGGTGTGGGTGTACAACTATAAATATAAGGACCGGGATTATAGATTTCACGTGAACGGTCAGACCGGCAAGATCGTGGGAAAAGTACCTATTTTGCCGGGAAAAGTAGTGGGCTATGGTGCCACCGTTTTTGGTTTGATCTTTTCCATTATGTTGATGCTGCGTTTTTTGATATTCTGAGAATAAGGGTGTCGGGATATGAAACAATATTTTAAGTATTTTGGGATTTTTTATATACTATTTGCGGTACTTTTGGTAATCACCGGCGTAGTGTGGGTGTTTCGCACGGTGTCTTGGGAGAATCCGCTTCAGGAGAGGCAGAACAACCTTTGTTCCCAGGAAAGAGTCTTTGACTATGCGGATGTATTGACCACCCAAGAAGAAAATGCACTGCGGAAGCAGATTGCTGAGGCAGAAAAAAAGATTGCCTGTGATCTGGTGCTGGTGACCCTAAAGGAATCGGTGTTAGGTAAGTACGGTTATCTGGAAAATACAGACACCAACTGGGAGAAGGCCATAGAGCGGTATGCAGATGATTTTTTTGAGCAAAATCAGTATGGATACGATGAAGTCTACGGTGATGGTGCGATCCTCATAGACAACTGGTATGAGGGGGAAATGGGCAGTCATTTTGGCACCTATGGCGCGGTGTATGAGACCTATTCTGTGGGCATGATAGAGGATTTATTGGATGATGTTTATTTTCGGATTGATGGGAGTCCCTACCAGGCATATAAAGCTTACATAGAGCATGTGCAGGAGAAAATGAGCCCTAGCAGCAATTCTAGGCCCTCTATAAGTGTTGCTGCCTGCTTTATGATCGGTCTCATACCTGCCTTGATCTATATTGTGATTCATCTGAAAAACAAGGAAGGAAAAAAGACAACAAACCTGAATACCTATATAGATAATGAGATAGGCGGAGCACCTAGATTTGTGGTACAGAGGGATGACCTGGTGAATCAATATATAACCAGCCGCAGGATTCCTAGAAATTCAGGTTCCGGTGTGGGAGCCGGAGGACGTGCGGTTGGTGGGCGTGGAGGAAGTCATAGAAACAGCAGCGGACGTGTCAGCGGTGGCGGAAGTCGAAGACGATAAGCTGGTATACAGCAAAGAGTAAAAAATAAGAAAGTGGGGATAGTAGTATCATAATGAAGCGGCAGGAGGAGCGTAAGTATGATACAGCAGTGGAAACCCACGGAAAAACCGGATTCTCTGGAAATCAGGGAACGGATGAAAAAAATAAAGGAAAAGTGGATACAGTTGCAGCGACAGATGAGGGAAAACGGTCAGCCGGTGATCGTTTTGATAGAAGGCTGGGGGGCAGCAGGGAAAGGAAGTGCCATCGGCAGTCTGATCCGGGAGATCGATCCCAGATTCTTTCAAGTGGTATCCATGGCAGGGCCTACGGAGGAAGAACAACGCAGGCCTTTTTTGTACCGCTATTTTGTGCGAATTCCGGAAGCTGGGAAATTTGTATTTTATGACTCTGGGTGGGGGGATGAATTGACAAAGTCCTATGCAAAAAAGGAGATTTCCCAGGCAGAATATGAGTTACGCTTAAAGAGTATTGAGAGATTTGAAAGACAGCTTTCGGACAATGGCTATAAGGTGCTAAAGTTTTTCTTTCATATTTCACAGAAGGAGCAGAAAAAGCGCTTGGACGAGCTGGCCGCAGATCCGGATACCTGCTGGAGAGTCAGTGAATATGACAGGTGGCAAAACAAGCATTATGAGAAATGCCTGGAGCTTTTTGATGATTATCTAAAGGTTACGGATTTTCAAGAGATTCCCTGGCGGATCGTGGATGCAAAGGATAAAAAGTGGGCTCTTTTGCAATTGTTGGAAGGAATCTGTGCAGGTATAGAGGAAGCACCGAAGAAGCCAGGTGGATCCATGCTTGAAAATGAATTTGAAATACAGGAGATGCTTCCCCTTTCCCAGGTGTATCTGAATAAGAGTGTTTCTGAGCAGGAATACAAGGAGGAACTGGAAAAGCTGCAGGACAGGCTGAAAAAGTTACATTATAAACTGTATCGGGAGAAAATACCGGTCATTCTTGTTTTTGAGGGCTGGGATGGGGCCGGAAAGGGAGGTATTATTAAACGATTGGCCGGCGGTTTGGATCCCAGGGGATATGAGGTGCATCCTATAGCGGCACCGGAGCCGGGAGAAAAATTCAGACATTATCTGTGGCGCTTTTGGAAACGCTTGCCAAAGACCGGACATGTGGCAATTTTTGACAGGTCCTGGTACGGCAGAGTAATGGTTGAGCGGATAGAGGGATTTTGCAGTGCAGAGGATTGGAACAGGGCCTATCAGGAAATCAATGAATTTGAATCGGAGCTTTTCAGATGGGGGGCTGTGATCATAAAATTTTGGGTGCAGATTGATAAGGAGACGCAGTTGATACGTTTTCAAGAGAGAGAGAATACTCCGGAAAAGCGTTGGAAAATCACCCCGGAGGATTGGAGAAACCGTGAAAAATGGGATCAGTATGAAGAAGCGGTGGATGAAATGCTGCAAAAAACCGGCACAGAATATGCACCATGGCATATTTTAGAATCAGTAGACAAAAGGTATGGCAGATTGAAGGCACTGCGTATTGTGACGGAGACTTTGGAAAACGTATTAAAAAAACAGATTAATAAATAATTTTACAACGGGCGTATTCTATTCTGTTTCTCCCATGATCGGATTGCTATGATGGATATTGTAAACCGAAGATGGGGAGAAAGGTATGAGCACAATAAGAAAAAGTACCAATGTTGAAATTGGAAAACGACTTCGTGAGGCCAGACATAATTTGAGAGGAAAGCAGACAGAGTTTGCCTGTGCTCTGGATGTGACAGAAGAGCATTACAGAAAATATGAGTCCGGTGCCACCGGGCTGTCTGCGGAGAAATTGTTGATACTTTTTGAAAAGTATGGTATTGATCCGACGTATCTGGTTACCGGCAAGAACTCAGATGAGTTCAATCTGGATAGGTATATTTCCAGTTGCAATAAGGAGCAGCGGGATCAGTTCATTGACCGGGTTCTGGCTTATATGAATCGGTTGTTGAAAGATATGCGGTAATAGATTCTGCTGAAAAAATATATGTTCAAATAGGACAAAATAGAGTATAATATAGTTATAGTAACAATGAACAACAGCAGATATGGAGAATGGAGTATGAGGTTTTTTATTGACACAGCCAACATTGATGAGATAAAAAAAGCAAATGATATGGGAGTAATATGTGGCGTTACCACAAATCCTTCCTTGATCGCCAAAGAGGGAAGAGATTTTAACCAGGTGATCGCAGAGATTGCCTCTATTGTAGATGGCCCCATCAGCGGCGAGGTAAAAGCTACTACTGAGGACGCGGAGACCATGATCAAAGAGGGCAGGGAAATCGCAGCGATCCATCCCAATATGGTGGTAAAGATCCCTATGACAGCGGAAGGTTTGAAGGCCTGCAAGAAGCTGACCGAGGAGGGGATCAAGACTAATGTGACTCTGATATTTACTGCAAATCAGGCCCTTTTGGCAGCCAGAGCCGGGGCAACTTATGTATCCCCCTTCCTGGGAAGATTGGATGATATCAGTACCAGAGGTGTGGATCTTATCAGAGAGATTTCTGATATCTTTGCAGTGACGGATCTGGACACCCAGATCATTGCAGCAAGTGTGCGCAATCCTGTTCATGTGACAGATTGTGCTCTGGCAGGTGCAGACATTGCAACTGTACCCTACAAAGTGATCATGCAGATGTTGCAGCATCCTTTGACGGATGCGGGCATTGATAAATTCAAGGCGGACTACAGAGCAGTATTTGGAGAGTAATTTCCGTGAGGTAATCGGTATGGCTGATACGATCATTGGTTATGTAAAACAGTACGGTGATTATACTTTTAAGGAAAAACCAATGAATGACGTGGACAGCTTGGTGTTATGTCAGTTTGCTTATCTGAAATTTGACGGGATGGTTCCCGGGGTCCTGCAGGATCGGACATTTGTGTCCATCAGGCGGGTGGCTGCACATGCTGATTACGAGCATTTATATGCGGATACAAGATACGAAAAGAGCAACCGGGCTCTTTTTGAAGCCATGCTGCGTAGCAGGCGTTTTTCCAGACTAAAAATGAACTATTATGTCAATATTGTGGAGCCGGCGAAGGAGACACAGTTTTCTGCCATCACCTTTTTGTTGGAGGATGGAACCATATATCTGGCCTACCGGGGAACAGACGAGACCATTGTGGGTTGGAAGGAAGATTTTAATATGGCATATCTTTTTCCCATACCGGGACAGACCTATAGTCTGAAGTATCTGGAGGTAGTGGCCGGTAAAGTGTCAGGTTCCTTTTATGTGGGTGGACATTCTAAGGGTGGGAATTTGGCCATTTGTGCGGCAATGCAGTGTGCGGCGGAGATACAGGAACGGATCATAAAGATTTACAATATGGACGGCCCCGGTTTTCGCCCGGAGGTATTGAAACAGTTTGATTATGAGAAAATTGCGGGCAGGATTGTGAAAATACTGCCCCATTCTTCTTTGATTGGAATGATCTTTGAGACAGACACCAGATACCATGTGGTGGAGAGTAAAGGCTTTGGTTTGCTGCAGCACGATCCCTATACCTGGTTGGTCAAAGACGGTGGATTTGTCTATGCCAAGGATCTTTATCGAAGCAGTAAATTTACAAACAGCACGATTAATGAGTGGGTATTGTCTCTTGATGAAGAGCACCTGAAAACTTTTGTGAATACGGTGTTTCAAGTGCTTTCTGCATCTCAGGCCAAAGATTTGATTGAATTTACTGCAGACTGGCGCAAGAGCATGAATGGGGTGATCGCTGCTCTGCGAGAAGTGGATGATGAAACAAAGAAGATTTTGAAAGATATGATAAAGGCCCTTGCGGTTCTTGGAAGAAAACGTCTCATAAATACACAGTTAAAAGGCGTTGGCGCCGAAAGCACGAAGCAAAAGATCTCCTCGGGCAGCACCGGAAGGAGAAGTATGAAAAAAAGGGAGTAGTCTTTCCGGATGCCACTGCACCCCTAAAATAGGCAGTTTCTCATGTGCCACTGCCTCAGGGATGCCATCAAAGGCCGTTTGGATAATGCGTAGGTTTTTGCCTGTCTTTTTAATACATTGGTGATGTGCACTGTTTACCACTGCAGAGTCACCGTAAATAGCATGGAGGATAGATTGAGGGGGGATGACAGTTTCATGAAAACGGTCTCCCTGATTGTATGCGTGTTTTTCGGCTTCGGGCATGTGTTGTACCAGAGTGCCGCCAAAATAAACATTGATGATCTGCAAGCCTTTACAGATGCCCAGGATGGGTATTTGTGCATTGACGGCATATTCCATGGCCTGCAGCTGCAAAATATCCAGTTCTGTATCAATTTGATGAGAACCGGTATTTTTTTGTCCGAAAAAGGCAGGGGTGATATCACCGCCACCGGGTATAAGCAGGGCCCGGCAGTGAGAAATTTCCCCAATAGAGAGGGTAGTCAGAAAAGGAATATGAAGGTATTTCAGGGCTTTCTCATAGTTGCCTGTTTTGGCGGAACGTCCAACGATTGCAATGGGATCTTTCATTCAATAGGTTCCCGGCAGTTATATTTTCTTAGCAATATATGCTTGAAGGGCATGATTGTTTCATTGTATAATATATTATTAGTCACATGGTGTATGGGAAGGATTACAAGGAGGTTAGGTATGCTCAGAAAAACGAAAAAGAAATTCTGGATCGCACTGGTCATCTTTAGTCTTATGGGACAGGTTGCGTGGGTGGTGGAGAACATGTATTTTAACGTGTTTCTTTACAAAATTTTTCATGCATCTGCAGCCCAGATCTCGCTGATGGTGGGAGCCAGCGCTGTGACAGCTACGGTTACCACTCTTGTGATAGGGGCCTTGTCCGATAAAGTGGGTAAACGAAAAGTATTTATCTGTGGTGGGTATATTTTGTGGGGGATTTCTATTTTATCCTTTTGCCTGCTCAGAATGGATTATCTGACTACCCTGACCGGAAGCGTGGTGGCAGCGGCTACCTTGGGAGTGAATTTGGTCATCCTTCTTGATTGTATTATGACATTTTTTGGCTCCTCTGCCAATGATGCCTGCTTTAATGCCTGGCTGACTGAAAGCGGAGATGATACCAACAGAGGGGCAATAGAGGGTATCAATGCCATGATGCCCTTGATGGCGATTCTGGTGGTTTTTGGGGGATTTATGGCCTTTGATCTGGATCAGGAGTCCAGCTGGTACCTGATCTTTTTGATCATTGGTATCAGCGTTCTTTTGATTGGCATATCCGGCTTCTTTCTGGTGGAGGAGAGAGCTGTAAAGCGGGAAGAAAACCGCAGTTATTTTGCAAATTTATTGTACAGTTTCCGCCCCTCGGTTATCCGGGAGAATGTGCTGCTGTATCTGAGTGTAGGGGCGTTTGCCATATTTGGCATTTCTATCAACACTTTTATGCCTTACCTGATTCTTTATTATGAAGAAAGTCTGGCCATGGAAAACTATGTTCTGATCATGGCTCCGGCCATCATTCTTGCCTCGGTGGTTACTGTGATTTTTGGCAAGCTGTATGACCGACTGGGATTTAGAAGGTGCATCTACCCCGCTATAGGACTTTTGATGGCAGGCTACGTGATATTGTATTTTGGAAGAAATACGGGCTGGGTCTTTGTAGGATCTCTTTGCATGATGTCCGGCTATCTGGCGGGAATGGCGGTGTTTGGTGCCAGGATCAAGGGGCTGATTCCGGAAAAAAAGGCAGGCCTGTTCCAGGGACTTCGTATCTTTGGACAGGTGTTTATTCCGGGTATCGTGGGTCCGGCCATCGGAGCCTTTGTGCTGCAGGGGGCGGAGAGCATTGTAAACAGTGACGGAACAGAGTCTTTTTTGCCAAATGTAAATATTTTCGGGGCAGCCTTTGTAGTTGCAGCAGTGCTATTGTTGGTGTTAAACGGGATATTTAGAATGATCCGCAAAGGACATTATGAACTACCCACAGATTTGGGAAAGGATAACGGGCAGCAGCCTTATGTGGAATATCCCAGACCTCAGCTGCGAAGAGAGTCCTTTTATAGTTTAAACGGAACTTGGGAGGAGGGCGTGAAGGTGCCCTATCCACCCCAATCTGTGCTGTCTGAGTATGCAGTAAAGACAGGCAGCTATCTCAGAGAGCGCAGGATGACCTATACCCGAAAGTTTACGCTGCCGGAAGGATTTCTGAAAGAAAGATTGCTGTTGCACTTTGGGGCAGTGGATCAGGTGGCGGAAGTTTATCTGAACGGAAATTTTGTGGGGAGCCATGAGGATGGGTATCTGGCGTTTACTCTGGATATCACACCTTGGTATCAACCGGGAGAGAATGTATTGCAGGTCAAGATAAAGGATCCACAGTCCCGGAAATATCCGTATGGTAAGCAATGCCGCAAGCGGGGGGAGATGTGGTATACCCCTATCAGCGGTATCTGGCAGAGCGTATGGCTGGAAAGTGTTCCGGAAATATACGTGAAGGACATTCGGATCACGCCGGATCTGACCGGCATTTTATTGGAAGTGAATACGGATGCCGATCAATGGGAAGTGACTGTCCAGACCGGGAGCGGTGAGATTACAAAAACTTGTGGGGAGAGAAGGCTTCGGATCGATCTGGCCCAGGTCGGAGAGAACCCCAGGCTTTGGACACCGGATACGCCCTATTTGTATGATATGACCATCCGGGCAGGAGAGGATCAGGTGGAGTCTTACTTTGCCCTGCGTACCATTACAATAGAAGAGCAAGGTGGAAGACAGCGCATTTGTTTGAATGGAGAGCCGGTTTTCCTGCACGGTGTGTTGGATCAGGGGTATTATAGCGATGGCATTTATCTGCCTGCCTCTGAAAAGGGCTATGAGTTCGATATCAGAGCTATGAAGGAGCTGGGACTGAATACCTTAAGAAAACATATCAAAGTGGAGCCGGAGTGCTTTTACTATTATTGTGACAAGCTGGGCATGCTGGTCATGCAGGATATGGTCAACAGCGGCAGATATTCCTTTACCCGGGATACTGCCCTGCCTACCATCGGCCTGGCGGACAAGGTGCCTGCATGGCGTCCGGTATCCCGTAAGCGCAGACAATTGTTTGAGCAACATATGGAAGGTGTGATACGGCAGCTGTATAACCACCCTTGTGTTGTGTATTACACTGTGTTTAATGAAGGATGGGGGCAGTTTGACAGTGATACCATGTACGAAAAGGTAAAGCAACTGGATTCCACCAGGATCGTGGATACCGCATCCGGATGGTTTCGGACAGAAAAAAGTGATGTGGAAAGCAGTCACGTGTATTTCAGGAGCGAGGTATTGCCAGAGACTGAAAAGCCCCACATTTTATCGGAGTTTGGCGGTTATTCCCGGGTGATTTCCGGACATGTGTTTAGTCGGTATCAGCAACATGGTTATGGATTCTGTCAGGATGAAGAAGAACTTACCGGGGCTATTTGTGATGTCTACGAGACCATGGTCCTGCCCAGTATGGCAAACGGCCTGTGTGGAAGCGTCTATACCCAGTTGTCTGATATAGAAGACGAAGTAAATGGCCTGTATACTTATGACAGGAAAATTTGCAAAGTAGATAAGGAAAAAATGCAGGAACTGAGCAGAAGGCTGTATCGGAAATACAGTCAAAATACGAAATAAACAGATAAGATCAGCCCGCTGCCTCTCCGGTAGCGGGTTTTGTAGTATACAATTCATGAAATCTCCATACACTATCCAGTATAAATTTCTTGCAGAATGGAGAGTGCAATGAACTCTATATGGACAGAGACAACATCCGCCCCGCAGTTTGATTCCTTGCAGCAGGATGTAAAGACAGATGTACTGGTTATAGGAGGCGGTATCACAGGGATATTGTGTGCCTATATGTTACAAAGGGCAGGCGTGGATTATATACTTGTGGAAGCGGCCAGGATTTGTGACGGGATCACGAAAAACACCACTGCCAAGATCACACTTCAACATGGTATCATATATGATAAATTAATCCGAACCTTTGGGGCTGACCTTGCCGGCCTTTATGCAAAAGCAAACATGGAAGCCTTGGAACAGTACAGGGAAATCTGCAAAACCATTGACTGTGATTTTGAAAAAAGGGATTCCTTTGTATATACCCTTGATCAACCCACAAAAATTGAAAAAGAGGTTGCAGCTCTGAAGAAACTGGGGGTTTTTGCAGAGTATGTAAGTAAGCTCGACCTGCCTTTTCCCATTGCAGGAGCTGTGCGTGTTGGGGATCAGGCCCAGTTTCATCCTTTGAAATTTTTGTATGAGATTGCAAAGGAGTTACGGATTTTTGAAAATACCAAGGTGCTGGAACTAAAACCGGGACAAGCCATTACCAGCCATGGGAAAATTACTGCCGGGAAAATGATCGTGGCAACCCATTTTCCCATTATCAATAAACATGGCAGCTATTTCCTTAAATTGTATCAGCACCGGTCCTACGTGTTGGCTATAGAAAATGCGGACAGGATCCAAGGAATGTATGTAGATGAGGCAAAAAAGGGAATGTCCTTTCGGGAGTATGGGAAATTCCTTTTGATTGGCGGCGGCAGTCACCGTACCGGAAAAAAGGGCGGTAATTGGCAGGAACTGCGAGAATTTGTAAAAAAGTATTATCCCGGGGCAAAAGAGCGATATTATTGGGCCACTCAGGATTGCATGTCCCTGGATCATGTGCCTTATATCGGGCATTATTGTAGTCATATGCAGGATTTGTATACCGCTTCCGGATTTAACAAGTGGGGGATGAGTTCCGCCATGGTAGCAGCCATGGTTCTGACAGACATGGTGCAGGGAAAAGAAAATGTTTACGCGCCTGTATTTTCACCGTCCAGAAATATTTTGAGGCCCCAACTTGCCATCAATGCGGTGGAGTCTTTGGGCGGTCTATTAACGCCTACAGTACCCAGATGTCCTCATATGGGCTGTGCATTGAAATATAATCGGGCGGAACATTCCTGGGACTGTTCCTGTCACGGCTCCCGCTTTACAGAAAAAGGGGAATTGATTGATAATCCTGCTACGGATGATAAAAAAACACCGCCACCTAAGATGGATAATTTCTTATAATAAACAAGGAGAGAAAGCCTTTTATAGGACTTCCTCTCCAGGTGTTCGTTATTTATTTGCCCCATTCTGGGCAGCAATCTTACTTAATTCCTCTTCTTCCAGTATGCGGTAAGCAACTTTGCCTACCAGTGTCTTAGGCATTTCGGCTCGGAATTCAATATCATAAGGCATAGCGTATTTGGCAATATGCTTGCGGCAGTGATCCATGATAGCCTGTTTGGTTGTATCATCAGCCGGGGTTCCGGGAACCAGTTTGACAAAAGCTTTTACTTTCTGCATTTTGTAGGAATCGGGGACACCAATCACGCAGCTCATCTGTACAAACTTATGTGCATCCAGAATATTCTCCAACTGAGCGGGATATACATTGTAACCGGAGGAAATGATCATCCGTTTGGCTCTGCCTTTGAAATATACAAATCCCTGTTCGTCCATGGTACCAAGGTCACCGGTGTAGACCCATGTCAGTCCATCCTCGTGGGTGCGAAGGGTCTGTGCAGTCTCATCGGGGTGTTTCATATATTCTTTCATAACGGTAGGGCCTGACAGCAAGATCTCACCTTCCTGACCGTAGGGCAGTTCCTTGTCAGTTCCGGGCTCCACAATCTTGATATAGGTATCGGGGAAGGGCAGACCGATACTGCCTTCCTTGTACATATGAGAAGGGGTCAGGCAGCAGGCAGTTACGGTTTCGGTAGTACCATAACCTTCACGCACTTGAATAGAAGCCTTGTGGTCGTAAAGGAATTTATCAAATTTTTTCTTTAGTTCAATAGAAAGAGAGTCACCACCGGAAAATACGCCCTTTAAGCAGCTCAGATCCGCGTCGTCCATAGAAGGAAGTCTCAGCAATGCTTCATATAAGGTGGGTACGCCGGCAATAAAGTTGCAACGATACTTGACAATCTGCTTGGCATAACTCTGGGGAGTAAATCTGGGAACCAGAATACAGCGGCCACCCTGGGAGAGCATGGTATGGACACATACACCCAGTCCGAATCCGTGGAACAAAGGCATTGCAGCCAGCATCTTGTCACCTGGACGGAACATCTGGTTGGCAGCAATGACCTGCTGGCCCAGTGCGTTAAAGTTCTTGTTGGTAAGTACGATACCCTTGGTGGTACCTGTGGTACCGCCGGAATATAAGATGACTGCGGGATCATTGCCCTTGCGGGGCACTTTGTAATTGTAGAAACAACATTTGCTCAGGCGCAGAAAATCCGGCCACAAGATCACAGGAGCATCTTCAGGGATTTTTTTGATCTTACGGCCCTCGGTCAACATATAGCCGGCCTTAAGAGGGGCGGAAAGCTCATCCCTGATCCGGGCGATCACAAGATTTACCACTTTGGTATTTTTACGGATCCGTTCAAATTTTGAATAAAACTGATCCAGAGTGATAGCCACAACACTTTCCGATTCATTGAGATAGAATTCAATTTCTTTCTCAGCGGATAAGGGGTGAATCATATTGGCAATACCACCGATCAGGTTTGTTGCATAGAAGAAAAAGATAGCCTGAGGGCAGTTAGGCATTGCGATAGTAACCTTATCACCTTCGCGGACACCGAGAGTCCTCAGGGATTTGGCACAGATTTCAATTTTTTGTATCATCTGACGGTAAGTTGTAGACTTACCCATAAAATCAAAAGCAATAGCATTAGGATATTGCTTGGCAATTTTCTCCAAAGCTTCAAACATGGAGCCGTCAAAATAGTCAATGTGCATGGGTACATCACCCATATAGTCTTTCCAGGGAGTTTTTGCAGTAACTTCGCTCATATCAATAATCCACCTTTTCGCTTAATGGTTTTTCTAACAGTTCCGGATTTTCCAAAAGTTTGCGAAGCAGACGGACGGTTTTGGAATAGTAGTAGCCATCGGCAATCCGCTCATCTATGGTCAGTCCAAGATCTACGCTGTCGCGCATTTCCATGTTTCCGTTCTCATCATAAAAAGGACGTTTTTTGATCTCGCCAATGATGCAAAATACGGAGGTGGTTCCCCAGTTGGTCAGGTGATGGTAGCCTGCGTGAAGGCCGATGGAGCCCAGATTTGAAAGTACTACCGAAGAGTAGAAGGGATCCGTGGCGATCACAGATTTGGGCATCCAGCCATGTCGGTCCAGAAAGCGTGCACCCCGGCCAACTATCTTTAGCAGAAAGCGGGGCACTTTCTTGAGCACATCCATACTGGCAGTGGAGGGGTCTTTTTCTTCACTGCGGCAAAAGGATACTTGACGAAATATTTCATTGTGTATGGTATCAATGGTATCACTGTCCTTGGCATGAATGGCTGCCAAGGCTTCTCCGCCGTGATCCGAAAAGACTTTCTTTACGGTGAAGGCGGCTGTAACCTCGTTTCGCTGGTACATATTTTTGTTGGCAATAAAGCGATTCATAAGAGGCCTAAGAGTAATAGTTTTAAGCATGGCGGTAACCATGATCTGGAAAAGATTGTAAGAATATTCAGGGTTGTCAGCATTTTTTTGAGCCAGATACTTGTTGATGTTAGTTAGATCGATGCGTTCGCTGAGAAATGCTTCGTTATCGCAACGGTTGGGGAAAATCAGCGGCATAATCACGTGCATGGAATCCAGTTTCCGCAGCAGTGTGCCGTCCTTTCTGTCGCCAATTTTTTTACTCATGTCTATATATCCTTTTCTATCTGTAGTATCTTAGAAAGCATGGTTGCTTTCTTCGACCTGTATTTCACAGCAATCTAAATTAAACATTTTACTGTTCCGATTTCTGTGCTATAATCATGATATACTATTGGAGGGAAGATGTCAAATGAACGATAAAAAAGTTTCATTAATGTATAGAATTATTAAGTGGCTGGTAAAGTTGTTTTATCCCAAGACAGAGGTGGTGGGAGCGGAGAATCTTCCGGGTGAGCCCGCTATGATCGTGGGAAATCATGCACAGATGAACGGTCCCATTGTCTGTGAACTGTATTTTCCTGTGGAGCGATATACCTGGTGCGCAGGTCAGATGATGCATCTGAAGGAGGTGCCGGCCTATGCCTTTGAGGATTTTTGGTCTCAGAAACCAAAGTACATCCGCTGGTTTTATAAAATTTTGTCTTATCTGATTGCACCTTTGGCTGTTTGTGTATTTAACAATGCTAATACCATCGGAGTTTACCGGGACGCCCGCATTATGTCCACCTTCAAGGAAACCATAAGCAAGCTGCAGGAAGGGGCCAGTATCGTTGTCTTTCCGGAACAGGATGAGGCCTATAATCATATCATTTGTAACTTCCAGGAGAGATTCATTGACATTGCAAAGCTCTATTACAAGAGAACCGGAAAGGAACTTTCTTTTGTGCCTATGTACATAGCCCCCGGTCTGAAGAAAATGTATTTGGGTAAGCCGATCCGTTATCAGGCAGCCAATCCTATAGGGCAGGAGACCAGACGTATCTGTGATTATCTGATGAAAGAAATTACCGAGATCGCATGCTCTTTGCCGAAACACACCGTAGTTCCTTACAAAAACATTCCGAAAAAAGAGTATCCTACCAACATACCTAAGGAGGCAACAGCAAATGAGAAAACCGGTTGTTGATTACAGTACCTTTCGCCTATCAAAAATAAATGATCCCAGATTTTCCCATCTGAAACTGTTGCTGGGATGGCCCGTATATTTTTTGCTGTATTTCCTTACGGAAAATTTGATTCCGGTAGAAAAGTGTTATTCGGTTCACTGTTGGTTGGATGATGTGATCCCTTTCTGTGAGGTTTTTGTCATACCTTATGTATTCTGGTATGTATTGATAGTGATTTCTCTTTTATACTTTATGTTGTATAACGTGGATGGTTTCAAGAAATTGCAGACCTATATCATCATTACTCAAGTAGTTGCTATGGTCATTTACATCCTTTTGCCCAGCAGGCAGGATTTAAGGCCTGACACCTTGCCCCGAGACAATATCCTGGCGCAGCTGGTAGGGCTGTTGTACACCGCAGACACCAATACCGGGGTATGCCCCTCCCTGCATGTGGCCTATTCCATCGGGATCGCTTCTGTATGGCTGAAAGAAAAGACAGCCTCCCGGGGATGGAAGGCTTTTGTGGTAGTTTCTGTGATTTTAATCTGTTTATCGACCATGTTTATCAAGCAACACTCAGCGGTGGATGCATTCGCAGCACTGCCGGTGTGTTTGTTGGCAGAAATCCTGCTTTACGGAAACTATTACCAAAACCGGTTGTTTAGTAGCCGACGGCCAGGCCAAACAACAAAAGCAGGGCAGTGAGCAGCAGATTTAGCAGCTGGAATTTATAACTCCATTTAAACCAGTCGCTGTAGCTCATATTCGCCAGGCCAAGGCTGATAAGCAGCGCGGGGTTGGTGGGGTAAAATACATTGGAAAATCCATCACCGAATGCAAATGCTACAATACAAAGCTGTGCGGAAATGCCGAAAATCTGTGCAATAGGCACGATCAGCGGAATCAGCATGAATGCTTTGGCAGAGCCTGAGGGGATAAAAAAGTTCATGATAAGAACAATCAGGTAAATAAACAGGATCACGGACCAGTTTGGCAGAGATTTGGCCAGGCCCACTGCTTCATGCAGGATAGTGTCCAGCACATGAGCCTCTTCCAGGGTATATTTGATGGAGGAGGCCATCAGGATCATGATTACTGCAGGAAGAATACTTACAATACCGTCCAGAGAGGTCTTGGCAAGCGTCTTGCCGTGCATGCCGGAGACCAGAGTGGAAACGATGCCGGCGACTAGGAACATAACCGCCACAATGATCATGGTATAGTCCTGCAGGGCGGGAAGAAAACCGGAGCAAAGAATGGTGGCAATGCCAATTCCCAAAATGACAACAAAACATAACAGTCCACGATCCATTTTAGGATCGGAAACAAAGGTGGCAGTGCCCCGGACGGTGTCCAGGGGCTTTTCAATTTTCTTGGCATAGAGGCGTAAGAAGGAGAGTAACAGCCCATAAATTAGACAAAAGGCCAGGACCCGTAGCCATGTTCCTGAAAACATGGGAAGTCCTACAAGTTGCTGGGCCACGCCCACTGTAAAGGGATTGCAGATGCCGGCAGCAAATCCACAGCCTGCAGCCAACAGACTCATACCCATACCGGTCATGGCATCCCAGCCCAGATTGATGGACATAGCCACCACAATAGGAACCAGAGGGACGCATTCTTCAAAGGAACCGATCATGGCTCCCAGAGTCATGAAGAGCAGAAGAATGACAGCCATGAGACGATAGCGCACCGGGGCAAAGCGATGTACCAGCTTATCCAGCATATACTTCATCAGTCCGCATTTGTCCAGACTGTTGAAAATACCTCCGATCACCAGCAAAAACACAATGACGGCGATCAGTGCGCCGCTGCCGGAAGCCCCCAACACTAAGATGGGAGAGAGCAACCACTTCCAAAAGGGAAGCCCGCCTTGTACATAGGAAAAGGCACCGGTTGTATCAATCAGAAGGTTCCCCTCACCGTCCGGTATCCGTGCATAGGATCCACCGGGAATGATCAAAGTCAGGATATAGGTGACTGCCATTAGGACAAAAATAACGATGATGGCAGTAAGAAAGGATTTGACGCTTATGTTTAAACCCTTTTGGGTGTCGTTTTTCATGGAATACCTCCGAAGTAAAAACAAGCGTCTTGGATTTATGTATTTTCCCAATCTACTCCAACTCTAAATTTCGGGATCCACTTGCCTTCACTATTCTTTTCAAATAATTGTCGATTTACATACTTATCGATAACATCCCAAAATTCTTTTTCCGTAATGGAAAGGTAATTACAGGTCTCTTCTATATACTGCTGCCCGCACTTTCCATCATACTGCTCCACATACCAGATAGCCTCTTCTCTGGTAAGTCTGCCTTCTCTAATATCATAGCAGGCCTCATCAGTTGCATAACCGAATCCGAATTTAAGATATTTTATCATTTGATTAACAAATACCAGATTGGAATCCAGTGCTGTATAACGGCGATACCTTCCCATGTCAGCAAGATTTTCTGTCATTCTGCCAACCATGCCTCTTGCCACAGCAAATTCCGCATTGCCAACCTGGGACCATTCTTTTGCATAATATTGTAAAAAGACTGCTCTGATTCCCTTGCTTTTCATCAAGTCAACGTCCGGAATTTGGTATAAAAACACATCATCCAATGTAAGATCTTCCTCACCCTGAATCAGAGAAGCTACCTGTCCTCCTCGCAAAGTGTCCAACTGTACCACACTGAAAGCATCATCCGATGTTTCTTGAATCTTGGCAGTTCCAAGCGTCAAGGCTGCATTTTCGCCCTGTATGATCAAGGGAATATTAAACTTTTCAGCCATAATATACGTTGATGCCCAAAGACAGTATTCTGAGGCTGCCATGACATTGCCTCTTTCAAAAAATGTCTTTCTGGCCAATTTTCTGGCAAGCTGAGGATTCGGCCGAATGGATATAATATCAAATCCCAACTTACTCAGATTGTCTATATTTGCCCTGCCGATATCCGTCAATTCATCAGGCACGCAATTGATCAATAAGGGATGCAAACCCAGTTTTTCTTTTGCATATACCGCCTGAAAAGTGCTGTCTTTTCCACCACTAACACCTACTACACAGTCATATGCCAAATTCCTGCGTTTGGCCTCTTGCTTTGCGTTGTCTGCAATTTCCTGCAATTTTTTTTCTCTGGCCAGCCAGTCAATATTCAATTTACTTTCTTCATAGCGACAAGCATAACATACTTGTTCCTCGTCAAACAAAATCCCAGGTCTCGTGTCCGGCTGTAAACATTTTTTACAATATTTCATGATAACCATTTACTCCTTAGTACATTTTCATATCTTTTTTTCTATATGTTTATTTACTTATTACTTCGGTTTGATTATGCATCTCGTGTGGCTCGTACTTATCCATAAAATCGGGTCCGAGACGGATCATTTCATCTGCGAATTTAATTTCGTCAAGCTCAGTAAATACGGAAACTATTTTTTTCACCCTGAAACCATCAAAGAAATTTAACATTTCCATCGGTACGGTTCCATCAATTTGGGGATATTCCGCAAATAATGTTTTATAATCTAATTCATCCCTGGGATGGGGCTTGATATATATATGACCTTCTTTCTCATATTCTGTTATCAAATCCCGAAAAAGACGTTCTCTGGTCTTTAAATCGCAGAGGGGCTCTGTTAGGATCATAATTTTATCCTGCCCCAAGCTTTCCCGGATCTGACGCTTAAGTGTATCCAAATCCCTTACAAACACGCGCAGAATAAGATCCTTCTCCTCTGGGGTCAGGCGATCAACCAATTCCTGTCTTTTGACTTCAACATATTTAGAATACGGGTGTTGAATCACCGAAAGGTCGTTGACTTCCATGTCAATGCAGTACTTACCATAACCATCCTGCACAAATATCAGATTCAATTTGGAAGACATAAATGCCTTCAAGGAAAAGAATCCCCGGTTGTCATATCTGGCCAGGTTAAAATTCTTTAGACAATTCAAACCATCCTCCATAGCATGGTATGGAATGTGCTTCCAATTCAAATAGTAACCAATGGGATCTATATCACAATATACATAAATATCTTGATAATCCTCAAAATTCACCGGAATATCCTGCTCACAGAGTCTGCCAAATTTTTTGGTCATAATAATCCGTCGAATCATGTTGGCGAGAGGATTTTTACTTTCAATGGTATATTTAGCTAATTCCGGATACGCAGTCTGACGTTTCTCATCATATTCATAAATCTCTGCAAACACCCCGGACTTTGCTACTCGTTCTTTTAACTTTTCAAAATGAGTGGATAATTTACTCAACACAAGGGTTGCTGTTCCCTGTTCTTTCTTCGGAAGACTAAATTCTTTCAAAAAAGATACATACACATGATAATAAGTATGGCATACATAAATTCTACTCTTGTTTTTAGGTTTGCTCATATAAATAACATTCCTTCCAAAGCCCTAATGATCACAATACGAAATTTATTGTATCACACAAAGCGGACTTTGTCTTTAATTATTTACAATATTGTTATTTATAAATCTTCTTTTTGGAATATTTTTGAGCAATATTTTGAGCGGAAGATGGGGCGCGAAGCGGAGACCTTGAATCTTGGACCCAAGTAACGCTTTGGTACGGAAACAAAAAAGACTCAGGATTTCATTCCCAAGTCTTTTTGTTTCCTGCGGAAGATGGGACTTGAATGAATTTGTACCTAAAAAAACACGATAGAAAGGGGCTTTTCAGCACATCATCTTCAAGTGTAACAAAACTTCCGCTATAATAACCTTTCTTTTAAAAATACAATTATGCAGGCTCTCCTACTTTTTGAATTTTTCCAATCTGTAATGATATTCTTCATCTAATTCTTTTATTCCATTTTTATAATCATATCCAAACTTACGATAAAATTCCGTTGCTGTAATAGAAGCAGGAATTTCAATTCTATTTGCTCTTATAAAAAATTCATCTTGTTCCAATGTTTGGATAATAATTCTACCAATTCCTTTTCCATGTAATTCTGGTAAGACAAAAATAGTTAATAAAATGCTTTCTGTTTCACTTCCCCAAAAACTTGAAATAGAACCTACTCCAACAATTTGATTTTCCAATTCAAATACATACATGTGAGCATAACTAGCAATTTGTAAAACCTTTTCAACTCCATAAACTTCTGCAAGTTTTTGCATTGTGTCAATTCCGTAGTCCTTGCTATTTACTTCAAGAAAATTACGGACAATCAAATTTTTTACTTCTTCTGCGTCTTCTGTTTGAAACCTACGCATATTTACCTTGTTTTTAATATCACTCATATTATCCCCTTTTGCGCAATGAAAAAACCACACTAAACATTCTATGTCTAGTGCGATAAATCAACTGTAATATTAAAAACTTCTTACATTACGATTTTATGCACTAGACAATAAGACCTACTTCTTATAAACTAATGCATTCATCTTGCAAAATTTATAATGAAGTACGTCTGCTGTACATGTACATGTAAAATCTTGAATGTAAGTTGTTTCTTTTCCATGCTCTTCACAAAAATATTATATTCATTCTGTTACACCACTTACAGAAAAAGCCGATGTTTTTGAAAAAGTTTTTAACCCAAAGGCGGTGTAACAAAAAATTTCATCTTAGCCAAGTGGAAGATGGGGCGGGTTTCATATCTTCCTTTTAATATTATTATTGCCAAGTCAGTATTTTTAGAGACTCATTTACAGTGTAATGCAATACTCATTATACAAATCGCCACTTTCTCCAAATGTTCTTATAAGTTTTCCACCGCTATTGACAATTGTCTTTATCGAAGCAATATTTGATTGTTCACATACAAGTTTTATTTCTGTAAGACCAGCCTTACATGCATTGGAAAGAATAGTAGAAAGTATCCTCGTCGCATATCCTTGCTTGCGGTAAGATGGTCTTACGCTATAACCAACATGACCGGAATTAATATAAAAATCTGTTAATGTGTGCCGGAAATTAATGATTCCAACAATAACTTCTTCTTCGTTTACTGCAAAATATGTTTCAGAAACACCAAATTTGGGATTTGCAGTTTCTGTAGTCAAATTACTTTTCAGTATATTCAACCATTCAGAGTATGTATATCTATTCGTATCCCATTTATAACTTCCGCTAATGGTCTGTTCTCCGGCATCAAAGAATTCTTGTCTAAATTCCAACGCAGCATTTTCCAGGTGCTCTTCCGGAAATATAAGTTTCACTTTTTTCATATATTATTTCTCCATTTCTTCTTGGGTTTTGTGGTAAATAAAACTCTATATAAACTTTCTGATTAAAAGAAGGGGGGCGCACTTCGTCCCATCTTACGCATTTTGTACCTCTAATATATGTTATTTATTTCTTCGAGCCACAATTTTATTTGAAGCATGCAAATGCTTTGGCACATTAGGATGCTCGTCCTCAAACACATAAGATCTAAATTGTAGAATTTCCCAATCCTGATACAATTCTTTGATTTCCTTATCTTTTGCTATACCTATTGCAAATGGAGCAATATCATCAGATACTGGTACAACATCCGTAAATATTTGCATAATGTGTATGCCACCCACATTAGTATTTTCTTTGGCATTGCAAATAAATTTCTTCCATTCATTTTTTTTAACAAAATGTAATGTTCCAAAGGACATAACCCAGTCGTACTTTTTATCAAAATGGTATTTCTTCAAATCATCAATAAAGGCATTTACTTTTACATTTCTTACTTCGCATCGATGCATCACTTTATTTATTGCTTTGGAGGATAAATCAAAAGCATCAATATTGGCAAAACCATGCTCAGCAAGATATATAATATTTTGCCCTTCTCCACACCCAACTTCTAAAATTTGTGATTGCTTGTCGAATAAATGCTCAAACTCTTTAATTGTTGCATTCGGATTAACAGAAAATGCAATAGCATTTTCATCTTGGTAAGCATTCTCCCAAAATGGAACCAACCCATTACTCATACAATATGTCCTCTTACAAATTATTTTCACTATTCTAACACTCAGCATTAAATATGTAAACATTTCTTTAATAGAAATACCCATTATTTCTAAGGGGCGTTGTCAATCTCATTGAAAACATTTCATAGAAAAAAAGAAAAGCCTTGATTTTAGGCTTTCCTTTCAAATGTTTCCTGCGGAAGATGGGACTTGAACCCACACGTCTATACCGACACAAGATCCTTAGTCTTGCCTGTCTGCCAATTCCAGCACTTCCGCATAAGATTTAATGCACAACAAATATATTAGCATCTGAAGATATAAAAGTCAACAAAATTTTCAAATCAATTGTCATTATTTTTATTTTGCCGCATCTGCATCCTGCGCCAGTTATAAAATCCATATACATCATTGGCAAAAAACAGTATAAAGCAAAGGACCATGGGGAGATAAGACAGGTCCTCCATGGTGGCCAGCACCCATAAAATGATCAGTATGATGTCGTTGGCAGCATAGCCGATGGCATAATAAGGGCTTCTGTACAGAGTTAGGGTGGATGCAATAAAACTTGTGGTAATAGAGATGGTACTAAATAGGAGATTGGCATTTCCAAGGGCACCCAATATAAAATAAAATGCGGCAGTCACTCCTGCGGCGGATAAGAACAGGAACAGCCATTGTTTGGGACTAAGGCGGTATACGGTAACTTCCTTGGTGTCTTTGTAGGGATGCCTCCACCAGCTGATTACGGAGAAGATGGCAATAGGAGTTGTCATGAACAGATAAGTGATCATTTCTCCATAGTAGCAGAAGAAAAAGGAAATGATGCCATAAAAAGCAGCGAACACCACAGTCAAAAGCTGCCCAAGTACATAACCTTTGGCTACAAAGATCAGAGCAGTCACCCCGATCAGAGATGCAATAATGGTAAGTAGGTTGGTCTCCTGAGAGAAGAGTGAGGAGATAGCAATGATACCTATGGATGATAACCAAAGGATCCTTTCAAATTTTGTAAGGTCACGGAAAGAAGTGAAGAATATCATACAGGCCTCCAAAAAAATAACATCCGCAAAACACATCTTCTAAGACCTAACGATGTGTCGGCGAATGCATGTTGCATTGCACTACCCGGTGGCAGTTTCCATTATGGATATTTGTATGATAGCATGACAAATACGTTCTGTCAATTTGATTTATTTCAAAAACATGCATTGAAACTTGGAAAAAAACAGAGTATAGTATTGAAAGAAAGACATATAGTGGAGGAGAGCATATGCCTGAGTATAAGATTGTTGCCAGTGATCTGGATGGAACACTGTTGAGAAATGATGCGACTATTAGCGAGGAAAACAAGCGTGCCATTGAGGAAATGACCAAATTGGGAGTACATTTTGTGCCTTCCACAGGCAGGGCCTATGGAGAACTGGATGCGGAAGTGAAGTCCAATCCTCATGTGAGATATATCATACATTCCAATGGTGCAGTAATTTATGATACTAAGACAGGGAAGCGTTATACCAAATGTCTGCCTCCACAGTGGGCCAAGTTTATATTAGACATCCTTTGGGAGTGCAATGCCTTGTTGATCGTCAGACATGAAGGGAATGGGTATGTAGATGCAAAGCGCCTGAATGAGCAGGAGTATGAGTATAGCCATATCAACGCTTATTGCCGGGAGTTTATGGAGACTTTCTGTGTACCGGTAGATGATTTTAAGGATTTTTGCTATTCTTTGGACGAGATCGAGATGGTAGGTGCTTTCTTCCATGATAATGACCAGCGCCTTGCATGTATGAAACGTTTTGAAGACACCGGAGAATTGATCGTAGCTTCCATTGCGGCTTCCAACCTGGAGGTTTTCAGCATTGAGGCGGGGAAGGGCAATGCCTTGCTTAGACTGGCTGATATGTTGGGCGTGGATCGACAGGCAACCATCAGCGTAGGTGACAGCACCAATGACAGTACCAGTATTCAGGCAGCAGGGCTTGGACTTGCAATGTCCAATGGAGTGGACAAACTAAAGGAGATTGCAGATGAAGTGATTTGCTCCAATGAAGAGCATGCCATGGCATATATTTTGGAGCATTATATAAAAAAATAAATTTGTGAAAATAATTGTTGACAGATGTAATGAAAGCATATATAATAACATTTGTTCGCGGGAATGCTGGAATTGGCAGACAGGCATGATTCAGGTTCATGTGTATGTACGTACGTGAGGGTTCAAGTCCCTTTTCCCGCAGTGAAGCAAGAAAGCCGAAAATACGTTGAAAGCCCAGAAAATCAACGGTTGTCGGCTTTTTTGATGTCTAAAAAAACGAGCCGGAATTTTACTTTAAAAGCCGTTTTTGTCACAAAATTTGTCCCATTTATTTCTTCTCATCTGGAAATGTAATATTGTAGATGTGGCGGATAATATGAACATTTTGTGTTTTTAAGGTTGGATTAAGGTTTCGGCTTTATACTTACACAAGAAAGGGGAAGGAGAAATGGCCTATCAAGCGGTTTTTCAGCGATATGAACTGAAATATATGATTACGCGGGAGCAAAAGGAAACGATATTGCATGCGATGCAACCTTATATGGCATTAGACGATTACGGACGAACCACAATCCGCAATATTTATTATGATACAGATACCTATCGTTTGATCCGTCATTCTATAGAAAAGCCCGTTTATAAGGAAAAGCTGCGGCTGCGCAGTTATGGTCAGGCCTGCGCAGACAGCAAGATATTTGTAGAACTAAAAAAGAAATATAAATCGGTGGTCTACAAGCGTCGGCTTTCCATGACAGAGGACAGTGCCATGCAGTGGCTTGACGGAAGGAGTGCCTGCGGAGAACCTTCCCAGATATCCGGGGAGATTGAGTATTTTATATCCTATTATAAGACTTTGAAGCCCAGAACTTTTCTTTCCTATGAAAGGGAGGCGTATTTCTCTTTGGACAGAAGTGATTTCCGGGTTACCTTTGATGATCATATTCTCAGCAGGCAAGAGGAGGTGTCATTGCAGTCTCAGGTATGGGGGGAACCGCTTTTGGAGGAAGGAAAGGTTCTGATGGAGATCAAATGTTCCGAAGGGATACCACTTTGGATGACAAGTGTACTTTCTAAAGAGCGGATTTTCAAGTCGTCGTTTTCAAAATACGGAACAGCTTATCAAGAGATAATATATCCACAGTTGAAGAGGGAAAAATTTTATGATCGATGCATGGTTTAGGGGAATTTTTGATACAGATATGACCAATGTTATCACGGTGACGGATTTTCTGCTCTGTGTATTTTGTTCTTTGTTGGTGGGAGTGCTTTTGGCCTTTAGCCATATTTATCGCTCCAGATATACCAGAAGCTTCGTGGTTACGTTGGCACTGCTGCCGGCGGTGGTCTGTGTAGTGATTATGATGGTCAACGGCAATTTGGGGGCAGGTGTTGCGGTGGCAGGAGCCTTTAGTTTGGTGCGCTTTCGCTCAGTTCCCGGCACTGCAAAAGAAATTACCATGCTTTTTCTCGCCATGGGAGCCGGTTTGATTGCCGGCATGGGATATCTGGGATTTTCAATCTTATTTACGGTTGTTTTGTGTGGGGCATGCGTATTATACAGTCATTTAGATTTTGGAACAAAAAAGAATGGGGCATTATATAAGACCTTACATATCACGATTCCCGAGGATCTGGATTATACGGGGGTTTTTGAAAGTGTTTTGTCAGGATATTGCAAAGACTACGAATTGGTGCAGGTAAGGACTACAAACATGGGAAGTTTGTTTCGCTTGACCTATCACCTGACTTTGTCGGATCCTGCCAAGGAGCGGGAAATGATCGATGAACTGCGCTGTAGAAACGGGAATCTGGAGATCACTGTGTCTAAGCAGGAAAATGCAGTGGCCGAACTGTAAGGAGGCGTAAAGGTTGAAAAATAATAGAAAAAAGAAGATATTTACTTTGGTTGCCATACTTGCTTTGGCTCTGGCGGGGTGTGGAAACCGGGAAAACAGCGGTATTTCTGGTTCTGAGTCAGGCAGTAGGGAGTGGGAGAAGGAGAATTCACAGACGGGAGCGTCTCAAGAAGGAGAACAGTCATCGGTTGACTCAAATTTGTTCTCCGACCGGGATTTTGAGACGGATTATGATGAAGATAAAAGCGCATATATTCAGTTGCAGGGGGACACTGCAACTTGTGATTCTGATGCGGTTGAGATATCCGGCAGTAGGGTAACTATTAAAGATGAGGGTACCTATGTGCTTACCGGCTCTCTGGAGAATGGTATGGTCATTGTGGATTCGGGGAAAACGGATAAAACTCAGTTGGTGTTAAACGGTGTGTCAATCCATAGTGAAACCTGTGCGCCTATTTATGTACGACAGGCGGACAAAGTTTTTATCACACTGGCACCAGAATCCCGGAATACTCTGTCCAACGGGGGAGAGTTTGCAACGATTGATGATAATCATATTGATGCAGTTATTTTTTCTAAAGAAGACATTACCTTGAATGGTTCCGGCAGCTTGACAATCCATTCACCGGCTGGGCACGGGATTGTATCTAAGGATGAATTGACACTGACAGGTGGAACTTATAGTATCAATACGGCTTCCCATGGTATATCCGGTAAGGACAATCTTTGTATTGCGAACGCGGTGTTTGATATTATTTCTGGTAAGGATGGCTTACAGGCAGAAAATGAGGATGATGCTTCACTTGGATTTATTCATGTTGAAAGCGGAACCTTTCGCATTGATGCGCAAGGAGATGGACTGAGTGGTGCGTCTGTGCGGATAGAGGATGGAAGTTTTGATATCACAACAGGTGGCGGTAGTGAAAATGCTGAGAAAAAGAGTTCGGATTCCTGGGGCGGTTTTATGGGAGGTGGACGGGCCGGAATGGGAGGTAGAAAACCCGGCAGTATGGGAGGAAACAGTCAATCCTCCTCATCTGCAGCATCGGAAGAAGACAGCACCAGTATCAAGGGGATTAAGGCGGATGGCAGTTTGGTCATAAACGGTGGTTCTTATGTTATTGACTCTGCAGATGATGCGATGCATTCTAACACAGATGTAACAGTAAGCGGTGGAAGTTTTGAAATTTCCTCCGGGGATGATGCATTCCATGCAAATGATACTTTATGTATCACTGCCGGAACGATACGGGTCAGCGAATCTTATGAAGGGCTGGAAGGGCTTCACGTGGAGATTTCCGGCGGAGATATTTATCTGGTGGCAAGTGATGATGGAGTGAATGCTGCAGGCGGAACAGATGCCAGCGGCTTTGGGGGATTCCGAGGAAATGACAGGTTTGGGGGTGGAGGCTCCTCCAACGGCAGTGTAGTGATTTCTGATGGTATGGTGTATATAAAGGCTTCCGGAGATGGCATAGATGCCAATGGTACCCTGACCATTTCCGGTGGAGAGGTTACAGTTTGCGGACCTACTCAAGGAGATACTGCTGTACTGGATTATGATACCAGCGCCACGATTACCGGCGGCACCTTTGTGGGAACAGGTTCTGTCATGATGGCTCAGACCTTTAGTGATGCAAAGCAGGGTGTCATTGCTGTGCAGGTAGGCAATCAGGAAGCGGCCACAAAAATTACTTTGGAGGATGAGAAGGGAAATGTTATCCTGTCTCGGGAACCGGAATTGTCTTATGCCATTATAATACTTAGCAACCCCAATATTAAGAGCGGGGAGACTTATACACTGAATGTAGGGAACCTTTCAGGTGAATTGGAGGCGTATTGATCTATTTTGGAAGAAGTGCTGTCCGGGATCATAGATGTGTGTTATAAATAAGGAAAAAGGAAACCGGAAGTAGTTGCTTACCGGTTTCTTCTGTTATATGATATGTTTTTTGATGGCTTCAAAGCTCTCCGGGCTGAGCACATGTTCCACCCGGCAGGCATCTTCGGCGGCGATTTCTTTGTCCACGCCCATGCTTACCAGCCAGTTAGTCAAAAGTTCGTGGCGTTCATAGATCATTTCTGCAATGGCACGGCCGGAATCGGTCAGGTAAATGAATCCCTCCTTGGTCACAGTGATATGCTCACGCTCACGAAGATTTTTCATGGCAACACTGACACTGGACTTTTTGTAGCCCAGCTCATCCGCAATATCTACAGAGCGCACCACGGGATGGGATTTGCTCAGCAGTAATATGGTCTCTAAATAGTTTTCAGAAGATTCGGTTACATACATTGAACTGCGATTTCTCCTTCCATACAATGGAATTATTCTTGAAATTAAGTATATCATATGCGCCTGCCTGACGCAAATGAAATCATGATTTCGTGAAAAATTTTGTAATCGGTATTGGCAGAAGAGCAAAAAGTATGTACAATGATAAGCAGAGTTTATTTTGAGGGAGGGTACTTATGAAAAAAAGAAATTTTCTTGCACTGTTGCCGATTGGGGTGTTCTTGGTGCTTTACTTGGGGCTTGGCGTTGTATTTGAGTATGTCTTAAAGATTTCCATGGGATTCTATAAGATTCCAATTGTAGTTGTATTTTTGATCGCATTGATAGTGGCCTGCATTTTGAAACCAAAAATGAAGCTGGATGACAAGCTTGCAGTCATGTCAAAAGGGGTTGGAGATAAGAATATTGTAACCATGTTGCTTATATTTATGGCGGCAGGTGTATTCGTAGGCGTAGTGGGCAGAAGCAGCGCGGAAAGTGTGGCTTACTTTGTACTTTCTTTTATTCCTGCCAGATTTGCGGTGTTGGTTCTGTTTGTGGTAAGTGCTTTTGTTTCTCTGGCCATGGGAACTTCTGTGGGGACGATTACGTTGATCGCACCCATTGCAGTTGCAGTTTCCGGAAGTTCAGGGTTTAGCGTTCCTTTGTGCCTGGGAGCCGTGGTTGGCGGTGCCATGTTTGGGGACAACCTGTCCTTCATTTCTGACACAACGATTGCGGCTTGTAATGGGCAGGGTTGCAAAATGCAGGATAAGTTTAAAGCTAATTTTTGGATTGCATTGCCTGCGGCTCTGGCTACGGTAGCCATTCTGGCATTCCAGACCATAGGCGCAGACGTAGGAGAGGCTGTGGTCAAGGAGTACAATCTGATTCAGATCATACCATATGTGTTGGTGCTCTTGGGCGGTATCGTAGGAATCAATGTTTTCTTGGTTTTGATCATCGGGATTGTCAGCGGAGCGATCATTATGCTTGTCACGGGAGCAACTCCCGCAACGGAATTGTTGGCCAATATGGGCAGCGGTGTGTCCGGTATGTTTGAGACCTCTATGGTAGCGGTTTTAGTAGCGGCGATTTGCGCTTTGATCAATGAATATGGTGGCTTTGAAGCCCTGCTCTCCTTAATTAAAAAAGTATTCAAGGGCAAAAAGGGCGGTACACTGGGCATGGGGCTTTTGGTTGGTGCTATGGATATCGCTACAGCCAACAACACGGTGGCTATCGTGATGGCGAACCCTATCGCAAAAGAAATGGCGCAAAACTATAACATTAAACCCAGAAAGGCGGCGTCCATTCTGGATACTTTTTCTTGCGTGTTCCAGGGAATCATTCCTTACGGTGCCCAGATGCTGGTGGCGCTTACGGTAGCAACGGATCTGGGGCATACAGTATCCGCCTTCGACGTGATTCCTCATTTGATCTATCCGTTTATGTTGCTATTGAGCTCTTTGATATTTATATTCTTGATACCTGAGAAGAAATAAAAAATTTGCCGCATCCGTGTAAAAAAACGCAGATGCGGCAGTTTCTATTTTATGATCTGTTGGATGGCAGACTGGGGGGCCAGAATGGTTCCCTGTATCATGCGAGGGCTGCCTCCGCCTTTAGCGTTTAGTGTATTGCGCAGCAGAGCAGACATGGTGGTACAGTCTTTGCAGACGCTGCCTATGATATAGAAATAACCTTCTTCATCGGATCCGGAAAAAATGCCACAATATCCGCTATATCTTTCTGTCATAGAATTGACTGCATTTCGCAGAGCTTTTGTATCCATTTTTTCCTCAAAGAAATAAATATTCTGTTCCTTGGAAGACTCCAAAGAAGGTAGGGAATCCACCTTCTGGGCAAGGAGTTTTGCCTGTAGGGAATTGATGCGTTCTTGTTTTTGCTGGCACTGTGCCTGAAGACGGCGCACCGATGCACCAATATTCTCAGGCCTGGCAGAGAGCAAAACGGAGACATCGGAGACATAGTCCTGATGTCTGGTATAATCTGTTACGGCTCTCATGCCACACAAAATATTCAGCCGGATACCGCCTCTGTGATGCATCATTCCAACAATCTTTAGCAGGCCGATCTGGCCCGTGCTGTCGGCATGGGGAGCGCAGCAGGCGCATTTGTCCACGCCGGGAATTTCCACAATGCGAACATCTCCTGTGATTCCCTGTTTGCTGCGGTAATCCAGAGACTTCAAGGTAGAAGGATCCGGGAAATATGTCAGGATAGGAATATTTTGCTGGATAATCTGGTTTGCAAGTTCTTCCAATTCCCGGAGCTGTTCCCAGGTAAGCACTTTGTCAAAATCCATCGTCACTTCTTCGTAATTCAAGTGAAAGCCAACGTTATTGCAACCATAGCGGCTGTGAGCTAGTCCTGAAAGAATATGCTCTCCGGAATGTTGCTGCATAAAGTCAAAGCGCCTCTGCCAGTTCACGTGTCCGGAAACTGTGTCCCCGGGAATCAGGGGTATGGACGCTGTTTCAGCCGGTGGCAGGGTGTGGATCAGGATCTGGTCTTTGATCTGTACGTCCAGCACAGGCAGGTCGTTTATGGTACCTGCATCAGCTTTCTGTCCCCCTTCTTCAGGGAAAAAAGCTGTCTGATCCAGGATTAGCAGTCTGTTTCCCGTATGTTCTTCGATCTCACAGGATATAATTTTTGCAGTAAAATCAAGAAGATGCGTGTCCTCATAGTATAATTTTCGTGTGATCATGATGGTGTCCTCTGGGTGATGTTTTGAACCAAGCTCCCCGCGGCGTAGCCCGGATGAACCAAGCTCCCCGCGGCGTAGCCCGGATGAACCAAGCTCCCCGCGGCGTAGCTCGGATGAACCAAGCTCGAAAATCCTGCGGATTTTCTCACTATTTGGCTCTCGCCAAATATCATCGCGCATAAAAGCACCATTGAATGCAAGCATTCATGGCGCCTTTATACACGCTGCTGCTTGGTTCTGTGCTTGGGTACATTATACCCTTAGGGAGGGGAGATGTCAAAGCAGAGTTGACTTTCTGTATAGGTGTTTGCTATAATTTCCAAAATAGCAGATAAGGAGCCGCGTAAACGTGGGAAATGTGAGAAATTATCAGCGGGAATTGGATAAGGTTATAGATGGTCTTTGCATCGGTCAGGGTGTGCAGAGGAAGCCCAGTCTGTTTTTGCACAGTTGCTGTGCGCCTTGCAGCAGTTATGTATTGGAATATCTGAGGGCCTTTTTTAGAATTACGGTATTTTACTATAATCCCAATATTTCCATGGAGCAGGAGTACCTTCATCGTGTGGAAGAGCAAAAAAGACTGATCAATGTGTTGAATGAAGAGGCGCCGGAAAATGAAATCCGGGTCGTGGAAGGTGACTATGAACCTGCGCTTTTCTTTGATAAGGTGAAGGGGATGGAACATTGTCCGGAAGGGGGAGAGCGGTGTTTTATCTGCTATGAATTGAGATTGCGTAAGACAGCTGAGTGTGCGGCGGCTCTGGGCTATGATTATTTTGCCACTACCCTGACGATCAGTCCTTTGAAGAATGCGGAAAAACTGAACCGGATTGGAGAGCGGTTGGCCGGGGAATATCAAATCAAATGGTTGCCGTCGGATTTTAAGAAGAAAAACGGCTATAAAAGATCGCTAGAGTTGTCTACAGAATATGATCTGTACAGGCAGGATTATTGTGGTTGTGTCTATTCGAAAGCAGAGAGGGAGCGGCAAAAAAAGGAAAAAGCTATTGCACTGCACGAAAAAAAACAGTATGATAAATAAATAGTATTTGGACATGATGAAAAGAGGAAGAACATGAAGAAGATATTAGATTTGATCTCAGAAGAATTGAAAAAAGCCTTTGAAGCGGCAGGCTATGACAGTGGGCTGGGCAAGGCCACCATATCAAACCGTCCTGACCTGTGTGAGTATCAGTGTAATGGTGCCATGGCAGGGGCCAAGCAATATAAGAAGGCCCCCATTATGATCGCCAATGATGTAGCAGGACAACTGCAGGGTAGCGCTGTATTTTCCGAAGTAAGTGCGGTGGCACCGGGCTTTTTGAATCTAAAAATAAAGGAAGAATTTTTGACGGATTATCTGCGCAGCATGCGTGATGACGTCAAGTTTGGTCTGGATATGCCACAGAATCCCCAGAAGATCGTGGTGGACTATGGCGGACCCAATATTGCAAAGCCCCTTCACGTGGGACATATGCGTTCTGCGGTGATCGGAGAAAGTATCAAGCGTATTTTGCGATACTGTGGGCATGAGGTAATCGGTGATGTACACTTGGGAGATTGGGGTCTGCAGATGGGCCTTATCATTACCGAACTGAAAGAGCGCAACCCCCAGTGGGTATATTTTGATGAGAATTATACCGGAGAATATCCTGCTGAGGCACCTTTTACGGTGTCTGAGTTAGAAGAGATCTATCCCACAGCCAGCGGCAAGTCCAAAATGGATGGAGATTACAAAGCTAAGGCCATGGAGAATACTTATAAACTGCAGAGTGGTGTAAGAGGACACAGAGCTCTGTGGGAGCATATTAAAAATATTTCCATAGCGGACCTGAAGGCAAATTACAGTAAGTTAGATGTGGATTTTGATCTATGGAAGGGTGAGTCCGATGTACAGGAGCTCATTCCCGGTATGGTTGTGTCCATGAAGGAAGGCGGTCATGCATATGAGAGCGAGGGTGCCCTGGTAGTGGATGTAAAGGAAGAGACAGACACCAAAGAAATCCCGCCCTGCATGATCTTAAAATCCGATGGTGCAGCCTTGTACAACACCACAGATCTGGCTACCATTCTGGATCGTATGGAGCAGATCAACCCCGATGGGATGATTTATCTGACCGATAAGCGTCAGGAGTTATATTTTGAGCAGGTGTTCCGTTGTGCAAGAAAAACAGGGCTGGTACCATCAAAGGTACGGCTGAATTGGTTGGGCTTTGGCACCATGAACGGAAAGGATGGAAAGCCTTTTAAAACCCGTGAGGGTGGTGTGATGCGTCTTGAGAACCTGATCAAGGAGACTGTGGATGAGATGTACCGTAAGATCACCGAAAATCAGTCTTTGCCGGAGGAAGAAGCAGCCAGAACTGCAAGGCAGATTGCTCTGTCTGCGTTGAAGTACGGGGATCTGTCCAATCAGGCTTCCAAGGATTATATATTTGATATGGAGCGCTTTACTTCTTTTGAAGGTGACACAGGTCCGTATATTCTCTACACCATTGTGCGCATCAAATCAATTTTAAATAAATATCAGGAGCAGGGCGGTGTTCTGAGCGCTGCCGTGCTTAAGGATGCCGTCAGTGGTTCGGAAAAGGATCTGATGATGGTGCTGACAAGGTTTAATGCCTGTGTGGAGAGTGCGTGTGAAGAGATAGCGCCGCACAAGATTTGTGCCTATATCTATGATCTGGCCAATGCCTTTAACCGTTTTTATCATGAAACAAAGATTCTGGCGGAAGAGGATGTGGAAAAGAAGGCAGGATGGATCGCGCTCCTTGTTTTGACCAGGGATATTCTGGAAACTTGTATTGACGTATTGGGTTTTTCTGCCCCGGAAAGAATGTAAGACAAAAGTTTTAAAAATTTAAGCAAAAAATTGTAAAAATCCCTTGACAAGTCATGGTAAAATCTATTATACTAGCAAAGTCGGTTGTGACATGACTTGTCAGAGGCGATGAGCCGCAAAAGGCATGGGGTCTTAGCTCAGCTGGGAGAGCATCTGCCTTACAAGCAGAGGGTCATAGGTTCGAGCCCTATAGGCCCCATTTACAATCAAATATCTGATATGGCGAGATAGCTCAGTTGGCTAGAGCATACGGTTCATACCCGTAGTGTCGAGGGTTCAAATCCCCCTCTCGCTATTTGATTCAAGGCTCAGAAATGCCACATTTACGGTGTTTCTGAGTTTTTCTTTTATAATTTTTTTGTTTACACCTTTAAATAAGCATTATTTTATTAGTTGAAGCTTCATGCATTTTTTATTACCTTTTTGGTTGAAACAATAATTACTAAAACAAGACCTTCTTTACTGAAATTAGCTACGGAGAAAATTCTTTTAGGTACAGCTTGTTGCTATAAAAAGTTGCATTCCAAATTTTAGAATGTTATAATTTACAAAAAGGAGGAATTACACATGGCTTTAATAACTTGCAAAGGGTGTGGCAGTGAAATATCAGACAAAGCAAACAAATGCCCAAAATGTGGAAGGTTAAAAACCTTTTATATAAATTGTTATGAATGCAATAAAGAATTTCAGGCAAACGAAAAATTCTGTCCAAACTGTGGTGCGCCAAAGATGCAATATGGAATTGTTAAGTCTAAAAAGAAGGCATCAAAGTGGATTAGATTAAGAAATGCATTTGGATACACAAATTTGATATTAGGGTCAATAATTTTGTTTGGGATATTAATAAGTCCGGGAGGCTTTGAAAAAAACCTTCGACCAGCTGGAATGGCTTGGATACTAATAAGTTGTGGTATTCTTGGTGTCTTTATGAAAAAAAGTTTTCGGGCTACTATTGTTTTGATTGTCCTTCACTCTATCGGAGTGTTGTATAATTTGGCGTACATATCAGAAGCGCCAGGTCATGCTTTAATCGCTATACTTACAATGATTTTCTTGGTGTTTACAAGCATTAGTTTATCTTTTAAAGACAGTTTTGAGTGAAATAGAAATTTTTTAAGCATCCAGGCGGATGCTTTTTTCATTACGTGCATAACATCCCTTTTGTTCGTGTTGCAGATATCAAAAGAATGAAAATAAGAATCCACTTGACTGAAATTACCACCTTTGTTATAATCTTCATGATAATGGGGGATTAGTTGGCGTTTGTATAAATACTACATATTACATCATTGAAAAAGCCCCTTTTAGGATCGAGGAGGATGAGGAAATGGAGTTTTTAGTGGAAGGAATTATGAGCGTCACCTGGCAGCAACTGGTGATGTACGGAGTGGGACTTTTGCTCATTTACCTTGCAATTGCCAAGGGTTACGAGCCGGCACTTTTGATGCCTATGGGTTTTGGTGCCATTTTGGTCAATCTGCCCATGTCCGGTGTGCTGAACCAACAGATGGAAGGCGTTGGTGAGGTACAGGGTATTATTCAGTGGTTGTTTGATATAGGAATTGAGGCTTCCGAGGCAATGCCTATATTGCTCTTTATCGGTATTGGTGCCATGATAGATTTCGGTCCCCTTTTGTCCAAGCCGGTCATGTTCCTGTTTGGCGCGGCAGCACAGTTTGGTATTTTTATGGCGATCGTGATAGCAGTTCTTTGTGGATTTGATTTGAAGGACGCAGCAGCTATCGGTATTATCGGTGCGGCTGATGGTCCTACTTCCATTCTGGTATCCCAGGTGCTGAAATCTAATTTTATTGGACCTATTGCAGTGGTTGCGTATTCTTATATGGCGCTGGTTCCCATTGTACAGCCTTTTGCCATCAAGTTGGTAACCACCCGTAAGGAGAGAAGGATTCGCATGGAGTACCGTGGCAGTGAAGTGTCCAAGACTGTGAAGATCTTGTTCCCTATTGTAGTTACGATCATTGTAGGTATGCTGGCGCCTTCTGCCATTTCACTGGTAGGATTTTTGATGTTTGGTAATCTGCTTCGTGAGTGCGGAGTGTTGGGTAAGTTGTCCGACGCGGCACAGACCACATTGTCAGATCTGATCACATTATTGTTAGGCATTACCATTGCTTTCAGTATGCAGGCCGATCGTTTTGTAAATGTACAGACTCTGTTGATCATGGGTATCGGTCTGTTGGCCTTCGTATTTGATACCATTGGTGGTGTGCTTTTTGCTAAGTTTTTGAATTTGTTCCTGAAAAAGAAGATCAATCCTATGATCGGTGCAGCTGGTATTTCCGCGTTTCCTATGTCTGCCCGTGTAGTGCAGAAGCTGGCTATGAAGGAAGATCCAGGCAACGTGTTGATCATGCATGCGGCTGGTGCCAATGTTTCCGGTCAGATTGCTTCGGTTATTGCGGGTGGTCTGGTCATTCAGTTGGTATCCGCTTTCTTATAAGTTGATGACAGATTTGATGTGAGAAAGGAAAGGGTAGTAGATTATGGAGAATTTAGGGATTGCATTTGAGATCATGGGACTGGGAATGCTGGGTATTTTTACAGCCATTGTTTTGATCATGCTGACAGTAATGATCCTGCAGAAAGTCATTAAGAAAAAGTAATGAGAGAAGCGGCTGGCCAAGACAAGGGTTTGGCCGGCCGTTTTCAAAATATTAAGTATTAGAAATAGTATTTCTGGTTAAAATGATTGGAAAGTTAAGAAGACAGGGGAAGTGTATATGAGAATTGGAATGGGTTATGATGTGCACAAGCTGGTGGAGGACAGAGACTTGATCATGGGGGGAGTGAAGATTCCTTATGAAAAAGGATTGCTGGGTCATTCAGATGCGGATGTACTTCTGCATGCCATTATGGATGCTCTGCTGGGTGCGGCAGCCCTGGGAGATATCGGTAAGCATTTTCCGGACACAGATACACAGTATAAGGGCATATCATCCCTCAAGTTATTGGAGCACGTGGGAGCACTTTTGGAGGAAAAATGTTTTGTGATCGAAAACATCGATGCTACCATCATTGCTCAGGCTCCCAAAATGCGGCCCCATATTGATCTGATGCGGGAGAATATTGCTACAGCACTGGGGATCGATGTGGCACAGGTCAATGTAAAAGCTACCACAGAGGAAGGGCTTGGTTTTACGGGAAGTGGTGCGGGAATTTCTTCCCAGGCCATCTGTTTGCTCACATCGCCCTTTGATCTGACCGCCAGTGACGTGACATTGCAAAAAAATTGTGCCGGATGTAGCGGATGTACAGGGAAATAATGGTTGACAAAAGTTTTTCTTTTGCATATGATAGAAACAAATAAAAGAGGCATTGAACAGGGAGAGTATTGTCCAGAAAGGATGGCAGAGAGGAGACGTCACCGGCTGTAAGCGTTTCTCATCAGATCGGATAAGAAGTGCATCTGTGAGCCTGCTGTGGGAAGTGCAAGTGCATGGGTATCACGGCACGTTGGCCCTCGTTACGGGTATTGAGTGAAAGGCTGTAGCCTTTAACAAGAGTGGAACCGCGGATAGATCCGTCTCTTTGGAGATGAATCTATCTTTTTGTTTTTAGACACTCAGTTAGGAGCAGGTATGGGCATTGTCAAAAGAGTAAAAGAAGAAATCAGAGTTATCAGAGAGCGGGATCCTGCGATACATTCCTCTATGGAGGTGTTTTTGTATCCCAGTTTTAAGGTCATGCTGCATTATCGGTTGGCTCATAGATTATATGAGAAAGGCCATTATTTTTGGGCCAGATGGATTTCTCAGAGGGCGGTGCGCAAGACCGGAATTGAGATCCATCCGGGGGCCAAGATTGGTAAGGGATTCTTTATTGACCATGGGCATGGGGTTATCATAGGAGAAACGGCTATCATAGGAGATAATGTAACGCTGTATCAAGGAGTAACCCTGGGCGGTACAGGTAAGGAGCATGGGAAGCGTCATCCCACCATCGAGGACAATGTAATGATCAGTGCCGGAGCAAAGGTTTTGGGTTCCTTTACCATAGGAGCCAATTCCAAGATCGGTGCAGGCAGCGTGGTGCTGTCTGAGGTGCCGCCGGGATCTACTGTGGTAGGTGTGCCGGGGCGTGTGGTCAAGCGGGGCAAGCAGTCTCTGCCCAGAGAAGAGATGGATCACGTGCATCTGCCGGACCCTGTTAAAGAAGAGATTGCAGGTCTGCGAAATAAGCTTTTGGAACTGGAAAATGAGTTGAATAAAGTAAAGGAGATAAGAGAATGAAGATCTATAATACGCTGACTAGGAATGTTGAGGAATTTGTACCCAACGTGGAAGGCAAGGTCAATATGTATACCTGCGGCCCCACAGTTTATCATTTTGCCCATATTGGTAATCTGAGAAGCTACATCATGGAAGATGTTCTGGAAAAGACTCTGCGTTATGCAGGATATGATGTAAAACGTGTCATGAATATTACGGATGTGGGACATTTATCCTCCGATGCGGACACCGGTGAGGATAAAATGCTCAAAGGCGCCAAGAGAGAGAATAAGACCGTTATGGAGATTGCTAAATTTTATACGGACGCTTTCTTTTCAGACTGTGCAAAGCTGAATATTAAGACGCCGGATGTGGTGGAACCTGCCACCAATTGTATTGACAGGTTTATTGAAATGATCCAGGTGCTTTTGGAGAAAGGGTATGCCTATCAGGCCGGAGAAAATATTTATTTTGATACTTCAAAACTGGATGAATATTATGTTTTCGGAAATCAGAGTGAGGAAGAATTGCTGGTAGGTGTGCGTGACGATGTGACCGAAGACGAGAATAAGAAAAATAAAAATGATTTTGTGCTGTGGTTTACTAAGTCTAAATTTGAGGATCAGGCCCTGAAGTGGGACAGTCCCTGGGGAGTGGGATATCCCGGTTGGCATATCGAGTGCTCTTGTATCGGAATGAAGCATTTGGGTGAGTACATGGATATTCACTGCGGTGGTATTGACAATATGTTCCCACATCACACCAACGAGATCGCCCAGAGTGAGGCCTACTTGGGACATAAGTGGTGCAATTATTGGTTCCATGTACATCATTTGAATGATCAGTCCGGCAAGATGAGTAAGTCCAAGGGGGAATTTTTGACTGTTTCCCTGCTGGAATCCAAGGGCTACGATCCCCTGGCATACAGATTCTTCTGCCTCCAGTCCCATTACAGAAAGCCTTTGATCTTCTCCTTCGAGGCTTTGGATCAGGCCACCGGCACCTATAAGAAGCTGAAAAAGCGCATCGCTGATCTGCCTGCAGAAGGGGCGGTAGATGAAGCGGCTGTAAGTGCCTACAAGCAGCAGTTTGTGGAGGCTGTGGGCAATGATGTAAATACTTCCATGGGGCTTACGCTGGTATATGATGTGCTGAAATCTGATTTAAACGGTGTCACAAAGCGGGCAGTGATCGACAGTTATGATCAGGTTCTGGGATTGGATCTGCTGAACGCGCAGGTGCAGGAACAGAGCGGCGTTGATGCAGAGTTGGAGGCTTATGTGCTGGGTAAGATCGAGGAGCGCAAGGCCGCCAAAAAGGAGAAAAACTTTGCTCTGGCAGATGCCATCAGAAATGAACTTTTGGAGCAGGGGATTGTGTTGGAAGATACAAGAGAGGGCGTTAAATGGAAGAAAGCGTAAGACTGCACGGTAGTATGCTGGAGCAGATAAAACAGGTCTTTGGCTGTGGGGAGGCGGACGTACGTGCCTACTCTCCGCTGGCCTTGGCATATATTGGGGATGCGGTGTACGATCTGGTTATCCGGACTGTTGTGGTAGAGCGGGCCAATCGTTCGTCAAATGAATTGCACAAGCGAGCTATAAGGTATGTAAATGCCAAGGCTCAGGCCCAGATCATTGAGGAACTGCTGGAAGAGCTGACGGAGGATGAATTGGCGGTTTATAAAAGGGGACGCAACGCCAAGTCCTATACCATACCGAGAAATGCATCTCCGGCCGATTATCGCAAGGCTACCGGTATGGAGGCCCTGTTAGGGTATTTGTATCTGCAGGACAAGTTGGAACGGGTGTTGTATCTGATACGCACCGGACTGCAAAAGGCCGAGCTGGAGCTGTAATGGAGGATGACTATGGAAAAGCAGGGATTTGCAATAAGGGAGTTTACAATAGAGGGCAGAAATGCGGTGATAGAGGCCTATCGCTCAGGAAAACCTATCGATAAAGTTTTTATATTGGATGGTTGCAAGGATGGCCCTATTATGACGATCAAGAGAGAGGCGGCCAAACATGATACTATGATCAAATATGTATCTAAGGAACGGCTGGATCAGATGTCAGATACCGGCAAGCATCAGGGAGTGATCGCATACGCTGCGGCCTATGAGTATGCACAGGTGGAAGATATTCTGGAGAATGCAAGGAAAAAGGGGGAGCCGCCATTTATCTTTTTATTGGATAATATTGAGGATCCACACAATCTGGGCGCGATCATCCGTACAGCCAATCTGGCAGGTGCCCACGGCGTTATCATTCCCAAGAATAGAGCAGTAGGGCTGACTGCCACTGTGGCCCGCACTTCCGCCGGGGCCCTTAATTATACGCCGGTTGCCAAGGTTACAAACCTTTCCAAGACCATTGAGGAGCTAAAGAAAGAGGGATTATGGTTTGTATGTGCGGACATGGGTGGAACTACTATGTATGATCTGAATTTAACAGGTCCCATAGGGCTTGTGATCGGTAACGAGGGAGAGGGTGTCAGCAGACTGGTACGGGAAAATTGTGATATGATCGCATCCATTCCCATGAAAGGAGATATTGATTCCTTGAATGCCTCTGTGGCAGCAGGTGTGTTGGCATACGAGATCTTGCGACAACGGTGGAACGGTTAGGTGATCCGGAGAAAGGGTTGAAATGGAAGATAAGTACAGTCAGATTACAGACGAGGAGCTGATCAATCATCTGCGGGATGGTGAGGAAAATATTACTGACTACATTATGAATAAGTACAAGAATCTGGTGCGAAATAAGGCCAAGTCCATGTATATCCTGGGGGCAGACGGAGAAGATTTGATCCAAGAAGGCATGATCGGGCTTTTTAAGGCCATCAGGGATTATGATTGTGGTCGCGATGCCAGTTTCTTTACTTTTGCAGATCTGTGCATCAGCAGACAGATGTATAAGGCTGTACAGGCCTCTAAAAGGCAGAAACATATGCCACTTAATACTTATATATCTTTGTACGCAGCCGATGACAAAAGTGATGAAAATGTCGAGAAAAGTCTGGCAGAATCCCTGTCCTCCAAAACCGATATCAATCCGGAGGAGATCGTGATAGACAGAGAATCAGCGGCAGAACTGGAAGAGCTGATCGATCGTCAGCTCAGTGCTTTTGAAAGTCAGGTATTGGACCTGCATCTGACCGGTATGAGTTACACTCAGATTGCCAAGGTGCTTGGCAAGGATGAAAAATCCACGGATAATGCACTTCAGCGGGTAAAGGCAAAGGTAAAAAAGCTGTTATGAGGTTCTATCAGTTATGTCAGCCGGTAAAGTCCGGATGATGAACAGGTAGCTAATGACAAGGACAATCACCGCACCTGTCCAAGCTAGGATTTCTGCAAAAAAGATACCGATCTCTCCTAAAACGATAGGCAGAAACATTGCAGTCACCGTTCTCATGATAAATTCGGCGATTCCGGACAGCATGGGCAGGAACGTATTGCCCATACCTTGGATCCCGGAACGGAATATATGTAAAATATATAAGATAGGTAGACAGACGCTCATGATTGTCAGGTATAGGTAGGCAATTTTGAGCGTTTCCTTTATTTCCTGTGGAGTGCCGGAAATAAAGCAGCTAAGGATCAGTTTGCCGGCAAGCAGCATGGCTACAGCAATGAACAGGGAAGTGATAATTGCAATAACAAGTGCGCTGCGCATACCTTGGCGGATTCTCCTGGTGTGGCCGGCTCCCAGATTTTGCCCGACATAGGTGACAATGGCATAGCCGTATGAGATTGCGGCACTTTCTAGAATAACATACAACTTATTGGTCGCGGTAAAGCCTGCAATAAAAGTTACGCCGAAGCCATTTACCACAAACTGTACAACCATGCCGCCAATGGCAATGATGGCATTTTGAAATGCCATGGGAAAGCCTAGATAGAGCAGTTTAAAGGACAAGCTTTTGCCCAGATAAAAATCTGCTTTGGTCAGTTTTATAATGTCTATTTTCAGAATGTAGAATAAGCAGTAAAGGCCGGATACAACTTGCGCGATCAAAGTGGCAATGGCGGCCCCGGCAATTCCCCAATGGAAGACACATACAAACAAAAGGTCCAATAGAATATTGACAATCGATGCAATGATCATAGCGTATAGGGGAGTACGGCTGTCTCCAAGGGCACGCAAAATACATGCCAGCAGATTATAGAACATTACGATGGGGATTCCCAGAAACATAATGCGAAGATACAAAATAGTATCCTGCAGAATGGTGTCAGGAGTTTGCAATAGTACCAACACCGGTTTTGTGATCATTTGACCCAAAATCACCAAAACAACAGAGAAGATCAGGGAAATGATTACGGAATGACCGATTGTCCTACGCAGGGAATGGTAGTCCTTAGCACCAAAGTCCTGGGCCATTTTTATGCCAAAACCCTGGGCAAATCCCTGGATAATTCCAAGCATCATCCAGTTCAGCCAATCGGAAGCTCCTAGGGCAGCCAGTGCATTTACGCCCAAAAACTTGCCCACAACCATGGTGTCCACTACAGTATATAATTGCTGGAAAATGTTGCCTGCCATAAGGGGCAGGGCAAATGCAAAAATCAGTTTCCCAGGGGTTCCCTGGGTCATATTTTTAATTTTAGAGTTCATAAGTAGTTCCTTCCTGTATAATTTGAGAAAATATGTCTTGAATAAAAAAAGCGGAAACCTTGAATTTCAAAGCTTCCACCCTTTTAACTAAGCTGCTGACGGGAATCGGACCCGTGACCTCCGCACTACCAATGCGACGCTCTACCGACTGAGCCACAGCAGCATCTTACAACCACCGAAAACCATTGTATCAAATGCAGTCGGCTTTGTCAACGTTAATTTCAAAAAGATGACATTATTTTTATTGCAACCGTTTATAGAAAACTATTGTCCGACTTGCGCATGATAAATCGAACGCCGTCAGTCACCTCTTCTCCTAAGGATTTGATGGCGACTTCGGCCGCTTCACAGGAATTTTCATTTACACACAAAATACAGAGTACTCTGCGGCGGGCAAAAAGTTTGGACTTGGGCCATTTGATAAAATAGGAAATGCGGTTCTGCAGCAGTATTTTCTCAACCTGCTGTTTGGTCCCCATATCTGCAATCTCGCAGATTTCAATTTCGTTATTTACCTTAAGGCCGGTATATATAGTATGCATGTCGTATCTCCATTAATGTCAGTTTTATATATTATATCATAGAAAATCGAAAATTTCATTATAAAAAGATTTTTTTATTTAAATATCTTAAGAAATCGGGTATAATCAAAGAAATAGCTTGTATATGAAAGAAAGGGAATGGTTGGTCAATATGGATTTTTTTGAAAAGGTAGAAGAAACGATTATAGCGAAAGGGCAGGCGGCAGTGGACAAGGCAAAGGAACTTGCCGAGATTGCAAAACTGAAAGGCCAGATCAGCACCTGCCAGGATGTGGTCAAAAAGAATTACATGGAGATCGGACGATTCTATTATGAAACCTATGGGGAGTGTCCCAATGAATTGTTTGAAAAACAGTGTCGCTCCATAAAAAATGCCCAGAACGGCATTGCGGAGTTAGAAAAGAAGATACAGGAAGTGAAGGGTATTTAAATAAAATGCGGATGCATTTTACAGCCTGCTCTTCAGGAAGTTCAGGAAATGTTCCACGTTTCCGTAAGCAGAGTGTTGTTTGTAATAGGCACAGATCGTTTGTTTTACATTAAAATCAGTCACGTCAAGATATGTTATGTTTTCAGAAATGACAGCTCCGGGGTATTCTCTGCCAAGGCCGATTCCTACACCGGCCTCTACGAACTTGCGGTTACATTGGAGGTCATTGCTGAGCACAACGAAATTTGGCGCAAATCCGGCTTGCTTGCAGGCGTTCAATAAAAGCCTGTGCATACCATTGTGTTCTCCTATGGATATGAAAGGCTGGTCGGCCAGCTGTTTTAAGGTTAGTTTTTTCTGGCAGAGTGGGTGATTTTTTGCGACTCGTAGGCGCAACCTGGTGTTGTACAGAATGATTTTCTGATAGTCTGTATATTGGTCAGTTTCTTCATCGATGATGATGTCGTAATGTTCATAATTTTTTTCCTCGAAGTCAAATACGGTCTGAAAGGCCATGTGAGGGTGTTTTGTTTTGTATGCGATAATGCGGTCTGTGATTTCTCCACGCATGGCACGGACCAGCATTTTGATCTCTCTGGTATCAGTGCTGGTGGAAGTGAGATGGTCTACGGTTTGCTCTAGCTCGTAGAAAACTACTTGGAGAGATTGCTGCAGTTTTCTGCCGTTATCATTTAAGGTAATGCGATTACAGGAACGGTCAAAGAGACTTAGGCCCAGTTCCTTTTCTAACCTGCGTACAGAAGCGGAAACCGAAGTGGCAGGTACTGCATATTTTTCAGCTGTTTTTGCAAAACTTTGGTTCTGGGCACTTTCAAAAAAGTAGCGAAGCTGTAAAAGTTCCATAAGATATCCGGTTCCTTTCATGATTCCTAATTTACATTGAAATTACCACATTTTTAAAGATGTGGCAATAACAATCCACAAGATTGTTTACAATTCGATAAAAAAGGTGCACAATAAAAACAAATAAAGAAACGGAGTGCTTTGTATGGAGAACACAATCAAAAAATACATTAAAGAGAATCAGGAACGGATGTATGAGACATTGAAGGAGCTTTGTCAGATTCCCGCACCTTCTCATTTTGAACATAAAAGAGCCCGATACTGCAAAAATTGGCTGGATAATGTGGGGGCTGAGGGCGTTTACATCGATGAGGCGTTGAATGTGGTTTTTCCTTTAAACTGTGAGGACAGTAGTGAGATCACGGTATTTGTGGCGCATACGGACACGGTGTTTCCTGATATGGAGTCAATGCTGTATCTGGATGATGGCGAGAGGATTCACTGTCCGGGGGTTGCCGATGATACCGCCAGTGTTACAGTGCTTTTGATGATGGCCCGGTTTTTTTTGGAGCAGAAGATTGTGCCGGAGAAGGGAATTCTGTTTGTATGTAATTCCTGCGAGGAAGGGCTGGGCAATCTGAAGGGAACCAGACAGATCTTTCGGGAATATGCAGGACGGATCAAAACGTTTATTTCTCTGGACAGTAATCTGGATGTAGTAGCTGACCGTTGTGTTGGTTCTCACCGCTATGAGGTGGAAGTAATGACAGAAGGTGGTCATTCTTATGGTAAATTCGGTAATTGCAATGCTATAGCGGAGCTTTCCAAAATAGTGGCTGAGATTTATAAAATAGAGGTGCCGCGCAAGGCGGACAGCAAGACAACTTATAATGTGGGTGCCATATCCGGAGGAACCTCTGTAAATACGATTGCTCAAAATGCAAGCATGCTTTGTGAATATCGTTCTGATGACAAGGACTGTATGGAAGTGATGCAAGCAGAATTTGAACGCGTATTTAAGGCGGCAGAAGGTGATAAGGTGCAGGTAAAGGTAAATAAAGTAGGTGACAGACCCTGCAGTAATATTAATGACAGTAAGGTGGAAGCATTAAAAGCACAGGTGATTCCTGTGATCGAAGGGGTGATCGGTAAGAAGGTTAAGTATGAGAGTTCCTCTACGGATTGCAATATTCCTCTGTCTTTAGGGGTATCTGCCTTGTGTATCGGTGTAAATATCCATGAGGGGGTGCATACCAGAGAAGAATGGGTGGACAAAGCATCTTTGATTCCGGGTCTGGAGATTGGAATAAAGGTAGGGTTGCTTTTTAGTTAGGGGGAGATAGAAGATATGAAATTTACAGCAGCGGGAGATATGATCATTCAGCAGAGGATATTTGCAGAGTATGAGGGCTTTAAAGAACTAGCCCCTTTTATTCAGCAAGGTGATGCACGTTTTTTTAATCTGGAAACTACTTTGAATCATGAAGGGGAGGCTTATGCCTCTCAGTTCAGTGGGGGTACCTATTTGCGTACCAATCCGGAGGTTTTGGAGGATATAAAACCTTTTGGTTTTAATATGACCAGCTTTAATAATAATCATGCTATGGATTATTCTTATAAAGGACTTGAAGCAACCTTAGATGCTGTCCAAAAAAGCGGCTTGATACATAGCGGCGTGGGCAGAAACCTGGCAGAAGCTTCTGCGCCAAGATATTTGGAAACACCAAGCGGCAGAGTGGCTTTGATTGCCCTGAATTCAGATTTTGATCCCTCTATGATGGCAGGAGAGCAGTCTCCGCGTGTCCCGGGGAGACCTGGTGTCAATGGACTTCGCATTGAAAAGCATATTGAACTGCCGAAAGAGGAACTGGAATTCATTAAAAGGATTGCCAAAGCTACCAATATCAATGCTTCCAAGGAAATCACACGTAAAGAGGGTTATTTTCCTGAGTTGGCAGAGGATGAAAGTGAATTGGGGGATTTGAAATTCAAGTTGGGTAAAGAAGCACGGTATGTGATGAAGCTCAATGAAAAGGACATGGAACGCGTGGAAAAGTCTATTTATGAAGCCAAACTCCAGGCGGATTACACCATGGTGTCCATTCACTCCCATCAGATCAGCGGGGATGCTAAGGAAAATCCATCTGAAGTTTTAAAGGATTTTGCACATCGTTGTATTGATGCAGGTGCCCACGCGATTTTGGGTCACGGTCCACATTTGCTGCGGCCCATTGAAATCTATAAGGAGTGTCCGATCTTTTATTCTTTGGGGGATTTTGTGCTACAGCTTTACAGTGTGGAGTTGGCGCCAGAGGACTTTTTTGCAAAGCATGGGCTGACCAGTGCCTCTACCGTACATGAATTGCTGAAAAAGCGCTCTAAGGATTTTACGGTAGGTCTCATGACAGATAAAAGGATGTTCCGTTCTGTCATCCCCTATTGGGAGACGGAAGGCACGAAACTGAGGAAACTTGTTTTAATGCCTATAGAAATGAGTATGGATGGGCATCGGTCAGAGCAGGGGCTTCCTCGCCGTAGCTACAATCCGGAGATTGCCGGGTATCTGAGCAAGATGTGTGAGCCCTATGGTACCAAAATTGTCTTAGAGGATGACGGGCTGCTTACTTGTGAGTGGTAGGAGGAAATGTAAAAAGAGGGGAGATCCCCTCTTTTTTTGTGTATGGCTTAATAGTAAGGCGAGAAGTACAGGCCTCTGGCCTCTAATTCTCTTCTTTGAAGTTCCAAAATAGCGTAGGCATCCGGCTGTTCATAGAATGCAGTGTTGTGAGGACAGTAGTTATCTGTCTTGGGTGTTGTGGTGGTAATTGTGCCGTCCGGATTCTCAGTGATGATGGTAGAGCCGGGCCAAAGGGAAGGATCCTCAATCAGGTTTAATTCAACGCTGCCCTGAATTTTGAAAGGACAGTCTTCGCAGGCGATCAGGTTGGAATAGGCACATATGGTTCCTGCATAGTGCATATTACAGTAATCGGTAGGAACGGTGTTTTCGTCAAAGTATTCCATGCGAAGATGAGCATCACATAGGCCTTCTACAGGTAACATACCGGATTTGCTGCATATCTGCATCTGTACAATACCATTTGGAATGGCAAAGGTCTGGTTGGGAAGATCTTCGTGTATTCTTTCCATAACAGCACGCCACAGTTTTTTGGACAAATCGTTCTCCGGATTAGAATTGCTGGTATCCAGGGAAGAGTTGTCGTCGTATCCCGTCCATACGCTTGCAGAGTAGTAAGGTGTGTAGCCGGTGAACCAGAGATCGCGGTCGTCTGTAGCGGTTCCGGTTTTACCTGCGATGGACATGGTGCGGAAGTTTACAGCAGTGCCGGTACCGGTGGTCACTACATCTTCCATGGCGCTGGTCAGCAGGAATGCGGTAGTCTCTTTCAGGGCTCTGTGGGATTCGGTTTCTGTGTTGTCCAAGATGACATTTCCTTCAGAATCTACCACCTTGGTGTAAAGTTTGGGCTCCATATAGATACCGCCGTTTGCAATGGTAGAGTAAGCAGCGTTTAATTCCAGATTGGTAACGCCGGAAACACCACCAAGTGCCAGGGGCTGATAACAGTCACGTTCATAGGACAGGGTAGAAATACCAAATTCTTCAATATAATCAAAGCCCAGCTGAGGGGTGATCCATGTCAGCAGTTTCACAGTCAGCACGTTCATGGAACTCTTGATGCCTGTGCGCAGAGAATTGATTCCTCTGTAGTTCTGGGTAGTGCCCTTGTCCCACCAATTTCGCACCAGAGTACCATCATTGTAGGCAAAAGGTGCATCATTGATCACGGTTGCTAATGTCATTCCCATGGTATCCAGAGCCGGTGCATATGCACCAAGCACCTTAAAAGTGGAACCGGGAGAGCGAAGGGTAGAGGTGGCACGATTCAGGGTGCGGCTTCCCTCCTTTGCACCTCGGCCACCGATCATGGCAACCACATGACCGGTCTGAGGATCCTGAATTACCATGGACATCTGAGGCTGTACAGTAAAGGAAATATTTTCGGCAAATACTTCCTCGCCTTCTTCCAGAATTGCTGTCTTATATTGTTCAATGGCTGCATAACCGTCTTCGTGTGAGACAAAGTTCAGATCAAAATTCTTATCAACGTTTTGTTTGAACCAGGTCTGCAGCATTTCCTTGCTGTGATGCTCGTATTCCCCGTCTGCTGTTTTGATAGTCAATGCGTATTGTAAGTACCATCTGTTTTTTATGGGGAAATTTTCGGGGTCCGCAAATTCCTCATCTGCAATCGCCTGAATATCAGGATCCATAGTAGAATAAATCCGCAGTCCACCGCTGTAAAGCAGGAAGGATGCAGAAGTAGCACTATATCCTGCCTCGATCAGATCATTGTATACTTCATCAGCCAGAGCATCTACAAAATAGGAGTTGACAGAATTACTGGTAATCTGTGTATTGACAGTCTGAATGCGGGAATACACATCATCAGCAAGGGCAATATCGTATTCCTCTTTGCTGATATATTCCTGTTCAAGCATATTATTCAGTACACGCTCTCGTCTCTCCGCATTTTTGTCAGGATGCAGGATCGGATTGTATTTATAGGGATTCTGGGTAATGCCTGCGATAACGGCACACTCTGACAGGGTCAGATCACTGACGGATTTGTTGAAATAACGCAGGGAAGCCTCCTGTACACCCAGAGTATTCTGTCCCAGATTGATCGTGTTCATGTAGCGGAGCAAAATTTCCTCTTTGCTCAGGATCTTGGTCAGTTCCAGTGCCAGATACTGTTCCTGGAGTTTGCGCTCGATTTTCTCTATCATACTGTCTTCAGAAACCCAATCTGTAAAGATCGTATTTTTCAGAAGCTGCTGGGTGATCGTGCTGGCGCCTTGCGTTTCTTCGCCGCCGGTCTTAAGAAATTGGAAACCGGCACGGAGCATACCGATCACGTCGACACCGTTATGCTCGTAGAAGCGTTGGTCCTCAATAGCAACAAAGGCATCTGCAAGATCCTGTGGTATCTGTTCCATCTCAACCAAAGTTCGGTTGGCATTTTGAGCAACCAGTTTGGAGATCTGGTTGCCATTGTTATCGTACACATAAGTAGCTTCTCCTACCGGGGCCACATCATTGCTGCTGATGACCGGCGCGGCGGCGATAACACCCTTAAATATTCCGATGGCTGCAGAGATGCCTACGATACCGAGTGCAATGCCGCCTATTAAAAATAACTTAACGCAGGAAAGCGCTAATTTTCTTCCCCATTTGCCTGATTTGGAATGCAGAGCCTTTTGTTTTAAACGGACTCCCTTTTTTCCATAATTCATAACATTTTCACCTTTCTGTCTGTTGTTCAGACGTATGTAAGTCCGGCAAAGGACATTACTTCAATTTATTATAACAAAAAAGTTTGCGTAAATAAAGGTTTTTTATTCATATTAAGAATTGTTCACAATTATTTCATGGTTTATGCTATAATGTTTTTGAAATAAAAGGTGCGAGGTAAGTCTATGGAAACAAGCAGACATGAGCCCTATCTGATTTTGACAGAAGGAGGAGAGGGGCAGATCATAGAAAAAAAATCCAGGTTCATTGCCACAGTAAAAAAAGTGGACAGTGAGCAGGAGGCTTTGGATTTTATTGAGGAAATAAGAAAGAAATATTGGGATGCCAGACATCATTGCTATGCTTTCGTGCTGGGAGAGAGAGGACAGTTGCAGCGCTTCAGTGACGATGGAGAACCTTCAGGGACGGCAGGAAAACCTATTTTGGAGGTTTTGCTGGGAGAGGGTGTACGCAATGTGGCAGTGGTAGTGACACGGTATTTTGGCGGGGTCCTGCTTGGGACCGGTGGGTTGGTGCGAGCCTATACTCAGGCGGCTCAGGAGGGACTTAGGCAGTCAGAAATCGCATGGATGCGCTATGGCCAGGTGCTGGATGTGGAGACGGACTATAATGGCATCGGCAAAATTTTATATTTGCTGGGTCAAAAGGGGCTCACTCCACGAAAGACAGATTACACGGATATTGTGTCATTGCAGGTCGTGGTGCCGTCAGAGGATGCAACTGCACTGATCAAGGACATGACGGAAGTGACAAACGGCAGGGCCAAGATCACTGTGGCAGAAGAATGCTATTATCTTGATAAATGCCGCTAGTTTACGGGAAATAGTTTGATACTTTTTTATCAGTATGTATTTTTTTTAGTACTTTCTCAAAAACTGTTTTCACAAGGTAAGGAATTTGTTACAATTAATTCATGGAAATTCCTATAGTAAGTTTTGGAGGAAGAATATGAGGTATGTTTTCGAGGGAAAGATAGAGCAAAAAGAAGAGGGATACGTGATTTCCCTTCCTTTCAATGTCTGGGAGGTATGCAAGAAGAGAGAAGTGATCCAGGCAGAGATGATCTTGGATAACGAGTTGATTGATTGTGAACTTCATCCGATAGAAAAAGGAAATTATGAGCTTTTTATAAAGAAGGAGCATGAACTTACGGTGGATTTGGATGTAAAGCATAAAATCATGCTGCGTATACCGGAAAGCCTGATCAAAATGGATCAGAACAGTCCTTACAGTGCGGAAAACCCCATTCGTCAGATTGATAGCATAGAAGTGATCATACAGCCGGCGGATGGTTTGTGCGGACAGGCATGTGTTGCTATGTTGGCAGGTGTATCCATTGAAGAGGTGGCCAATGTGATGGGATGCAGAGAGTGGCAAGCAACCATGGGGCATGTGATTTCCGCTCTGAAATATTATGGGATCGGCCATGATAATCTTATTATTTTTACGGAGGGACAGCCCACTGTATTGCCTAAGTGCTGCATTTTGATGGAGAAGATGGGGCGTTTCTGCCATTATCTGGTATATTATAACGGAAAGTATTACGACTCTAATCTGGGCATTCTTGAGGAATATGATATGAGTAAACTGCAGGGGTATTTGGAGATTTTTTGTTAGTACAATTACAGTAATATAAACAAGGGCTGATTCCTTCTCTCAGCCCTTGTTTTCATACGGGGAACTTTAGTTGTTTTATCTGCTTAACAATACCGCCCCTGCTGTAAACGGCTGTGCACCTAAGATCTTCACCTTGCCGTCGGTTACATGTATTTTATCTCCAAAGAAGGTATCTTTCATCTGAAATCCGTCGGGAATATCAATTTCCAAATCTTTAATATCTTTTTCAAAAGCATGGTATAGGATCAACATTTCGGTGTTCGTGCTTCTGCACACTACCTGCAAGCCCTTCGGATATCGCATGCACTCGCTCCGGTTTCCATATACTTTTGATTTACCGTTTATGATAATATCTTCAAGCTTTTCATAAAATCTAAGTGCGGAGGACAAAATATCCTGCTGCCAATCTTGTAATTGGTCAATAGGACCTGATAAGCAAACTCTTCCCATAAAGGTTGCAGCTAAGGAATAAACCAATCTGTCCTTTGAATCATCCTCATGTAGAACTGACCATATAAGCATTTGTGCCGGGAGCATAATATCCTGAAGGTTGGCGGCAACATATGGAATTTCTACGCACTCATGTGCATCAGAAAATGACGATACCGCGCCATGGCCCATCATAAGGGGCTCATTTCTGTGTCCGCCTCCCGCACAGTTTTCTATGATCAAATCGGGTATTTCTTTTTTCATAAGCGCAAAGAAATCTTTCACATATGACATATGGTCACGAAGGGCTTCGGCTCCTGATTCTGCGCCATCAATTTCTACGCCTATGCTTCCGTTATAATCCACCTTGATATAACCAAAATCGTTATCCTTCAGGAATTTTATAACTTTTTCATATAAATAATCTCTTACATCCTGACGTCTGAAATCCCAATAGGAACGTACATCACCTGTTTTTACAACGGTGCCGTCCTTGGTAAGATGCATATAGTCATATTCGGGATTAAATAATACAGAGCCCTTTGTTGTCACTTCAAATTCAAACCAGATTCCCGGTATCATACCGTTTTCTCTGATGATCCTGTTCATTTCTTTAACGTTCGGGAAGATGGTTGTGTCCAGATTCCATTCCCCATTACCGTTTTGTTCACAGCCGGCCTTACACCAGCCAGCATCAATCACAAGATATTTTACACCGTATTTTTTCAGTGCATTACAATAGGAAAGCATTTTTTCCTGAGTGGGCTTTCCCCATGTGGCGCAATATTCATTAAATGTTGTAGGAAGTCCTTTTTCACCATGCGATTCTCTTGCAGGTTTGTACATATCGGTAAGTGCGCTGCAGACATCATGAATATCACCTGCTGCAGTTGCGATATATGCTTTGGGAGCTTTGAAACGTTCACCGTTTTTCACATGCTTTTTCCAGCCGCAGAACTCCCGGTCACCTAAGCCGCCCGAAAAGGACAGGGAATCATCCCAGCGTGTAAGCTCCAATTGCCACGTTGCATTGTGTGCAATACTTGCGGCCCAAAAAACGCCTTCCGTTTTGTCTTCAAATGCTGCCATGGGAAAATATCTTAGTACAGGGTAACTTCCTTTACTGCCATACCGCAAAGCACCGTAGCATCCCTGTGCTCCCGGCCATGCTTTTTCCAGAGACAATTCTTCTATGGAGTGACAGGTGTGTCTTCCCTCCTGGCTCCAGTTTCCGTTAAATCTATAGAAATTATAGGAATCCGGAGCATCATCCTCATGGAATGGACTTAAGGTATCTATTGTAAAGCTTGTGAGCATATCAAGGGTGACATCTTTTCCGCTGTCGTTGATAAATTCTGTTTCAACTTCAAAGCCGCCCAGACCTTCAATATAGGTGATGGTATGTAATACATGACAGCCTGACGCGGAACCCAGAAGGGTTTCTATTTTTTGCTTATTTCCTTCCTTTTTCAAATTTTGAGAAATAAGAGGAAGATCCATATAAAAAGTTTTCATCGTACTTCCGGGAAAGGGTAAATTCTCCCCTACAAGGTGAAAGTAGGCAAGTCTTCCCAGACTCCATATAGCAGAATGTCTTGCACGGGGATTAAAAATTGCCATTTGCAGTTCCCATTGCTTTAAAGCTTTGGCTTCCTTTGATTTGGGATACAGCCGCAACCCCACATTATTGGTTTCGTCTATCAGGTATTCAAAGCAGGTATCCCCAAGATAGTATTTTTTGATTTCCATAGGCTCCTCCGTTTCGCGTCCTTTGGCGGGCGGTACATATTATTTTATACAGGAAATTTCCGGTTACAAATTATGCATAGTATATCATAAAATTATTTGACGTAAAAGAGAAAAGTGCAGCCGTTATTGGAGGCATTGGAAAATCTAAAATAAAAATTAAATCGCTTGAAAAGAATAAAATTGAGAAAAACAAAGAAAATGAAAGGAAATAAAAGAAAATAGAAGATAAATAGACGAAAAGTTTTGTGCATACGGTTGCAAAGACGCGGATATAAAACTAATATATGTTCCAGAGATTAGCACTCAAAAGCAATGAGTGCTAACAAATAATAAGAAAAGGGCATCAAGGAGGCAATCAAATGAAGTTAGTACCTTTAGGAGACAGAGTAGTTTTGAAGCAGTTGGTGGCAGAAGAGACCACAAAATCCGGTATTGTTCTTCCCGGACAGAATAAAGAGAAACCTCAGCAGGCAGAAGTTGTAGCAGTAGGTCCCGGCGGTGTTGTAGAGGGCAAAGAGGTAAAGATGGAAGTGAAGGTTGGAGATCAGGTTATTTACTCCAAATATTCCGGAACAGACGTGAAGATCGATGAAGATGAGTACATCATTGTAAAGCAGGCTGATATCCTGGCAATCATCAATAACTAATCAATATTATAAGTATGGAGGCAAATAGTTATGGCAAAAGAGATTAAATACGGCGCAGAAGCCCGTGCAGCATTAGAAGCCGGCGTAAATCAGCTGGCCAACACTGTAAGAGTAACATTGGGACCTAAAGGAAGAAACGTTGTTCTGGACAAATCTTTCGGTGCTCCCCTGATCACCAATGATGGTGTAACCATTGCAAAGGAAATCGAACTGGAGAATGCTTTCGAGAACATGGGCGCACAGCTTGTTAAGGAAGTTGCTACCAAGACCAATGATGTTGCAGGTGATGGTACCACAACAGCTACAGTTCTGGCTCAGGCTATGATCAATGCCGGTATGAGAAATCTGGCAGCAGGTGCAAATCCCATCATCCTGAGAAAGGGTATGAAGAAGGCAACTGATTGCGCAGTAGATGCCATCGCAAAGATGAGTTCTAAGGTGAACGGTAAGGAGCATATTGCGAGAGTAGCTGCAATTTCTGCAAGTGATGAGGAAGTTGGACAGTTGGTTGCAGATGCTATGGAAAAAGTGACCGGAGACGGTGTTATCACAATTGAAGAGTCCAAGACCATGCTGACAGAGCTGGATCTGGTGGAAGGTATGCAGTTTGACAGAGGTTACATCTCTGCATATATGGCAACCGATATGGATAAGATGGAAGCTGTATTGGATAATCCTTATATCCTGATCACAGATAAGAAGATCTCCAGCATTCAGGAGATTCTGCCTCTGCTGGAGCAGGTGGTGCAGAGCGGTGCTAAGCTGTTGATTATTGCTGAAGATGTAGAAGGTGAAGCATTGACCACTCTGATCGTAAACAAGCTGCGTGGTACTTTCAGCGTTGTAGCTGTAAAGGCTCCTGGCTATGGTGAGAGAAGAAAGGCTATGCTGGAAGATATTGCCATCCTGACAGGTGGTCAGGTGATCAGCACTGAGGTTGGTATGGAACTGAAGGATGCTACTCTGGCTCAGCTTGGTCGTGCGAAATCCGTAAAGGTACAGAAAGAAAACACCGTTATCGTAGATGGTGAGGGTGATAAGGCAGCTATCGCAGCAAGAATCGCACAGGTGAAGAATCAGATCGAGGAGACCACATCTGATTTCGATAGAGAGAAACTGCAGGAGAGACTGGCAAAATTGGCTGGTGGAGTAGCAGTGATCCGTGTTGGTGCAGCTACCGAAACTGAGATGAAGGAAGCAAAACTTCGTCTGGAAGATGCACTGGCAGCAACCAGAGCAGCAGTTGAAGAAGGTATCATCTGCGGTGGTGGTTCTGCATATATCCACGCTTCTAAGGAAGTGGCAAAGTTGGCCAAGGAACTGTCCGGCGATGAGAAGACCGGTGCAGAGATCGTTTTGAAAGCTCTGGAAGCTCCTTTGTTCCACATTGCAGCAAATGCAGGTCTGGAAGGCAGCGTTATCATCAATAAGGTAAGAGAGTCTGAAATCGGCGTTGGTTTCGATGCCCTGAAGGAAGAGTATGTAGACATGGTAAAGGCAGGTATTCTGGATCCCGCTAAGGTTACCAGAAGTGCACTGCAGAATGCAACCAGCGTTGCTTCCACTCTGCTGACCACTGAGTCTGTAGTTGCAAGCATCAAAGATGAGACACCTGCAATGCCTGCAGGCGGCGGCATGGGCGGAATGATGTAAGCGTTCTAAAGCTTCGGCGCGCTTAGAAAATAAAAAAGGTAGAAGGCTCAAGTTTACTTGAAGCCGGCTACCTTTTTTTATTTTCGTGAGCATGGCGAAGCCAGGCGGTATCCGCGCGTTGCGGAGCAATGTGCGGATAAGCGCCTTTACAACTCCAGCCGCTCCGGAAAGGCTTCCTTTCTCATTACGCTCCACATTTTATCAATATAAGACAAGGTATAAAAATTTTCATAGTAGTGATAGTAAAAGGCACCTTTCAGTGTCATTGTATAGACATCGTCTTTTTCGGTAATAAATCCAAGGGCTTTGGCAATACCCAGCTCCATTCCGTACATTTTTTTCAGAGGCACACCGAAGAAAGATTCAAAGTCAGATTTTCGGACCTTGGTGCTGTACGCTGTCCAGAATAAATAGTAGATCATTCTTTGGCGGAGAGTAAAGCGAATGGTCAGTGCTGTGGGAAGGAAGCCCTCACTGATCCGTTTCTCATATTCTTCCACGGAAAAGGTATTGATCTTAAACTGGTCCATCAGAAGGGATGTTGCAGAGCAGCCAAAACCCAGAAAATTATCCCTGGTCATGGAAGAATAACCCACATCAGGCTTGCTTGCAAAGGTCCAGATGGATTCCCGGGAATACCCTTTGTTTTCACAGTATAGGGTGATGTCATCCAGGAGTCTGCGCTTTTCCTTTTTTTTCATAGGACGGACCTTGTTGTCTGTAAAGCTGAAATCAATAAAGGGGTAGATGGCTATATGATTGGCACCGCAATGAAAGGCCAGGTCAATATCAGCCTTCAGATCTTCAAAAGTTTGACCGGGCAGGGCAAAAATGAAGTCCATGGATATTGTTTCGAAGGGCACAGCAGCCAAGGCCTTCTTTATCAGCTCGGGTGTTACGGGGTTCCGCCCAAGGACTTTCTGGAATTTAGCTTGGAAGGACTGAATACCGATGCTGATCTTGGTTACACCGGCATCCCGTAAGGTTTGCAGTACTGGGATCTGCACATTATCCGGGTGGAGTTCCACACCGATCCCTTCGGTGATAATAAAGTATTCTTTTAAAGCAGAGATAATTTCACCCAGACGATGCGCGGCCAGGGCGGGGGTGCCGCCGCCAAAATATAGGCTGGTTACAGTTTTCTTTTTTGATAAGGTAGAACCTACCATGTGTATTTCGCGGAGCAGATGATCCACGTAGGAATCGCACTTTTCCTGAGAGTATAGTTCTTTGCAGTAAGGGCAGAAACTGCAGATGCTTTTGCAAAAAGGAATGTGCACATAAAGTCCCAGATTTTGCAGGTTTTCAAAAACTAGGGGTTGGTTATATTGGTTTGTAAAGGTAAAAGGCTGAAAGCTTCTGGTCAGCCACATCCTTGTCAGACTGGTAATCACACTCATATCCGGCCTCCGGGCTATATATATTTCAGATAGGTTCGGAGCATTTCAAAAATAATTTTTAAGTTTCCATTGAAGAGCAAGGTATATTCGGCTACAAAGAAATAGCCGCACTTTTCGCACAATCCCGGCTCATGGATACAGCGGCCGCAAATGCTTAGGGTCCCGTTTTCCATAACAACGCATTGGTGGCAGGGTGTAGGAAAAGTATTATTGATCAGATAGGGAAAGGCACTCTTTAAATTAAAAACAGGTGTCCCAAGCTTGATCATATGGCGTATCACATCACAGCAAGCTGCCTTTTCGGCCGTGGAGAGTTGCAGGGAGGCAGTGTCCGGGTAGGGAGTATGAAAGTTAAAGGAAACTGCCCGCACATTTTTTAATATTCTGGCTTTTTCGCAGACGGATGGTATGGTGTCCTTGTTTAGTTGGTTAATCGCCATATAAAAACAGATGTTATCAGAGGTTGCTTGTCGGATGTTTTCCAGGATCGTATCATAAGTGTCTCCCCGGATCAGATTGTGTGCTTCCCGGTCACCATCCAGACTTAAGAGGATCAGATCTGCCTCCGGAAGGTCAATAGGTTGTGTTCCGTTTGTGACTACATTGACAATGAGAAATCCCATTTCTTTGGCAAGGATTACAAGATCCCGCAGAGTCTTTCCTTTGTCCTGCCACAGGAAAGTTTCACCGCCGCAAAAAAACAGGATGCGAATGCCCATATCATATAGCTGACGCATTTCTTTACAAATCTGCTCATAGGGGTAGATGACGGCACTTATGTTGTTTACGGAACAGTGTTTACATGACAGATTGCATTTATCCGTCACAATAATGGTTCCCAGAATGGGCTTTTTTTGCCGGAACAATATGGTTTTCATTCCGAATCCGGCCAAATAAAAGAAATTTTTTATTTTCATTATGTGTCTCCGGATGATTTTACAAAGTTATAAGTACCAAGTATGATTATAACATATATGACGTAATTCGACAAATACTTGCTTAGTTTGCAAAAGTGCATTATAATATCAAAAGATTTTCGTTGTAATTAGTACATAGGTTGTGGTACAATATAAATGCTTTTGTGATTTAAAGCGTTGTAGCGTTGCAACGTTGTAGTATTACAGCGGTTTAGGAGGAAGAAAATGATTTGGTCTAAAGAAGAAACACTATCCAGGCAGGAGATTGAGGAGATTCAGCTGGCCCGCCTGAAGGCAACGGTAGAGCAGAACTGGAACAGGGTACCTGCTTATCGGAAAAAGATGGAAGAAGCAGGGGTAAAGCCGGAAGATATCCGTACGTTGAAGGATCTGGCGAAGCTGCCTTTTGTGACAAAGCAGGACATGCGTGACAACTATCCCTTCGGCCTGTTTGCGGTGCCCAAGGAGGAATTGGTGAGAATTCATGCGTCCAGTGGAACCACCGGAAAGCCTACAGTAGTTGGATATACCAAGAGAGATCTGGCCATGTGGACAGAGTGTGTGTCCCGAATTGCTGCCATGGGCGGAGCTACAAAGCAGGATGTGGCACAGATCTGTTTTGGCTATGGTATGTTTACAGGCGCTTTGGGACTTCATTACGGGCTGGAAAATATAGGTGCATCCATTGTGCCTTCCTCCACCGGTAATTCAGAGAAGCAGATTATGTATATGCAGGATTTTGGAACCACATTGCTGGTAGCAACCCCTTCTTATGCCCTGAGGCTGGCAGAGGTGGCTATGGAGATGGGACTGGATCCGAAGAAGGATCTGCAGGTGAAGATCGGTCTGGTGGGCAGTGAGCTTTTGACAGATGCCATGAGAGCAGAGATGCACAAACTCTGGGGTGACGATATGCTGGTTACTTCCAATTATGGTATGAGTGAGCTGATGGGACCCGGTGTATCCGGCGAGTGCCAGTATCTGGAAGGCATGCACATCAATGAAGACTATTTTATTCCGGAGATTATAGATCCCAAGACCGGTGAGGTGTTGCCGCCCGGTGAGAAGGGAGAACTTGTCATCACCTGCATTTATAAAGAGGGTCTGCCCCTGATCCGATATAGGACCAAGGATGTGACAAGGCTCATCTATGAACCTTGCAAATGCGGACGTACTACCTGCCGTATGGAGAATCTGGATGGCCGTACAGATGACATGCTGAAGATTCGCGGTGTGAATGTATTCCCCAGCCAGATCGAGGAAGTGATCCTCAGCGTGGAGGAGCTGGGCCCTCATTATGAAATCGTTGTAACCAGAGAAAATCATGCAGATAAGCTGGAGATCCGTGTAGAGTTGCTTAAGACAACGGACAGCTTTAAGGATCTGGAGATCATTCAAAGAAAAGTGAAATCAAAACTTCGTATTATACTGGGTCTGGATGCCAAGATCACATTGGTATCCCCCTATACCCTTCAGCGTTTTGAGGGTAAGGCAAAGAGAGTAAAAGATTTGAGGAAGGAGATCTAACCGTGGCAGAGAAGAAAATAATGCTTGGCAACGAAGCCATTGCAAGGGGGGCCTATGAAGCAGGAGTGAAGGTATCAGCAGCATACCCCGGCACGCCCAGTACAGAGATCAGTGAAAATATTGTAAAGTATCCGGAGATCTATTCTGAGTGGTCTCCCAATGAGAAGGTAGCCATGGAAGTGGCCATCGGAGCCTCCATCAGTGGAGTAAGAGCCATGGCTTCCATGAAACATGTGGGCGTAAACGTGGCCAGCGATCCCCTTTATACCGCTTCTTACAGTGGTGTGGGCGGAGGTCTGGTGTTGGTGGCAGCGGACGATCCGGGTCTATACAGTTCCCAGAATGAACAGGATACCAGATGTGTGGCCAGAGCAGCACTGGTGCCGGTGTTGGAACCCTCCGACAGCGGTGAGGCAAAGGAGTTTATGAAATTTGCCTTTGAGATCAGTGAAAAGTATGATACTCCTGTAATTCTCCGTACCACTACTAGACTGTCTCATTCTCAGGGACCTGTGGAATTGGAAGAGCGTGCCCAGATAGAGGACAAGGCATATGTCAGAAATCCGCAGAAATTTGTGATGATGCCCGGCAATGCTAAGGGCCGACATGTACATGTGGAAAATCGTATGAAACAGATGGCGGAGGATGGGTGTGAGTATCCTATCAATCGGGCAGAGTATGGTGATACTTCCATAGGATTTATTACAAGTGGTATTCCTTACCAGTATGTGAAAGAGGTATTTCCTAATGCATCCGTATTGAAACTGGGTATGGTACATCCTCTTCCAAAGAAGTTGATCCAGGAGTTTGCATCCAAAGTGGATAAGTTGTACATATTCGAAGAGTTGGAACCTGTGATCGAGGAACAGGTAAAATCTTGGGGAATTCCTGCTCAGGGCAAGGAATTGTTTACCGTGCAGGGCGAATACAGTGCCAATATGTTGCGCAGGGTTTTGCTGCAGGAGGAGCCTCAGAAGGAGGCTGCAAGCCAAGTGCCTGCAAGACCGCCTATTTTATGTCCCGGCTGTCCTCACAGAAGCGTGTTCTCTGTGCTGAACAAGCTGAAAATCCATGCAGCAGGTGACATTGGCTGCTATACCCTGGGAGCTGTAGCACCTTTGAATGTGATCGATACTACGATCTGTATGGGTGCCAGCATCTCCACCCTTCATGGCATGGAGAAGGCTAAGGGCAAAGGTTATATCAAGAATTGGGTGGCGGTGATCGGTGATTCTACCTTTATGCACACCGGCGTGAATTCTTTGATGAACATGGTATATAACCAGGGTACCGGTACTGTTATAATCCTGGACAACTCCACCACCGGCATGACCGGACATCAGGATCATGCAGCTACAGGTAAGACTCTGATGGGAGAAACCGTACCGGCTATCGATATTGTGAAGCTCTGCAAGGCTATGGGGATTCAGCACGTGGTGGAAGTCAATGCCTTTGATATTCAGACACTGGAAAAAGTGGTCAAGGAAGAGGTGGCAAGGGATGAGGTCTCTGTGATCATCACCAAGTCTCCCTGCGTGCTCCTTAAGGGCAATGTATTTCCCAATGTGTGCAGACCTTTGCCTGAAAAGTGTAAAAAGTGCGGCATGTGCTTAAGGCCCGGTTGCCCGGCACTGACCAAAAATGCAGACGGTACTGTATCCATCGACGAAACCATGTGCAATGGTTGTGGACTTTGCAAGACTCTGTGCAAATTCGATGCCATTGAAACCTGTGCAAGATAGGAGGTAGGTAGCAGTGGAAACAAAAAATATTATGATCGTAGGCGTGGGTGGTCAGGGAACGTTGCTTACCAGCCGCATATTGGGCGGTATCACAGTAGATGCCGGATTTGATGTAAAACTGTCGGAGGTACACGGCATGGCCCAGCGCGGCGGCAGCGTGGTTACCTTTGTCAGATATGGAGAGAAGGTGGCAGAACCCATCGTAGAAGAGGGTCAGGCTGATGTATTGATCGCTTTTGAACGGTTGGAAGCTCTGCGTTACGCACACTTTTTAAAGCCGGACGGTGTACTCATTGTCAATGACTGGCGGATCGATCCTATCACGGTGGTAACCGGTGCGGCCCAGTATCCGGAAAATATTATCGAGGAACTGGGAAAAAAATATAAAGTGTATTCCATGAATGCCATGGAGGAGGCCGGCAAACTTGGAAACGTGAAGGCTTTCAATGTGATCATTCTGGGGCTGGCGGCCAGATATATGGATTTTGACAAGGAAGCATGGCTTCAGGTTATTGAGAAGACTGTTCCACCCAAGACCGTGGAAATCAATAAAAAGGCATTTCTGCTGGGCTTTGAGGGTGCAGAAACGGGGGTGTGAGTATGTATATTAAGCAATTATCTATTTTTATTGAAAACAGAGAAGGCCGTTTGAAAGAGGTTTTGGAGATCTTGAAAAAAGGTCATGTGAATATTGTTTCCATGAGTTTGGCAGATACCAGTGAGTATGGTCTGTTACGATTGATGGTGGATAATCCGGAGGCCGGAAGAGCTGTACTGCAGGAGCATAGCGTTCCTGTCATGCTCACAGAAGTGCTTGGCATTCGTTTGGCTCACCGAGTGGGGAGACTGCAGGAACTGCTGGAGATCATCTGTGATGCCGGGATCAATATTGAGTATCTGTATGGTCTTTCCAGCGGTGCAGATGCTTCTGTGGTGATCAAGGCCTCTGATATGAAGAAGGCTGTAGATGTTTTGCAGCAAAATGAGGTAGAGCTGGTCTCTGCGGAAGATATTATGAAAATGTAATCTGATTAAGCGAGGGAATAGCTATGGTAGCTAAAGTTTTATTGCTGGTATTATTTTTTTCAATTATGATTGGTGTGGGCCTTTATTCCAGAAAACACGCCACCAACGTAAATGATTTTGTTCTGGGCGGCAGAGCAGTGGGGCCTTGGCTGACGGCTTTTGCATATGGAACTTCTTACTTCAGTGCAGTTGTGTTTGTAGGATACGCAGGGCAGTTCGGATATAAATATGGCTTGTCTGCCACCTGGATCGGTTTGGGCAATGCATTGATCGGCTCTTTGTTGGCCTGGGTGATTCTGGGCAGACGAACCAGGATTATGAGCAAGCATCTGCAGGCGTCTACCATGCCGGATTATTTCGGAAAGCGTTTTGACAGCAACAAGCTGAAAATAGCAGCCTCCGTGATCTCATTTGTGTTCCTGATCCCTTATACAGCATCTGTATACAATGGTTTATCCAGATTGTTTGAGATGGCCTTTGATGTGCCCTATGTGGCTTGTGTTATTATCATGGCGGCATTGACCTGTGTGTATGTGATCCTTGGCGGTTATATGGCGACAGCCATCAATGATTTTATTCAGGGTATCATTATGTTAGTTGGCATTGTGGCAGTGATCGTGGCAGTTTTAAATGGTCAGGGTGGCTTTATGGAGGCAATCTTTAAGCTGTCAGAACTGGAGAGTGATGTGGCTGTGACCATGGGGCAGAAGGGTGCTTTTGCTTCCTTCTTTGGACCGGATCCCATAAACCTTTTAGGCGTGGTGGTATTGACTTCCCTGGGAACCTGGGGCTTGCCTCAGATGGTACATAAATTCTATGCGATCAAGGACGAAAAGGCAGTAAAGACCGGCACCATTATTTCAACTGTCTTTGCCTTGATCATTTCCGGTGGCTGTTATTTCCTTGGCGGCTTTGGCAGACTGTTTGATACACAGGCTATCCGCAATGAGGCCGGAGGAGTGGTTTATGATGCCATCATTCCTGCTATGCTGTCCTCTCTGCCGGACATTTTGATCGGTGTGGTTATTGTGTTGGTTTTGTCGGCATCTATGTCCACCTTGTCTTCTTTGGTGCTGACATCCAGTTCCACTTTGACATTGGACGTGATCAAAGGGAATATTGTAAAAAATATGGATGACAAAAAGCAACTGCTGGTAATGCGTGCCCTGCTTGTGGTGTTTGTAGTGATTTCTGTAGTATTGGCCATCAATCCGCCAACCTTTATCGCACAGCTCATGGGTATTTCCTGGGGTGCATTGGCAGGTGCATTCCTGGCACCTTTCTTGTATGGATTGTACTGGAAGGGAGTTACCAGGGCAGCAGTCTGGGCAAGTTTTATCTGTGGCGTTGGCATCACAGTGTCCAATATGTTCTTTGAATTTATTGCTTCTCCCATCAATGCAGGGGCGGCAGCTATGATCGCAGGACTGATCGTGGTACCTGTTGTCAGCTTGGTGACACCCAAGATGAAGAAGGAGACAGTGGATGAGCGGTTCAGCTGTTACGATGAAAAAGTAACGGTTGAGAAAAAGCTGGTTTTACCTGAAGAAAAATAGTGTTAGTGAAAAGAAGGACACCTCTCCGGGATTGCGTATCTCGGCGACGGTGTCCTTTTTTGCGCGCGCCTAGCGGCGCTCTTTTCCATATATTGCTTGTTGCAAAAAGAATAAAATATAGTATGATTTATTTGTAACAAGTTTGTAATAATTACGCATTAATTCTGTAACAAATATCGAATTATGATATGACAGTTAATTGCAGAAAATGACAGAAAGGAGATGCAATGAAGAAGCTAACATTGTTGACAGTAACTGCACTTTCTCTGGCCTTCCTTGGAGGACAGACGCTTACAGCACAGGCTGCTGTGAAGGATAAGAAAATCATGGTTTATTATGGGGCTGGTTGTGATATCCAGAGTGTTCTGGGTAAGCTGGAAAGCTGTTTTCCGAGCATAATTTTGCCGGATTGTGAACAACCTGAGGTAAATATTCCGGGAACAGACATGCCGGAAAATAATGTGCCAGAGACAAACATTCCTGAAATCGATTTTCCCGAGGTGGATACTCCGGAGGCAGATTCCCCGGAGGAAGAGTCTCCTGAGGTAGATATTCCGGAAACAGATATCCCGGAAGTGGATACTCCCGAGACGGATAATCCTGAGATGAATCAACCGGGAACAGGAACGCCTGACAATAACCCAGGAAATGGTCCTACCGATACAAACGGCGAACATGCATTTATAAGGCAGGTTGTGGAGCTTGTCAATGTAGAGAGGACGAAAGCAGGACTTGCTCCCTTGAGTATTGATACAAACGTGCAGGCGGCAGCCATGGTTCGTGCCAGAGAATGCGAGCAACTTTTCTCACACACTCGTCCGGACGGAAGTTCCTTTGCAACTGCGTTAAGACAGCAGAATATATCCTACAGAAGTGCCGGCGAAAATATTGCATGGGGCCAGCGATCTCCGCAGGAGGTAGTAAATGCCTGGATGAATAGCCCAGGGCACCGTGCCAATATTATGAGTTTTAATTTCACTGCCATTGGTGTAGGATATTATGAAAATGCAAACGGAACCGATTATTGGTGTCAGCTGTTTATTGGATAACCGATAAAAAGACCTTGGAAGGCTCGTTATTGATCAGCCTTCCAAGGTCTTTCTTTTAGATAAATTTTTGTGTACTTTTTGGGGGGCATTCCGGTTACGTTTTTGAAAACAGTAATAAAATAATTATAATCCCTAAAGCCGCATTCTGAGGCAATATCAGCCAATGGCATATTTGAGTCTTCCAATAGTTTTTTTGCCTTTTCAATTCTGAGATTTCGGATGTGCTCTGCAATACCGATCCCATAATTCTGCCTAGATATCTCATAGAGTTGTGTTTTGCCTATGTGGAATTTGCGGCAGATAGAAAGCGCATCCAATTCTTCCGTAAAATGATCGGATATGTATTCATCAATTTGAACTGGCAGTTCCTTTTTGCGCAGGGAGAACATCTGCTCCAGACACAGATAGGTAGCTACAGCCTGCAGGATGTGTGAAGCGGAATTGATATAATCGTCTGTGATAAGAGGGCTTTTGTAGCATGCATCCTGCAAAGCATTCATATCTATTTGAAAATGACTGCACAACTCCTGGATTTTTTTCCATCCTTCTTCGTGAGAAGGATAGGTAAATACCTGCCCCAAAAAAAGATATCCGATCACGATATTGCCCAGATACAGTGGAGTAATACTTTCTGTGAGACCCGCATGACACCGATAGGTATAAGGGGAACGGAGTTTGGCAGCAAGCTCGCAGGAACGGGTATCACAATTTTTGCATTCGCTTTCACCGTGCTTGTTTGCACGAATGATACGACAGAAAGGACTAAGGTGTGGCGGGTAAGCGGCCAGTTCATGAAAGGTTTCATCAAAGACTGTGATACGGATCTGTGTCAGATTATAAAAGTCCTTCAATAGGTCATTTAGTTTTACAAGGTCAAAATTGGATATCATAGCAGCCTCCTTTTTCTTGATTTTATCATAACAGCGAACAAATTTAAAGTAAAATGAACAGTATTCCCTATTTTTTTAAGAAACGATAGTGTAATATCTATTATAGAGGCATATAAAAAGGAGGACATAATTATGCTCGTAACGTTGAAAGAAATACTGGAAATATGTGAAGTAAGGAAATGTGCGGTTGGTTCCTTTAATACACCGAATCTGGAATCTATCATGGCGGTGATCAGTGCAGCTGAGGAATTAGGTGTACCGGTTATCATTCAGCATGCCCAGGTGCATGAGGAGATGATGCCCTTAGCCACCATCGGTCCTATCATGTTGGAGCTTGCCAGACAGGCCAAGGTGCCTGTAGCGGTGCATATTGATCACGGTGAGACAGTAGAGTATATCTACAGAGCTTTGGATATGGGATTCACCTCAGTCATGTATGACGGATCCACGCTACCCTTTGAGGAGAATGCAGCCAATACCAGACTTGTAGTTTCCCTGGCAAAGAAAAGAGGGGCATCCGTAGAGGCAGAGATTGGCTCTATGGGAAAACGGGAAACCGGAATTGGTTCAGCCGGTGAGGTGGGCAAAGACCCTGAAAAAATATATACAGATCCGGATCAGGCGAAACGTTTTGTGGAACTGACCGGTATTGATGCGCTGGCTTGTTCCTTTGGGACCACTCACGGGGTTTATATTTCTAAGCCCAAGCTGGACTTCTCCGTGGTGGAGAAAGTGCGGGAGAAGACCGGTCTGCCGGTGGTTATGCACGGAGGCTCCGGTGTCAGTGATGAGGATATTCAGACGGCCATCCGCAAGGGTGTACGTAAGATCAATTATTACACTTATATGGCGCTGGCCGGTGGTAAGACGGTGGCACAGCAGTTTCAGACAGGCAGTGAGCCTTTGGAAAAGGATGGTAAGAAGTATACCCTTTATTATTCCATCGTGGAGGATGAGAAAAAGTCACCGGTTATGTACCATGATATTGTGCAGTGGGGCACACAGGTGATGAAGGAAAACTGTAAAAAAGCTATGGCTACTTTTGCCATGCTGAACCAAAAATAAGGAGGATTCGAAATGAGTAAGAAGATGACATTTGCACTTGCGTTTTGTAACCGCGGCTTTATGCCCGGCGAACTGATCTACGGGGCCAGGGAGGATATGATCCAGGCAGTGACAGCTGCAGGATATGATTATATTGCTATGGATGCGGAGCTGACCAGATACGGCGGTATTGAGACCAGAGACGAGGGACTGCTTTATGCAAAATGGCTGAAGGAGCATCAGGGGCAGTACGACGGCGTGATCTTTTCCATGCCTATTTTTGCAGATGAAAACGGTGCCATTACAGCCTTGCAGGATGCAGGGGTGCCGATTTTGATGCAGGCATATCCGGATGAGATCGGTAAGATGGATTTTGCACACAGAAGAGACGCATACTGCGGCAAATTCTCTGTGACAGATGTGTTCACCCAGTACAACGTTCCTTTTACTGTGATGAAGCCTCATGTAGTACATCCGCTGTCTGATGCTTTCGCAGAAAACCTGCGGGATTTTGCTGCTATCTGCCGCGTGGTAAATGGAATGAAACGTTTCAATGTGGGCTGCATCGGAGCCAGAACCACTGCATTTAAGACGGTCCGTTTTGATGAGATCGCTCTGCAGAAGTATGGCATCAATGTGGAGTCCTTTGATCTGTCTGAGCTGATGTATAAGGTCAGCAAAAAGAGTGATGAGGATCAGGCTGTGTTAGATAAGGTCAAGGCGTTGGAAAATTATACGGATTTTACCAGAGTGCCTGACAGCAACAAAAAGATGTTGGCAAAAATTTCTGTAGTGATCGATGAGTACATAGAGGAGTATCATCTGGATGCTCTGACCTTGCGCTGCTGGAACGAGATGGAGACCTATCTGCGGGTATGTCCCTGCGTACTGCTCAGTGAGCTGAACGACAGAGGCATCGTAGCTTCCTGTGAGATCGATATGTGTTCTGCGATTACTATGCGAGCCATGAATCTGGCAAGTGAGCAGCCGACGGCTGTTTTGGACTGGAATAATAACTATGGTGATGAAGAGGATAAGGTGATCCTGTTCCACTGCGGACCTGTGGCTCAGAGTCTGATGACCGCAAAGGGTACCGTTACAGAGCACAAAATGTTTGCCAAGAATGATCCGGGATCAGGCTGGGGCTGCAATGAGGGAAGGATCAAGGCTTTCCCTACCACCATCTCCAATTGCCAGACCAAGGATGGAAAGATTATTGTGTACGCCAGTGAGGCGGAATTTACTGCGGATCCTATCGAAGAAGCGTTCTTTGGCTGTGGCGGTGTCTGCCAGATTCCCAATCTGGAGGATAAGCTGATCAAGCTGGCAAGAGGCGGTTTCAAGCATCATACTTCTGTGGGCGTCGGCCACATGAAGGAAGTTCTGAAGGAAGCCTTTACCACTTATCTGGGATATGAGTGGGTAGATATTGATTGATAGCCAGAGGAGACATTGATATATGAAGATAGCAGGATTGGATATCGGAACTACAGGCTGTAAATGCACGGTATTTGATGAGCGTGGGCAGTACCTGGGCAGGGCTTACCGGGATTACCCGGTGAAGAGGGCTGTGGGCGGCCACGAGGTGGATGCCTCTGCCCTGCTGGAGGGCGTGTTTGCCTGTATCCGCGAGATGGCACAGCAGTATGAGGAGATCGGTGGAATCGGTGTGACCAGCTTCGGGGAAGCTTTTGTCTGCACAGATGAGGCGGGCGTTCCGCTTTATCCGGTCATGCTCTACACCGATCCAAGGGGAGCAGAGGAATGCAGGGAATTGGCAGAGCAGCTGGGCGAGAAAAAAATTGCCGGTATTACCGGGTTGCGCCCACATGAAATGTACAGCATGCCCAAAATCATGTGGATCAAGAAGAACTGTCCGGAGATTTATAGTGCCACCAGAAGGATATTCCTCATGGAAGACTTTGTGATCTGGCATCTGACCGGAAAGGCGCAGATAGATTATTCTCTGGCCAGCAGGACCATGGCCTTTGATATCAACAGATTATGCTGGAGTCAGGAAGTGTTTGCAGCTGCAGGTGTTGACAGTGGACTTATGAGTAAGCCTGTGCCTACAGGTACTGCTGTAGGCACGGTAACCGATGCCGCGGCCGGACAGACCGGACTGGGGAAAGATACCATAGTAGTGTCTGTGGGTCATGATCAGATTGCAGCAGCCGTGGGAGCCGGAGCATTTGACTCGGATGTGGCAGTGGACGGCGCAGGCACAGTGGAATGCCTGACACCGATCTATGATAGAGTACCGGATATGGATGTGATGTACGAAGGGTATTTTTCAGTGGTCCCTTATGTGGTTCCCGGGAAGTATGTAGCCTATGCGTTTTCTTATACCGGCGGCGCCTTGATCCAGTGGTGCGTGGAGACTGTGGGACAAAAGGCCAAGGAGCTGGCTGCGAATGAAGGTATGAGTGTGAATACTTACTTGGAGCAGGCCTATCGAAAAGAACATGACTGCATGGAAGGTGAAGATGCAGCGCCCAGTGGCTTGTTGGTTTTGCCACACTTTGCAGGAGCAGCAACCCCCTATATGGACACCGGTTCTAAGGGAGCTGTGCTGGGGCTTACTACAGCCACTACACCGGCGGATCTGTACCGGGGTTGTATGGAAGGCGTAGTTTATGAAATGTACTTGAATTTTATGGCTCTGCAAAACTCGGGTATCCGTTTTACCAAGCTTCATGCCACCGGAGGCGGGGCCCATTCTGCAGAGTGGATGCAGATGAAGGCAGATGTGCTGAACCTGCCCATCATTGCCCTAAAGACGGTAGATGCAGGTACGGTGGGCAGTGCCATGCTGACAGGAGTTGCCATAGGGCTGTTTAAGGATTTGGAGACAGCTGCATCCTGCATGGTGGAAGAGACGGCCACCTATGAGCCCAGACAGCATATGCATGAAAAATATATGCTGTTGTATGAGAAATACAAGGACGTTTATCAGGCGGTCAGGGGTCTGATGCCGTAAAAGGAAAAGAGGAAAATGATATGTTGACAACAAATTATTTTGCAAAAGGCAGCGAGGACGCCAAAGCCTTTTGGAGAATCCATGGAGAGTTTGGAGAGATCACCGGCGAGGTCAAGAGAGAAGGAAATGCCCTGATCAATGAGGCGGCCGGCTATCGTGTGAAGTGTGAGTACGAAAAAAATGAATATGATGTATTTACCAGAAGAGACAGCTTTGAAAATATTTCAGATCAGCCTCTGACGGTGGATTGCCTCAGGTCACGATTTGTTTTTGAGGGCGGGGAGTACGAGGTATATACTCAGTTCAATGACTGGCAGGCAGAGAGCAGCGGCTGCTGGCAGCCTTTGGTGACCAATGTTTCAGTTTCCTGTCAGAGTACCAGATCCACACAGGATGGTACCCCAATGATGGTATTGTGGAGCCAGCAGGCTCAGCGCGGCGTGGTATTTCAGTTGTTGCCGGACTGCGCCTGGGAGATTAAGGCCAGCCACATTGGTCTGGGCGGCAAGAATACTGCTACGGTGGTAGAACTGGGTATCCAGTACTACAATTTTAAGCTGACCCTTGCACCTGGCGAGGTCTTTAAAATGCCGGAGATCATCTGCTATGAGACCAAGAATAGGGTGGATCTGGACTGCTATAAACTTCACCACTATGTTCACCAGCGCTTCCCCAGAAAAAAAATGCCTGTGATTTATAATACCTGGATGTACCGTTTTACGGATTTTACGGTAGAGCAGTTGATGGAGCAGGCAGAGCTTGCAGCGGATTTGGGAGCAGAATACTTTGCAGTGGATGCGGGATGGTTTGGCAAGGGTGCGAGCTGGTATAACAGTGTAGGTGACTGGTCAGAGAATATGACAGGCGGTCTTTTCGGAAGGATGATCGAATTGGCCAATAAGGTGAGAGCCTGCGGTATGAAATTTGGTCTATGGCTGGAACCGGAGCGTGCGGCGGAAGGATCTGATGCAGTAACAAACCATAGAGAGTACTTTATTAAGGAAGGGTATAACTATTTCCTGGACTACAGCAATGAAGAGGCCTGGAGATGGATGCTGGGGATGATCTTTGACCTGATCGACCGCTATGGCATTGAGTATATTAAATATGATTACAATGCAAATATGTATCATGATGTGCATGGAAATGCCTTTTTGACCTATCAGGAAGGACACAGAAAGTTTGTGGAGGCTCTCAGACAGCGGTATCCGGATATCTATCTGACCGGCTGTGCGAGCGGCGGATCCAGAATGGAGCTGGGTGGATATGATAAGTTTGACAGCTTCTGGCCCAGTGACAATGAAAGCCCCTATGTAAAGCTGAGAATCTATAAAGATACTCTGCTTCGTCTGCCCCCTCAGGCAATGGAGCGATGGTCGGCAGTGCATTCCCTGCAGGGATTCGAGGATTTCTACAAACCTTTTGTGGGAAGTATTCTGGATCAGACAACGGAGCGTCTCATTGCCTGTCACGATGCGGTGTGGAATAACGTGATTGGAATCCACCGTTCCTTCCTGGAGGCCTTTATGACTTGTGGCCCCATTGGTCTTAGCTGTGATCTGAAGGCTCTTTCGCCTTGGGCAAAAGACAACATCCGTAATTTCATTGCCAAGGCGAAGGAAAATCACGCCTTCTGGATGGAAGCGGTTGCCAGAATATTGGTAAATACACCTTCCGTAACGGTTTACCAGTACAGTGATATGGATCTTTGTCGCCTGGAGATTCAGGTTGTGACGCTTGAAACACTGCAGCATACCATCCGGGTGTACCCGGTAGTAAAGGAAGATAAAAACTACTTGGTAAACGGTAAAGATGTGATAAGCGGAGCAGAGATTGCACGGGAGGGTATCAGCGTGGATATTCCGGATCGTTTTGAGATGTTCCGTGTAACCTTGGAAGAGACGGAATAAAAATTCAAACATTTGGTTGACAAACCGGGCAAATAAGCCTATAATGACCTTAGATTGAATAATGGTTACTAGAGTAAGAGTGGACGGGTTCCACTCTTACTTGCATGTAAGGGCGTTTTACTTATAAGCCCCCACTGTGGAAGGAGAATGGAATGTCAAAAAGAGAGACCTATGAGGTCAGGGCGGAAAGCCTGCTGGTGCCGATCGCACAGCAAAATGGTGTGGAAATTTATGATGTGGAATATGTAAAAGAGGGCAGTGACTGGTATTTGCGGGCTTATATCGATAAGCCTGATGGGGTGAATATTCAGGATTGTGAAAACGTGAGCCGAGCACTGTCAGATGCACTGGATAAAGAGGATTTTATAGAGGAAGCTTATGTTCTGGAAGTTAGCAGTCCGGGGCTGGGCAGAACCCTGAAAAAAGATAAGCACCTGGAAAAAAGTATTGGCCAGGAGGTGGAGGTCAAGCTGTACAAACCATTAAACGGTGTCAAGGAATTTACAGGTGTGTTGGAGGGATTCGACCAGGAACAGATCAGAATCTCAGACCAGGGACAGGAACGGAGCCTGGAGAGAAAAGAAATCGCACTGATTCGCCTGACAATAGATTTTTAATAAATGATTATCGGATAAAGAATAGGAGGATAAAAAGAAAAATGAACAAAGAATTGATGGAGGCCCTTGATATTCTGGAGAAGGAGAAGGAGATCAGCAAAGAGACTTTGTTTGAGGCCATCGAGAACTCCTTGATGACAGCATGCAAGAATCACTTCGGTAAGGCAGATAATGTAAAGGTGGAGATCAACAGAGAAACCTGCGATTTCCTGTGCTATGCTGAGAAATTGGTTGTGGAGACCAAAGAAGAAGTGGAGGATCCGGTACTGCAGATTTCTTTGGAGGATGCAGTGCAGATATCCAAGAAGGCAAAAGTCGGAGATCTGCTTCATGTGGAGATCAAGTCCAAGGAATTCGGCCGTATTGCAACACAGAATGCCAAAAACGTGATTCTGCAGAAGATCCGCGAGGAAGAAAGAAGTGTGATCTACAATCAGTATTATGAAAAAGAGAAAGATGTGGTGACTGGCGTTGTACAGCGCTATATCGGTAAAAATATCAGCATCAATCTGGGTAAGGCTGATGCAATGTTGAATGAGAGCGAGCAGGTAAAAGGCGAATACTTCAGACCTACCGAGCGCATCAAAGTATATATCGTGGATGTAAAAAATACACCTAAGGGACCCCGCATCAATGTGAGCCGTACCCATCCGGAGCTGGTAAAGAGATTGTTTGAGTCTGAGGTGACTGAGATCAAGGATGGTACCGTAGAGATCAAGAGTATTGCCCGTGAGGCCGGCAGCCGTACCAAGATTGCAGTATGGAGCAACAATCCCAACGTAGACGCGGTAGGTGCATGTGTGGGTATGAACGGTGCCAGAGTAAATGCGATTGTAGAGGAGCTTCGGGGTGAAAAGATTGATATTGTAAACTGGGATGAGAATCCTGGCAATCTGATCCAGAATGCCCTTTCTCCTGCAAAGATCGTTGCAGTGTTTGCAGACCCCGATGAGAAGACTGCCAAGGTAGTTGTTCCGGATTATCAGTTGTCACTGGCGATCGGTAAGGAAGGCCAGAATGCAAGACTGGCAGCCAGACTCACAGGATATAAAGTAGATATCAAGTCAGAGACTCAGGCTAAGGATGCTCCCGGTTTCCGCTACGAGGATTACGTAGATGAGTACGAAGAGTATGATGAGGAGTACGAGGGCGAATACGAGGAGGCTTACGAAGAAGAAGCAGATGAATAAAAAGATTCCTATGAGACAATGCGTTGGCTGCGGTGAGATGAAAAACAAAAAAGAAATGATGAGGGTTTTACGAACTGCAGAGGATGGGATTGTACTGGATACAACAGGCAAAAAGAACGGACGAGGCGCATATCTTTGTATATCGGAGGAATGTTTGAAAAAGGCCCGCAAAAGCAAAGGCATTGAAAGATCTTTTAAGATGAGCATTCCGGAAGAGGTGTATGAGGCCTTGGAAAAGGAGTTTAGAGAGATTGAAGCAAAATAAAATTTATTCCCTGATAGGTATTGCTATGCGGGGAAGAAATGTAGTGAGCGGGGAATTTGCCTCCCAGGCCGCAGTGAAGAGTGGCACAGCGGCATTGGTGATCGTGGCAGACAATGCTTCAGAGAATACCAAAAAGTTATTTTCCAACAAATGCTCTTTTTATCAGGTGCCATATTATGTGTATGGAACGAAAGAAGAATTAGGGCACGCCATGGGGAAAGACTTGCGGTCATCGCTGGCGGTTACAGACAGCGGCATCGCACAAGCGATGATAAAGCAACTGGAAGAATTGGAAACTAGGAGGTAGTGAGCATGGCGAAAGTTAAAGTACATGAGCTTGCAAAAGAAATAGGAGTATCGAGTAAGGATGTGCTGTCTTTCCTAAATACCATTGGTGTAGAGGCGAAGGCAGCTCAGAGCAGCATAGAAGACAGCGAGGCGGAGATGGTGAAAAAACAGTTTGGCAAAGCACAGACGGTGGCAGAAGAAGCACCGAAGGCTGAAATGCCCAAAGCAGAACCGGTAAAAGAGGAAACTCCCAGACAGGAGAGCGCGAAGCCGGCAGAAATGAAAAGTGCTGAGGAGAGGGCACCTCAGAAAAAGAAGAAGATTATTTTTGTGAGCAATCCCCAAAACTCTAAGATGAGCGGGGGAAGACCCCAGGGAGCACCCCAGCAGAACAGACCCCAGGGTGGACAGCAGGGCAGACCTCAGGGGGCAGGTGGCATGAGACAGCCCGTGCAGTCCGCACCAAGAACGCCTATCAAGCCTTTGACTCCTCCGTCACCCACACCCAGTGTGCAGATGGTGTCCAGCCGTCCCAAACCGGCGAAACCTGCCATGCAGGAACAGCCTGTACGTCAGGAAAATGTGCAGGAGACTCAGGCAAAGCCTGAAAGCAAACCTCAGGAGAGAATTTCACAGGAAAAACAAGTGGAAAGGACAGCGGTTCCAACCCAGACCAGACCGGCAACTGAGCATGCTGAAAACAGAGAGATTAAGGCTGACAGACCGGAGAGAAGTGACAGACCTGTAAGACCTGAAAGAGGTGACAGACCTGAAAGAGGCGACAGACCGGCAAGATTTGATAGATCGGAGAGAACGGATAGAGGTGACCGGCCCGAAAGAACCGATAGGGGCGACAGATCCGATCGCGGCGGATTTAGTCAGGGCCAGGGAGGAAGAAACAATGGCAAACCTTCTTTTGGCGGAAACAGAGATAACAGAGACGGCAGAGGTTCCTACCAGGGACAGGGCCAGGGACAAGGTCAAGGCCGTAAATTTGACGGCGGTTCTCGTCCGGGTAGAGATGGCAATCAGGGTGGTTACCGTGACGGCGGCGCTGGTGAAGGCGGCGGCCGTTCTTATGGAAATGGTGACCGTGATCAGAGGAGCGCTGGCGGACAGGGAGATAAATTCAAACGTCAGGGCGCTGGCAAGGGATTTGCGGCGGAAACTACAGGAAAAGATGCAGAAAAGCACAATGGTGAAGAAAAGCGTCGTTTCAGCCAGGAGAAAGATAAGCGCTCCAAAAAGGATCTGATGTATGAAGAGGAAGAGAATTTAAAGGCAAAGCCCGGCCGCTTCATCAAACCTGAGAAGAAAAAGGAAGAAGTTGTGGAAGAAGTGATCAAGGTGATCGTTCTTCCTGAAGTGATCACGATCAAAGAGTTGGCAGATAAAATGAAAGTTCAGGCGGCTGCAATTGTTAAGAAGCTGTTCCTGGAAGGTAAGATCGTGACTGTAAATCAAGAGATTTCCTATGAAGAAGCGGAAAGCATCGCCATGGAATACGATATTCTCTGTGAGAAGGAAGTAAAGGTAGATGTGATCGAGGAACTTCTGAAAGAGGAGGATGAGGCAGAAGAAGAACTGGTTTCCAGACCTCCTGTTATCTGCGTAATGGGACACGTAGACCATGGTAAAACCTCCCTTCTGGATGCCATTCGTAAGACCAATGTCACAGACAAGGAAGCAGGCGGTATTACCCAGCACATTGGTGCTTATACCGTCACAGTGCAGGATAGAAAGATCACTTTCCTGGATACTCCCGGACATGAGGCATTTACGGCCATGCGTATGCGTGGTGCAAATTCCACAGATATTGCCATCTTGGTGGTGGCTGCAGATGACGGTGTGATGCCTCAGACGGTGGAGGCCATCAATCACGCTAAGGCTGCAGGTATTGAGATCGTTGTGGCTGTGAATAAGATTGACAAACCGGGTGCCAATATTGACAGAGTGAAACAGGAACTTACAGAACATGAGCTGATCCCTGTGGATTGGGGCGGAAGTACAGAGTTTGTACCGGTTTCTGCCAAGAGAGGCGATGGTATTGAAGATTTGCTGGAGACCATTCTGCTCACAGCGGATATTTTGGAACTGAAGGCCAATCCCAACAGGCGAGGCAGAGGTCTTGTGATCGAAGCGCAGCTGGATAAGGGCCGTGGACCGGTTGCTACTGTGCTGGTACAGAAGGGCACCCTGCATGTGGGAGATTTCATTTCAGCCGGTGCCTGTCATGGTAAAGTGAGAGCTATGGTTGATGATAAGGGACGCAGAGTGAGGGAGGCAACTCCTTCCATGCCGGTCGAGATCTTAGGTCTTTCCGATGTACCCAGCGCAGGTGAAGTATTTATCGCTCATGAAAATGACAAGACTGCAAAATCCTACGCTGACACATATTTGGCACAGAATAAGGAAAAAATGTTAGAGGATACGAAGACCAGGATGTCCCTGGATGATCTGTTCTCTCAGATTCAGGAGGGCAATCTGAAGGAGCTTAACCTGATCGTCAAGGCTGACGTACAGGGTAGCGTAGAAGCTGTAAAGCAGAGTCTGATGAAGCTTTCCAATGAAGAAGTAGTGGTGAAGTGTATCCACGGCGGCGTAGGTGCCATTAACGAGTCGGATGTGGTGCTTGCCAGCGCTTCCAATGCGATCATTATCGGCTTTAATGTAAGACCTGATGTAACTGCCAAGGCAACTGCTGAGCGAGAGGGCGTGGATGTGCGTCTCTATAGAGTCATCTATCAGGCCATCGAGGACATCGAGGCTGCTATGAAGGGTATGCTGGATCCTGTTTATGAGGAAAAGGTGATCGGTCATGCAGAGGTGCGTCAGATCTTCAAGGCATCTGCAGTGGGAAATATTGCAGGTTCCTATGTGCTGGACGGTGTATTCCAGAGAAACTGCAAGGTTCGTATCAGCAGAGAAGGCAAGCAGATCTACGAGGGCGAACTTGCATCCTTGAAGCGATTCAAAGATGATGTGAAGGAAGTAAAGGCCGGCTTCGAGTGCGGTCTGGTATTCGAGGGCTTCGATCAGATGCAGGAACTGGATATCGTGGAAGCATATATTATGGTGGAAGTACCAAGATAAGATGTGTTGTATAAACAGAGGTAAGAAATGCGAAAAAATAGTGTAAAAAATACCCGAATCAATGGGGAAGTGCAGAAAGTGCTGGCGGATATTATCCGGGGAGAGATCAAGGATCCCCGGATCGCACCGCTTACCAGTGTGGTGGCGGTGGAGGTTGCACCGGACTTAAAGACCTGTAAGGCTTGGATCAGTGTGTTCGGGGATGAACAGGCAAGGAAAGATACCTATGCGGGGCTTCGCAGTGCAGAGGGCTATATCAAAAACCAGCTGGCACGGAAGATCAACCTGCGAAACACACCGGAGATCACTTTTATTATGGATCAATCCATTGAGTATGGTGTAAATATGTCCAGAAAGATTGATGAAGTGATCAGCAAGATGCCGGAGCGGGAAGACGAAGGAGAAGAAAATTGAGTCGGATCGATCTGTTAGCAGAGTGCGCAGGTGCTTCCAGGGTCGCTGTCAGTGCACATATCAGGCCTGACGGAGATGCGGTGGGCTCCTGCATGGCACTATATTATTACTTAAAAAAGGCCATGCCGGGTACTGAGATCCGTGTGCTTTTGGAAAAACCGGCAGACATATTCCGGGATTTAAAATGGATAGAGTGTGTGGACAGTTCTTTTGAATATGCGGGCACTTTTGATGTGTTCTTTGCTTTGGATACAGCCAAAGAGCGCCTGGGCGGTGCGGAGAAATTTTTTGAGTCAGCGGGCAAGACCATCAATATAGATCATCATATCAGCAATGGGGCCGGCTGTGCCGATGTAAATGTGGTAATCCCCCATGCCAGTTCCACATCGGAAGTTTTGTATGAACTGATGGAAGAAGAATTGCTGGATGAGGATATTGCTAAAGCCTTATATATTGGTATTATTCATGACTGTGGTGTGTTTCAGTATTCCAACACCTCCCCCAGGACCATGGAGATCGGAGCCAAGCTGATCGGATATGGGCTACCTTTTTCCAAGTTGATAGAGGAGACCTTTTATCAGAAGAATTATGTGCAGAGCCAGATCATGGGGCGCGCACTGATGGAAAGTGTTCGATTTATGGATGATCGGTGCATTGTCAGCTGTGTGAGCCGTAAAATGATGGACTTTTATGAGGCGAAACCGTCGGATCTGGATGGGATTGTGAATCAGCTGCGTAATATTAAAGGGGTTGATTGTGCCATTTTTATGTATGAGACGGGAACAATGGAGTACAAAGTCAGTCTGCGCTCCAATGAGTGTGTGGACGTGTCCAAGGTTGCAGCCTTTTTTGGAGGCGGCGGACATATGCGTGCTGCAGGCTGCACTATGAACGGAACCTTCCATGATGTGGTGAATAATCTTTCCCGGCAGATTGAGGAGCAGCTATACTAGGAGAAGATAATGTATAACGGTATTATCAACATCTATAAAGAGGCGGGTTTTACCTCCCATGACGTGGTGGCTAAGATGCGCGGCATTTTAAAACAGAAAAAAATTGGACATACAGGTACCCTGGACCCGGCAGCGGTCGGGGTACTTCCTGTATGCCTTGGCAGCGGAACCAAGCTCTGCGATATGCTCACTGACCATGATAAGGTGTATGAAGCGGTACTGCTGTTAGGCGTAGAGACGGATACACAGGATACGACGGGCAGAGTTCTTCGTGAGGGGTCTGTCGATTGTACAGAAGATGAAGTGCGCAGGGCGGTTATGTCTTTTGTGGGAGAATATGACCAGATTCCTCCCATGTACTCCGCCTTGAAGGTGGATGGCAAGAAGCTTTATGAACTGGCCAGAGAAGGCAAAGAAGTAGACAGGCAGGCTCGAAAAGTATGGATACATAGTATCGAGATACTGAAGGTTCAGCTGCCTAGAGTGACTATGCGGGTGGCTTGCTCCAAAGGCACCTATATCAGAACTTTGTGCCATGATATCGGGTGTAAGCTTGGCTGCGGGGGAGCCATGGAGGCATTGAAACGTGTGAAAGTGGGTAGGTTTGAGGTGCAAGATGCCATCACCTTAAATGAACTGGAACTTCTGCGGGACGCAGGCCAGGTAGAAGAAAAGGTGATTCCTGTGGATGGGGTTTTTGAAGATCTGCCCGCAGTACATGTGAAAGATGCTTTTCGGAAGTTGGTACAAAACGGAAATGCGCTCATGTCCGGGCATGTGATTGAACCGGAACTTTGCAATGGCGGCCAGGTCAGAATCTATGATGAAGAAAATCGATTTTATGGTGTGTATGAATATGTTCATGACAGACACAGGCTGCAACCTGTGAAAATGTTTTTGGGTGAGTGAAGAAAGATGCAGATTATAACAGGTACAGAAGAATTTCAAATAAATAGCCCCACTGCAGTGGCCATTGGAAAGTTTGACGGTATTCATGTAGGGCATCAGAAACTTTTGGAGACAGTTTTTGCCCAAAAGGAAAAAGGTCTGTCGGCTTGTGTGTTTACCTTTGACCCTTCCCCGGCAGTTTTTTTCGGGAGAGCGGATGGGAGGGAACTTACCACAAGGAATGAGAAACGGCATTTGTTTGAGAAAATGGGAGTAGATGTTTTGATTGAATTTCCTATGAATGCCGGGACCGCCGCCATGTCTCCGGAACATTTTGTGTCTCAGATCTTGTCAAAGGGTCTGCAGGCAAAACTGGTGGTTGCAGGAACAGATGTGAGCTTTGGGGCCTATGGGGCGGGAAATGCCACGCTGTTGTCAGGCATGTCCCGGGAGTGCGGGTTTGACCTGAAATTAATAGATAAGGTTTGTGTACAAGGACGGGAGGTAAGCTCTACCTATGTCCGGGAAACTGTGGAACAGGGGGATATGGAGCTTGCAAAGAAGCTGCTTGGCATGCCCTATGGAATTTGTGGAAACATTGTACATGGCAGGCAATTGGGCCGGACCATTGGTGTGCCCACAGTCAATTTATGCCCACCGCCGGAGAAACTTTTGCCACCTTTTGGGGTATATTTTTCCAGAGTGATCTGGCAAGGGGAAAGCTATGAAGGGATCAGTAATATTGGTTGCAAACCCACTGTGTCTGATCCGGAAGACCAGGTTGGGATCGAAACATTTATCTACGACTTTGACAGGGAAATCTATGAAGAGGAGATCAAAGTAGAACTTTGCGCTTTTCACAGAGCGGAGCAGAAGTTTGCTTCCGTGGAGGAATTGCAGGTCCAATTAGGTCGGGACATAGAAGCGGGCAGGAAATATTTTACAAAATCCCAAAACTAGTTGACAGTGGATTTGTTATGTGTATATAATACATTTGTAACAAAGTTGTAATAAATGTATTTGTACTTAGAAAGGCACTGAAAGAATGAAAAAGGCAACAATCAAGTTTGCGGGATTTTGTTTGGCAGGAATAATGGCTGCATCACCTATGGGTGTCCAGGCTGGCTCTATCAGTCAGATTGCCAGAGGAGTGGGTGCAGCTTCCTTATATACGATGCATATGACGGAGGAAGAGTGTCTGCAGGCGGCTTCTGAGGCAAAGGGAGCTTTCTGGGGTTATACCAATCTGGGAATTGCGGATGTGGAGAAGAATTTGAATGTGCGTGAGAAACCCAGCACAGACGCCAAGTTGGTAGGGAAGATGCCCAAGGATTCTGCCTGTGAAATTTTGGGAATAGAAGATGGCTGGGCGCATATTGCATCCGGTGAAGTGGAAGGTTATGTGAGTGAGGAGTATTTGCTCGCAGGTGTAGATGCCAAAATGAAGGCCAAGGATTTGGTAACTACCGTAGCAAAGGTAAATGTTACATCCCTGAAGGTGAGAAGTGAGGCGAGTCTGGAGAGCAGAGTGCTGACCCAGGTTCCGGAGAAGGAAGAATTGGATTACATAGAGACGCTGGATGAGTGGGTAAAGGTATCCATCGACGGACAGGAAGCCTATGTATATGGTGAATATGTAACAGTGGAAGAGAAACTGGCTACAGCAGTAACCATGACAGAGCTTCGCTACGGGGAAGGCGTTACCAATCTGCGGGTTGATATCGTGGAATATGCCAAGCAGTTTCTGGGTAATCCCTATAAATGGGGCGGTACAAGTTTGACCAAGGGTGCAGATTGTTCCGGATTTGTACAGTCCGTATTGAAACATTTCAATATCAACATTTCCAGAACCTCCAGATCTCAGGCAAATGACGGAAAGAAGATCAAATCTTCTGAGCTGCAGCCCGGCGACCTTTTGTTCTATGCCGGTGATGATGGAGTGATCAATCATGTGACCATGTACATTGGCAACGGTCAGGTGATCCATGCCAGCAACAAGAGGACCGGTATCAAGATATCCAAGTATAATTATCGTACCCCGGTGAAATGCGTGGACGTGATCGGAGACTAAAAGGCATTGACAATTTTATGTCGGTTGGATATACTAGGCGTATAAAAAACCGATGAATAGAGAAGAAATCGGTTCTTATCCTGTGTGGGTAAGAACCTTTTTTATCATAAGATCGGCAGAATGGAGAAAAAGATGAGTAAGATTATTTTGACAGGTGACAGACCCACCGGCAGACTGCATGTGGGACATTATGTAGGCTCTTTGAGAAGGAGAGTGGAACTTCAGAATTCGGGAGAGTTTGATAAGATATTTATTATGGTGGCGGATGCCCAGGCCCTTACTGACAATGCAGATAATCCGGAGAAGGTGAGACAGAATATTATAGAGGTGGCCTTGGACTATCTGTCCTGTGGTTTGGATCCCCAGAAATCCACATTGTTTATCCAGTCCCAGATCCCGGAGCTGGCGGAATTGGCATTTTATTATATGAATCTTGTCACTGTATCCAGACTACAGCGCAATCCTACCGTGAAAGCTGAGATTCAGATGCGCAACTTCGAGACCAGTATTCCTGTGGGATTCTTTACATATCCTATCAGCCAGGCTGCTGACATTACCGCTTTTAAGGCAACCACGGTTCCTGTAGGCGAGGATCAGTTACCCATGATCGAGCAGTGTCGTGAGATCGTTCGCAGATTCAACTTTGTCTATGGAGACACATTGGTGGAGCCGGAAGCACTTATCCCGGAGAATGAGGTGTGCTGCAGATTGCCCGGTACAGATGGCAAGGCAAAGATGAGCAAGTCACTGGGGAATTGTATTTATTTGTCTGACAGCGCAGATGAGGTGCGTACCAAGGTAATGAGCATGTTCACGGATCCTAATCATTTGAAAGTTTCTGATCCCGGATCCTTGGAAGGAAATGCGGTGTTTACTTATCTGGATGCTTTCTGTAAAGAAGAGCATTTTGGAAGATATCTGCCCGATTACGCCAATTTGGATGAATTGAAAGGCCATTATCAGAGAGGTGGTCTGGGTGATGTAAAGGTAAAGAAGTTCCTGAACAATATTTTGCAGGAGGAATTGGAGCCTATCAGAAACCGCAGAGCGCAGCTGGAAAAACAGATACCGGATATTTACGAGATCCTGAAAAAGGGTAGTGAAGTTGCAAGAGCAGAAGCGGCGCAGACCATGTCAGAAGTAAAAGCGGCTATGAAGATCAACTATTTTGATGATGAACAGCTGATCAGGGAGCAGGCAGAGAAGTTTGCAGGGAAAAATTAGGGAAAGTAAAAGGCAGGGAAAACAACCTGCCTTTTTAAATGGGGCGATTGAGGTTGACAAGCTTTTTGACTACCTTGCAAATTTGCAGATTCAAGTCACTAGAAAGAGAAAAGCATTGAAAATCACGAATTCAGTAGATAATGCATATTTTCGAAATACTAACATATAATGAAAGCGTACACTTTGTACATACTTGACATTATATACATGATTTATTATAATGGAGGTAATTAAAGGAGATGATTGATATGTTAATGGAACAGGCTACAACAGTAAGAAAAGAATGGAGTTCCGTCTGTGACGGAGTAATCCATGAAAAACCTATTTTTATAAAAAGAACAAGGGACAAAATGTGGTTTTCTAGTTTGGATACCATGTCTTATATCCTTGCAGCGTATAATTTCACGGCAGAAAAATTTATAGAAGATGATGGTTCTATTACACTGTCTTTGAATGAAATTGACTTGATTGAAAATGGGAAGGATGAGCAGGATGCTCGCTTAAATTTAGGGAAGGCTATTTTGGAGTATTCGTTTGACTTTTATAATGAATATGAATTGTATAGCCGTACTCCTAATCGAAAGAATCATATTCCATATATTTTCAGAGCGTTGATTATGGATGATTCAAGTATGATAGGAGAGAGTATTCAATGCCGAGATGGAGAGAACTAAAACGGTTTTGTGAAAAGGATGGTTGGGAGTTATATAAGGACACAGACCATTATTTTTACAGAAAGACGGATGAAGATGGAAGTATACGTATGACCAAAGTTTCCAAAGGTTCAGGAGAAATTCACGCCCGGATGTGGAAGGAAATATTAAAGAAGCAGTTGAAGGTTACACAGGAATATTTTAATGATCATATTTGATTTTGAAAGAAAGACCATCGGTTTTGTGCCGGTGGTCTTATTCCGTGCGCCTGACGGCGCACGTTTTCACCAGGTGAAGAATGACTGATTATGACAGAAAATATGAAAATAGTTGGTTGACTAACTTTTTGACTACCTTGCAAATAAAAACTTAAATCGCAGAAATTAAAAAAGCATTGAAAACCATGAATTTTCAACACTTTCTGGGATTGGATACATTTGATGAAAAACAGCTCGTAGGGGAATCGAACCCCTGTTTCCGCCGTGAGAGGGCGGCGTCTTGACCGCTTGACCAACGAGCCATACTGTGCTTGCGCATCATACTTGTTTAGTATATTACAAAGCGAAGAAAAAAGCAAGCACTTTTTTTGAAAATTTTTGTTTTTTTTTAGTGGTTAAAATGAGGGTGCAGTTCCTGGTTGGTTTTGCGGTACTTGTTAGGGGTCATCTGCTTCAGTTTCTTAAAAGTGCGGATAAAATAACTGCAGTCGTTAAAGCCACACTCCATGCCGATCTCAGTAACGGAAAGATCAGTGGTTGAAAGCAGGATGGCAGCCTGCTCAATTCGGTAGAAGATCACATAGTCCATAGGGGATTGTTGGGTAATGGCCTTGAAGATCCGGCAAAAGTACTTGGGGTTCATGCCTGCCACACCGGCCAGTGTGTCCAGCATAATAGGGGACTGGTAATGAAATTCGATGTACTCCAACACGGATTTGATCTGGTCAATACGGTGGGTAGTGCTGATGCTTTCGTCTGATCCGGTACAATAGAGCTGATTTTGCAGAATGTAGGCAAATATCTGGCTGAGGCAGCCGATAGTGGCCAGTTCATGTATGTCCCAGATGGCAGCCTCATCTGTGGCAACCGCATGGGCGGCCATCAGTTCCTCCACGTGGGAGTGCAGCACAGGGGTCTGATCCTTGGGGTAGTAAATGTTAGGCAGAATCTGCATACGGTAGATCGGACGCAGAGACCTCTTGACCACCTCGGTGCTGCGAAACAGCCCGTGCAGATCAAAGAGAAAACATTCGTAAATGCAGTTGTCCGGCGAGCCGCCGTGGAGCATGTTGTCCCGGATCAGGATCACGTCTCCCGCATGGGCAGTGATCTCCATCTCATCTGCGTGAGCGGTAAAGGTGCCCTGGAGCACGCGGATCAATTCCCACTCCTTGTGCCAGTGAAAGGACATATGGTAGCGGGGATGAGTGGAATCAATATAGAAATATTCTACAGGGAATTCAAAAGTACCATGGGGCTTTTTTTCATAAAATGTAAAAGAATACATAAATAATCCTCTTCAAAAAGTGAATATTGTTTTATTTTAAAAAAGTATAACATGCCCTTTGAAAAAATGCAATTTTTAAGTTCACAAAAAAATCACTTGCGTTTCACATTTTTTTGGTGTATAGTGAGTCACGATTACATTGGGAAGGTATGACCTGCGTACTATATAGAAGAAACACATGATAGTATTACAATTTTTTTAGTGGGGTTATTAGGATGGCAAAATATCTGGTAATTGTTGAGTCACCGGCAAAGGTCAAGACGATTAAAAAATTTTTAGGGGCGAATTATGAGGTTATGGCAAGCAACGGACATGTGAGGGATCTGCCCAAGAGTCAGTTGGGTGTGGACGTTGCTCATGACTTTGAACCAAAATATATTACCATCAGAGGAAAGGGCGATATCCTGGCAGAACTGAGAAAAGAAGTGAAAAAGGCTGAAAAGATTTATCTTGCAACCGACCCGGACCGGGAGGGAGAGGCAATTTCCTGGCATTTGTTTATTGCGCTAAAGTTAGAAAATAAAAAGGTATATCGTATTGCCTTTAATGAGATCACCAAGAATGCAGTGAAGGAATCTTTGAAAAATGCCAGAGAGATCAACATGGATCTGGTGAACGCACAGCAGGCCAGAAGATGTCTGGATCGTATGGTGGGATATCGGATTTCGCCTTTATTGTGGGCAAAGGTGAAAAGAGGACTTAGCGCAGGCCGTGTGCAGTCTGTTGCTTTGCGTATTATTTGTGACAGAGAAGAGGAGATTGATGCTTTTATCCCGGAGGAATATTGGACGTTGAAGGGCTTCTTTGATGTACAAGGAGAGAAGAAAACTTTGATTGCCAAATATTACGGAACCGATCAGGGGAAAGCAGAGATCACCAGTAAGGAGCAGGCTGAAGGTATCATGTCAGCTTTGCGAGGCGCCCAGTTCCGGATTGCTGAGATAAAAAAAGGCGAGCGGAGTAAAAAAGCGCCCTTGCCCTTTACCACCTCTACGTTACAACAGGAAGCCAGCAAAGTATTGAACTTCTCCACCCAAAAGACCATGCGCCTGGCACAGCAGCTTTATGAAGGCGTAGATATCAAAGGAATGGGGACCATTGGTCTTATCACCTATTTGCGTACGGATTCCACCCGGGTATCGGAAGAAGCAGAAAAAAACGCACAGGAGTATATCTGCGAAAAATTTGGAGAACCTTATGCGGCAGGCCATGGGGCTGAAAAAAAGAATGGGCAGAAAATACAGGATGCCCACGAGGCTATCCGTCCCACCCAGGTTTCATTAAGCCCTCTTGAACTGAAGGAACAGTTGCCAAGAGATCTGTTCAGACTTTATCAGCTCATTTGGAAACGATTTGTTGCCAGCCGCATGAATGCTGCACAATATGAGACAACCACGGTGAAAATAAGTGGGGGCGGACATGTTTTTAGTGTGGCGGCGTCCAAAGTGCTGTTTGACGGCTTTATGAGTGTATATAGCAGGGAAGAAGATAAGGAGGAAGAGGAAGGAAATCTTTTGTCCGGGGAATTGAGTGCAACCAGCCTTCTTTCTTTGCGGGAATTGGAACCGGGGCAGCATTTTACCCAGCCTCCGGCTCACTATACAGAGGCTTCTTTGGTACGCGCCCTGGAGGAACTGGGCATTGGACGTCCCAGTACCTATGCGCCTACCATTACCACGATTCTGGCAAGGCACTATATTGTAAAAGAAAATAAAAATTTGTATGTAACAGAGCTGGGTGAGGTGGTAAATCGCATGATGAAGGAAGCTTTTCCTTCCATCGTGGATGTGAACTTTACTGCCAACATGGAGACTCTTTTGGACGGAGTGGCAGAAGGCGATGTGGATTGGAAGAAGATAATTGCTAATTTCTATCCGGATCTGGATGAGGCGGTAAACAAGGCCCAGCAGGAACTGGATCAGGTGGAGATCGCCGATGAGCTTTCCGACGAGGTGTGCGATATCTGTGGCAGACAGATGGTGATCAAGTATGGCCCTCATGGTAAGTTTTTGGCTTGCCCGGGATTTCCGGATTGCAGGAATACCAAGCCTTATTTTGAAAAGACAGGTGTGGAGTGCCCCAAGTGCGGCAAGGATATCGTGGTAAAGAAAACCAAGAAGGGAAGACGGTATTACGGCTGCATAGGCAACCCGGAGTGCGATTTCATGGTGTGGCAAAAGCCTGTCAGTGAAAAATGTCCGAAGTGTGGCTCTTTACTGTTAGAAAAAGGCAGTAAGCTGGTATGTACTGGAGAGGATTGTGAGTATATAGGTGACAAGCAGAAATAAAATGCAGAAAATATTCTAAAAATTGTGACAGTTTGATTGAAAAAATTTTAAATGTATGCTAATATACTTATGAATCAGTTAAAAACAGATGACAGAGTTTGTCGTGGAGGAAAAAAGATGAGTAGTGTACAATTGTTGGATAAGACGAGGAAAATTGGAAAGCTGCTTCACAACAACAATTCCAGTAAAGTGGTTTTTAACGACATCTGTAAGGTTATGCGAGAAATTTTAAATTCCAATGTTCTGGTGATCAGCAAAAAGGGTAAGGTGCTTGGTGTCGGCAAGGCAGAAGGCATCGAATCCCTGAATGAGTTGGTTGATGAAAGAGTGGGCGGATTCATTGATGCTATGCTGAATGAGAGATTGCTCGGCGTGCTTTCCACTAAGGAGAATGTGAATCTGGAGACACTGGGCTTTAGCAGGGAGATTGTAAAGAAATTTCAGGCTATTATTGCACCCATTGAGACGGCCGGTGAGAGACTGGGCACGTTGTTTATCTATAAGTGTGATGATCAGTATGATATTGATGATATCATTCTCTGTGAGTATGGAACTACCGTGGTAGGACTGGAGATGCTACGGGCAGTCAATGAGGAGAGTGCGGAGGAAAGCAGAAAGCTTGCGGTGGTCAAGTCTGCCATCAGTACCCTTTCCTTTTCAGAGATGGAAGCGATCACTCACATTTTTGATGAGATGGATGGCATGGAGGGAATCTTGGTTGCCAGCAAGATTGCAGACAGAGTGGGTATCACCAGATCCGTGATCGTGAATGCACTGCGCAAATTTGAGAGTGCAGGTGTCATCGAATCCAGGTCGTCCGGCATGAAGGGCACTTACATTAAGGTGCTCAATGATGTGGTATTTGAGGAGATAGAAGAACTGAAGAAGAAAAATCTGAAATAGAGTGAAAAACCCCTTGCAAAGGGGTTTTTCTTATGTTATAATTCGCATGTTATGACCATAAATCACGCACACTGATTCGATGTTGGTGTCCGAAAAGGATAAGCATTCGGAGAAAACCGCATCAAAACGCGGGTGCGGCCGAAAAGGTGTGCGGCAGAAATTTAACCAAATGGAGGGAAAGACATGAGCGTTATTTCAATGAAACAGTTACTTGAAGCAGGTGTTCATTTTGGACATCAGACCAGAAGATGGAACCCTAAGATGGCTCCTTACATCTTCACCGAGAGAAACGGTATCCACATCATCGATCTGCAGAAGTCCGTAGGTAAGGTGGACGAGGCTTACAATGCAATCTCTGAGATCGCTGCACAGGGCGGCACCATTCTTTTTGTTGGTACCAAGAAGCAGGCTCAGGATGCTGTTAAGACCGAGGCTGAGAGATGCGGTATGTACTATGTAAATGAGAGATGGCTGGGCGGTATGCTGACCAACTTCAAGACCATCCAGTCCCGTATTGCCAGACTGCGTGCGATCGAGACCATGTCCGAGGACGGTACTTTTGATGTACTGCCTAAGAAGGAAGTTATTGAACTGAAGAAAGAGTGGGAGAAGCTGGAGAAGAACCTTGGCGGTATCAAGGATATGACCAGAGTTCCCGATGCTATTTTCGTAGTTGACCCCAAGAAGGAGAGAATCTGCGTGCAGGAAGCACATGCACTGGGAATCACTCTGATCGGTATCGGTGATACAAACTGCGATCCCGAAGAACTGGATTATATCATACCCGGCAACGATGACGCTATCAGAGCAGTAAAACTGATCGTAGCAAAGATGGCAGATGCTGTGATCGAAGCAAATCAGGGCGAAGCTGTTTATGCAGAGCAGGATGTTGCAGCAGAGGCAACTGATATCGAAGAAGTTGCAATGGAGACCGAAGAGTAATTAGACCAAACGGCGGCATACCCGCGCGAACCGCTTTGTTGGACGAAAAGGGACGCGTCAGACACGTCCCTTTATATATCTAAATTTTTGTAGAATATAGTATGGAGGAAAATCAAATGGCAGAAATTACAGCAGCAATGGTAAAAGAACTGCGTGAGGCTACAGGCGCAGGCATGATGGATTGTAAAAAAGCTCTGGCAGCTACCGAGGGTAACATGGATGAGGCTGTTGAGTTCCTGAGAAAGAACGGCCAGGCTAAGGCAGAGAAGAAGGCTAGCAGAATCGCAGCAGAGGGTCTTTGCAGAGTGGCAGTAAAAGATGACAAGGTTGCAGCAGTTGTTGAGGTAAACTCCGAGACAGACTTCGTTGCAAAGAATGAAGAGTTCCAGAAATATGTAGAGGCAGTTGCAGCTCAGGCTGTAAATTCTGACGCAGCAGACATGGATGCATTCATGGCTGAGCAGTGGAATCTGGATGCTTCCAAGACTGTGAAGGAAGCTCTTGTAGAGAAGGTTGCAGTAATCGGTGAGAACCTGAACATCAGAAGATTTGAGAAGGTTGTAGCTGAGGATGGTATGGTTGTTTCCTACGTTCACGGCGGTGGCAGAATCGGCGTTATCGTACAGGCAGCTACCGATGTGGTAAACGATGCAGTGAAAGAGGCACTGACCAATCTGGCTATGCAGGTTGCAGCTCTGTCTCCTAAGTATGTATCCACCGCAGATGTATCTGAGGAGTACAAGGAGCATGAGAAAGAAATCCTGAAGGCTCAGATCGAAGCAGATCCTAAGATGGCTGGCAAGCCCGAGAAGGTAATCGAGGGTGCGGTTCTTGGACGTCTGAACAAAGAGCTGAAAGAGGTATGTCTGCTTGAGCAGGTATATGTAAAGGCTGAGGACGGCAAGCAGACTGTTGCACAGTATGTTGCACAGGTTGCTAAGGAGAACGGCGCTAACCTGAGCATCAAGAAGTTCGTTCGTTTCGAGACCGGCGAGGGCCTGGCTAAGAAGGAAGAGAACTTTGCCGAGGAAGTTGCAAAGCAGATGGCTGGTAACTAAGGTTACCTCAACTGAGAAATATTTAAATGAAATGATAAGGCACCATTACCTGTAGAAATGCGGATAATGGTGTTTTTTTGTCAAATAAATTATGAAGTGAAAACTACTTCAATGTTATCCCTTAATCGGTACGGCGATTTGCGTGATGTAATCCTCACTGTGATCTCCGCGGTTGGGAGGTCCTTCCATATATACAGAACGGAACGGGCCGGCAACCTCAATGTTGTTATCCTTCACATAATGCATCAATGCGCCAATGGCGATACCGGTTTCTTCATATGGGCCACGGTAGTAAATGCATAGCGCAGGGGTTTCCGCAAACTCTGTACGCTCAGGGCCGTCATAATTGTCGGCCACAGGAATGCAGCACATTAAGTCCAGTTTATCTGCTGCCGGGGACATTCTCATAGTAAACATACGACCGGGCATAAACATTTTTCCGGTGTGGGCAGCTGCAATATAGGTATCACGCAACTTATTTGCAGCTTCAGAAACATCCTTGCATTCATACCTACGACAGAAGCAGACCTGCCTGGGCAGTGTGGTTTTGCGTACGGTTAGATCCCCACGCTTGGCTGCCCGAACCTGTAGCATCTGAATGTTCTTATCCAAAGATGCGCGTAGCTCCATAAGGCGTGCTAAGTAGGTATCAATATTTTCTGTATCGTAGTAATACTGCTCCACTTCTTTAAGTGTAAGACCAAGCGACTGCAGAGAACGGATGGCGCGAATCTGTGTCATATTGTCCGCTGAGTAATAACGGTATCCGCTTTCCTCGTCTTTGATGGCGGGGGACAAAAGCCCCATATCCTCGTAAACAATAAGGGTCTTGCGGGTGATCCCCATTATCTTCGTTACATCACCGATTTTAAATAAAGTTTCGTCGTACTTTTTCAATTTCTAATCACCTCAAAAAACTTCAAAAATAATTCGCAAAAGTTCTTGACTTGAACCTTAGGGTCTAAGTTATGATTATATTGTACATAATATCCTGTTCTTTGCAATAGAAAGCGGAGATATCAGTACGAAAAATTAAAGGGATATCCCCTTAGTGGTTATTATATAACCACCAAGGAGCTCTGTCTGAAGGGAGTTTTACTTATGAAAACTTGGGGAAAGAAATGGAAACATATGATAACTATGCTACTGGCTGTGGTCATGCTCTGCAGTCTGATACCAATCAACGCAATGGCAGCAGGCCAGACAGTCAAGGTTGCAGGTGTTGAACTTTCAGACGGTCAGTGCCTGACGAACAACGCTGCAACCAGTGCAACCACATATAGAGAAGGCGACCCCTATGTTGCATACTACAAAGATGGGGTACTGTACTTAAACAACTTTGAGACTGAACAGGTAAACACATGTATTTATTTTCGTGGCAATTCTGATTTGATCATTGATGTGACAGGTAATAACACACTGGTGAGAACTGCTGGCGCTTGCATCAATGTCGAAAGCTTTACCTATGGTCTGGTGGTCCAAGGAACCGGCACTTTGACGGCTACCGGATCCAGCTTTGGCTTCTGGGTAAGAGAAAATATTACTTTCCAAGGGGATGTAACCGTGGTAGCCGAGGGTACATCTGATGTGGGAATCGCAAGCAATCGCGGAAACACTGGCCTGAGCGATACGAAGATCACCATTAAAGACAATGCAAGGGTAACTGCCACCGGTGGAAAATATGGTATTGGTGGAGATTGGGAAAGAACTCCGGGGGTCGTTGTGGAAGACAATGCTGTGGTAACAGCAAAGGGTGGAACGCACGCAATACGGGCCCTGACCGCTGAAACAGTTTCCAGTCAGAAGGTGTTTGCCAGTACAGATATCGGCGGCAGCAGTAAAGAGGTATATGCGGCCTCCAATAACAGCACCTATAAATATGTTGAAGTAAATCCTGAAACTTACAGTGTAACCGTAACCCACGGTACCGGCAGTGGCGAGTATTCTCCCGGCACGTTGGTTAATATTGAGGCAAACACCGCCCCCACCAGTAAGCAGTTCAAAGAGTGGACCGGCACTGACGGGCTGGCCTTTACCAGCGGTAGCAAGACCTCTGCTGTTGCCACCTTTACCATGCCTGCCAATGCGGTGACCGTGTCTGCCACCTATGAAGATCGCCCGTATGAAGAATATGATCTGTGGGTCGGCGGTGTGCAGGTAACAAGTGATAATGCAAGTAATATCACAGGCACCGACATCAGCGGAACGGTATCTTATGATGCCACGACCCATACCTTGACGTTGAATAATGCGATAATTGGTGCATATGAATTCGGTACTTTTTGGCACGACACAAGTTGTATTTACGGTGAAAACGATCTGATAATCAATCTGGTTGGAAATAATACGCTTACCGGAATGGATAACGGCGGCAGCAGCTACGGTATTTACATTGACAACGACGGTAACCTGACTTTTACCGGAAACGGCAGCCTGACGGTAACAGCGGCAGACCTTTCGGAGCAGAAGTGGTCTGTAGCAGTTTTTGCCGACGGTACGATTACAGTGGAAGAAAGCTGCACCATCACCGCCTGCAGCGGCGATAGTGGATGGGTGTCCCGTGCATTCTATTCTTATGCCAGCGGCAATAAATATATTTTACCCGATGTTCCGGGAGTCCTTGCTGCCGGTAACAAGAATGCTCCCAACGCTACTAATTTGGAAGTATGTAACAACAACCCTGATGCTTTTAAATATCTGAAAATTGCCCCTGGTTATACGGTATTGCTGAACACCGATGGAGGTACTGTCAATTCCGGCAACGTGACTTGCTACTTTGTAGATGCCGGTGCAACACTGCCTGCCGATGTAACTAAATCCGGTTACGATTTTTCCGGTTGGTATGACAACTCCGGCCTCACCGGCGAAGCTGTAACGGGAATTCCTGCCAATGCAACCGGCAATAAGGAATATTGGGCCAAGTGGACGGCTGTGCACACCTGTAATATTCAGCCTGTTGTAAAGGTATGGCCGAACTGTACTGAGGGCGGCAAGGAAGCTTATTACAAGTGCGAAGGCTGCGGCAAGTTCTTTGAGGATGCCGCTGGCAAGACCGAAATTGTCAACATCGCAACCTGGGGCAATCTGAGCAAGGTGGGTCATAGCGAAGGTACCGAATGGAAGTCTGATGAGGATAACCATTGGCACATCTGCTCTGTTGATGATTGCGGCGCAGTGATCGACAGCTCCAAGGCGGCACATACCTCTACAGGCGACAATGTTGCCAACTGTCAGAAGGCTGCCGTATGTGATATTTGCGGCGTGACCTATGGCACTGTAGCCGATCATGATCCCAAGAACACCTGGAGCAAGGATGAAACCGGTCACTGGTATGTCTGCAAGGTCTCCGGTTGCACCGAGAAGATCAGCTTTGCAACCCACAATCCAGACCATCAAGACGGAGCGACCGAGGAATATCCCGTTAAGTGTACCGATTGTGGATGGATTATCAAGCAGCAGCTTACACATACCCATGTATTCAATAAAAATGTGGCAGACGAGCAGTATTTTGCAAGCGGCGCAAACTGCACCGATCCTGCTAAATACTATGTCTCCTGTGCTTGTGGCGAAGCCGGTACAGAAACCTTTGAAAACGGCAGCGCTATCGGTCATACCTATGACACCGAATGGAAGGCCGATCAGGATAACCATTGGAATGGATGTCCTTGCGGTGATAAGGCCAACATTGCAGCGCACAAGGACCAAAATGCTGACGGCAAGTGTGATGTTTGCTCTTATAATCCAGGTATACTTTCTGATAATCCGCAGACCGGCGATAACAGCAATTTGGCTCTTTGGATCGCTCTCATCTTCATCAGTGGCGGTGCACTTGTTACTTTGACTGTCGTCGACAGAAAGAGAAGAGTATTTGGTAAAAGTTAAGTATATCCCTCTAGCAAAGGCGGTAGCGAGTTAATCGTTACCGCCTTTTTAGACACCCCCAATTTGTTCAAAAAATTTGTCAAATAAATTGTGAAGTAAAAACTACTTTTCGGAATCGTGTTTCTGAAATGGAAAGTAGGTTGTTTAAGGTGAGTTGGTGATTTCGGCATGAGAAACATTTTAATTTAAGGATTAGGCATATGGAAATTATATTGTCATACCATGCCGAAAAATGGGATTTTTGACCTTTATAATGATGAAAAAAGCGAGATTTTAGATGTTTTTTTGGATGTAAAAGTGCAACTTTTTTGTGTATGCTGAAAGAGAACAAATGACAAGGTTAATTATATCCATGAAGTTTCATTTCCCTTTCATTTTTGTTTTTGTTTTCTTTTCTTAAGGCTAGTTTTTTTTTCGAATATGCAGGTATATTCTTGACAAATACTTGCTGTCGTTATATGATAATAGCGATGGTGTGTTTAAATGTTAAAAATACAATGTTAAAGGAGAGATGGTTAAATGAACAACATTATTTTTGATCCACCTACAGATTTTAGCTTTATCCCCGGGGATTATGTTCCCTTTAAAGACAGAGAGGTATGTGAGCGTCTGCGTAAGATCAGCGGCAAAGACCTGGAGAAGCATCCCAATCCGGACTTTAACATCAAGGTTATGATGAACCCTCATCCGGTTCTGATCGCAACCCTGTTCTCCCGCATCAAAGAAGCTTCCGAGAACAACAGAAAGATCACTTTGATCCTTGGCAACCCTGAGCCCGAGACCTATATTCCTCTGGCACAGCTGATCAACTACTTCCAGGTAGACTGCCGTAAGGTACATATCTTTGCTATGGACGAGTGGGCAGATGATCAGGGCAATATCGCTCCTGAGACCTACAAGGCTGGTTTCGCACATTCCATGCTGAAATATCTGGTATACCAGATCGATGAGAAACTGCGTATGCCCATGGAGAACGTTCACTATCCTACCAACAAGAACATCAGCGTATACTCCAAGATGATCACTGAGTGTGGTGAGGGTGGTGCTGATATCTGCAGTTCTTCTCCCGGATGGACCGGCCATATGGCATTTATCGATCCTGTAGAAGATTTCATCACAGACAATATGGATGAGTATCTGCAGCAGGAAGCTAAGATCGTTACCCTGCATCCTCTTACCGTTGCACAGAACTCTCTGCACGGTGTATTCGGTCAGTCCGGTTACATTGCAGACGTTCCGCCTAAGGCTGCTACCATCGGCCCTGTTGACGTAAAGAATGCAAGAGAGCGTATCGAGGTTCATGCACTTTTGACCAACAATACTTTCTCTTCTTGGCAGAGAATGACTTCCAGATTGGTTCTTCACGGACCTGTTACTCCTCTGGTTCCCAGCTCTATGCTGCAGTTGATGAAGACCCAGGTTTACGTGAGCGAGGAGATCGCTGCTCCTTTCGAGTGCTGGGAGAAGGTTGGTTACTAATACCTAAGCATTTTAAAAATGATATATCAAAGCAACTGCTGCATTTTGGTGCGGCAGTTGTTTTTTGCATTCCTCCATTTTTATCTGTTCAAAAAATCTCCTTTGTGGTATGATAATAGCATGCAAATTGTGAATACGAATAGGATAGGAGAGTTTTATGTTAAAGGTAGAGAATTTAACCTTCGACGTCATGGAAGACGGAATGAAGAAAAATATATTGGGCAATGTCAGCTTTCATGTGGAAAAGGGGGAGATGCTGATCATTACAGGGCCAAACGGAAGCGGCAAGTCCACACTGGCAAAGGTGCTGATGGGGATTGAGAAGGCAGCCGGAGGGAGAATTTTTCTGGATGATAAGGATATTACCGAATTATCTATTGATGAAAGGGCTAAGGCAGGCCTTGGATTTGCGTTCCAGCAACCCCCTCGTTTTAAAGGAATGACCGTGGAGAAATTATTGTGTCTGGCGGCCGGTAGAAGACTGCCGGAAAAGGAGTGCTGTGATCTGCTCAGCGGAGTTGGACTTTGTGCCAGAGAATATCTGGGCAGGGAGGTTGACGGCACGCTTTCAGGCGGTGAAATGAAGCGTATTGAGATAGCCACAGCTCTGGCAAAGCCTCATAAATTGTGTATTTTTGATGAGCCTGAGGCAGGGATCGATTTGTGGAGCTTCTCCATGCTGGTCAAACGATTTGAAGAAATACATCGTTCGAAAGAAGAGAGTATCATCATCATATCTCATCAGGAACGGCTGATCCAAATGGCGGACCGTATTATGTTACTTCGGGACGGCAATGTAGAGAAGATCGGTACTAAAGAGGAAATGATGTCCAGCCTTATGGGAGTTCAGGCTACTAAGAATTGTCTGGACAGACATAAGACTTTGGGAAAGCAGGAGGATGAGTGAGATGGCATTTGATAAGATTACCGAAAAGGTACTGGGCATCATAGCCGGGGAAGGATTTAAACAAGAGGGAGCTTATAATGTGCGTTACAATGGCACTGCATTATGCCATGGGGACACAGAGCATATCAAGATCAAAAGAAAACAGGATACTCAGGGGATTGATGTGTATATCAGCGCAGAAGTCCAGGGAGAGCAGGTGCATATCCCTGTTGTGGTATCCGCTTCAGGAATGACGGATGTGGTGTATAATGATTTCTACATTGCAGGTGGGGCGGATGTGCATATCATTGCAGGCTGTGGGATTCACAATGCAGGCTGTAACGATACCAGGCATGATGGCATTCATACCTTTCATGTTGGACCCGGTGCCAACGTAAAATATGAAGAAAAACACTATGGAGAGGGTGAAGGAACTGGTGCAAAGATCCTGAATCCGGTCACCAGGATATTGTTGGAGGAAGATGCAGTATTCACTTTGGAGACTACCCAGATAGAGGGGGTAGATTCCACCAAGCGTGAGACGGAGGTGGTATTGGGAGCCGGTGCAAAGCTTTTTGCCACCGAAAAATTGATGACCCATGACAGACAGGAAGCAGTGTCCAATGTGGATGTTGTGTTGGAAGGAGACGGAAGCAGTGCCCAGATCATTTCCCGCTCCGTGGCAAAAGGGGAGTCTGTACAGACTTTTCATCCCAGAGCTATTGGGAAAGCAGGATGCCATGCACATATTCAGTGTGATTCCATCCTCATGGAACAGGCCAGAGTGGTATCCATTCCGGAGATTGACGCAAGTCACTTGGATGCGGCCATTGTTCACGAGGCTGCTATCGGAAGGATCAACAACGATCAGTTGATGAAACTTCGTACCCTGGGGCTGACAGAAGAGGAGGCAGAGGGTGTGATCGTAGAGGCATTTTTAAATTAGTCCGTTTTTTGACTGCACCTGTTGCCAATGGCCACAGGTGCAACTTGCCTTGTGCGCCGGTGCGTCAATTCATAAAATCTTAAGATGACTTTTATAATAAGTGTGGATATAATTGGATTGTGAACACCATAAATAGGAGGTTCACTTTCGTATCTTATTTAGCGGTATGTTTTAGGCAGGGGGATGACTTATGAAAGTCAGGAACAAGCAAAAAGTCAGCAAAAGGATAAGAAAGCAGAAGATTGGCTCCGGGCTGTTTATTGCCCCCAGCTTTATTGGCGTGCTGCTTTTTTTTATCGTACCTTTTATAGTTGTGATCTATTATTCCCTGATCGATAACCCGATCGGCGGGAATTTTGTCTTTTTGGATAATTTTAGGATTGTATTGCGAAACGGTGCTTTTCGCAAAGCAGTAACTAACACACTTACCTTTTCAGTTACAGCTGTGCCTCTTGCGGTGATTTTGTCACTGATGCTGGCTGTCTTATTGGATAAAAAGATCCCTTTTCGCAGCCACTTCAGAACCTTTTTCTTAAGTCCCATGATGGTACCAGTGGCTTCCATCGTGTTGATCTGGCAGGTGTTGTTTCACTATAACGGTGCAGTCAATGAGTTTATGGTTTCCGTGGGAGCGGGTAAGATAGACTGGATCAAGTCCGAGTATGCCCAAATTGTCATTGTGATCCTGTTTCTATGGAAGAATCTGGGCTACAATATGATCTTATTTATGGCCGCACTTACCAGTATTCCAAAGGATATTTTGGAGGTGGCAAGGCTGGAGAGTGCATCGGCCCTGCAGACCTTCTTTTACATAAAACTCCGATACTTGTCCTCTACCATTTTGTTTGTTACGATCATGTCGCTGATCAATTCCTTCAAAGTGTTCCGGGAGATTTATCTTCTGACGGGTGACAGACCTTACGATACGTTGTACATGATGCAGCATTTTATGAATAATATGTTTAAGAACCTGGATTACCAGAAGTTATCTGCAGCGGCGATTTTGATGTCCCTTGTCATGATCGTGATCATTGGTGTCCTTTTCCTGGTGGAAAATCGGTTTGGAAAGGACGTGGAAGGATGAAAAAAAAGAAAATTTTCAGAGGTGTCAAGCTCACTGTTGTGACCCTTGTGGTAGCCTTTTTTGCGGTTATGTTTTTGACACCTATCATACTTACAATTTCAAATTCCTTTATGAGTCAGTCTGAGATATCCTCCAATTATGGTTCTGTGTTTGCAACGACAGATACCGGTGGAAAGGTATATATTGCGGAAAAGGTGAATTTGAAGTTTATTCCTGACATGGTTTCTTTTCAGCAGTACATTACGGTACTTTTCAAGAGTCCGGAGTATTTGTTGAAGTTTTGGAATTCTGTGATATTGGTGGTACCTATCGTGGTGTTCCAGCTGTTGATCGCAACCTTGGCGGCTTACGGATTTATGCGGTATCGGGGCAGGATCCGGGAGATCATCTTTTTTGCATACATTATTCTGATGCTGATGCCCTATCAAGTCACTCTGGTGCCCAATTATCTGGTGGCTGACTGGCTGAACATATTGGATTCCAACTGGGCCATATGGCTACCAGGTATCATGTCTCCCTTTGCAGTGTTTTTGCTGACAAAGTTCATGCGCAGGATACCGGTGGGTGTCATAGAGGCAGCACAGATCGATGGTGCCGGAGAGTGGCAGATCTTCAGCAAAATATGCGCACCGCTGTGCAAGGGAGCATTGTGCTCTGCGGCAATTTTGGTGTTTATAGATTATTGGAATATGGTAGAGCAGCCGTTGATTTTATTGTCAGATCCTCAAATGCATCCTATGTCGGTGTTTTTGAGCAAGATTAACGCCGGAGAGATCGGTCTGGCCTTTGCGGTAGCTACAGTATATATGATCCCCAGTTTGCTTGTATTTTTATATGGTGAAGAATATCTGGTGGAAGGCATTACCTACCAGGGTGGTATTAAGGGTTAATGAGGAGGAGCGCAAAGATGGATAATGAAAACAGAAAAAAAAGAGAATGGGTGAAGACAGCAGCGATCGTATTTTTGTCTGTGATGCTGGTATTAACATTCTTTTCTAATACGATCATGAATTATTCTCTGCCGGAAGCAGCAACACAGATGGTAAGATCCGGCACTATCACCTCCAAAATCCGCGGTACCGGTGTTGTGGAGAGCGGCGAGTTGTACAATGTAGAGGTGACAGAGAGCCGCAAGGTGGCAAGTGTGGCAGTCAAGGAAGGACAACAGGTAGCCCAAGGTGATGTGATCTTATATCTGGAGGATCAGGAGAGTGAAGAGTTACAGGCTGCCATAGAGATGCTGGAAAGCTTGCAGGCGGAGTATGACAGGGAACTTCTTAGCGGTACGGTGGATCTTAGCACTGCAGAGAGAGTGGAGAAGGGAAAGGTAATTTCCGTAGAGGAATATCAAAAGCAGTTGGCCGCGGCCCAAGAAGCCTATGCGGCCGCCAGTAAGAAAGCAGAAGAGACGGGGGCCTGGGTAAAAGCAATTGAAGACCAGATCAGTATGAGCAGTCAGGTTGCGGTTGATATATCGGCGGAAGAAAAGGCGTTTAATGAGGCACAGCTGGCTTATAATAATATAGCCCTGGAAGTGGAAAACAGGGAGCTGACTTTGCATAGAGCGCAGGAGGCTGTGGATGCAGCATTGGCCAGGCAGGAAGCAGCCCAGAATGCTTACGACGGCGTGGTAAGCGGTGGTGATGCAGATACGGTCACAGCTGCACGGCAGCGTCTGGAAGAAGCAAATAAAAAGGTGGCACAGGCTCTTACATCCAGAGATGCTGCACAGCAGTCTGTAAACGAAGGGCAGGCTGCACTGGATGTGAGAAAGAAAGCCATGAATGCAGCACAGGTGGTGCTGAATACTGCCAGAACAAATGCTGAAAATGCGCAGGTTGAAAGCAATGCCATTGTTGAGAATCTAAATAAGCAGTTGGCCACAGCCAGATACAATCATTCCGTGGCAGAAACAGCCGTACAGGAGAAAAGAGAGGCTCTGGATGAACTGATTGCGAAAATTGGATTGGAGATGAATCTTACACAGAAAATAGAAGCTATTCGGAAACAGGAGGATGTGGTGGCAAAGCTTCGGGAGAAATCTATAGGTGCAACCGTGACAGCAGCGGTAAATGGAACCGTTACATCCATCAATGTGATCCCGGGGCAGAGCACAATGCCCGGCACACCGGTGGCTGTTATCCAGCCGGCAGGCAAAGGATTTACCTTAAGTTTTTCTGTGACAAATGAGCAGGCAAAAAGGGTTTCCGTAGGGGATCCTGCAGAATTGGTAAACTCTTGGTGGTACAGTGATCTTACTGCAAAGGTTATTTCCATCAGACCGGATCCTTCCAATCCCAGCAAACAAAAGCAGCTGACTTTTGAGCTGACGGGAGATCTGATGGCGGGACAGTCTCTAAATCTCTCTGTAGGAGCGAAAAGTGCAAACTATGACCTGATCGTACCAAACAGCGCTATAAGAGAGGATAACAATGGTAAATTTGTATTGATCGTTGAACAGAAGTCCAGTCCTTTGGGAAACCGTTATCAGGCAACCAGAGTAGATGTGGAAGTATTGGCAACGGACGATACACAGTCAGCTGTCAGAGGCGCATTGGAGGGATGGGAGAATGTGATCACCACTTCCACCAAGCCTATTGAAGCCGGCCAATTGATCAGACTGCCTGATTAGGGAGTAAATGTATGAAAAAAATAGTGGGAAGTATGTTGCAGTATCTGACCGGAAAGAGGCTGGTCCTTGGGATCACATGCGTTTTTGCATTTGTGTGCGCCATATGTCTGGCGTGTATCAGCAAAGGAATGGCAGAAGGCTTAAGCAGTCAGAACATGGCTGAGCGCTGGTCGGAGGAAAATGATGCGGCACAGATCAGCTGTTTTTTCTCACAGAAAGTAACTTTCGGTGAGGAAGAAATTCAGGCCTTCAGACACTATCTGGATAGTGCTCTGGTAGCCGCTGCAATTACCAATGATTCGGAAAATCCAAGTGCACGGCTTTGGGCAGATGCATACAGTGGAACAGGAGTGGTCACGCTGACCAGTGATCGGGCCAGTGTGAGTGTAGATGCAGTGGGTGTTGGGGGAGATTTTTTCCTTTTTCATCCGTTGAAGCTGGTCAGTGGTTATTATTTTTCCGAAGGTGATGTAATGAAGGATTACTGCGTGGTGGATGAGGAAACCGCATGGCAGTTATTTGGATCCAATGATATTGCAGGTCAGGTGATAACCATTCAGGATGTGCCCCACATCATCGTGGGAGTGATAAAGCGTGAACAGGGCAGACTGGCAAAGGCTGCTGGTCTGGATGAACCGTTGGTGTATGTGTCATATGAAACCTTGTCATCCTACGGTCAGGCAAGTGGCATTAGCTGTTATGAACTTGTCATGCCCAATCCTGTGAAAGGTTACACACTGGATTATGTGAAGAGCAATATCGGCACGTCCCAGACAGAGACATTGGTGCTGGAAAATACGACCAGATACGGCCTATTGTCGTTATTAAATGTGTTGGGAGGATTCGGAACCCGATCCATGAACGGCATGGCGGTAATCTACCCTTATTGGGAAAATATAGCGAGGGGATATGAGGATTTGCTGGCGCTTTTGTTATTATTGCAAAGTATATTGCTGTTGTACGGAGGGATTTTGATCCTGATAGCATTGATAACAGCATGGAGACATAAGACGTGGACAGCTCGGAGCGTGTGGCTGGCAATAAAGAATAAACTACAAGATCTGAGAGAGATACGCTGGGCAAAGAAAAAGAAAGTAAGGGAGGTAAAAGAATGAACAGATGGATGAAACGTGGCATTGCCGCAACCATGGCAGCAGTTTTGAGCGTTGGCCTTTGGGGCTGCGGCAATCAGGGGACGGATCCCAAGATCAAGCAGGCGGCTAAAGAGAATGTGTACAAATATGAGGAGGTGGAGTTGTTTGAAACCTCCAAGGACGGGGAAAGTATGATGGATTACAATATTTTCTCCATGAGTTGCGTGGATCAGCGAATTATGTTGCTGGCCAACGTCTATGAGTATACGGAAGATGCTATGAGAGACGAACTGCAGCTGATCTCCATGAATATGGATGGTTCTGACAGGCAGGAAGTGGTTCTGTTTAACAGGGCTGATATGGCTCAGCAGGATATGGATAAAAACTATTATGTGAGCAATCTGTGTATGACAGAGAATTACGTATTTGGTGTGGGTGAAACAAACGACTATTCCCAAGTGGATAGTTACGGTAACCCTCAGCGCGAGGTGGAGCTTGTTTGCTGGGATATGAGTGGCAAGGAACTGTGGCGTCAGTCTCTGCTTCCCAAGGATTTGCCGGAGGGAGAATGGTTTTATGTTGACAGGATATCAAACATAGGGCAGGATCAGATTTTGGTTTGTGTCAGGGAGGAATATTTTATCTATGATGCCAAAGGTGACATCGTTGGAAAACCCAAACTGGATATGGAAAACGGTATCAATGAGTTGTTTTTCGGAAGAGACGACAAGGCATTTGTTACTATGTGGGATGCCAACTGGACCAAGCTTTCCATGGCTCCCTTCGACTTGAAAACAGGTCAGATCGGTGAGCCGGTGGAGCCTCCTTTTAACATGAACTATTATTCTGTAAACAGCAGCGTAAATTATGACCTTTTATTGACCAGTTCAACGGGAGTATTCGGATATAATGTGGGAGATGCAGAACCCACGCCGATCATGAATTATATCAATTCAGATCTTCCGGCCAGTGGATTGAATCAGATTACGGAGATCAGTGAAACCCAGTTTTTAGCATCTTACTATGACAATACGGACTATCAGCAGCATATTGGACTTTTTACTTATGTGGATCCGGCAGACATTCCGGATAAGGAGGTCATTACCATAGCGTCCTATTATATGGATTATCAGATGCGTAGACGTGTGATCGAGTATAATAAGACTAGCGAAAAATATCGCATTATGATTAAGGATTATTCCCAGTATTCTCAGGCAGATGACTATATGGCAGGATATACAAAACTGAACAACGACATTCTGGCAGGCAATATGCCGGATATCCTTATTGTGGACGGTGAGATTCCTCTGGACAGCTACATCGAGAAAGGATTGATTGCAGATATTTATAAATTCCTGGACGAAGACGAAGAACTTAACAGAGAAGATTATTTTCAGAATGTATTAGATGCGTATACTGTAGACGGCAAGTTGTATAACATTGTCCCTTACTTCGATGTCTGGACCGTACTTGGCAAGAGTGAGGATGTAGGAGAGGAACCGGGCTGGACAGTGCAGGAAATGTTGGATCTGCTGGCATCTAAGCCGGAGGGAACCAGTCTGTTTGGTACTGAAATGAACAGAAATACGCTGATGTATTATGCTTCCATGATGGCAATCCCGGAGTTTATAGACGAGGAAACAGGGAAATGTAGTTTTGATTCCCAGGGATTTAAGGATTTGCTGGAATTTTTAAAAACTCTGCCGGAGGGACTGCCGGAGCAGGATTGGGAGGATCCGGATTACTGGATTGAAAATCAGATGCAGTACATAGAAGGACGCACATTGTTGATGACCAGTACCATTACCAGTGCCCAAAGCCTGATTTATACTTTTGGTAATTTTGGTACCTCTGATGTGACCTACATCGGATTTCCGTCTGAGAATGGGAAGGGCGCGGTATTAAATTGCTACGACCGCTATGCAATCTCTGCAAAGACACCAAATAAAGAAGGTGTCTGGGAATTCATGAGATATTATTATACGGATGAATACCAGGAAAGCGTTTATCAGATGCCCATCAATAAGGAAATCTGGATGGAGAAGGCCAGAATGGCTATGGAGAAGCCTTACTGGGAAGATGAAAACGGTGAGAAACATTATGAGGAATACACCACATGGCTTGGTGAAAAGGAGATCATTTTGGAGCCCTTCACCCAGGAACAGGTGGATGACTTGTTCGACTATGTTTCTTCTGTAACAACAGTATACAACTATGATCAAAGTCTGATCGACATTATTGAAGAGGAAGCAGCTCCCTTCTTTGCAGGTCAGAAAAATGTGGATGAGGTGGTCAATATCATTCAGAATAAGATCCAGCTTTATCTGGATGAAAATAGGTAATTTACTACAGTCAGCTCCTGGCCGTGTTCCTTTAACCATTTCTCGCAGGTGCGGTAATCCGGCAGGATGCTTTCTACCATGTTCCAGAATTGTTTGGAATGGTTTAGATGGGTCAAATGGCACAACTCATGTACAACAACATAATCAAGTACTGATGCAGGTGCCATCATCAATCGATAATTAAAGGACAGAGAGCCGCTAGAGGAACAACTTCCCCAGCGGCTTTTCTGATCCCGAATGGAAATCTTTGTGTAGTGGCCCCCGGTAAGCTGATGAAAGTGTTCTACCCGGTAGGGAATGTAATTTTTGGCCGCTGTTCGAAGTTTCTTCTCCGTGCGGCGGACCAGCTCTTCCTGCTGGGGTGTAAGGACTGGTGTAGCGGCAAGTCTTTGGAGTGCTTCGGCTTGCTTTTTAGCGATCCAGCTTTGCTTGCTTTCTATAAAACGGAGAATTTGGGCATTGGATACAAAAAAAGGTGCGCGCACCTCAACAGAGCCATCCTCTCTGACAAGAATGGCAATGGTTTTTCGTTTGCTGCGCACAATATGGTATTGATTGGAGTGATTTGCTGATTTATAATTCATACTATAACAGTAGCATAAATGAGGAGACTGGACAAGAAAAATGATAGAAAAATGTGTCATCATCGGAGCAGGAGAAATCCAGGAGGAAGAAAAGCAGGATATTATAGATTGTCTGCAGGGTGAGGTGCTTTTGATCGCAGCAGATGGAGGTATGAGGTATTGTCGTTTGTTTGGAATAAAGCCGGATGTGTGTCTGGGAGACTTTGACTCGGTGGATGAAGAAGATGCAGAGGTTTTTGCCAGCTCTTTGTCAGTGCGGCTTCCCAGAGAAAAAGACGACACAGATACGATGGCTGCCATAAAATATGGCATGGAGAAGGAATGTAAAGAATTTGTTATTTTCGGAGGATATGGTGGCAGATTGGATCACACCGTAGCAAATTTGCAGTGTCTTCTTTACCTGCGCAGGCGAGGTTGCCATGGTACTATGCGGTTTCTTGGTGGGGAGGCTTTGGTACTAAAGAATGAGTTGCTAGGTTTTCCGGCAAAGAGCCGGGGGATTTTGTCTCTGTTTGCTGTGGGAGGACCGGCTCGGGGAGTGACTTTGGAAGGATTAAAATATCCTCTGAACCGGGCAACGGTATCAGAGGATTTTCCTATAGGGATCAGTAATGAATTTACCGGAAGAGAGAGCAGGATCACTGTTGAAAATGGGGAATTGTTGGTAGTACAGTATTACACGTAGTTTTTATCAATTTCGATCACTGCATAATAGCGGCCTTCTAATCCTTCGATCTTACGTGTCAGTTGTTCACAGACAGTTTTGTCTGAACTGGGAAAATCATAGGGGATCAGCAGGTCGAAGATGATATTGGTGTGGGTCTGGCCTTTCACCAGACGAAAATCGTGGAGAGAAAGGGCGGGACTGATCTCTCGTACAAATTCGGAAACCATCTGCTTTAAGTGGATGGTTTCTTCGTCTTGGGTGCAGACCGGATCCATGTGGATCACCGCTTCACAGAATAGTGAGTTCTTTAGCTCATGCTCAATATTGTCTATAGAGTCATGCAGGGCAAGGATGTCTCCATCTGCAGGAACCTCCGCATGGACAGAGATCATGATCCGACCGGGTCCATAATTATGTACGATCAAGTCGTGGATGCCGATGATATCAGGATGAGACAGGATGATGTGCTCAATCTGATTCACAAAATCCGCTTCCGGGGCCTGGCCAAGCAGGGGATTGATGGTGTCCTTGGCTGCTTTATATCCGGAATATAAAATGAACAGTGCAACTGCTACGCCGCACCAACCATCGATCTGCAGGGTGCTGAACTGCCCCATAAAAACCGCAAATAGTACCACTGTGGTAGAGAGGGCGTCGCTGAGGCTGTCTCTGGCGGTGGCCATAGTGGCGGCACTGTCGATCAGACGGCTGATCCATCTGTTGTAAAAAAACATATATAATTTCACACCAATAGAAATAACCAATATGCCTGCTGCAAGAGGATCAAAAACAGTGGGAGAGGGAGTGATTATTTTGGACACAGAGGCTTTCAGTAACTCAAAGGCCATAAAAAAGATGACCATTGCTACTATGAATCCGGAAAGATATTCCATTCTTCCGTGGCCGAAGGGGTGGCTTCTGTCCGGCTTTTGACCGGCCATTTTAAAGCCAAACACAGTGATCAGAGAGGAACCCGCGTCGGATAAGTTGTTGAAAGCATCGGCAGTAATCGCAATAGATCCGCTGAGGATACCCGCAAGGAATTTTCCCGCAAACAACAGAATATTTAGGGCAATGCCCACAGCACCGCTGAGCATACCGTAGGATTGGCGTACTTTGGGTGAGGAAGTGTTTTTATAGTCAGGGACAAAAAGTTTCATAAATAAACGAATCATTTCTTAACAATACTCCTATTATGTATATGAAAGTTCTTTTATTTTATATCATTTTTTGCAAAAAAACAACTGTTTCAATGGTGATTTCCTGTTGCACAGAGGGAAAATACGAGGTATAATTTACGCGAACAAGTTAAAAAGTAAAGGAGATTTTTTATGAGCAAGAAACCTGTAGTTTTGATGATACTGGACGGTTATGGCCTCAATGATAAGACACACGGCAATGCAGTGGCAGAGGCACAGACTCCGGTTATGGATAAATTGATGAAAGAGTATCCTTTTGTGGAGGGCAATGCCAGCGGTATGGCGGTAGGACTTCCGGAAGGACAGATGGGTAACTCCGAGGTGGGACACCTGAATATGGGTGCAGGGCGCATCGTGTATCAGGAGCTGACCAGGATCACAAAGGAGATTCAGGACGGTACCTTTTTTGAGAATCCGGCCTTGCTAAAGGCAGTTGAGAACTGCAAGAAGAAGGATTCGGCTTTGCATTTTATGGGACTTTTGTCTGATGGCGGCGTGCACAGTCACAACACCCATCTGTACGGTCTGTTGGAACTGGCAAAGAGAAACGGTCTTAATAAGGTATATGTACATTGCTTTTTGGATGGACGAGACACTCCTCCTGCCAGTGGAAAAGATTATGCGCTGCAGTTGGCTGACAAGATGGAAGAAATCGGTGTAGGCAAGATTGCTACCGTGATGGGCCGTTACTACGCCATGGACAGAGACAATAACTATGACAGAGTAGAGTTGGCATACAATGCCATGACCAAGGGCGAAGGCTTGACAGCACCCTGTGGCATCTGTGGCATTCAGGCTTCCTATGACAGGGAGGAGACAGATGAGTTTGTAAAGCCCACTGTAACTGTGGAAGAGGGCAAGCCGGTTGCTACCATTCAGGATGGAGACAGTGTGGTATTCTTTAATTTCCGACCTGACCGTGCAAGAGAGATCAGCAGAGCATTCTGCGATGACGATTTCAAGGGCTTTGACAGAGGGGCACGGAAGGATATTACGTATGTTTGCTTCTCTGACTACGATCCTACCATTCCTAATAAAGAAGTGGCTTTCCACAAGGTATCTGTAACTAACACTTTCGGTGAGTGGCTGGCAGCTAACAATATGACTCAGGCCAGAATTGCTGAGACAGAAAAGTATGCACATGTTACCTTCTTTTTCAATGGAGGAGTGGAAGAACCCAATGCAGGTGAGGACAGGATCCTGGTAAATTCTCCTAAGGTTGCAACCTACGACTTAAAACCTGAGATGAGCGCATACGAAGTATGCGATAAGCTGACAGAGGCGATCCTCAGCGATCAATATGATGTGATCATCATCAACTTCGCAAATCCCGATATGGTAGGACATACAGGGGTGGAAAATGCGGCTGTGAAAGCTGTTGAAGCGGTAGATGAGTGTGTGGGCAAGGCTGTGGAGGCCGTGAAAGAGGCAGATGGTGTATTGTTTATCTGTGCTGACCACGGTAACGCAGAGCAGCTGGTGGATTATGAGACCGGTGAACCCTTTACCGCCCATACTACCAATCCGGTACCCTTTATCCTTGTCAACTATGATCCTGCTTATACCCTGCGAGAGGGCGGATGTCTGGCTGATATCGTGCCCACACTGATTCAGATCATGGGCAAGGAGCAGCCTGTAGAGATGACCGGTAAGTCCTTGTTAGTACAGAAATAAAATAGACTTTTCTCGTGAAATAATCCCCAACATATATGATTTTATGTGTTGGGGAATTTTATGTTGACAATCTTTACATTCTGCAAGAAATCAAGTCTCTTTTATCTAAAAATTTCCCCTAGTATGAAATTCCCTAAATCCGCCAATACTGGAAAAAGAAGTATCAGTTTTATGGAAAGGCGGGTATTTGTATGAATTTATATTTAGAAATTGTGGATGTACATGGCAGGGAGATTCTTGACTCCAGGGGAAATCCTACTGTGGAGGCAGAAGTAACTGTGAAAAGCAACAGAGATGGCTGGTTGTATACCGGCAGGGCTGCGGTGCCTTCCGGAGCCAGTACAGGTCAGTTTGAGGCTGTGGAGCTAAGGGACGGTGAAACCAGATACAGGGGATTGGGAGTGCAGCATGCGGTAAAAAATATTAATGATAAGCTGAAATCTGCCTTGATGGGAAAAAATGCATTGACTCAAGTATATATTGATCGTATTTTGATTGAGACAGACGGTACCATCAATAAAGAAAATATAGGTGCCAATGCTACCCTGGGGGTTTCTATGGCATGCGCCAGGGCGGCAGCCCAGGCTTTGCATCTACCTCTTTATAGATATTTGGGCGGTATCAATACCCAACAGTTGCCTGTTCCTATGATGAATATTTTAAATGGTGGTAAACATGCCTCTAATACAGTGGATTTTCAAGAATTTATGATCATGCCCCTGCAGGCAGAAAATTTTGCGGACGGCCTGCGGATTTGTGCAGAAGTATACCATTGCCTGAAGAGAATTTTGCATAACAAGGGATTGTCAACCGGAGTGGGGGATGAAGGAGGCTTTGCGCCGGATCTGCCGGATGCAGTCAGTGTGCTGGATACCATTATGGAGGCAATAAAGACTGCCGGCTATAAACCGGGAAGTCAGATTTGTATCGCACTGGATGTTGCCAGCAGTGAACTTTACCACGAAGATACCGGAATGTATCATTTCCCCGGTGAGTCCAGTTTGACAGGACAGGAGGTGGTGCGGGATACCTCTGAAATGATTGCTTATTATGAGAGCCTTTTGGAGAGATTTCCCATCGTCTCTATCGAGGATGGGCTTGCGGAGGATGATTGGGATGGATGGAAACAGATGACCAAACGGCTGGGGGATAAGGTACAGCTGGTGGGTGATGACTTATTTGTAACCAATGTAAAACGTCTGGATGCAGGTATTAAGTTGAATGTAGCCAATGCGATCCTGGTAAAGGTAAATCAGATCGGAACTCTCACAGAGGCATTTGAGGCGGTGGAGATGGCTCAAAAAAGTGGATATCGTGCAGTGATCTCCCACAGATCCGGGGAGACGGAGGATACCATTATATCAGATATAGCGGTAGCTTTGAATGCAGGGCAGATCAAGACAGGTGCTCCTTGCCGCAGTGACAGGGTTGCAAAGTATAACAGGCTTCTGCGTATTGAAGAGGAGCTTGGAACCGCGTCAAAATATTTTGATATTTTTGCGGCGCAGAGAAAATAAACCCCGGGAAAGGAGCAAAGACGATGAAAAAGATTTTCAAAAGAATGCATGCTTTTTTGCTGGCTGTAACGGTGCTTTTTTCTTTGGTAGCCTGCGGCAGAGAGGATGTTGAAAATCCCGATAACAGTGGCAGTTCAGTAAGTGATGGCTCCGGGCAAGGACAGCAAGAGTCTTTCACTTATAATACTGCATTGGCTGATTTTCCTACCAATTGGAGCCCTTTTCAGAATCAGACAGCTACAGATGCAGAGATTCTGAATTATATTACAGAGGGTTTTTATGTGTTTGATTATAACGAGACGGAAGATGGTTATCGTCTGGTGCCAGGGGCAGCAGCAGCGGAACCGGAGGATGTAACTGCAGATTATGTGGGGCGGTTTGGTATTGAAAAGGGAGAAACTGCCCGGGCTTGGAAGATTACGCTGAGAAAGGATTTGATGTGGGAAGACGGTGTTTCTATTACGGCTCAGGATTATGTGAAAAGTGCCCAACTGTTGTTGGCTCCTAAGGCGCAGAATCACAGAGCGGATTCTCTGTATTCAGGCAACCTATCCATTGTAAACGCCCAGGAGTATTTATATCAGGGGCAGTATGCCTTTACAGATATTGTTTCCGCCAACCCTGAGCCGGAAGAGTATATTGCAATGAGCCGCATTACGGTTTCGGAGGAAGGAACCCTTACTGTTCAGGGCAAGGATATTGCGCTGAACATCTATTCCTGCGGAAGATGGGATGAGGACAGGGGAATGGATGCGTACTATAAAGCCAACAAGGAACTTTTTGTAAAAGATGGTAAGGATCTGTATACGGAATTGTTTACCCCTTTGGCAGATGCAAAGGGATATGTGAGATTGACTGAGGAAATCCTAGAAGGGCTGAAACATGTCATTGCAGGTTTGAAGGGCTATGAAGATGTGGAGGAATATGAGAAAAAAGAAGGCTCCTATGGGCTTGTAGAGTGGCAGGAATTTTGCTTTTTAGGGCAGAACTATCCGGAGATCAGTTTTGATCAGGTTGGAGTCACTGCTCTATCTGATACAGAACTTGTGCTGATCCTAAAAAAGCCTCTGGATGGATTCTACCTCCTTTATGCCTTGACTGATTCCTGGCTGGTGGACCAGGACTTGTATTTAAGCTGTGCCAGTGAGGTAAACGGCGTATATACTAACAGCTATGGGACTTCTGCGGAGACTACTATTTCTTATGGACCCTATACGTTGGAATTTTTTCAGCCTGACAAGCAGTATGTGCTGAAGAGAAATGAAAACTTTCATGGTGTGAAAGAAGGATATTATGAGACCACAACATGGCAGGTAGACTGTGTGTCGGAACCTTCCACAAGGCTGGAAATGTTTTTAAACGGTCAGTTGGACACTTATGAATTGGCGGCGGAAGATATGGAAACCTATGCCACCAGTGATCACACCTATTATACCACCAGTGATTCTACTTTTTTTGTGGCCTTGAATCCGGATATGGATGCACTGGTTGCTGCGCAAAAAGCACTGGGAAACAATTACAATAAAACGATTCTAACAGTAAAAGAGTTTCGGCAGGCACTTTCTTTTGCATTGGATCGCAGTGCATTCGCTCTGGCAGCGCTGCCTACCTGTAATCCGGCGTTTGGTGTTTATTCTAATCTGATCGTATCCGATCCTGAAACCGGCGAAACTTATCGCTCTACCGAGAGTGCTAAGTGGGTGTTAGCCAGATTTTGGGGCGTCAGCGATGATATTGGGACGGGAAAAATGTATGAAACGGTAGATGATGCAGTTGCCAATATTACCGGTTATAATCTGGAAATGGCCAGACAGCTCTTTCAAGAGGCTTATGAGATTGCAATAGCTGACGAACTTATGGATGAAAATGATGTGGTGGAAATAAAGATCGGTCTGCCAAACAGCACGTCCCAGGCTTATGCCAAAGGATACGAGTTTTTGGTAAACTGTTATACCGAGGCGGTAAAAGGGACACCGCTGGAAGGAAGATTAAGTTTTTCCAAGGACGATACTCTGGGTAATGGTTTTGCAAATGCCCTGCGGTCAAACCGTGTGGATATGCTGTTTTTGGTGGGATGGACGGGATCTGCGCTGGATCCTTATAGCTTGATGGAGGCGTATACCACATCAGATTATCAGTATAATCCTTCTTGGGATACTTCCAAGGAGATGGTAACCATCAATATAGATGGGACGGATTACACGGCTTCTGTATTGGACTGGACCTATTGTATGGGGGGAGAGGAGATTGTGATTACGGCAAAAGGCGGTGGAGCAAGAACCTTTCGGGCCGGTGTCAATGATCATGTGGATGAAATAAGACTTCAGATCCTGACAGCTCTTGAAAATGCAGTCCTTAGCACCTATGATCTGATTCCTCTTGTGGATGATTCTACTGCCGCATTAAAGGGAATGCAGGTGCAATACTATACGGAAGAGTATATTTTTGGTGTAGGCCGGGGCGGTCTTAAATATATGACCTATCAATATAGTGATGAAGAATGGGAAGAGTTTGTTGCACAGAAGGGCGGTTCTCTCATTTATCGTTAATCATCACAGGCAGCGGGCGGAGGTGTTTTATGATCAGATATGTGCTAAGGCGTATAGTACTAATGTTTTTTGTGCTTTTTGTGATTCTCACCATATGCTTTGTTTTGGTCAAGCTTCTGCCCGTGGTAGATGCACAGCAATTCGGTAAAGACATGAATCTTATCTTGCAGAGAAGAGAAGCCCTAGGGTATAACAAACCGATTCTGGTACAATACGGGATTTTTTTAAAAAAGAGCGTATTTGGCGGAGACTGGGGAATCAGCGAGGCACTTTACAGAGGCCAGGATGTTTGGACCATATTCGTGTCAAAGATTCCGGCCACCCTGCTGGTGAATCTATATTCCATGCTTTTTAGTGTTCCGCTGGGGCTTATTTTAGGTATTTATGCAGCTTTGAAGAAAAATAAATGGCAGGACTATACCATATCCACCGTGGTCATGGTGTTCATCTCTGTTCCCAGCTATGTGTATGCGCTTTTGGTTCAGTATGTGCTTTGTTTTCAGCTAAAGCTGTTTCCTTTGCAGATGAAGAGTGGGACAGACTGGTTTTCCTGGGAAATGTTTTTGTCTGTTATCCCACCCTGCTTATCATTGGGTTTTTCCAGTGTGGCCAGTCTGGCTCGTTATACCCGGGCAGAACTGGCAGAAGTGCTGACCAGTGATTTTATGCTGTTGGCCAAGGCCAAAGGGTTGACCAGGACCCAGGCCACAATGCGTCATGCGCTGCGTAATTCCATGGTGCCTGTATTTCCTATTATCTTGGGCAATTTTGTGGGTATTTTATCGGGTTCACTGATCATTGAAAAAATTTTTGGTATTCCGGGAGTTGGGCAGTTATATGTCAATTCTATTACGGCTTTGGACTATAACTTCTTTATGCTGCTGTCTGCATTTTATACTTTAGTAGGGCTGGTCAGCGGCATCGTAGTAGACATCAGCTATGGTTTGATTGATCCCAGGATCAGAATGGGGGAGCGCTAGTTATGGAGGAAAAGATACCGAAAGAAAAATTTGAGTTTTATATTCGTGAGGAAAAGATTCAGGATAAAGAATTTGATACAAAGCCTGTGGGATATTTTCAAGATGCCATGATCCGATTTTGTCGGAATAAAAGTTCTGTGACAGCAGCTGTGATTATCATTTTTTTAGTTCTTTTTGCAATTTTCGTGCCTATCTTCTGTGACAATCGTTATACAAAAAATCCTACAGATACCACGTATCTGCAATATGGCAAGCTGCTTCCCAAGTGTAAGTGGTTTGCCTGGGCAGGGTGGGATGGTTGCTCAGATGAGACATTGAGTGCGTCGGATTATTATGCCAGACTTGCCATAGGAGTTGAGACAGGAAAAAATCCCATCGTCAAGGTTTATAGCACGGACCAAAGCACGTATTACGATGTGAGGACGGATTCCTATGTAAAGAATGGCATGATTTATCTGACGCTTACAGAAACTGAATATAAAGCGATTCAGGACTGGCAAAATGAGACAGGGGTACAGGTAATTTATCCGGCGGTGGATGCTGTCGGATTGGGTTTGGAGGCTCTGAAGAATAATGCCAACATCTGGTATGAATGTAATCGGAAGGGTGCTCCGGTGTTAGATCGGGATGGAAATTATGTTCCCATCTACAAGGTGACTGGTAATGACGGAGGATATGACAGTCTGAGGATTCCGGGGGATGACGGATATTATCGTTATGCCCAGATTACAGGAAGTTCAGGGGCGGTATCTTATAGAGTCAGAGTGTTTACTTACACATATTTTCAATATAAATATGGGTTTGAACCTTCTTTCTTGTTTGGTACAAATGCTTTTGGCCAGGATATCATTACAAGACTTGCGCGGGCGGCCCGGTTCAGCTTTTTGTTGGCAGTTGGGATATCTGCCATCAATTTGTTGATTGGTGCAGTTTACGGCGCCATAGAAGGGTATTACGGAGGAAAGACAGATCTTATCATGGAGCGGATATCTGATATTTTAAGCGGCGTTCCATTCATTGTGGTGACCTCCTTGTTTCAGTTGCATTTGTCTCAAAGAGTTGGTGTGGTACATTCGCTTTTGTTTGCCTTTGTCTTGACAGGGTGGATCGGCATGGCAAGTTCTACTCGCATGCAGTTTTATCGGTTTAAGAATCAAGAGTATATTTTGGCTGCAAGAACTTTGGGAGCCGGGGATAGAAGGCTGATGTTCCGTCATATCTTTCCCAATGCGCTGGGGACATTGATCACTACTGCGGTGCTCATCATTCCCAATGTGGTATATTCCGAGTCCAATCTTACCTATCTGGGCATTGTGAATCTGGATTCGGCTACCATGTCCTCTATAGGCAGCATGCTTTCTGCCGGACAACCCTTACTTTCCACTTATCCCCATATTATTTTGTTTCCGGCAATTTATATCTCACTGATGATGATCTCCTTTAACCTGTTTGGCAACGGACTTAGGGATGCTTTTAATCCATCACTCAGAGGAACGGAGAATTAGATTATGAGAAAGAAATTATCGGTAGAAAATCTGGTCGTTTCCTTTCGCACACATGGCGGGAAAGTACAGGCTGTCAGGAATATCAGTTTTCACTTAAATCAAGGAGAAACCCTTGCCCTCGTGGGAGAATCCGGATCCGGAAAATCTGTAACTTCCAAGGCGATCCTGGGCATTTTGGCAGGAAATTCCGTGGTGGAAGGAGGATCCATCCTATATGATGGCATGGATTTGTTGCGCATATCGGAGGAGGAATTTTATTCCGTACGGGGAGATAAGATTGCCATGATCTTTCAGGATCCCATGTCCAGCCTGAATCCTATCATGCGTATCGGCAAACAATTGACAGAGGCCATGCTGCTAAAAGGAAGGATCCGACAAAAATCCTGTAGAAAGGCGTTCAATAGTACACTTTCTCTACTTTCCAAAACCATGGTCAGAGCCATTGCAAAAGGCGATGTGGTGAAGGCTGCAAAGATAAAAAAACAATGCAAAGATTTTGACAAATCTCAGTTCAAACATATTGCCCTTAAGCAGGCTTACAGTGAGGCCAGGGAATCGTCCGCCCAGGCTGTGGAAGAGATCGGAGAGATGCTCTTTCATATTGAAAAAGAGGTTTTTACGGACCAACGGTACTTTCTGGGAGAGATCCAGCGCCTGGCATCCGGGGCGATCAATGACTATGTGGTAGGTGGGGAAGATAAGGCCAGGCTGCAGTCACTTTTAAAGGAGCTTCAAAAAGTTTCCGGGAAAGAGATCCGCAGGAAGGAGTATCCCCAGACCAGTCGTTTATTGAAGGAAATTTCGGTTATTTTGGAGCAGGGCCTTGCTGGAGACGAACCGGATTTTTTCAGTATGGGGTATTACATGGTGTTTGCCGGAAAATCTTTGCCTCGATTGGATGTCTTACAGTTAAACCAGTATATGAAAAACTACATGGATGAAAATTTTATGGATGACTTTCAAAGTTACATTGCAGATACGCTGGAATTTAGTGCCAAGGAGCATGTGGTTTTGAAGGCGCGGGCAGTGGAGGTATTGGAGCAGCAGAGGGAGATGTTTGGCTCTGAAGGTTTTAGGAAGGGGAAATATAGGAAGGCCACGAGAGAGGTAGTGAGAGCTGTGGAGGCGTCTATTGATAAATTGGAGATCAGAAAGGATACTCTGGCTTATACTTTTGGAAGACGCTTAAGGGCCGCTTTGTCCGGTTGTGATAACAATTCAGATTCCAGGACTTTTTGCAAAGAAGCTGTCATGGTAATCGACCAAATGATCCAGCATTATAAGAAACAATTAAATTCCCCAAAAGCCAGAGACTATGAGGCAGAGACGGAGGAAGTGATTGCTTTTTTCAAGGAAAAGGCCTCCGGTGCAGTGCAAAAGATAACCGGTAGTGGAGCCAAATACAAGGCATTGAAGCTCATGGAAGAGGTGGGGATTTCTGATGCCAGAAAGCGTTTTCGCCAATACCCGTTTGAGTTTTCCGGTGGTATGAGGCAACGTATCGTGATCGCCATTGCACTGGCAGCAGACCCGGACATTCTGATCTGTGATGAGCCTACCACAGCTTTGGATGTGACAATTCAGGCACAGATTCTGGAACTGATCAACAAGCTGAAGGAGAACAGACATCTTTCTATTTTATTTATTACTCATGATCTTGGTGTGGTTGCCTACATGGCGGATCGTATTGCAGTGATGTATGCAGGTAAAATTGTAGAGATCGGTACCTGTGAAGAGATTTTCTATGCACCGGCCCATCCCTATACCTGGGCCCTGCTTTCGGCTATGCCGGATGTGGAGAGCAAAGAAAGACTGGAGGCCATTCCGGGGACGCCCCCCAATATGCTGCATCCGCCGGTAGGAGATGCTTTTGCAGAGCGCAATCAGTATGCTTTGAAGATAGATTTTGAAAAAGAACCTCCCATGTTTGAGATTAGTAAGACGCACCGCGCAGCAACTTGGCTTTTGCATCCGGATGCTCCGAAAGTAGAGCCTCCTGAGAGCATTGTAAGGCGTACTGCCAGAAGGAAGGAGGGGTAACAGATGACTGAGAGAGAAGAGCCTTTGCTGCGGGTGGAGCATCTTTGTCAGTATTTTAAAGATATTAAGGCTGTGGATGATGTGAGTTTTGAAATCAAAAAAGGAGAGGTGTTCGGGTTGGTGGGAGAATCCGGATGCGGCAAGACTACCACAGGGCGCTCCATCATCGGTCTCCATAAGATTACTTCAGGAACCATTTATTTTGATGGAAAAGCAATTGCAGCCGGGTCAGACCGTAGAAGGAAGAAAACCAATGGGGACATCCAGATGATTTTTCAGGATCCGATTGCATCCCTGGATCCAAGGATGACCGTGGGACAGATCATTGCAGAGGGACTATTGATCCGTGGGGAAAGAGATAAAAAAGAAATACACCGGAAGGTGTATGAGGTAATGGAGATGGTAGGATTGGTCAGGCAACATGTGGACAGATACCCTCACGAGTTCTCGGGAGGACAGAGACAACGGATCGGCGTGGCCAGGGCTGTTATTATGCAACCCAAATTGATCATTGCAGATGAACCGGTCAGTGCGTTGGATGTGTCTGTACAAGCTCAGGTTATTAATTTATTGGATGACCTGAGAAGGAAAATGGGGCTGACAATACTGTTTGTAGCTCACGATCTGGCTGTTGTAAAATACTTTTGTGACAGGATTGGCGTGATGTATTATGGCAAACTGGTAGAACTGGCTTCTTCGGATGAGTTGTTTGAGCATCCTTTACATCCGTATACAAAATCTCTTTTGTCAGCCATTCCCATGCCGGATCCGGATCGTGAAAAACAGCGGAAAAGAAGGGTATACGTTCCTCTAATGGAGCATGATTATCATGAGGATATGCCCTTGTATCGAGAAGTGTATCCAGAACATTTTGTGTACTGTAATCAGGCCGAATATGAAAGCTATCAGACCTCTTTATTGTAAAGAGGACAGGAAGGAATGTTACATGAAACATAAAAAGTGTATTTTTCAAATGGGGGTAGGACTGTTTTTGACAACCGCTGTGACCCTCAGCAGAAGAGTGTGGGAGGCACGTGGGACGGCGGAGATATTGTTAGCCATAAGTGATGGACTTTGTGTGACAGCGTTGCTTTATATCAGTGTGGGGTGTTTGCGGTGGATTTCCACTACAGGAATGTTTGACATTTTTGGTTATGCAGTGCGCATGGGTGTTAATATGCTGTTGCCCGGGAGGATCCGGGAATATTCGGGGAATTTTTATGAGTATAAGTTAGCACAGGCAGGCAAACGTCCGGGAAGATTGTCCGGAAGATCTTTGATACTGGATGGATCCATTTTTATGGTTTTGGCAATCATAGTCACTTCCGCATGGTATGCAGTGGCATAAATCGCAAATATAGAAAAAAAGTATTGAATTTTTCAATACACTGTGATAAAATGTACAAAGTATTCGCTAATGAAAATACTCTGGAAGGAGCCATATAGATGTTAAGGATTATTTTGACTATCATTTTTATCATTGTGTGTATAGCGTTGGTAGCATTGGTGCTCATGCAGGAAGGGAAGTCCGCAGGACTTAGTGCACTCAGTGGTGCGGCAGAGACCTATTGGGGAAAGAACAAGGGTCGTTCACTGGAGGGATTGGTTGTAAAACTTACCAGGATTTTTGCTGTATTGTTTATCCTACTTGCGGTGATACTGAACCTGAACATACTTTAATACAAAGGATGCAGGGAGCACTCTCTCAGAGAGTGCTCTTTTGATAATTATCCAAAAGTGTTCAGGGAGATTTATTGAATCATGGAAGGAAGAGTAACAGGAATATTTATCAGTCATCCAAAGGGATTTGGCTTCGTAGAGACGGGGGAACCGGAGGATTTGTATATACCGGAGGAATATACCGGGGGAGCCTATCACAAGGATACTGTAGAGGTAGAGATACTGCCCTATACCGGAGGCAGGAGGCGTGAGGCCAGGGTGGTTTCTATCCTGCAGAGGGGCTTCACGCGTTTGGTAGGCACTTATGAGAGGTCCAAACATTTTGGGTTCGTAGTGCCGGACAATGAGCGGTTTGGAGCGGATATTTTTGTATCCCTGGAAGAGTCTGCAGGTGCCGTGGACGGTCATAAGGTAGTGGTAGAGCTGACCGATTATGGTGTGGTGTCTGCAGGGCGTATCAAGAGAAATCCGGAAGGGAAAGTTGTAGAAATTCTGGGTCATATCAATGATCCCGGCGTGGATATTTTATCCATTGTAAAGGGATTTGACCTGCCCATGGAATTTCCGGAAAAGGTGTTAAATCAGGCTGAGCGTGTGTCCAGCCCGGTCTCTGAGGCGGATATGGCAGGGCGGCTGGATCTGCGGAACGTACTCATGGTGACCATCGACGGAGAGGATGCCAAGGATCTGGATGATGCAGTCAGTCTGTCGGTGGAGGATGGTATTTATCATTTGGGGGTTCACATTGCAGATGTGACCAATTATGTGCAAGAGAACTCTGCACTGGATCGGGAAGCGAAAAAGAGGGGGACCAGCGTGTATTTGGTAGACAGGGTCATTCCTATGTTGCCCCATACGCTTTCAAATGGTATCTGCTCTTTGAATGCAGGTGAGGACAGGCTTTCTTTGAGTTGTTTGATGGATATCGATGAGAAGGGAAAGCTGATAGGATACGACATAAGGGAGAGTGTGATCCATGTGGATCGCAGGATGACCTACACTTCCGTGAAAAAGATATTGGAAGACAGAGATTCGGAGGAAATTGAAAAATATAAGGATCTTGTCCCCATGTTTGAGCAGATGGAGCAGCTTGCGGATATTTTACGCAGGATGCGCCATAAACGGGGAGCGATCGATTTTGATTTTCCGGAGAGTAAGATCATATTGGACGCCAAGGGATATCCGGTAGATATAAAGCCTTATGACAGAAATGTGGCTACCAGGATCATAGAGGAGTTTATGTTGGCGGCGAATGAAACGGTAGCCCAGCATTTTTACTGGCTGGAGCTTCCCTTTGTGTATCGGACACATGAGACCCCGGATCCGGAGAAAATCCACAGGCTTTCAGCTTTTATCAATAATCTGGGATATTATATCAAAACCGTAGGGCAGGCAAGGGGTGGCTCTTCCAAGCGGCGCAAAAAGGCTGCCGGGAGTGAGGAGATACATCCTAAGGAGATCCTGAAGCTGTTAAATAAGATTGCCGGTTCCCCGGAGGAGGCAATGATCAGCAGGCTTACCCTGCGCAGCATGAAGCAGGCCAGATACAGTCCGGTATGTACAGGACATTTCGGGCTGGCATGCGACTTTTACTGTCACTTCACATCTCCCATACGCAGATATCCGGACTTGCAGATCCACCGCATCATCAAGGATCAGCTTCGTGGCAGGATGAAAGAGGAACGGATCAAACATTATCGTGGCATATTAGAGGAGGTGGCGAAGCATTCCTCTGAAATGGAGCGCCGGGCTGATGAGGCAGAGCGGGAGACGGAAAAGCTGAAAAAAGTAGAATACATGGAAGAGCGGCTCTACCGAAGGTATGAGGGTGTTATTTGTGGTGTGACTGCTTGGGGAGTCTATGTAGAATTGCCCAATAGTGTGGAAGGTCTGGTCCATGTATCCAGATTGCCGGGTGAGTATTATTTTTATCGGGAAGAGACCTACGAAATGGTGGGCGAGAGGAGCGGCAGGAGTTTTAAGCTTGGACAGATGGTGACAGTCCGGGCCATCGGCACGGACAGAGCTGCCCGCACTATTGATTTTGAGATCGTAGAGGATGAGGATTGAGATGGCAGAAAAAGAAAAAATGAAATTGGTAGCTAATAACAAAAAAGCCTATCATGACTATTTTATTGAAGAAAATTATGAGGCAGGGATTGCACTTCACGGTACGGAGGTAAAATCCCTGCGCATGGGTAAATGCAGCGTGAAAGAGGCATTTATCCGTATAGAAAATGGGGAAGTCTATGTTTACGGCATGCATATCAGTCCCTATGAAAAAGGAAATATTTTTAACAAGGATCCTCTAAGGGTACGAAAGCTTTTGCTACACAAGGTTCAGATCAATAAATTAGCCGGTAAGATCGCGGAGAAAGGGTACACTTTGGTTCCTTTGCAGGTATATTTTAAAGAGGGCAAGGCTAAGGTGGAGATTGGTCTTGCAAAAGGTAAGAAACTCTACGATAAGCGTGAATCTATTGCAAAGAAGGATCAGCGCAGAGAAGCAGAAAAAGAGTTTAAGATCAAAAATCTGTAGATATGCGGGAGGGCTTGGAGCATGAAAAAAGTACGTTGGGGAATCATGGGCATCGGAAGGATGGCCGGTGTGTTTGGCAATACGCTGAAGGCTTTGGAGCAGGCCAAGGTGTATGCAGTGGCTTCCAGAAACCTGGAAAAGGCTACGGAATTTGGAGCAGAATATGGAGCTGTAAAATGTTATGGCAGCTATGAGGAATTGGTGCAGGATGAGCAGGTGGATATTATTTACATAGCAACCCCCATTGCCTGTCACTATGATAATGTGAAACTTTGTCTGAATGCCGGCAAACATGTGCTGTGTGAGAAAGCATTTACCCAGAGTGCAGAGGGTGCCAGAGAATTGTATGCTCTTGCCAAGGAGAAGAAAGTGCTCTTGATGGAAGGGCTGTGGACCAAGTGTCAGCCTGTATTTCGTAAGATCATGGAATGGAACCGTGAGGGCAAGCTGGGACGGATCCAGGCCATAGACGCCAGATTTTACACCAAGGGCGGCAGGGATCATCGCTTGGTCAAGAATCGGAGCCAAGGCGGTGTGCTGTTTGATCTGGTCATCTATCCGCTGATGTACGCCTGTGCCATTCTGGGGTACGAACCTGAGCAGATCAGCGCATTGGCAGTAAAAGAAGGGGACGGCGGTATCGATATTATGGACAGTATCCAGCTACGGTACAAGAATGGTGCTTTTGCCACCCTGACCAGCGGTGTATCTCATGAAAGGCAGATTTCTCTGTATATTCAGGGAACTTCAGGAAGGATATTGATCCAGGATGAGTTTTTCTTCCAGGCCCAGCGTGTGGTGTTGGAGGATTGGAACGGACAGGTAAAAGAGGAATTTGATGGCTCCTTTATGATCAATGGATATGAGTATGAGGCTATAGAAGCAATGCAGTGCATTGAGCAGGGGAAAACCAGAAGTGAGTTACTGCCTATGGAGGAGACCATAGCAATTCTGGAACTGTTGGAGAGATGTAGAGAGAATCAATAAAAACTGAAAAAGGATACAATCCGAACTGACAGTACAGCGTTTGGATTGTATCCTTTTTTTATGATATGTTATTTCTGAGCTGAACTACTTTCGTTCTCCAATATGATACGGCGCTGCTGGTTGGCGGCAGTTATGACAAACTGGAGTAATATCAGGACAATGGCCATCAGAATACTGCCGGCGATCACTGCCGGAACGTAGCTGCCGGTGATATCAAAGCACACATTCACGATGGGAGTCCCCAGCGCGTAGCCGGCTGTGTTAATAGAGACAAACAGTCCCAAAATTTTGTTATAAGATTTTTCGCCAAAGAAATCGCTTGCATATATGGGCAACATGATGGTTTCCAGAGGCAGTGCTATGGAACCAAGGATACCTCGTATCATAGCCAGAGCCATGCCCGTGGGGGAACTGGATACAAAAGCGATCATAGCCGTTTCTAACACAGAAGCAAAAGCACAGATCGTTACAGTAACCCGCAGTCCGAATCTGTCATACAAAAAGCCTGCCATAAACTTGGACACTGTCAGCACCAGGGAACTTACACTGACAACAGTAGCTATGTAATCTGTATCTACACCCACATCTTTATAGTGAGCGGCGGAAATACCGCTGGTACCCTGCAGGACCATACCGGTCAGGAAAATGCATACAGCGGCCGCATAGAAATAGGGTTTCTTTTTGGCTTCGTTGTATTCCATACCGACCCAGCCGGTTCCCCGGGCTTTCTTTTTCTGTACCACAGGGCCCTCGTCCACATGGCCTTTGGGACTTTCCCGGAAGAAGATCAAAATCAGGACGCCTACAACAGCAATGAGCCCAGTGGTCAGGAGATAGGCATTTCGGTAGCCGAAGGCATTTCCTTCTTCATAGATCAAAGGAGAAATGATCTGGGCTGCCAATGCGCCGCCAATGCCGTTGGATGCCAGAATGATTCCCATGATAGTGCCCCTATTTTCCTTACACCATTTATTGACCACACATCCCACCATGGTGGTAGTGGTCCAAGATAGGCCAATGCCCAGGAGACATCCGCCTACGTAAAAGGCAAAAATGTTGTTTGCATAGGAGTAGGTTAGAGAGGACAAAAACAGACACAAAAATCCGGCGGCAATCAGTTTTTTGGTTCCATAGCGACTGACCAGTGTGCCGAAAAAGAGATTGACCACTGCGGTTGCCACATAGCGGCAGCTGTCGTTTATGGAGTAGAGACTGCGCTTGATCCCCAGAGCCTCAGTGATCGCGGAAACATACAGGCCTTTATTGGAACTACAAAAGCCTAGACAGGTAAAGATCATAAGAAAACAGAGAATAACAATGATCCATTTGTAGTCGAAAGTGCTTCTTTTGTTGTTCATGGTAATTCCCCCCTAAATTTTTTCACCACACCTTTTATACCACTTTTAAGGGTGCTGGGAAATTACACTTTATTTTTGCTACCATAAACAAAACTTTATGCAAGATGGTTGTAAAACTTCCTTATAAAGGATATGAACAACTGTTCATCATTGGTCAGTGGCTTGGCCTTACGCCAGTAAAGCCGCATGATCCAGGGGCGCGTGTTGGCAATAGGTACGTAGCAGATGTTGGGATTTTCCGGCTCCAGACTGCCAATGTGTCTTGTGGTAAAGGAGATGCCCATACCTTCTTCTGCCATATGCCGGTAACTCAGGTAAGGCAGGGTGTAGCCGTAAGGCATCTGAATATCCCGTTCCTCAAACAGATGGCATATGCGGGTATACATGGTCACGTCCGGAGAAGGGTAGAAGAGGGTTTCTCTCTGCAGGCGCAGAAGATCCACAGACGGAGCTTTGGCCAGTGGGTGTGAGGGATGGACCATGATCACGGGCTGATCTTCAAAAAGGATCACGCTGTCCATATCAGCCGCGTAAGATGCCGGCAGGTCATTTTCTTCACCCAGCAAAAAGGTATAATTGGGGGGCAACCCTTCCGTTTCAAGCTGGGAAAATTTCAAGTTGGTACTGGCAAGGGTAAATTGCGGATATTCTAAAGAGAAAGCGGCTACCAGATCCGTCCACAGGTTGCTGGTAGTGGCTGCAATGGAAATATGATGTTTTTGTTGAATGATACTTTGCTGCAGTTCTACTTTTGCATAGTCCAGTGTGGTAAAGACTTGGTTCACATAGCGCAGAAAAATTTGTCCTTGTTCGTTTAATTGGATGCGGTTGTTGGTGCGGTCGAATAGATTTATCCCCAGTTCCTTTTCCAGACGGGAGATAGAGGTGCTGAGAGCCGGGGCCGAAATAAACAGAGATTCTGCGGCTGCAGATATTTTTCCAATCTCAGCCACTGCTTTAAAATATTTTAATTGTAGAAGTTCCATGGTTTCCTCCGGTGTTTTCTGCTATCGGTGTACACAGACGTCATCATAAGTATAGCGTAAATGAAATAAAAGGCAAACATTTTTTTGAAATCATTTGACAATACTACGGAATATATTTATAATAATAGTGCAACAAGGGCCAGTCATGGTTTCGACAGGGGTCTTGCAGCTGGAGAAGCTATCCGCGGGAAGGTGCGTTAAACCGCAAATCTAAATATAAACGCTGAAGAAAATTTGGCAATCGCTGCCTAATGGTAGCTGTCCGCTCTAGGGCACTCACACCTTAGAATCCGGGCATCGACTATGTGAGAAACGACAGTGCTTAAGCTTTGCGGCATTGGGCGTATCATGAAGCTACCGAGTGCGAATGGGTGTCAGATTCCCACCGCAGGAGGGAACGAGCCGGGTCAGCCGGCAAGAACTGCTGACTATGATAGTAGAAGGACAGGGAATGGGCTTTTGGACACGGGTTCGACTCCCGTCTGGTCCATAATAATTATATTGTATGGGGCATTGGCGCAGCTGGGAGCGCGCCACACTGGCAGTGTGGAGGTCACGGGTTCGAATCCCGTATGCTCCATTTTATCTGAAAACCGAACCGATTCCCAATAGGGCAGGTTCGGTTTTTGAATTGGTAAATTTAGAAACAAGGTGGTGAATTGACATGATTAAAATAGCATTTTGTGATGACGAGCTTTCGGTATTGAGTGAGATCAGGGAACTTTTGGATCAATACTGTTTGGAGTGTAACCAAAAAATTGAATACATGTCTTTTCAAAGCACATTAAATCTGTTGGCTGAGATCGAGCGGGGAGCCCGGTTTGATATTTTGCTTTTGGATATTCTTATGCCCGGAGAAAACGGGATGGAAGCTGCGGCAGAGATCAGAAATTATGACAGTAATATTAAAATCATCTTTTTGACTTCTTCCCCGGAGTTTGCGGTGGAGTCCTATTCAGTAAATGCTTTCTTTTACCAATTAAAACCAATCCATAGGGAGACATTTTTTGAGTTATTGGATAAGGCCTTTTCTGAATGTGAAAAGGAGCATACAAGCAGTCTGATCCTGCGTTGTAAAAACGGTATCACACGTATTGAGGCCAGAAGGTTGGAGTACTGCGAGGTGATTCATCGCACTTTGTTTATTCACTTGACAAACGGTAAGGTTTTGGAAAGCGTTGGAAGTATGGATGAATTATACAATCAATTGCTCCCATTTGGTTGTTTTTCGCGTCCCCATCGGTCTTATGTAGTGAATTTGGAACATATACAGAATCTTTCTTATCGTGCAATTACCATGTCCTGCATGATGGAAATTCCCATTCCTCGGGGGAAGTATCAGGAGATCAAAGATGCCTATCTGAAATATGCCTTTCATAAGTAGGAGATGATGTGTCATGAATCAATGGGTCTTTATACTCAATAATGTTGTGGTATGTATTTTTGGTGGCATATTGTCAGCGGTTTTTTGCAATACCTTGAACACACGCAAGAACCGTTGGATTTTTTGTGGCTACATAGCAACACTTCTTTTGTTGCAGGGGGGATTATATTGGATCGGAGAGGCTGAATTTCTTCGTCGGATCTATCCGCTGATTATGCATCTGCCGCTGATTTTGATATTATATTTCCAGACAAAGAAGCTGTTGTGGTCAGCGATCGCAGTTCTTTTTGCTTATCTTTGTTGCCAGTTGCGGCGGTATTTTGCGTTATTGATCGTGGCAGTGATATCCGGCGGAGTAATGGAACAAAGTGTGATAGAGCTGGTTCTTACCTTACCGCTACTCTTATTTCTACTACGATTTGTTTCGCCAATTGTTTCTGATTTGACCAAACATCCTGTAAAAATGCAGTGGCAATTTGGGATAATACCGGCAATGTACTATGTTTTCGACTATATAACCGTGGTGTATACAGACCTTCTATCCAGCGGGGCTCCTGTTGTGATAGAATTTATGCCCTTTGTATGCTGTGCTGCCTATTTGGTATTTTTATCATATAATGCTATTGAAGAACGGAAACGCAGCCGACTCCAGCAGGTACAAAAGAGCCTTGAAATTCAGTTAGGACAGTCTGTCCGGGAAATTCATGCTCTGCAGGAATCACAGGCACTGGCCAAGAGATATCGTCATGACCTGCGTCATCATCTGCAATATCTGTCCAATTGTATCGAGAATGAGCAAAGTGAGCAGGCACAGGCTTACATCGCCGGTATATGTCGGGAAATCGAGGCCCAGAAAGTGCAGCAGTATTGTGAGAACGAAGTAGGTAATCTGGTTCTTTCTGCCTTCATGGGGCGTGCAAAAAAAGAAGGGATTGCCTTAAAAGTACGAGGTATGCTTCCGGCTTTGATCAAGTTATCAGACAGTGATCTGTGCGTCCTTCTTTCCAATGCGCTGGAAAACGCAATAAACGCCTGTAAACCTCTTGTGCTTACAGGTAGGGATTGTACCATTGATGTGCAGTTTTATATGAGAGAGAGCAAGTTTTTTTTACAGATAATGAACCCCTGTGAAGGTGAGGTGCGTTTTGAAAAGGGTATTCCTGTATCTGGCAGGGAAGGTCATGGAATCGGTGTACAGAGTATCTGTGCAATTGTGCAACAGTATGGTGGGATTTGTTCTTTTTTGGTGCAGGATGGGCAGTTTATCTTGCGATTGTCCCTTTGATTCAGAGTGTCGATTCGGGACGTTTTTGGTTCGATTCAGTCACTGCTGTTCCTTTTTGTGTCGAGGACTGTCATAATAAGTGCAAGTCAAATGACTAGAAAATGAACGGAGGAATTGGTTCTATGAAAAAATTATTTGCTATTGTTCTTGCTATGGTAATGTGCCTGTCCTTGGTTGCTTGTGGTGGCCCGGATAAGCAGACTGCTATAGATGCCTTTAACAGCGCCAACACTGTGTATACAAAAATTGCTGTTGTGGTAAATTCTGATGCGGATTTCATCTCTGATGAGGATCTGGCAACCTTGCTGGAGATTGCAGATGGTGTTGTTAGTTACAAGGCACTTTTGGAGAGTGATACTAAGCTTACTGAGGATCAGATCAATGAGATCGTTGCCTGGGGTGCTGATGTGGAAGAAACCGTTGGTGCAATGCTTGAAACTTACGAAATTGAATAATTGAAAATAGTATTCCAATGTGGTATGGGAGCGGATGCGCAATTGCAGTATCCGCTTCTTGAAATTTAGAAAGGAAATTGTATGAAAAAAAGAATTTTTTGTTTGCTTTTAGCAATCATAACCATTTTATCTTTAGTTGCCTGCGGAGGGGAAACAGATACTCCGGGTACGCAGGGTACCAAAGACAAGCCGGAGATTACAGATGGAAGCTGGGCAGTGTATTGGTATCTTTGTGGCAGTGATCTGGAAACCAATGGCGGTTTTGCATCCACTGACCTGCAGGAGATGATGGAAGTAACGCTTCCTGAAAATGTGAATGTAGTGATCCAGACCGGCGGTGCCAATGTGTGGCAAAATGAGTTGATGGATCCGGCAAAACTTCAACGCTGGTTATATAACAGCGAGGGTCTGAAGCTTTTGGAAGAGACGGAAACAGCCAACATGGGTGATGCCCAGACTTTGTATGATTTTCTTGCTTTTGCGGATGCCAACTATCCTGCTGACAAGGTAGCTGTTACTTTCTGGAATCACGGTGGTGGTTCGGTAAGCGGAGCAGCCTTTGATGAGATACATGGTCTGGATTCCTTGGATCTGGCTGAAATGTATCAGGCATTTGATGCGGTATGGCCTGCAAACAAGGAAAATCCGGCGCTGGAGCTGGTTGGCTTTGATACCTGCCTGATGGCTACAGTGGATGTCGCAGCAATCTTTCAAAACTTTTCCAAATATCTGGTAGCCTCTGAGGAAGTGGAGCCTGGCAACGGTTGGCTTTATTCCGGCTGGTTGGGAGAACTTGCAGCCAATCCGGACATGGAAGGAGACGATCTGGGGATTGCCATCTGCAATACATATTATCAGGGCTGTGAAGCTGTAGGTACTCAGGATCAGACCACTTTATCTGTAACGGATCTTACCAAACTGACTCCGTTACTTGAGGCGTATGAGTCTTTTGGAGAGGAGGCTTTTGTGGCTGCTTCTCAGGAGCCGGGCTTTTTTGCTGAGTTAGGGCGTGCTGCTGCACAGAGTGAAAATTATGGCGGCAATACCAAGGAACAAGGTTATACCAACATGGTGGATCTGGGACACCTGGCCCGCCAGACCGCATGGATGTTGCCTTCAGCACAAGATGTTTCGGATGCATTGGAAGAATGTGTGTTATATCAGGTGGGAGGTATTTACCGCAGTGAGGCTACTGGTTTAAGCTGTTACTATTCTTACAACGGGGATATCAATGACTTCAATGGATACATCAATGTAGGTGCAGGTACCGCATTTAAACATCTGTATGCGTATGGGCTTACCGGCGAATTGGCAGAAGGGGGAGATGAGTACCTTGCCTCTCTGGATATTAAAGATTTGCCCAAGATCGTTACCTTGGCAGATATGGACTGGGACGGAGCACCCTTGGATTTGAATGACGAAGGCACTGCTATTTTAAATCTGGGTCCTGAGGCAAATGATATTCTGGCCGGTATTGGATTTTCTTTGTACTATGTAGACGAGGCAAATGACCAAATGCTGCTGTTAGGCACCGATAATGATATGACCGCTGATTGGGAAAAAGGTGTATTTTATGATAATTTCCGTGGAGTTTGGGGAGCCATTGACGGTCGCTTGGTTTACATGGAACTGTCCTTTGAAGGCGAAGACTACAACTTGTATTCCGTGCCCATACTGCTGAATGATGAGGCATACAACCTACAGGTAGCCTATGATTTCACTGCAGAAGAGTGGCACATTCTGGGAGCATCTCAGGGACTGGATGAAAGCGGCATGGCCAGCAAGGAGCTGCGTCTGTTGGAAGAGGGAGATGTGATCACCACCATTTGGAAAATGGCTTCCTACAGCGGGGATGATGAATTCCAGATGTATGAAGCGGAGGAAGTGACCGTAACTGCCAATACCGCTTTTGGGGAAGCTCCGCTGTTTGACGGAAAGTATTCTATGGTTTTTGAAATGTGGGATGCGGCAGGAAATTACGCTTATTCCGATGCAGTTACCTTCGATTGTATGGAAGGTGAGATTATCACAACGGTATATGAGGACTAATTTATAAAAAAGAGTGTCGGGCTTGCAAAAACAGGTCAGGCGCTCTTTTTGGTGTAATAAAGAGTGTTGAGGCTTGACAGCTGACCTTTTCAGGTGTATTTTACTATTATTCAAAGTGAGTTCAGGAGGAAAGCATGAGAAATTTTTTGTACCGTGCACATAGGGGTGGAGCATATTATACTCCGGAAAATACCATGATCGCTTTCAAAGAATCCCTGAAACAAGGGTTTGCATATATCGAGACAGATCCCTGTTATACAAAGGATGGTGTGATCGTTCTTCATCATGATATGACCATTAATCGCACATGCCGTAATAAGGACGGATCTGAGATTGAGCAGCCGTTGCGCTTGAAAGATTTAACTTATGCGCAGCTTATGGAATATGATGCAGGGATTTATAAAGGGGAGGAGTTTAAGGGGGCCAAGATTCCCAGGCTGGAAGAATTGCTTGCCCTTGCAGAAGGGAAAGATGTTGTAATAGCCCTTGATAAGAAAATTTCCACTGACAATATGGAACCTCTTTTTGATTTGGTGGAGAAGTATCATACCAAGGTGTGTTTCAGCTGTGAAGACACCAGAAGGATCCGGGAAATCCTTGCACGCTTTCCTGAGGCTATGATCGATTATGACGGAAATACCGGAGAGGAAGAGCTAAAAGAGATCACAGACTTGGTAAAACCGGAGAATCTGCTGGTATGGCTTTATATGGACAAACCGAATTTTGCGTGGCTTACAGATCGGCATAAGGCTTCAAAGAAGAACTGTGAAAGGGTAAAAAGATATGCCCGGCTGGGACTTGCCAATATCAATAATCCCTACGATATGATGGAGGCACTTGTTTTTGAACCGGATGTGGTGGAAGTGTAAGTGATGGTCACTCTTTTAAAAGTGAATGTTTGAAAAAACAAAATAAAGAATAATAAACATTATTATTACGAATATAGAACTTGTGTTCGCACGCGCTTCGTGATATAATAATCCTAGTAGCAGCAATGCTACCGGCAATCGTGATACAGGGTGGTTGACCTTCATTCTTACAGAATGGAGGTGATGCTTATGAACAATAATTTCGATTTTAAAGACTTGATGTCTTTCGGAATGTTCCTCTTGGCACAGCTGACATTCATTTATTTGATATGTCACTAACATAACAAAAACCTTCCCTGTACTTTGGCGAGTGAGGGGAAGGCATTTGTCATAATCTTATTGGTCAACCACTCTGTGGCGATTGCCTTTTATTAATTATATTATATCAGAAATCAGAAGTATTACAAGCTAATTTTTGCGTGCACTGTTACCATACTTAAGCTTTTTTGACATGTTCTTCGCCACCTTCTCCAAAATGAAAGCAAAATTGCATGGTGTTTCCTATAACAAGATTATCTGTAAGCTCGGACACCGCAATTATTTGTCCATAAGCGTTTAACTCTGAGTGCAAATACCCACCATTATCATCAGCATATAAGCCAAGAATTTCTTCATTAAAAGCTTTTTGATAGATATCAACAGCTTCAACGCTTCCCTTTACGTATATTTGCATTAATGTTCTTAACATAACGTTCCCTCAAAATTTCCGGTCTTTCAAAGTGCTTCACAACATTGATTTTACGGATGTAATAGAAATACCTGATTTGGATAGCCAAATTCTTCAATCATTTCATCTTCAACAAAGCCAAATTTCTTGTATAGTGCTCTTGGTGCAACCCCTTTTTCATCCTCATCTCGAAATGTTGATACACATATATCGTTTGTTCTGTCCAACTGCTCCAATGCCTTACTAAGTAAACGTGAAGCGACTCCGTATCTTCTGTATGTAGGTGATACTCCTAAACAACAAATCATGTTACGACCTCGTGAAAATAAAAGCACACCAATGATTTTCCCATTATCATCTTTTGCACACAACGCCTGTCCTTTGCCGATAAATCGCAAAACAGTTTCTCGATGCCCCTCAATTTTTTCTTTCGTCTCTAAACCTGGGAAATTCCAACTAATTTCTTCAACAAGACTCATCCAGTCATCAATATCAGTGTTCTTTCCAAATTGTATCATCATAATAGTTTTCTCCAAATTCTTATTTTACATTTTATTTTACGCCATCTCCGGACCAAAAACAATAAGAAAACTGACACCCAAATTTATCCCACTATTCTAATCCTTTTTCTCCCCTGAACATATAACTGTCATTTTTCACCCTCTTCAGCTTCTCCCTCCCCCCCACTTTTCCTTCACTCATACGTCACTAACAAAAAAGACCAATGTCACGCTCATTTTCCCGAACGTCACATCAGTCTTAATATTTCTCTTCAAAAATTCCTCGAAAATAATACCAAAAATATTACCAGATTTTCCTCAAAATCAAAAAACGAATGACATAATTCTCCTAAAATCACATCACTCGTTATCTCTCAAAAATCCCATATTTACTACATTTCTCAGTAGTCATAATTGATATATCACGTTAAAAATAATATCACCTATTCTTCTAGTTTATACCCCAATCCCCATATGGTTTTGATCATTTCACCCTTTTCGCCCAGCTTACTGCGCAATTTCTTCACATGGGTGTCTATGGTCCTTGCGTCTCCGAAGTAATCATAGTTCCACACGCTGTTGAGGATTTTTTCCCGAGAAAGGGCAATGCCTTGATTTTCAACAAAGTAGGAGAGGAGCTCAAATTCTTTGTAGCTCAGATCAATATTTTTTCCGTCAATAGTGACCAGATGTGCTGCTTTATTGATTTCAATGCTGCCAACGCTGATAATTTCTTCTGTGGAAAGTTTGTTGGTCCTGCGCAGAATGGCTGCGATGCGGGCAACCAGGATCTTCGGACTGAAGGGCTTGGAGATGTATTCATCCACACCCAGTTGAAATCCCTGTAATTCATCACGCTCATCACTTTTGGCTGTCAGCATGATGATGGGTACCTTGGAGTAATTTCTGATTTCTTTACACACCTGCCAGCCGTCCATGCGGGGCATCATCACGTCCAACACGATCAGGGAAATGTCCTGCTGTTCAAAGAAAATATCCACCGCCTGTCTGCCATCTTCGGCTTCCAGCACTTGGTAATTGTTTTTTAACAGGAAATCCTTTACCAGCTTGCGCATCCTGCTCTCGTCATCTACAACCAATATCTTCAATTTATCCATGTAAAGAGCCCCTTTCCCAGAGTATATAAATGATTATAACCACAAAATATACTGTAACATGAAAAAGGTGTTTTTACAAATCAATAATCATGAAAAAATTGTGAACTGCGACAGTTGTGTTGTTGAGATGTCTCAAATGTGATAAAATAAAAAATAAGAAACAGATTGAGGTAAAAGATGAGCAAAGTCAGGAAAAAAAGGAAATGGATGGTGAAGCGTTCCATAAAGCGACAGGTGGCGATCAGTTTCATGGTACTGATGGCAGGTACTTTATTGCTCTGTTTTTTGCTCAATAGCACCTTTTTACAGTCCTTCTATGAGAAAAATAAGGAAAAGAGTCTGGTTCAGGGTTACCATAAGATAACCCGTATGGTGCAGATGAAGGATATTACTTCCAATCAGTACGCAGATGAACTGATGGCTTTGTCAGAGCGTACTGATATCAGTGGGATTATTTTGGATCCGGATGCTCAGGATGTATACTATTTTGGCAATGTCCGTGACATTTTGTATCGCAGAGTCCGCGATTTTTTGTATAATGATCATGCGCCCGGGACAGAAATCATAGATCAAAATGAGGGTTATGTTTTATTAAAAACAATGGATATGGAAACAAAGTCGGAGTATCTGGAGATGCATGGCATGGTGGATTCCGGGGAAGTGTTTATGCTGCGCACCCCCCTTGCTAATGTGACGGAGAGCGTGAAGCTTTCCAACCAGTTTTTGCTTTATGTGGGTGTGCTGGCGGTTGTATTGAGTTGTGTGGTGATCTGGCTTATGACAAAGAAGATCACAGAGCCTATTTTAGAATTGGCGGATATTTCGGAACGTATGACAAGGCTGGATTTTGAGGCCAAATATAGCGGCAAGGATCAAACGGAGATTTCTTTGTTGGGAGCCAATATCAATCGTTTGTCGGCTACTCTTGAGAAGACGATTTCAGAGCTTAAAACAGCAAACAATGAACTGCAAAAAGATATTGAAAAGAAGAATCAGGTGGATGAGATGCGCAAGGAGTTTCTTTCCAACGTTTCCCATGAACTAAAAACGCCGTTGGCCTTGATACAGGGCTATGCCGAGGGTCTTTTGGAAGGTGTGGGAGAAGATCCGGAGAGCATGAAATTTTATTGTGACGTGATCATAGATGAGGCGGCTAAGATGAATACTATGGTCAAGAAGCTGACCACATTGAATCAATTGGAGTTTGGTAATGATGTGGCAGCTTTGGAGCGCTTTGATGTGGTGGAATTGATCTGCAATTATATACAGTCGGCGCTGATCCTGACCCAGCAGAATCAAATACAAGTAAGGATGGAGCATTATGATCCGATATACGTATGGGCGGACGAGTTCAAGACGGAAGAAGTGTTTATGAATTATTTTTCCAATGCAGTGAACCATGCAGCAGGCGAAAAGATCATAGATGTAAAACTGCAGCGCAAGGGACAGAAGGTAAGAGTATCCGTATTCAATACAGGAGAAGCCATACCCCGGGAGAGTCTGGAGCATATTTGGGAGAAGTTTTATAAAGTGGACAAGGCCAGAACCAGAGAATACGGCGGAAGCGGTGTGGGTCTGTCTATTGTAAAGGCGATCATGGAATCCATGAATCAGGACTATGGCGTGATAAATTATGACAATGGTGTGGAGTTTTGGTTTGAGTTGGAAACGGTTACCTGATGTTTCACACAGGAAAGGCATGGTTTTATGAGGGAAGAGGAAGAATTGAAGCAAAGGGTGTTGCTGGTCGGGGTGGACACAGGGGAAGAGGAAGATTTTACAGCCTCCATGCAGGAACTGGCCAGTCTGGCTGAGGCGTGTAATATGGAGGTGGTGGGGATCATCACCCAAAAGATGGAACGTATCAATAAAGCACTTTATATCGGTACCGGAAAGGTGGAAGAGGCAAAGCAGTTTGCCAGGGATGTGGAGGCTCAGGTGGCTGTTTTTGACAATACATTGTCTCCCTCCCAGATGAGGAATTTGCAGCAGGAGCTGGATATGCCTGTCATCGACCGTACCAATCTGATATTGGATATTTTTTCCAGCCGGGCTCGTACCAGAGAGGCAAAGCTTCAGGTGGAGACAGCCAGACTTCAGTACATGCTCCCCAGGCTGGTAGGCCTGCATGATGCCTTGGGCAGACAGGGTGGTGCCAGCGGAAGTCTCAGTAATAAGGGTGCCGGAGAGAAAAAGCTTGAGCTGGACAGAAGAAAGATCGAGCATCGGATCAGTGAACTGAAAAAAGAACTGGAAGAGGTATCTTCCCAGCGCCTGACCCAGAGAAAGAAGCGGGTGAAATCAGCTGTGCCGAGAGTATCTCTTGTGGGATATACCAATGCAGGTAAGTCTACGATCATGAATCGGTTGGTGGATCTGTATATCAAGGATGACAGCAAAAAGGTGTTGGAAAAGGATATGCTTTTTGCAACACTGGAGACATCTGTGCGTATGATCGATGTGGGCGATAAGAAGCCCTTTTATCTGGCGGATACAGTAGGCTTTATCCATAAGCTGCCCCATGATTTGATAAAGGCTTTTCGTTCTACCCTTGAAGAAGTTCGGGAAGCGGATCTGCTGCTGCATGTCATTGATGTTTCAGATCCGGATCATAGACAGCATATGAAGGTGACGGAGGAAACCTTGCGTGAACTGGGTGCTGGAGCCATACCGATGATTTATGTATACAATAAGGCAGATCTTTGTCTGGATGAGCAGGGAGAGCGCAAGTTTCCGGAAGAAGTGCTTCCTATGGTATCGCAGGAGCGGATCTATATGTCTGCCGGAAATGGTCAGGGGCTGGAAGAACTGACCGGGTTGATCACAAAACGGCTTTATGCGGCAAACAGCACGGAGAAGTTCCTGATCCCTTATGACAAGGGGGGCGTTTTGTCTGATCTGCTGCAAAACGGTAGTGTGATCTCGCAGGAATACACGGAAAGTGGCGTCTGCTTAGTGATAAACTGTAAGCCAAGGGAAAAAGAAAAATACAAATCTTATCTGATGGATGAGTCGTAAGAAAAATCAAGGAGGAACTTATGGAAGGAAACAGTCAGGGGCAAGGATACGGAAGACTGGAAGATATTCAGGCAAAGATAAACTGGTTGCGCCGGGAGTCCAGAGATGTGAATTTTACTGCATACCTGATACAGATGCAGGGCGAATTGGATAAGCAGGTCATGAATGCAGAGCATTTGTCTAAGGAGATTGACAGGAATTATCAGATATATCTTCAAGCTCAGCAGCAGATGTGGATGCAACCCATGCCTTCGGAAGGGCAACCCATGCTGGCGCAAGGGTTACCTGCACAGTCACCTGTTGCAGTGTCGGTGCCTACACATCCCATGCCCTGTGGGCCGACACCTAAGAAGAAAAATGTGGAGTTTCAGATCGGTGCAGGGGTGTTCTGTGTTGTGGGGGTATTGTTTGTATTGGCAGCGTTTATCATGCTGGGCATGAATTATATGGATGGTATGATAAAAGGGATCAGCTTGTATGTCATATCCATTGTGGTGATTTTGCTGTCGGAGTTGCTTTTGCGAAGACGCATGGAGAAAATGTCTCTGGCGATCACTGGGCTGGGGATTGGCGGTCTCTATACGTCCACCATCATAAATTATTTTTATCTACATAATTTTAATGAATATGTGGCTATAGCCATCACTCTTGTGGTTGCTGTTCTTACGATTTTGTTTACCAGAAGGAAAGATTCCGGGGTGGTAAGGCTGGTCAGCTTTATCGGTTGTAATTTGTGCGCGCTGCCGGTGATCACCGGTGGTGCAAACGTGGAATTTTTGACGGTGGCAGGGATGCTCTTGGTGGTAAATGTGATATCCCTTTGTCTGCCGGTGGCCAGGGCCAGACAGACTGTACATATGATCCATATGATTACGAATGTGTTTATGTCTTTTCTGGTGATCGTTCTGGGAGTAAAACATCTGGATCCCCGGATGATCCTGGGCTATATTGGCTGTAATCTGTTGGTGCAGGGACTGCTGTTCTATTGTCTGGAGAGAAAGAAGGAACGTATCAGTACTATAAATTGCAGTGTATATTGTATCACACTATTTTTTATCAGTCTAAGTTACATTTGGACTGCAGCTGTTGTTGCAAAGGCACTGCCGGTAGGCTGGTTTTATATGATGATGGGTATGTTTGCACTGATTGCCCTGATTCTTTTCCTGATTTTTATAAAGAGCAGTCTGAAGTGGATTCAGTATTATGCCACAGTTTTTACGGTCTTGCTTGGATTTTGGGCTGTTCGGGGAGAAGACAGCGGGGTATTGGCATTGCTTGCCGTATTTTTACTTTCCAAACTGCTGGGCCGTGTCAAGGTGCTGAAGGTGTCTGAAATTGTGATTACGGCAGTAACAGCAGTCACAGCCTGGGGATATTTTTCTACAGCCTTTTTAGTAAGAGGGATGTCCTGGCACAGTCATGTCTTGGCAGCTGGATTTTTCCTTTCTATTCTGGCACTGCATCATTATAAGCCTTTGTATCAGGGGATCATTACGGCTGTGCTGAGTATCTATTTGGCGGCTCAGTTCCATTTTGTCCAGTTGTGTCCGATCATCAATATAGGAGCGTTGTTTTTGCTGCTTTTGTTGTTCAATTATGCTGGCTGGTGGCGGGGAAGATGTCAAAGGGTGTATAACTACTGTAATCTGGGCATGATGATATTCTGGAGCCTGGCAGCAGGCTTTGTGTCAAACAGCCTGAATAGTATATTGCTGGCTGTTCTGGGGACAGCTGTAGTGGTCTTTACTTTCCAACCCAGATTTCATATGGATTTTAAAGCAAAGTACCTTTTCTTAGCACTCTTTTGGACTTATGTGACCTTGATCAGCGGGTTGGATCAGGCATTGGCGATCAGCTGTATTTTGATGGTCATTGCCATAGCCGGTGTTGCGATCGGATTTGCCTTAAAGAAAAGAGATGTGAGGATTTATGGGCTGGTCCTTTCACTGCTGGTGTGTCTGAAAGTAGTATTTTATGATTATATGGATACACCCATGCCGGAGAAGATCCTATTGTTTTTGGTGGTGGGAGTCATTATTCTGGCTATTTCCGGTATTTATATTGTGTTGGAAAAGAAGGTAAATGTTGCCAATAAATAAGTCTTGTAATTTTGACTCACATTGGCTATAATGAATTTAACCTGAGATGTGCGATAACTCTTGTTTATTTTGAACCTACAGATACTTTAAAAGGGATTCCTATATTGCCAGGTGGCTGTCAAGCCCCCACTCGTATGAGGATTGCAGGGGAAGGCAAAAGTCTGGTTGCGGTCACCCACCTAGCTTTGCTAGGAGTCAAAAGGCAAGAGCCGGCATTTTGGGGATACTTTAGATAAAAGAGAGCAGCCTGTTAGCCGGCTGCTCTTTTTCCATAGAAAGGTGAGAAGCTTTGTGAAGGGGGAACACAGTGGATAGATTTGGGAAATTACAGTGGAAGGCGATTGCTTGTTTCTCAGGGATTGTTTTGTTGTTTGTGCTTGCGGTTGTAGGTTTGATAAGAGGAATTGGAGAAGCTTTAAAACCGGAACCTGTTATAGAAAATTTGTTGAATGTGTGGATCACGGAGGTGACGCCGGAAAATCTGAAGTTGTATGACGGAAGTATAAAGCTGTACCAGTGGGCAGATAATCTGGCAGGTCTGGAACAACGTGGGTGGAGAGAGCAGGTGGCAGATGTGACATTGACCGATGGAAAAGTCAGTGCAGTCACTGTCAAGGACCAGCAAAAAATTTCCGGGAAGGTATTGCGGGTTTATCCGGGGCTTGGCGTACAGTTGGAAAAATATGGTATCCTGCAGTTTGGGCCAGACATGAAGATGTATCGTCTCTATGATTCCCTCCAGCTGGCATCCGAAGAGGATATTAGGATTGGATATTCGTTCTGTGATTTTGTGGTGGAAAATGGAAAAATCTGCAGTGTACTGGTGACAAGAAACGAGGCCATGGAATACATACGCGTGCAGATAAAAAATTCCGGCTATGCATCGAATATGCATGATAAAGTTGCCTTAACCGCAGATACTGATTTTGTGGTACGCTACGGATCCGGGGAGGATATGAGGGAGGAGTTTCATACAGCAGGAGAAGTGGTAAAGATAGAGCAGGACAGTCTGTATTTTACGGCTGATAGAATCTATGTGGTGCCTACGGCCCTGACGGGAAAGGTTACCCTTTTGTCCGTGGAGCGCAGCCTTGGCAATCCTGCCTATCGGGGAAGCATTGAGATTATACAGGATAGTGAAAGCAATGGTCTGTATGTGATCAATGAGGTACTGTTGGAGGAGTATTTATATGCAGTGGTTCCCAGTGAGATGCCCTCCGGATATCCTATGGAGGCGTTGAAGGCGCAGGCAATTTGCGCCAGAACCTACGCATACAGACGTATGTTATCTCCCAGTAGTGCGCTGGCCGGGGCGCATGTGGATGACAGTACAAGCTACCAGGTTTATAATAATATTTCAGAGCAGGAAACTACCACAGCAGCAGTAAAGGAAACCAGAGGTCAATTGCTGTATGCAGGAGGGAAATTGGCAGATACCTACTATTATTCTACCTCTTGTGGTTATGGAACAGAGTCAGATATCTGGAAAGGCAGTACCGAGGGGAAACTGGCTTATCTGCCAGCCACAAGGATCGGTACCACGCAGGACCCAAGGTTTACGGCCCAGAGTATGCAGAAGGAGGCTGTATTTGCTTCCTTTATCGGTCAGGTTTTTGAGGAAGATTATGAGTCCGGCGAGCCTTGGTATCGGTGGACCTATGCAGTGGCGGATCTTGATGAGAAGAGGATGCTTTCCGCCCTGCAGAGCCGGTATAAGGCTAATAACAGTCTGGTGTTGACTAAAAATAAAGAGGGAGAGTTTGTCAGCAAAGAGATCAAGAAGTTGGGCAAGGTTCGAGATATCAGTATCAGTCTTAGAAATGAGGGCGGCGTAGCAGATGAAATGCTGATAGAGGCATCCGGTGGAACTTATAAAGTGATCACAGAGCATAACATTCGTTATATCCTTTGCGACGGGGTGACGAAGGTACGGCGGCAGGATGGGAGCAAGATTGATATGCCGAATTTGCTTCCTAGTGCATTTTTTACGATTACAACTGGTAAAGAAGCGGGAAATGTGGTAGGATATATCATAGTAGGCGGAGGTTATGGACACGGCGTAGGTATGTCTCAGAATGGAGCACGGTCTATGGCCCAGGCGGGCCTTACAGCGCAGGATATTCTTTGCTTTTTTTATCAGGACGGTTATGTGGAACAGATTTATTGAAAGGCGGAGATAGAAGGTGCTTCTTAAGGCTTATGTGATTGTCAGAGATTTTTCACGCCAGATGAAAATAAAGAATATTAGTGCTTTTTCAGCCAGTACCGCTTTTTTCTTTTTTTTATCCCTGATGCCCATGGTGATACTGATCTGTACGATCATACCCTATACACCTTTAACACAGAAAAATCTGATGGAGGCTATCGCTGACATCATGCCGGAACGGATTGACAGCCTGGTGAGCAGTATTGTGGATGATATGTATGAGAAGTCTGCAGGGGTCATGTCTGTGGCGGCGATCACTACACTCTGGTCTGCGGGCAAGGGCATGCTGGCATTGATGCGTGGATTGAATGCAGTTCACGATGTGGTGGAGGAACGGAATTACTTTTTGGTAAGATTGATCTCTTCCTTTTACACATTTGTTATGCTGATCATGGTAGTGCTGTCTCTGTTTATTATGGTATTTGGCAGTTTTCTGATCAATGTGCTGTTAAAATATGTGCCCCAGCTGGAAGGCTTGTTTGGGATTTTGGAAGCCTTTCGCTTTGTGGTAGTCTGGTTGGTGCTTGCAGTTTTATTTATGGGAATATACGCCTATGTGCCCAACAGGAAGTTGAGTTTTTGGGAGCAAATGCCGGGAGCTGTGTTTACAGCAGTGGTATGGAGCGTCTTTTCCTGGGGATTTTCCCTGTATGTGAATCATACCGGGATATTCAGTACGTACGGTAGTTTGGCGATCATTGTGATCGTAATGTTGTGGCTGTATTTTTGCATGTATATCGTGATGATCGGTGCCCATATCAATCGATATTGCGGACCAGCCCGCAGACGTACAAAATGAGGAAATATAGCTGTTCAGAACCAGACGCATTTACGCGGATATCACTCTGAATGGTTAGAAAAATATAATTTATAAAATTTTTAGGAGGTACTTATGAGTAAAAAGAAACCGGGAATTATGGGAGAGTTCAAGAAGTTTATCACACGTGGCAATGTCATGGATATGGCAATCGGTGTTATCGTGGGCGGAGCATTTACCGCTATCGTAACATCCTTGAATAAGGATATTCTGACACCACTGATCGGGCTGTTCGGAGGTACAGATTTTACATACCTTCAGCTGGTCATGGGAGAGGGTGAGGAGGCACCTGTCCTGATGTATGGTAACTTTATTACGGCAGTGCTCAATTTCCTGATCACAGCATTTATTCTTTTCCTGCTGATCAAGGGAATTACCTCACTGAGTAAGCGTTTGTCCAGGAAGGAAGAACCGGCACCCGCAGCACCTACCACCAAGACCTGCCCTTACTGTAAGAGCACAATTCCCATTGATGCTACCAGATGCGCACATTGCACATCTCAGCTGGAGGAGTAAAAACGGATAATTTAAAGGAGCCCACTCCGTCATTATGAAAAAGAGGAGGGGCTCCTATTTTATTTCTTTAAATTTGCGCGTTTTCGCATGGTCGGGTCCAAAATTTTCTTTCTCAGACGCAGGGATTTGGGGGTTACCTCTAAAAGCTCATCTGTGTCAATGAAGTCCAGAGCCTGTTCCAGACTTAAAATCTTGGGAGGTGTCAGACGCAGCGCCTCATCCGAGCCGGAGGCACGGGTATTGGTCAGCTGCTTTTTCTTACATACATTCAGTTCAATATCTTCTCCTCTGGAACTTTCACCCACCACCATACCGGAGTAAACCTTCACACCGGCACCGATAAACAGGGTCCCCCGCTCCTGAGCAGCATGAAGGCCATAAGTGACAGATTCGCCGGCCTCAAATGCGATCAGGGAGCCCAACTTGCGGTATTGAATATCACCCTTATAGGGAGCGTAACCGTCAAAAAGAGAGTTCATGATGCCATTTCCTTTGGTATCGGTCATAAATTCTCCGCGATAACCGATCAGGCCTCTGGAGGGGATGGAGAACTCCAGACGTGTGTAACCGCCGCTGGCAGCACCCATATTCAACAGTTCGCCCTTTCTCTGGCTTAACTTTTCGATCACGGAACCGGAAAATTCTTCGGGTACGTCAATATAGGTCAGTTCCATGGGTTCCAATCGATGCCCCTTTTCATCAAATTTGTAGAGAACTTCAGCTTTGCTGACTGCAAATTCATAACCTTCCCGGCGCATGTTTTCAATCAGTACAGAAAGATGGAGTTCGCCCCGGCCGGAGACTTTGAAGATATCCGGCGAGTCGGTTTCTTCCACACGCAGGGAAACGTCCGTATTTAGCTCACGGAACAGTCTGTCCCTCAGATGGCGGCTGGTAACATATTTGCCTTCCTGGCCGGCCATAGGAGAGTCATTGACAATAAAATGCATGGCGATCGTAGGCTCGCTGATCTTCTGAAAGGGGATTGGCTCCACCTTATCAGGAGAGCAGAGGGTATCACCGATGTGAATTCCTGCGATGCCGGAGATAGCTACGATAGAACCGATACCAGCCTCTGTTACCTCCACTTTGCTCAAGCCGTCAAATTCGTACAGCTTGCTGATCTTTACCTTTTGCTGCTTGCCTGGATCGTGGGCGTTGCACAGGATCACTTCCTGATTGACGCGGATGGTACCATTATCCACCTTGCCTACACCGATACGGCCCACATATTCATTGTAATCGATGGTGCTGATCAGGACCTGAGTGGCAGCTTCGGGATCGCCTTCCGGAGCCGGGATGTGCTCCAATATGGTGTCGAAAAGCGGCTTCATGTCTTTATTTTTTACAGATAACTTCAAAGTGGCGCTGCCGTTTTTTGCGGAAGCATAGACGATGGGACAATCCAGTAGAGAGTCGTCTGCGTCCAGATCCAAAAATAATTCCAGAACTTCATCTACAACCTGCTCCGGCCTTGCCTCCGGACGGTCAATTTTATTGACACAGAGAATCACGGGAAGCTTTAATTCCAGTGCCTTGCGCAGTACAAATTTTGTCTGGGGCATGGCACCCTCAAAGGCATCTACTACCAGGATGACCCCGTTTACCATCTTCAGCACACGTTCCACTTCACCCCCAAAATCCGCATGGCCCGGAGTGTCCACAATATTGATCTTTGTGCCTTTATAGGTAACAGCTGTATTTTTAGCCAGTATGGTAATACCTCTTTCACGTTCGATATCACCACTGTCCATAACCCGTTCTGCCACATCCTGTCCTGCGCGGAATACGCCGCTTTGTTTTAAAAGCTCGTCCACCAGAGTGGTCTTACCGTGATCTACGTGAGCAATGATAGCAATATTTCTGATGTCTTCTCTTTTTTGTATCATGGGAATCCTCCTTTATAAACCGTTCCTTAGTATAGCACTTTTTAGTATGTGGTGCAAGGGTGCGGCAGCAGAAAGAAAAAACCAACCAAAGGAAGTAGGGAGTAGGATTCCTTTGGCTGGTTATTCATTTTGTTTTCGAAGGCTTGTTCAGATAGCGGGCATAATCCTTTTCCAGGTGAGTTTGCATGGTACTTTTGGCCAGATCTGCATTTCTTGCTGCGATAGCCCGGGCTATTTGGCGGTGGTCTTCAATGTCTTCCACGAAGGTATCCAGGGTCAGACTGTCCAGAACTCGCAGGCTGCGCAGCTGACTGGCAGCAGATTGGTAAAAGCCGTACAGGACTTTATTGTGTGCCAGAGCTGCAATTGTCTGATGAAACTGGTAGCCGCATGTCATCAGATGGTAACGTTCCTTTTTCAGTTCCATCTGTGTCAGAATATCAAATAATTGAGGTATTTCAGCCTCATCTGCATTTTGAGCAGCAAGGAAGGAGAGCTCCGGCTCCAAAATGCATCGCGTCTGCACCAGCTCATAGAGGTTGTCTGAGTCTGCCATAATCTGTGCCAGCTCTCGGGTTTCCAGCACCAGCGGAGCGCTTTCCACCACATAGGTTCCGGAACCGGCACGGGAGTGCAGAATCCCTTGATTTTGCAGGCTTTTTACCGCGGAGCGCACCGTGGAGCGGCTTACATCAAAGTATTTTGCCAACTCCGTTTCCGCGGGAAGTTTCATTCCGGCTGTCCACTTCTGACTGCGGATGCATTCGATAATGTGATTCGCCACATCATCCCGCAGTTTGATACGATAGATAGAATCGCTCATTTTGTCATATCAAAGCTGGGAAGTTCGATGCCCTGGGCGGACAACTTCTCCAGCAGGAGTCCGGCGCAGGCAACGTCCAGCATGCCGGTGCCGATGATCTGGGCGTAGATGCGTTCGGTGGAATTGGTCCTGGCCTTCATTTTGCCGGCCAGCACATCAGGTATAATGATGTCAAAGGATTCGGCAGTGATCTCTCCCAGTTCAGCCAGCTCCTTCACGTTGCCTCTGTGCAGGGATTGACCGACCTGATCTACTGCGATCTTGTCGGCCTTGCGAACCACATCAAAGGAGGTCTCACGGAAGGATCCCATAGTCATAACCAGTGCTCCCTCTTTTACCCAGGGTTCTTCCACCAAGTCTGCATTGGCATTGGTAACGGTAATGATCACATCTGCGCCGCGGCATCCTTCCTCGTTGCTCTTACAATTGACAAAGTGCCAGGGTGCATTGGGAAAACGAGATATGAAATTCTCCTTTGCTTTTTCAGAAATATCGCAGACTCGCACTTCTTTGATGGAGAGTATTTTACTCATGCAAAGAAGGCTTGTATACCCCTGAAGGCCTGTGCCGATGATGGTGACAACATCCGTTTTGGAAGCCAGAAGTTTGGCCATGATAGCGGGTTGCGCACCGGTTCTCATATCGCTGATGTAGTCTCCGCTGATCACTGCGCGCAGGATTCCGGTTTTGGAGTCTGTTACCAGCAGGTTGGCCTTGATGTAGGGAAGGCCCAGGGATTTATTTCCATCGTAGCCGCCCACGATCTTAACTCCGGCAACATCCATGGGACCAATGTATGCAGGCATGGAATTGAACCAGCCGGCGATTCCGAGAGAGGACATATCGGTAGTGATCTTGTTGGGCATGATTACCTTGCCCTCGCCGTACCATTTCCAGGTTTTTTCTACACAGTCAATGATATCTTCTGGAGAAAGGTGTTTTTTTACGGTTTCTTCTCCTATGATTAGAGCGTTTTGTTCATTCATGGTGGTATCTCCTTATGTGAATTTGGTGATTTTATTATGGATTTTTCAGCCTGGTAAGTCAATATACAAACCGGTCTGTTTTGCAGGATGATTCCATATACAGAAGAAGCGGGTGATAAAAAAGCAAATTTATAGAAGTATTTGCAGATTCTAAAAAGATGGGCTCTAATAGTGGTAATGCGACGCTATATTTGTCGATATGCGCGATGGAAAAGAGTGTTATAAATCTGAAAAATAGAGTATAAATATTAGTACATCATAGAATAGATGATTCTTAAGGGTAGATTCTTAAAGTTAAGAAGGGAGAACAAAAATGACGGATAAGGTTATTGAAAACAACCAAGTGACAATTATGGGGGAGATCGTAAGCGATTTTACCTACAGCCATGAAATCTTCGGAGAGGGATTTTACATGGTGGACGTGAAAGTACAACGACTCAGTGACAGCTCAGATATTATTCCTCTTATGATATCTGAGAGACTGCTGGACGCACGGGCGGATTACAAGGGCGAGTACATTGCCGTAAACGGGCAATTCAGGTCCTACAACCGTCACGAAGAGCGCAAGAACAAGTTGGTGCTTTCTGTTTTTGCAAGAGAAATTGAATTTGTAGATGAAATGGAGGAAAGTTCTAAGACAAATCAGATTTATCTGGATGGTTTTATCTGCAAGGAACCGATTTATCGTAAAACGCCCCTGGGACGTGAAATAGCGGACCTTCTGCTGGCGGTCAACAGGCCTTATGGAAAGTCTGACTATATTCCATGTATTTGCTGGGGAAGAAATGCAAGATTTGCCAACAGCTTCAGGGTTGGCGAGAGATGTGCGGTATGGGGCAGGATTCAGAGCAGGGAATATATGAAGAAAATTGATGAAGAAAATGTGGAGAAGCGTGTGGCATACGAGGTTTCAGTCAGCAAACTGGAACTGTTGGAGGAAGAGGAGCAATAGTTGCAGAAACAAAAGAAACATGGTATAATAGGCAAATCGTGGTAAATTACAGAGAGGCATGGTCTGACTATGAAGAAGGGAACCATACATATATATACAGGTGAAGGAAGAGGCAAATCTCCGGCTGCTCTGGGGCGCGCTGTGCAGGCAGCTGCATTTGGTGCCAGTGTTGTCATTATACAGTTCCTGAAAGGAAAAGGATTGGATGACAATGAGTTTGTGAGACGACTGGAGCCGGAGATTAAATTTTTTAGATTTGAAAGATCGGATGAAAATTTTGATGAACTTTCTCCCGAAAAGAAAGAGGAAGAAATTCTGAATATCCGCAATGGTATCAATTATGCCAGAAAAGTATTGTCCACAGAAGAATGTAGTTTGCTGATCTTGGATGAGGTACTGGCATTGGTGGAAAAGGGAATTCTTTCTGCGCAGGATCTGAAGAATATTTTGGATCAGCGGGGAGAGACAGATGTGATCATGACAGGGGCAATTTTGACAGATGAGGTGCGTGTTTTGGCAGATGAGGTATCGAAGATTGACACTTTGGGGTTTGAGATATCGTAAAATCTGTTGACAGGTACTGTTTCAGGTGTTATGATAATAAAAAGACATAATGTGAGATAGAGGTTGCGTATTTCAAGAGTAGTCCTATGGATGTGGCAGGCACAGGTGAAATTGGATCAAAGGGGAAGACGCCGAAAGAGGAGATATCCTGTTTATCAAGTCTTGGGCATGCAGTGAACAATTGTATGACTGTCATCTGGATTCGGATGGGGCGCTATCAAAGTTAAGGAGAAATATGTAGCCGGCCCATATTATGTGTGCCGGCGTTTTCTTTTGGCAAGCATCCGTTGTTTATGTGCGAAACAAGTAAAGGAGGAAGAAAGTATGGCAATTTTTAAAGGCGCAGGTGTGGCTATCGTAACACCCATGAAGGAAAACAGAGAGGTAAATTACGAAAAATTTGGTGAGCTGATTGAATTCCAGATTGCGGGGGGCACAGACGCTATCATTGTCTGCGGGACCACAGGAGAGTCCTCAACTTTGACTCATGAGGAGCATTTGGATGTGATCAAATATTGTGCACAGAAGGTTGCAGGCAGGATCCCTGTGATCGCCGGAACCGGTTCCAACTGTACAGAGACAGCAATTTATTTGTCTACAGAGGCAGAGAAGTATGGAGTGGACGGTCTGCTTCTTGTATCACCGTACTATAACAAGGCAACACAGAATGGTCTGTACGCACATTTTAAGGCTGTAGCTGATTCTGTAAAGTTGCCCATCATTCTTTACAATGTGCCCAGCAGAACCGGCTGCAATATTGCGCCTGAGACCGTGGTACGCCTGTGTAAGGATGTGGAGAATATCGTAGGTGTAAAGGAAGCCAGCGGTAATATCAGTCAGATCGCCAAACTTGCGGCTATGGCAGATGGCTGTGTTGATATTTACTCCGGTAACGATGATCAGATTGTGCCCATCATGGCGCTTGGCGGTATCGGTGTTATCTCCGTGCTTTCCAATGTCGCTCCCAGAGAAACCCATGACATCTGTGCAAAATATCTTGCAGGGGATGTGCAGGGCAGTTTGGAGATTCAGCTTCGTGCTATGGATCTGTGTGACAAACTGTTTTGTGAGGTGAATCCCATTCCTGTGAAGAAGGCCTTGAATCTTATGGGAATGGAGGCAGGACTTCCCAGAATGCCTTTGACGGATATGGAGCCGGCCAATGCTGCTAAGCTGGAAAAGGCAATGAGAGAATTTGGCATCTTAAAATAATATAAGACAGTTAAAGAGGACAATACTATGTATAGAGTGATCATGAACGGTTGTAACGGCAAGATGGGACAGGTGATCTCCGGCTTGGCGGCAGCCGATGAGAATGTAAGGATCGTGGCAGGTGTTGATGTTGCGGATACCGGTAAATATGAGTACCCGGTGTTTACGGATATCAGTGCCTGTGATGTGGAAGCGGATGTCATCATTGATTTTAGTATTGCATCTGCGGTAGATAGGTTGTTGGATTATTGCGAGGAAAAGAAGATTCCTTGTGTGCTCTGCACTACCGGACTTTCCCAGCAACAGTTGCAGAGAGTGAAAGAGACTTCTGAAAAGGTGGCTATCCTAAAGTCTGCCAATATGTCTTTGGGTATCAATCTTTTGATGAAGCTTTTGAAGGATGCGGCTTCCGTTCTGGCACCGGCCGGTTACGACATGGAAATTGTTGAGAAACATCACAACCTGAAGGTGGATGCACCCAGTGGAACAGCGCTTGCCCTTGCAGATTCTATCAATGATGAACTTGACGGAGCATATCATTATGTGTATGACAGAAGCCAGAGAAGAGAGCGCAGAGATGCTAAGGAGATTGGTATTTCAGCGGTTCGTGGTGGTTCTATTGTAGGGGAGCATGATGTGATCTTTGCAGGAATGGACGAAGTGATCACCTTTTCCCACAGTGCTTATTCCAAATCCGTTTTTGCAAAAGGTGCCTTGGAGGCAGCCAAGTTTTTGGCAGGAAAGCCTGCAGGTATGTATAACATGAGTAACGTGATCGAGGGAATATTATAAATGCCTATGAGACAAGATCAGGATATGAAATTGAAATATTTATCCAGCCTTGCGGAGAAATATCCCACCATTGCTGCGGCAAGCCGAGAGATCATTAATCTGCAGGCAATCTTAAATCTGCCTAAGGGGACAGAGCACTTTCTGTCTGACATTCATGGAGAATTTGAGCAGTTTGAACATGTGCTGAAAAATGGTTCCGGATCTGTCAGACGTAAGATTGACGAGGAGTTTGGAAACACCCTTAGCAACAAGGACAAGAAAAGTCTTGCTACGCTGATCTATTATCCTGAAGAAAAACTGGATCTTGTCCTTCGGGAAGAAGAAAATATAGACGATTGGTACAAGATTACCCTGCATCGTCTGGTGCAGATCACTAAGCGGGTTGCTTCCAAGTATACCCGCTCAAAAGTGCGGAAAGCTTTGCCGCCGGACTTTGCTTATGTGATCGAGGAATTGATCACGGAGAAGGCAGAGGTGCAGGATAAGGAAGCCTATTATAATGAGATCATTCACACCATCATCCGGATTGGAAGAGCACCTCAGTTTATCTCAGCGCTCAGCCATTTGATCCAGAGGATGGTTATTGATCATTTGCACATTGTGGGAGATATTTTTGACAGAGGACCCGGACCCCATGTTATCATGGATACTTTGAGTCAATACCACAGTGTGGATATACAGTGGGGAAACCATGATGTGGTTTGGCTGGGAGCTGCCAGTGGCAGTCTGCCCTGCATTGCCACAGTGATCCGGATAGCGGCCAGATACGGCAGTCTGGAGATTTTGGAGGAAGGCTATGGTATCAACCTTATGCCTCTTGCAAATTTTGCGCTGGAGGTATACGGGGATGTGGACTGCAGTGCCTTTGCCATTAAATTTAACACAGATTATAATACCAAGGATTTAAGCCTTGATATGAAAATGCATAAGGCCATCGCAATGATCCAGTTTAAGCTGGAAGGCCAGCTGGTAAGTAAGTATCCGGAATTCCAGATGGAAAACAGGTTACTGTTGGATAAAATTGATTATGAGAAGAAGACAGTGCGTGTGGGAGATCGGGAATACGCCATGCTGGATGTGGAATTTCCTACGGTGGATCCCCAGGATCCATACCGTCTTTCTGTTGAGGAATTGCAGCTTATGGAGCGCCTGCGGCAGGCCTTTATCAGGTGTGAGAAGCTGCAGCGTCACGCCAGATTTTTGTTTTCTAAGGGAGGTCTTTATAAGACCTATAATTCCAACCTGTTGTATCATGGATGTATGCCGCTGAATGAGGACGGAAGTTTTGCGAAAGTTTCTGTTTTTGGTGAGGAATACAGTGGAAAAGAACTGTATGATGTATTGGAGCATTATGCCAGAAAGGGATATTACGGAACAGAGATTTCTGAAAAGAGCAAGGGCCAGGATATCCTGTGGTATATTTGGGCAGGGCCCGGTTCGCCGGTCTTCGGTAAAGACAAGATGACCACTTTTGAACGGTATTTCATAGAGGACAAAGAGGCTCATATAGAGATAAAAAATCCTTATTATGGTATGCTTGACAGAGAAGATATCATTGGGAACATTCTGGAAGAGTTTGATCTGGATAGAAATACTGCACACATCATTAACGGTCATGTACCGGTGGAGCAGAAGAATGGCGAGTCCCCGGTGAAATGTGGGGGCAGGTTGCTGATTATTGATGGAGGCTTTTCAAGGGCTTTCCAGCATCAGACCGGTATTGCGGGATATACGTTGGTGTGCAATTCAAGGGGCATGAGATTGGTTGCTCATGAACTTTTTGAATCACGGGAAGCTGCTGTGATGAAGGAGAGCGATATATTGTCAGACTCTATAGAGGTGGAAACCTTTACGGTACGCAAGAGAGTTGCAGATACAGACAATGGTGCTGACATTAAGGAAAATATTTATTATCTGGAAGAATTGCTTGCAGCGTACAGGGACGGATCCATCATAGAGCGTCACGTTTAGCGTTTATTGACAAAAAGACAGGCATATGTCCGGCATATCCCTGTCTTTTCGTATAACATGAAATTGTTAGCGATTGCGGCTTCCGGTCACATCATCCACGCCCTGCTGTACGCCATCCACTACATCGTTTACAGCGTCACCTACATTGTCCAAAAGACTGTCATTATTAGAAGTGCCGTCGGTTACACTGTTGTTCATGTCAGTGTCCTGGGTGGTGGAATTATCCATAGTACTGCCACCTACATCGCCCGGAAGAGTGTCGGACTGCTGTGTTGTATCTCCAGTGGAACCCGGAACGGTCCCGCCAACATTATCAGTACCGGTTGTGCCGGTATTTTCCTGTGCAGGTTGTGATGTGCCTGCCATGTCGTTGTTGTTGCCCGTGTTGTCATTCCGACCGCAGGCGACTGCAAAACACATAAAGGTTGCAATCAATAAAAAAACGGCAGTTTTTTTCATCTTTGTCATAATTTCCTCCAATCTGTTTATTGAACGTTTCGTGTTCTGCAGATATTATGTGCAGGGAAAAAAATATTATTCTTACAAAGAAATTTTTGGAGGTCAAAATGCAATTTAGGCCATGTATTGATATTCATAATGGAAAAGTGAAACAGATTGTAGGCGGAAGTCTGTGCGACAGCCAAAATTTTGCAAAAGAAAATTTTGTAGCACAGGCAGATGCAGCATTTTATGCAACGCTTTATCAGAAATGGGGGCTGAAGGGCGGACATGTGATCTTGCTAAACGGTAAGGAAAGCCCCTATTATGAAATCACAAGAGAGCAGGCATTGCAGGCGTTGGCAGCCTATCCCGGCGGTTTACAGGTGGGAGGCGGAGTGACAGCTGAAAATGCTGCTGAGTATATTGGGGCAGGTGCCAGTCATGTGATCGTCACTTCTTATGTATTCCGTGACGGTCGGATTGATTATGATCATCTTGAGAAATTGAGAGAAGCTGTAGGAGCAAAGCACATTGTACTGGATTTAAGTTGTAGAAAAAAGAATAACGAATACATCATTGTCACGGACAGATGGCAGAAGGAGACAGAAGAAAAAGTTTGCCCTGAACTGATGGACAGGCTGGCAGATTTTTGTGATGAGTTTTTGGTACATGCGGTAGATGTAGAGGGCAAAGCGGATGGCATTGAGATTGAGCTTGTCAAATTACTTGGCCGGTGGGGGAAAAGGGCTGTTACCTATGCGGGCGGTGTACATGATTTTGATGATTTAAGGAAATTACGCGAATACGGGCAGGACAGACTGAACGTGACGATCGGTAGTGCGTTGGATTTATTTGGCGGAACCATGAAGTTTGAAGAAGTTTTGAAATATCTATCATAAAAAGAGGGAACAGACATGAAAAAACTAAAGAAACTTTTGAATGAAATTTTTATTGACGGTCTTAGCGGTATGGCCCTGGGCCTGTTTTCCACGCTGATCATCGGTACCATCATTGCCCAGATCGGTAGTATGATCGGAGGGAATGTGGGAGCTTATCTGACGGCCATGGCAAATGTGGCAAAGACTCTTACAGGCGCGGGAATCGGTGTGGGCGTTGCTTGTAAGTTTAAGGAGGGGCCGCTTGTTACCGTGTCTGCTGCTGTAGCAGGTATGGCAGGAGCCTTTCCGCAGATCATGGATGCCTCTTCCTATGCCTTGGGCAAGCCCGGAGAGCCCCTTGGTGCTTTTGTAGCGGCACTGATCGCTATCAAAGTTGGTCATTTGGTGGCCGGTAAGACAAAAGTAGATATTATAGTGACGCCATTTATATCCATTGTCAGTGGCTGTATTGTAGGGTTTGTGGCAGGGCCACCCATAAGCAGACTGATGAACTGGCTGGGAATGTTGGTAAATATCAATGTAGAAGCTCATCCTGTTATTGGTGGGATAGCCATATCTGTACTAATGGGAATTATACTGACTCTGCCCATCAGTTCCGCTGCAATCGGAGTTTCCATGAACATCACCGGGTTGGCAGCCGGTGCGGCAACCATAGGATGTTGCTGTAATATGGTAGGCTTTGCAGTGGCCAGCTACCGGGAGAACAAGGTGGGAGGATTGATTGCTCAGGGCGTAGGGACTTCTATGTTACAGATGCCCAACATTGTTAAAAAACCCATTATTTGGTTACCTGCTATTTTATCCAGTGCTATTTTGGGGCCTGTTGCTTCTGCTGTATTTGAGATGACCAGTAATCCTGTGGGATCCGGTATGGGATCAGCAGGATTTGTAGGACAATTTGCCGCATTTGACACAATGGTTTCAGGCGGGGCCGAGCCAATTGTAGCCCTGGGGCTGATCTTACTCATGCATTTTATACTACCTGCAGCGTTAACACTTTTGTTCTCAGAGTTTATGAGAAAAATGCAGTGGATTAAGGCCGGAGACATGGCACTTCGTATGTAAAAAGTTTACCGGAGGCAGCTATTTATGATTGATGAAAAAGAGAAACGTAGAGCCGGCTGTATATTGATCTGCAGACCGGATGTGCAAGATGCAAAGCAGTGGAAGATCCGTCCATGGATTTTTCACACAGCTTGGATCCTGTTGTGTATTTTGATAGGAGCCGCGGTGGGATATTTTATCTTTGAGGGCAGGCTCTGGAGTCAGGTGCGGGAAGCCGGTGTGCAGAAGGATATACAACTTACTGCCCTGGAAGAAGAAAATCTTCTCTTGAAGAAAGAAATCAAAGATTTAACAGAAAAATTGGCGGTTTTAAGCGATGCCATCAATCTGAAGGCGCAGGATGCAGAAAAACTGCAGGAAAAGTTGGAAGAGCAACATATACCCAACGGGTTCCCGTTGACTGGATCTGCTTCTGTGGAGCAGGTTATAGAAGAGGAACCAATCTGTATCTTTACGGGTACACAAAATATTACAGTGGTTGCTACAGCCAGCGGTGTGGTAGCTGCAATTGAGGACGATGAGGAATACGGACATAAGATCACAGTGGACCATGAAAATGGGTATTTTACAATTTACCGTAATAAAGGAGAGGCGAAGGTAAAAGTAGGTGATCGTGTGGCCCGTGGAACCACTCTTTATATTGTGGGAAGCGATAATGTGATTTTGGGATATCAAATGATAAAAGATGATGCGCTGATTGATCCTATGGATGTGTTAGAGATCAGTGGATAAATTTCATTTTAAAAGCCATGTGACAGGATGTGATATGAACCCTGCCGCATGGCTTTTAAGATTACTTGTTCAATCTGTTAAAGACCAGTTCGTAGCCGTCGCTCCCGTAATTCAGGGACCGATTTACCCTGCTGATGGTAGCGGTGGAAGCGCCGGTCTTTTCTGCAATCTCAAGATATGTTTTCCGATCTCTAAGCATGGTAGCAACTTCGTAGCGCTGTGACATGGATAGCAGCTCGTTGACAGTACACAGGTCTTCAAAGAAAAGATAGCACTCTTCACGGTTTTCCAACTTGAGAATGGCATCAAAAAGGCTGTCCACGGCTTCGGTTTTGATTTTTTTATTCATATTCCAATCCTTTCTAATCATGTCTTTCTAACGAACTTTAATTTATAATATTTTAACATATTAAAGTTTTAAAGTAAAGCAGAAAAACATTTTTATAAAACAACGAAAAAACTTGTCATGTAGTATTGAATACTATATAATATATCGTGTGGCATGTTAGAAAACTGTATCACATGAGGGGAGAAGAATCATGACTATCAATTCTGGAGATATGTTAAGTAACATATTGGAGAGCTTAGATCGAATCGAGTATGTGAAGCCGGGGGAGATTCCGAATATTGCGCTGTATATGGATCAGGTGACCACCTTTATGGACACTAAGCTTCGCTCTGCGGTACGAAATCTGGAGGATGACAAGGTGTTGACCAAAACAATGATCAACAATTATGCCAAGAATGACCTATTGCCGCCTCCGGAGAAGAAAAAATATTCCAAGGATCATATTTTATTACTGATCTTTATTTACTACTACAAGGGTATTTTATCTATCAGCGATATACAGATTTTGTTGGAGCCCATCACGAAGAAGTTCTTTGGGGATAAGACTGATTTTTCGTTGGAGGATATTTACAATGAAGTGTTCCGCCTGGAAAAGGATCAGGTGGAGAGAATGAAGGAAGATGTAAAGGATAAATATAAGCTGGCAGAGTCTACCTTTGGAGAGGCGCCTAAGGAGGACCTGGATTTTCTGCAGACATTTTCTTTTATCTGTCTGCTTAGTCTGGATGTATACGTGAAAAAAATGATCATTGAAAATCTCGTTGATGAGATGCGCAGCAAGCGGGAGACTGAGAAAGGCAAAAATCATAAGGAGGAGAGCAAGCAAGAGGCTAAATAAGAGGATAGCACAAAAAAATGTGGCTTGAATAACATAAAGCATCACGAAAAATTTGGAGGTTTTTTATGAGAAAAAAACTGCTTTGTTTTTCGCTGGTGCTTGTTTTATTGGCTTCTTTTGTAGGATGCGGAGCCAAAGATAGCGGCGGCGATCTGGAGAAAGTGACCCTAAATGAGGTGGCACATTCTATTTTTTACGCACCCATGTATGTGGCGATCGAGGAAGGGTATTTTGCACAGGAAGGAATTGATGTGGAACTAGTAACAGGTTTTGGCGCAGATAAGACTATGACCGCAGTGTTGACCGGAGAAGCTGACATTGGCTTTATGGGAAGCGAAACCACTGTCTATACTTATGTGGGAGGCACTCAGGATTATGTGGTAAACTTTGCACAGTTGACCCAGAGAGCCGGTAATTTCCTGGTTTCCAGGGAACCCGTTGATGATTTTTCCTGGGATATGGTGAAAGGCACGGATGTGCTTGGGGGAAGAGCAGGCGGTATGCCTCAAATGGTCTTTGAATATATTCTGAAGAAAAACAATATCGACCCCATGAAAGATCTAAGCATTGATCAGAGTATCGATTTTGGTTCTACAGCGGCAGCTTTTTCCGGTGGGCAGGGAGATTTTACGGTGGAGTTTGAACCTCATGCTACCATGTTGGAGGAGAAGGGGGATGGTTATGTTGTGGCGTCTCTTGGAGAAGATTCCGGTTACGTGCCTTATACCGCTTTTTCTGCCAGAAAAAGTTATATAGAAAAAAATCCTGATGTGATCCAGGCTTTTACCAATGCACTGCAGATGGGTATGGATTATGTAAATACTCACACCCCTGAGGAGATCGCAGAGGTGATCAGACCTCAGTTTGCCGAGACAGAAATGGAAACACTGACTACCATTGTAACCAGATATTATGAGCAGGACACCTGGAAGGAAGATTTGATCTTTTCGGAGGATGCATTTACCTTGCTTCAGAACATTCTGGAAGAATCAGATGTTTTGGAAACCAGAGTGCCCTATGAAGATCTGGTAACTACCGAATATGCCAAGAAGGCGGCAGAAAAGTAAAGATAAATAGAATCTGTTCTTCTGTATCCCACACAAACCGGGATGCGGAAGAACAGAGTTACTGAATGCGGATGTTCTTCATAGCCCATAACTTCAGGGCTTTGGCGTTAGTGGCCTTCAGTGTAATCAGTGTATAAAAAATATCCTCAAATGTAAAGAAAATGTTGAGAATTATAGTGAAACTTGATACAATAAATATAACTTTGAACAGAAAAACGGAGGGAGAAAGATGGGATTAATTCAAGCGGCAAAAGATACGATCGGCAGTTTGCTTGCAGATCAGTGGCGGGAGTATTTTTATTGTGATGCAATCTCCAGTGATGTGCTGGTGGTAAAGGGCCAGAAGAAGTTTACTGAAGGAAGAAACAGTAATACAAAGGGGACGGATAATATCATCAGTAACGGTTCCATCATTGCAGTGAATGAAGGCCAGTGTATGATCATCGTAGATCAGGGCAAAGTGGCTGAGTTCTGCGCCCAGGCAGGGGAGTTTGTATATGATGCCTCTACAGAGCCCTCTCTTTTTTACGGCAATCTGGGAGAAAATCTGAAGAAGACTTTTTCTCTTATTGGCAGACGTTTTACAACCGGTGGTAATACGGCAAAAGATCAGAGAATTTATTATTTTAATACTAAGGAAATATTTGGTAACCTGTTTGGCACGCCCAATCCGGTTCCTTTCCGTGTTGTGGATGCCAATATCGGTCTGGATGTGGATATAGCACTTAGATGTAACGGTGAGTATACTTACAAGGTTGTGGATCCGCTATTGTTTTATGCCAATGTTTGCGGCAATGTGACAGAAGATTTCAGAAAAGCAGAGATCGCCAGTCAGTTAAAGGGTGAGCTGGTAACAGCTTTGCAGCCTGCCTTTGCCAAGATTTCTGCTCAGGGCGTTCGCTATAGTGCGGTGGTTGCACATACTGTGGAATTGACCCAGGCGCTGAATGAGGCCTTGTCCGAGCAGTGGTCCAGACTGCGTGGTATTGAGATGGTTTCCATGACCATCAATGTGAAGGCTTCCGAGGAAGACGAGGAGATGATCAAAAACCTGCAGAAGACGGCAGTCTTTCGGCAGGCAGACATGGCAGCTGCCAATCTGTCCATGGCGCAGGCTGAGGCCATGAAGTCAGCGGCGGCGAATACCTCCACCGGCCCCATGATGGCTTTTGCGGGTATGAATATGGCCAATATGGTGGGTGGCATGGATGCCAATACATTATTTGCTATGGGACAGCAAAAAAATCAGGCAAATGCACAGCAGGCTGCACCCCAGGCCCAAGGGCCGGTATTGGGCTGGACTTGTTCCTGTGGTCATCAGGACAATAGAGGCAAATTCTGTGCAGAATGCGGCAGTCCCAAACCTGCACAGGCAGGTTGGACTTGCTCTTGTGGTCATGTGAATCAAGGAAAATTCTGCGTTGAATGCGGTAACAAAAAGCCTGAGGGTGCGCCCCTTTACAAATGTGACAAATGCGGCTGGGAGCCGGAAGATCCGGCACATCCGCCTAAGTTCTGCCCTGAGTGCGGTGACAGATTTGATCAGGCGGACAGAAAGTAGTTTTGATAAGGTTGGGCGGGGCCTTGTTGCCCCGCCTGTTTTCCCATTATGGAGGAAGTATGAGCATATATGATACATTAAATGACAGGCAGAAGGAAGCAGTGTTCCGTACGGAAGGACCGGTTCTCATTCTGGCCGGTGCAGGTAGCGGCAAGACCCGTTGCCTGACCCATAGGGCTGCCTACTTGATCGAAGAGATGGGTGTGAACCCTTGGAATATATTGGCCATCACATTTACCAATAAAGCTGCGGGAGAGATGCGGGAGAGAGTGAATCAAATTGTTGGGTTCGGAGCAGAGCAGATCTGGGTAGCGACTTTTCATTCTACTTGCGTGCGCATTCTGCGCAGATATGCGGACAGACTGGGATATGACAGCAATTTTACCATATATGATACAGATGATCAGAAAAGCATTGTGAAGGATATTTGCAAGCGCATGAATATCGATACCAAGACCCTGAAAGAGAGGACGATCATGAGTATGATTTCCTCCGCCAAGGATCAATTGATCTCTTCCCAGCAGTTTGAGAATGAGACCTACTTTTCCGGGGATATGACCAGACGTAAGGTGGCAGGGGTTTATAAAGAATATCAGGCAGTGCTGAAAAAGAACAACGGTATGGATTTTGATGACTTGATCGTGAAAACCGTGGAACTGTTTCAAACTTGTCCGGAAGTGTTGGACTCCTATCAGGAGCGTTTCCGATACATCATGGTAGATGAATATCAGGACACCAATACGGCGCAGTTTGAACTGGTTAGACTGTTGGCGGACAAGTACCGCAACCTGTGCGTGGTAGGGGATGATGATCAGTCAATCTACAAGTTCAGAGGCGCCAATATCCGCAATATACTGGATTTTGAGAAGGTATATCCGGATGCTTTTGTGGTAAAGCTGGAACAAAATTACCGTTCCACCGGGAATGTGCTGGATGCGGCCAATCATGTGATCAGGAATAATCGGGATCGGAAGGCCAAGAGTCTTTGGACGGAGAATGAAGCCGGAAGCAGGATCCATGTGCGGCAGTTTGACACGGCCTTTGAGGAGGCTGAGTACATTGCCGGAGATATTGCTTCCAAAGCCAGAAAAGGCGACAGCTATGGTGAATTTGCGGTGCTTTATCGCACCAATGCCCAGTCCAGATTATTGGAGGAAAAGTTTATCATGGAAGGAATCCCTTATAATGTGGTGGGTGGTGTGAACTTTTATGCCAGGAAAGAGATCAAGGATCTTCTGGCCTATCTGAAGACCATCGATAACGGCAGAGATGATGTGGCTGTAAAACGAATCATCAACATACCTAAGCGGGGCATTGGAGCGGCCAGTATTGCCAAGGTGGAAGATTATGCCATGATGCGGGGGATCAGTTTTTATGATGCATTGCGGGAAGCAGATCAGATCCTGGATCTTGGCAAAGGCGCATCCAAAATAAAGCCTTTTGTAGATTTGATACAGACGTTTCGAAGCAAGCTTGCCTATTACAGTCTGGAAGATCTGATGGAGGATATCCTGGAAAAGACAGGATATGTCAGGGAACTGGAGCAGAATGATGAGGAGGATGCACAGGAGCGTATTTCCAACGTAAATGAATTGATCACAAAGGTAGTTACCTATGAACAGGTTCATGATGAGCCTACTTTGAGCGAGTTCCTGGAGGAAGTCGCCTTGGTGGCAGATATTGACAATGTGGAAGACGGGGCCAATCGGGTGCTCCTTATGACACTGCACAGTGCCAAGGGTCTGGAGTTTACCCATGTATATCTGGCAGGCATGGAAGACGGTATCTTCCCGGGCTACATGGCCATTGCCGCGGAGGATCCGGAGGCAGAACTGGCGGAGGAAAGACGCCTTGCCTATGTGGGGATCACCAGAGCCAAGGAGGAACTGACTCTGACCTGCGCCAGGATGCGTATGTTACGGGGTGAGGCTCAGTACAATCCGGTCAGCCGTTTTGTCAGAGAAATCCCGTCGCACCTGATCGATACGCCTCTGCCAAAAAAGAAAGTAGTCCAGACAGAGCCTCTTGATCTGCGGCCCAAGGCAGTGCTTCGGCCCAAGGTGACACCTTATGCGGACAAGCCCTTTATTGCTAAAGGAATGAGTGAATTAAACCGTGTGGCAGGTATATCCAAAGGAAGCGGTGGTATAGAGGGAGAGTTGGACTACAAGGAAGGTGACAGAGTCAGCCATGTCAAGTATGGAGAGGGCACGGTAAAGGTGATCACCAGAGAGCCGAGAGATTATAAGGTAACGGTAGAATTTGACGGACCCGGACAGAAGATCATGTATGCTTCTTTTGCAAAATTGAAAAGACTATAGTCAAAAAAAAGAGAATATGATATAATGAAAATGATCATATTGCATATAATAACACAAAACGAAAGGATGGTATAAGAGTATGAACAAGCTGGAAGCAATTTTGGATGCTGCACATTTGAATAATCTGGTGAAAAAGAAAGAAGAGAAGAAAAAGTGCAATGTTGTATTGTGGGTGATCATTATTGTAGGCGCAGTGATTGCAATCAGTCTGATCGCATATGCACTGTATCGTCGTTTCAAGCCAGGTTATCTGGACGAGTTTGATGAGGAATTTGATGATGAGTTTGTTGGTGATGACGAGGTGTTTGAGGACGAGAGTTTTACGATCGAATAAAAGTATTGCATAGACGCAAAGGTAGAAGAACATGAAAAAAGGTCAGGTATATGAAGGTGTTGTAGAGCGGGTGGATTTCCCCAACAAAGGTGTGGTACGTGCGGGAGAGGAAACCTGTATCGTAAAGATGAGCCTGCCCGGACAGAAAGTTTCTTTTAGTGTAAATAAAGTTCGAAAAGGGAAGGCGGAAGGCCGACTTCTGGAGGTGCTTGAAAAGGCGCCTTTAGAATGTTGCAGTCCGTGTTCCCATTTTGGTTTATGCGGAGGATGTACCTATTTATCGCTTCCATATGAAGAGCAGCTGAAGATAAAGGAAGGACAGGTCCGTAGGCTGCTGGATGGTTTTGATATACAGAACTGCTGGGAAGGGATTAAAGGCAGTCCCGTACAATATGGATATCGTAATAAGATGGAGTTTACCTTCGGTGATGAGTATAAAGATGGCCCTTTAAGCCTGGGGATGCATAGGAGGGGCAGCTTTTATGATGTGGTGGAGGTCTCTGATTGTCAGATTGTAGATCAGGATTATCGCAGTATATTATCAAACACGCTGGCGTATTTCCGGGAGAGAAGGATATCCTACTTTCATAGACTGCGCCATGAGGGATTTTTGCGACATTTGTTGGTGCGAAAGGCAGTAAAAACCGGGGAGATATTGATCGCACTGATCACCACGACTCAGTGGCCCTACAGTGATGGAGGAGAGCAGGAAGCACAGGCTTTGATAGAAGGATTTCGGGATATGCTGCTTTCTTTGCCGCTGCAGGGAAAGATTGCCGGTATTTTACATATTTTAAATGATTCCTTAGCGGATGTGGTGCAGAGTGACGAAACCAGACTACTATATGGTCAGGACTATTTTTATGAAGAATTGCTGGGTCTGAAGTTTAAAATTTCCACTTTTTCCTTTTTCCAGACCAATTCTCTGGGGGCAGAGGTGTTGTATGACACCGTGCGGGAGTATGTGAGATATGCGTGTGCAAAGGAGAATGAGGGAGCACATGCTCGGCGTGTTGTTTTTGATCTGTACAGCGGAACAGGCACCATTACCCAGCTTATGGCAGAAGTGGCAGAGAAAGTTATTGGTGTGGAGATCGTGGAGGAAGCCGTGGAAGCAGCCAGACAGAATGCCTGCCTCAATGGCCTAGATAACTGTGAATTCATTGCCGGTGATGTGCTGAAGGTTCTGGATGAGGTGGGGGAAAAACCGGATCTGATCATCCTGGATCCACCCAGAGATGGGATCCATCCCAAGGCATTGCCTAAAATCATTGCCTATGGCGTAGAACATATCGTGTATGTATCCTGTAAGCCTACAAGCCTGGCTCGTGATCTGGAAGTGTTTTTAGAGAATGATTACCGGATAGAAAGAGTTGTGGCCGTGGATCAGTTCCCGTGGACTGCGAATGTGGAGACTGTTTGTCTCTTGCAAAAGAACAAGTTTACTCAAATATAATCACCAGATTCCCTTTTTCTTCTTGCGCTTCTGCGCACAGTTCTTTTAATGCACCAAAATACCGGGGTAATTCCTGTTCCAGTGCAGTAGTATTTGAAAAAGTGATCTCCCAAGGTTCGCCATGCCCGGTGAGCAGGTCGTAAAAGGCGTCCAGATTTTTGCCGTAATAGTGGGGGCAGGGAAGGCTGGCGCAGATACGCTCATGAAATTCTGCGCGGGTTACAACGCCTTCCAGATTAATTGTGTATTTGATAGGTTCCATGTTGATACCTCCGTTTAGGCATGGTTTCAGGTTACTCGTTTCCGTAGAGAAGGGTAAAGGATTCATAGTGATCCTCTGTGTAGTAGATCAGGCCGTCATCAGAGTAGACAATACGTTTGGCTCCCCGACTGTCCTTGCCCAGCGTGTCGATATCGCACTCCCGGTAGGTGCGGTCCTCCTTTTCGGGAAGAAGTTCCTCATAATTGCCAAAATAGTCCCCGCCAATACATTTGCCCGGGGCGTACATTTCCAGTGAACCTCCGGTCCAGCCCAGTTTTTGGGCTTCTTTTTTTGTGATGAAATTAGGCGGCAACTCCTCATAGGTGTGGAGATATAGGGACACATCCACTGCCGTAGTATAACTTTCACCATATTCGATAGAGGCCGTTTCTGAGGATTCTGACTCCATCAGAAACTCATCAACAACAAAATCCAGTATTTGTTCTGTGGTGGCTTCGTCGCAGGCTGTCATCAACAGTGTCATGCACAACGCGGCAAAAGCTACGAGCAATGTTCTCAGCAATTTTTTCATCTTATTTCCTCCGTGTCAATTTCATAGATGATAGTGATTCATCATATCCAACATCAAATAGCATCCTCTGCCAAACAATAAGGCAAAGATCAGACCGATCAATATCTTTTGGTATAGGGCGTGGGCGGCACTGCACAAATGTTCCCACCAATCATAGGCAACCAACAATAATATGTAGCAGACGCTGTGCATTAATATTTGCGATAACTCCGGTAGGATCAGCATTCCAATGCATAGAGCACCTTGGGTAACCAGTAAGGCCAGGTGCCTTTTTTGGATGTCAAAACCACTGTTTTTGTACAAAAGAAACAGGATGATCAACACAGGAGCCATCTCTCTGAGAAAAACGGAAAGCAGATGGAAACCGGTGTAAAGATCAAAGGAAAAACGTAACAGGTTGTGACCGTCAAACAAATGGATCAGGGAAGCCAGATCCTGCTTTGGCAGAAAGGCGAAATATGCAGCCATCAGGCGGAAAAAAGACGCAAGACCTTTGTGGGGCAACAGCCTGTGGGGAAGGATAAGGGCCAGAAGCAGGGCGGCCATGGCTACCATATCTACCAGGATATCAAAGGGAAGCCTCTGGGCGCTTTTACACTGTATTGCCACATACAATCCGATGCCCTGGGCAGTTGCCATATCATGCATGGTGATCAATGCCAGAAGAAGCTGGATGAAGATCAGGGCCGGTATAAAATAATGGATGTCGATAAACTTCTTTTTCAAAATAGGTTCTCCTTGTCAGGCGGTATATTCAATGAGCAATACGTACATGCCGAATGCCCACATCCATAGCGTGTATAGGAAGGCATACTTTTTGTGGATGCCCTGCAGAAAAGACAAGATCAAAGTGATGCATACGACCATGATCCCAAAGCAAGCACGTCTGGGAAACGTGGGAGAGAGAATCATTGCGCCATAGGCCAGTACAGCAGTGATCATAAGTAGGATCTGGAAAGGCTGCAGCTGATTGCCGGCTTTCAGATAGAGAAGCAGGAAAATCAGCAGGAACAAAAACGTGGGGAATAAGAAATTCGTACCTGCACCCAACATGGAAAGAAAACGGTCGTATAGGGTCTCAAAAAATGTCATGTCAGACATAAAGGCATTTCTGACAAAGTTTCCCGGAGCCACGATCACCAGTATACTGCCTATCAGAGAGGAGGCAGAACCCAGATACATCCAAAGGGGTACTTTTTTATGTAAAAATTTCACAAAATATGCAATGACAATGATACTGAATGCAAAGCTGGCGGGGCCCATGTTTTCGTTGCTCCAACCGGTGATCAGTCCCAAGGGAATGACCCAAAGAAAGGCACCTTTGAGTGAGGAGGCTTCAGGGCATTTTACCTGCCGGATATAGAGCAGCAGGAATAACAGTATCCAGTTAGAAGAATACAGGTAGTTTACAGAGCCGGACTGCCAAAAGATACTCAGCATGGCGTCAGGATTGAGGCTGATCAGGGAGATAAATGCAGCACAGAAATAAACCCAAGTTACCTTGCCCGCTATCTGGCAGATCAGGTAACTAAGTGTGCATGCAGCGACCAGGTTCATAATATCGGCAAACAATTCACCTCCCATGAGGATGAATTGTAAAAGCGCGTGGGTAATGCATCTGCCGCCCCAATTCATAAAGTGCCATGTCTGGCTCTCCAACACGTCAGAGATGCCTTTCAACGGACCACCGGTTGCAATGTTGGTGATGTACCATAGATCGTCTTTCATGAAGATCACTTTTCTATGAAGCATGAATTCCAGCACAGCAAAAACCAGTGTGCATATCACGATAATCATACAAAAAACTCGTGTGCGATCAAATTTCTTCATCATTTGTATCGGCTTCCCCCTGCCTTACAATTATTTTGTGGCGCTCATCAAATACACATTGTATTTGATACTGTTTGTAAGAAATTGTGAGTCAAATTTCCTGCCCAGTTCTTCCTGGAAATAAGTCACTGCCTGATCCCTATAATCACCGGGAATATAAACAAGGAAACTGTCTGTATCCCGAAGTTCTTTTACCGCAGCTAAATCCTCCGGGGTATCCTCAAGTGTGAGAAAACAGATCTGTTCCGGAAGGGTCCAATCATAGTAGGAGTGTGCTCCCGTCACCTGGCCATATACCACCCAGGGAATATCACTGTGTGCCTGCAGTACAGACATGTCCTTGGCCGGATGGGAGAGATACTCGATCCCCTTTCCGCTGTCTATCACCAGCCACTCTGCCGCCAGAATCCCTATGGCTAAAATCGCATAAGTGATCCGCCCGGCCATCTTACGGACTGCAGCATCTTTTACAAGAGAAAGCAGAGCCTGTAACAAAAGAATGGCCCCCCAAGCCATGCAGAATAGAAGGATCGTATAGACGCACCAAAGATAACGTTCCTCCCGATCAGCCGGAAAGGTAAAGCACACCACAAATTGATAGGCCTGGGCTGTAAGTACTGTCAGGATCAGGCCGGTCAGTTTCTGCATCTCCTTTCGTTTATATAAAAGGACAGCGCCGTCAAGAATGCAGCCGAATATGAGAAGCAGCCCAAGAATAGGCGGGAATTTCTCTCCGAACAGGCAGGCCGATAAGCGTTCATATCCCCAGCCAATATCCTGCAGCTTTTTTGCGGAAAAGTCAAAAATGGATTTCAGTGCGGTTTCCCCTTTGCCTCGATTGAGATTCCAGCGGCAATAGGGGAACAGGAAAATGGTGGTTAATAGTGAGGCTGCGAAATTCCCCACCCAGGCCAGAACATATTTGAATTCCCCGGTTGTCCAAAAGCGAAGCCGCCCCTTTCTGACAGCCAAAATAAGAAGCCAAAGGCAAAAGAGAGCAGCTGTGATGGCATAAAAGATCCAAAAATCATAGTGGGTCAAAAGTCCTATGACACTGATGATATACAGATAAATGAATAGTACGGGGGACATTTTGGGACGTTTACAATCCTGCAGGACCCAAAGCCCGCCCATAAGAAGCAGCAGCATGGCCCACAAAAGCAGCATGTACATCCTTAAGATGGTAGCCTGCTGCAGCATCAGACGATTCACCACAGCTGTGAAAAACATGACAGTGGCAGAAAGAAGGGGGCTGCTTGTCAGGCGCAGGAAGAACCCATAGCCCAATACCAGTACAAACAAATAGAAAAAGAGGTTGATGACCAGGCCGATCCAAATGGAACCGCTTCCAGGGAAGAACAAAAAGGACACCAGTCTAAACAACCAAAAATACAGCGGAACATGGTCACTGTACAGACGATCGCTTATGGCATCAAAGGACAGATGATCCGAGTCGGCAGACAAGTAGGCTTCTATGTCCGAGCCGGTCATCCACTGGCCAATCTGGGAGGATGGCCAATCCTGTTCAAAACCATTGGATGATTCATAAGAATATATTTCATCAGTGAACCAGATCTGTTTCTGGCTGCTCCAGTAGACAAATGATAGAATTCCCGTTATCAGTAGTATCAGTCCTGCCCAAAAGGCTTTATGTCTTATCATATTTTTCTCCATGCATGCTAGAATATATCATCAATTTACTATAAATTGTGGCGAATGTCAATTGAAGCATAAGAATACACCATGTCGGTTATTATATGAAAAAAAGCTGGTCAATTTATGCACTGTTGTTATTTTCGACTTGTTGCTATGATGTACACAAAAGAGAGGTCTTAGTATGGGAAGTGATAAGAAAAAAATCAATATCGAGGTAGGGGCAAGGCTGAAGCAGATCAGAGAAAATAGGCGCTGTTCGCAGTCAGAATTTGCATGCGCTCTGGGAATCGGTGATGAGCATTATCGCAAGTTGGAAAATGGTTCCACCAGTCTGACGATCGAAAAGATCTATATACTGAGTGAAAAGTACAATGTGGATCCCTCATTTTTGATCATGGGCAGGCGTGGAGAAGAGTTTGATTTTGACACATATATTACAAACTGTACAAAAGACCAGAAGAATAAATTGATGGCTAGAATTTTGGAATATATGAAAAGTTATTTTAGTGGATGATTATGCAAAAGTGTGGTAAAATAAGTCGGCAGAGAAAAAAATTACGATCTGTTGACTTTTTTTAAAATTTCTTGTTACCTTTTGCCTTTGTAAACAGATATATATAGTAGAAGTATTTTTTGGTACGAAGGATAAACTATAAGGAGACGGAGGCTAAAGTCGTGGATCGTGATCAGCGTTTTTATGAAATGTATGGGGATACGTATCGGGAGTTGATAAGATATGTATATAACAGATGTAAAGACAAGGATCTGGCGGAGGATATCGTACAGGAGACTTATTCCGAAGCCCTTATACAATTTGACAAGCTTCAGGATCACGAGAACCTGAAGGGCTGGTTGTTCAAGACAGCAAGTTATAAGGCCAGCAATTACATAAAAAAGCAAAAAAAAGAAGAAGTCGGATTGGATTTGGTAGGAGAACCCGGTGATTGTGAAGCCCAGTATGATGCCATAGAGTGGAAAGTGGCTCTTGCAGGCATGGTTGGAGAGCAGAACGCAGAAATATTCTGGGCTTATCATGTTCTGGGGTACACGGGCAGTGAAATTGCGGCCCACTATGGCATCAAGGAGAGTTGCCTGAAGGTCAGAGTCTACCGGATCAAGAAGAAAATTCAGGAACAACTGCTGCAAGATTGAGCCCTTGTGTGCAGCAAAACAGATGAGTATACGAGAAAGGGAAGCAGAATGACGAAGCAGGCAGATGACAAAAATGAGATTCTCTATGATATGCTGAGTGAAAAGTTGTATAAGCATTACTGCGGAGAACCTCAGGATGTGTTGAGTGACAAAGAAGTAGAAGCACTTCTGACTATGATGGAAAGCCTGAAAAAGCCGGACGCCTCCTTTTTTAATGTAGAAGAATCCTGGCAACGGTTTAAAGCCAAGCATAAAGATTATTTCGATAGTGCGGCCGTGGTGGAGAGCGAGGAGAGCATACCGGAAAGTACCGGTCCGGATCCTGTGAATGCATGGGAAAAAGAAGAATCTGTGGCCAACCTGTTGGAAATCATGGAGCAGGATGCAGAAGTGCAGGGAATATCTTTTTGGAGTGCAATTGGTGAGCGCATGCGCGGCCTGCGTAATTGCCATGTTCTGAGGTATGTGGCTTTGACATTGAGCTTAATTATCCTTGCTGTTATATTTACCAATACACCAGGTTATGCCAATGCTAAGTTGGGATTTTTTGAGTTTATCAATAAAGCTAAGGGTGGTTGGGAGTTTTTGGTGATAGGGGACGATGGCGGATTCGATATGCATAAAGTCGATAAAAGTGAGTTTGATACTTGGGAAGAAACAATTAGTAATACTGATTTTAAAGATGCCTTATTGCCCGAATATATTCCGGAAGGGTTGGAAATTACTAAGATAAAAATTGAGGATAAGGATGGAAAGAAAACCTTGCGAGCCAGATACGGTGAAGGAGAATATAAATTTGAAATTGGCATAGGTCATTATGTAAAGGGAGTTACTAAATATAATTATGTGAGTGATCCGGAACAATATGCTGATGAGAAACCGATTGGAGATAAACAGGTGATTTTATATGATTTTGAGGATTCTGTTTCAGCATACTTCATATATGACAAATATACTTATTCTTTGGATGGAAACATTTCCATGGAAGAAATTATAAAAATTATAGAAAAAATGAAATAATGATTGTAACCATTTCCTTTTCTCAAGACATGTATTGATGTACGGTGTGGGACAGGAGGTGGTGGTAAGGATTACATACCGGCAAATTTACAGAAAGGAGGAAAAGTGAAGAGAAAAACGAAAATCAGGTTTGGGAGATTTGTAGGCGCCGTGCTTGCAATCGCACTGGCCATAGGAGCCCAGACGGGGCAGGCCTATGCGTCCGAGAGTGTGGACAGCTTTGTATTGACAGAAACCACAGCGCGGCCGGATTTCGACAATCCTGACATGGAATGGACCACTGTGGGCGGCAATGTCAATGCCAGAGGCGTACATTTGTATGACTGCTACATCGGACGCAGCTACAGCAGCGAGGGTCTGTACATGGAGTTTAGTACAGCTTGCTCCGCAGATGCGGAGAAGGTAGGAGTCTCGGATATTGAGGTACATAAGAAGATAGGTATTTTCTGGTCTCGAGTAGCATATAATGCCGGAGATTATGAAGAAAATGACTACAGTTATGGTGGTTATGCAACTTATTCCGGCGTTGAATACGGAAAAACCTATCGAGTAAGCTGTAGGCACTATGCGTACGTAGATGGTGAGTATATTTATCTGGATAATGTGACTGACGGCTGGAAATATACTTACTAAAATCAATGGCAACATTGATAAAGTTCTAAATGTTATGCTATAAATTTGTGGGCATGTGAATAATAAACGCGATGTTAATAAAATAAAAAATAGTAGATGATGTCAAAAAAATGCTCGAATTCATTTTCAACTCTCCTGAGCATTTATCTATTATCAATAGATATTTAGGGAAATTTGAATAACATGTGGCACATATTTAAACGCATGACACACTATTTACAACTATAGATTTTTTGTTTTTTTTAACTAATTAACAACAAATCAACATAATCAATTAGTAATAAACCTTCCAAAAATCCAAATTAAAAACTGAATATTGAATGAAAAGGAGTATGGTAAATCCTAGCCATGCTCCTTTTCTCTATTAATGTGTTGAGTTTTGGGCGGTGGTATGATACCTTGAGAGAAGGTGAAGAAACATAAAGGAGACCAACAAAATGGTAGAAGTGGTAGCTGCTCTGATATGGGACAAAGAAAAGTTTATGATATGCCAGCGACCTGCCCACAAGGCAAGGGGCTTGCTTTGGGAGTTTGTTGGCGGAAAAGTGGAGCCCGGCGAAACAAAAGAACAGGCACTGGTGCGCGAATGTATGGAGGAGTTGGCTGTAACGGTCCAAGTAGGAACTGTTTTTATGGACGTGGTGCACGAATATCCGGATTTAATGGTACATTTAACCCTGTACAATGCATCCATTTTGGAAGGAGAGCCGCAAATGTTGGAGCATAATGATATCCGCTGGATTGCCCCTGCTGAAATCCAGCAGTATCAATTCTGTCCTGCCGACAAAGAAATATTAGCAAAAATCATAGAACAAACAAAAACGTATTGACGTAAATAAATTGATGTGATAATATACAATCAAAGCAGAAATTTCTGACATTCTGATGCACCTGCGTGCATATCATTTCAGCCGATCGGCTATCTGAAATCAATGCTTTTATCCCAAACAAGAAAGCAGGAGTTTCAGGGCCATGGCTGAACCTCCTGCGCCACAGGAGGTTAGATGAACAAGAAAATACAAAAAAACCACAAGGATACGGTGTTTCGTTTCCTGTTTGGCAGGCCGGAGTATGCCCTGGCACTGTATAACAGCCTGAACGGAACAAACTACCGGGACACAGGCCAGCTGCGCTACAACACCTTGGAGAATGCGATCTACATGGGCATGAAGAATGACATCTCCTTTGTGATAGCCCAGCAGATGAACCTATACGAACACCAGTCCACCGTAAATCCCAACATGCCCCTGCGGGATCTGTTTTACATAGCGGACCTGTTGCAGAAGGAATACCGGGACCGATCGGTGTACAGCGCCAAACAGATCAAGATACCCGCTCCCCAGTTTGTGGTCTTTTATAACGGCCGTGAGCAGATGCCGGAGCGGCTGGAACTGAAACTGTCGGATGCTTACGAGATCCCATCCAGAGATCCGTCCCTGGAGCTGAAGGTGACGGTGCTGAACATCAATCCCGGCATGAATGAAGGACTGAAGGAGAAATGCCCCATCTTAAAGGAATATGTGAGTTTTGTGGAGAAGGTGCGGACCCATGCCGGGCAGATGGAACCGGAGGAAGCGGTGGAGCTGGCAGTGGAAGAATGCATCCGGGAGAACATACTGAAAGACTTTCTGCGGGAGCAGAGATCGGAGGTAACCATGCTGAGTATATACGAGTATGACGAAGAAAAAGAATTGGAAATGATCCGGGCAGAAGAGCGTGAGATCGGGCAACAAATCGGGCAACAAATCGGCGAACGACGAGGCCGTGAAGAGGAACTAAAAAAGCATCTTTCAACGACATTGTCACTGTGCAAGGAATTCGGCTGCAGCCGGGAACAGACCGTGGAAAAACTCATGGAGTGCTGCGGTCTTTGCAGAGAAGAGGCACTTAAAATAACACAAAAAGCATATTTCTGACATTCTGATGCACCCGCGTGCATATCATTCTCAGCCGATCGGCTATCTGAAATCAATGCTTTTATCCCAAACAAGAAAGCAGGAGTTTCAGGGCCATGGCTGAACCTCCTGCGCCACAGGAGGTTAGATGAACAAGAAAATACAGAAAAAACACAAGGATACGGTGTTTCGTTTCCTGTTTGGCAGGCCGGAGTATGCCCTGACACTGTATAACAGCCTGAACGGAACAAACTACCGGGACACAGGCCAGCTGCGCTACAACACCTTGGAGAATGCGATCTACATGGGCATGAAAAATGACATCTCCTTTGTGATCGCCCAGCAGATGAATCTATACGAACACCAGTCCACCGTAAATCCCAACATGCCCCTGCGGGATCTGTTTTACATAGCGGATCTTTTGCAAAAGGAATACCGGGACCGATCGGTGTACAGTACCAAACAGATCAAGATCCCCGCTCCCCAGTTTGTGGTCTTTTATAACGGCCGTGAGCAGATGCCGGAGCAGCTGGAACTGAAACTGTCGGATGCTTACGAGATCCCATCCAGAGATCCGTCCCTGGAGCTGAAGGTGACGGTGCTGAACATCAATCCCGGCATGAATGAAGGACTGAAGGAGAAATGCCCCATCTTA